>JAFYPQ010000037.1 GCA_017559955.1 Bacteroidales bacterium
GAATTACTTTACCTACAGCTTTAGCAGCACCAGTTGAAGAAGGAATAATGTTTCCAGCAGCAGCACGACCACCTCTCCAGTCTTTTACAGAAGGACCATCAACTGTTTTTTGAGTAGCAGTTGTAGAGTGAACTGTAGTCATCAAACCGTCAGTGATACCCCATTTGTCGTTCAATACTTTAGCGATAGGAGCAAGACAGTTAGTTGTACAAGATGCGTTAGAAACGAATTGAGTTCCTTTTTCATATTTGTCGAAGTTAACTCCGCAAACGAACATAGGAGTAGCGTCTTTTGAAGGAGCTGACATTACAACATATTTAGCACCAGCCTCGATGTGTGCTTGAGCTTTCTCTTGAGTCAAGAAAAGACCAGTTGATTCAACAACGTACTCAGCCTCAACCTCGTTCCATTTTAGATCAGCTGGGTTACGCTCTGCAGTTACGCGGATTTCTTTACCGTTAACAATCAATTTGCTGTTTTCAACGTCAGCCTCGATTGTTCCCTCGAATTGACCGTGCATAGTGTCATATTTAAGCATATATGCCAAATAATCTACTGGGCAAAGGTCGTTAATACCAACGATTTGGATATCGTTTCTTGTTTGAGCTGCACGGAATACGAAACGTCCGATACGTCCGAATCCATTAATACCTACTTTAATCATTTGTTTAAAAACTTTAAATGGTTTTATAAATAAAATTTAGTTCAAAATCTCTTTTTTAGGACTACAAAGGTAGTTAAATTTTTAATATTTAAGAACAATTCGGTTGAAAATAAATAGTTTTTTTATGTATTTTTGGTAAAGTGAATAAAAATTTCAAATATTTCTACCAAATTGTAAACTCAACATAACAAATCAGTTTTATTATATTAGGAATTAGTTCGTCGCTTTGCTCCAATTAGAAATTAGGAATTAAATTTTCATTAAAAAAGAAACATCCCTCATTTCTAATTTCTCATTCCTAATTTAGCTAACAACTAAAAACTAACAACTGATGTCTAATTAGTATTGTTCGCTTTCATTGGGGAAGTCGCTCGACTTAACATCCTCAATATAGTGTTTAACAGCGTTGGTAATCTCAGTGCTGAGATCGGCATATCTGCGTAAAAAACGGGGTGAAAAACCTTTGTTTATACCTAACATATCGTGCATTACCAAAACTTGTCCGTCAACGCCACCTCCTGCACCAATACCAATAACCGGTATGGTCAACTCCTCTGCAACTCTTTTTGCAAGAGTGGCAGGAACTTTCTCTATTACCACGGCACAACATCCCAACTCTTCTAAAAGGTGAGCATCCTTTATTAGTTTTTGAGCCTCAGCCTCTTCTTTAGCTCTAACAGCGTAACCTCCAAATTTGTTTATCGATTGAGGAGTCAATCCCAAGTGTCCCATAATGGGAATACCTGCACTTAATATGCGAGAAATCGACTCTTGAATCTCCTCTCCACCTTCAAGTTTAACGCAGTCGGCACCTGTCTCTTTCATAATTCTGATAGCAGAGTTAAGAGCCTCTATCGAGTTTCCTTGATAAGTACCGAAAGGCATATCTACAACCACTAACGCTCTTTTGACAGCACGCATAACCGAGCATCCGTGATATATCATTTGGTCCAAAGTCATAGGCAAAGTAGTGATGTTGCCTGCCATCACATTCGAAGCCGAGTCTCCAACTAAAATAATATCCATACCTGCCTCGTCAATGAGTTTTGCCATTGAGTAGTCGTAGGCGGTAAGCATCGAAATTTTTTCGCCCCTTGCCTTCATCTCGCTCAAACGACGAGTAGTTACTTTACGAGGGGCAGTTTCGTTATATGTTGACATAATCAGTTTTAAGTGTAATTAATAATCGGGTGCAAAGTTAATGTTAATTTCTTTTTGTTGCACCAATTTTGAACCTTAAAAAGTAAACAATTGTTTTATATGAGAAACAAAACTATATATTATTAAAAGGTTAAACTTATAATTTAAGAAGTATGGCAGATGTTAAGAAAGGAGTAAAGTTAGGAGTCTTTACTTTGGCTATTATGAATGTAACGGCTGTGGTGTCATTGCGAGGATTGCCGTCGGAGGCAGAATATGGATTGAGTTCGGCATTTTACTATATATTTGCCGCAATAGTATTTCTTATTCCTACGGCGATGGTTGCAGCCGAGTTGGCGGCAATGTTTCAGAACAAGCAGGGAGGTGTATTTCGTTGGGTAGGCGAGGCATTTGGCAAGAAGATAGGTTTTCTTGCTATTTGGGTTCAATGGGTTCAGAATACAATTTGGTATCCAACCGTTCTGACCTTTGGTGCAGTGTCGTTAGCTTATATAGGAATGAATCCGCAAGCAGATATGACATTGGCATCAAATAAGTTTTATACACTTATTGTAGTATTAATAATCTATTGGATAGCAACCTTTATCTCGCTCAAAGGATTGGGCTGGGTAGGGAAAGTCTCAAAAATAGGAGGCTTGGTGGGTACGATAATCCCAGCGGCAATACTCGTAATATTGGGAATAGTCTATCTGTCAACCGGAGGAGAGTCTCAAATGGATTTCTCAGGAAACTTCTTTCCCGATCTATCAAACTTCAATAATTTGGTTTTGGCATCCGGAATCTTTCTCTTTTATGCCGGAATGGAGATGAGTGGAGTTCACGTTCAGGATATGGATAACCCCTCAAAAAACTATCCCAAAGCAATATTCATAGGCTCTATAATAACAGTACTTATATTCATACTGGGGACATTCTCATTGGGAGTTATAATACCACAAAAAGATATAAACCTGACACAAAGCCTCTTGGTAGGATTTGATCGTTACTTCTCATACATTCACGCATCGTGGTTATCGCTCATAATGGCAATAGCCCTCACATTCGGAGTATTGGCGGGAGTACTAACCTGGGTGGCAGGTCCCTCAAAAGGATTGTTCTCTGTCGGTAAAGCAGGATATTTACCTCCCGTCTTGCAAAAGACCAATGCTATAGGAGTACAAAAGAATATACTCTATTTGCAAGGAATAGCCGTAACACTTTTGTCGTTGTTGTTTGTTGTAATGCCCTCGGTGCAGAGCTTCTATCAAATATTGTCGCAATTAACAGTATTGCTATATATAATAATGTATCTATTGATGTTTGCTGCGGCAATAGCGTTGCGATACAAAATGAAAAATGCACAACGCCCCTTCCGTATTGGTAAAAACAATATTTGGATATGGATAGTTGCAGGAGTAGGATTTTTAGGCTCGTTGTTAGCCTTTGTATTAAGTTTTGTGCCACCTGCACAAATCGAGGTGGGAAGCAATGCGGCATGGTACTCTGTATTGATAATAGGCTGTATAGTTTTTGTGGTTGCACCATTTATAATATACGCTAACCGAAAACCCGAGTGGTTAGATAAAAATTCAGAGTTGGAACCATTCCATTGGGAGGAGAAAGATGCTAAATAGTAAGAGGTATATTTATTAAAAGAAAAACATATATATTAATACTGATTAAGAGATTGTTTTAATAATATTAAGACAATCTCTTTCTTTATAAAATCTTAAAATCGTATAAGTAAGAATTACTTTATTTAATTAAAAAAATATATATTTGCACTATATACTATTAAATTTTAACAACTTTACAATTATGGAAGCTAATAATAGGGATATGCAAATGCGTTTAAATTCAAATTGTGAAAGACCTGGATGTAAAAGTAATAAAATAGAAAAACTTATTTCTTCTAAGAGTTCTCTTTTGATACTAATTTTTATTGCGTGGTATTGTTATTTACCAGTGCAAAATTTTCTTTTTTCATGGATTGATTATTCGTTTGGAAGAGGGTGCTCAATATTCTTCAATATTATTGAGTTTTTAATGGTGGTTCCATTAATGGCTTTTATTATATTATTTTCGATAAAAGATAAAGCTATTAAAATAATAGCTTTAATAGTTTTGGGAATGTATGAGATATACAATCTTTTAGGTATGTTTGAATTGACAAATATTTATTATTATTACTAAAAATGGAACATTATGGGTATCAAAAATTTTGAGGAAGAGATTGAAATGTCTTCTGTTAATTGTAAATCTTCATGTTCGACTATGGACGACAAGAATAATATTGCTAAAGTATTTAAGAAGGCATCGCTATTTTTATTCTTTTATATTGTATGGGTTTTTGTTATGGCTCCTATTATATATTGGGCTGTTAATACATTTGTTGGAGATGGAATATTATGTTACGAATGGCATATATGTTTTATTATACTAACATCATTGATAGATATATCTGTCTGTACGGTATTTCTTGTGCTTGCAGTTTGTTTTGCTATAAAAAACAAAACATTAAAGGTCCTTTCGTTAATTATAATGGGATTGTATCTTATTATAAAGTCCTCAATATATATATATTCTATATCAACATTAGACCTATAATAATATGCATCTGTAATCAGCCAAAATAAGCTTCAAAGTCAAAAAAATGAAGTGAACCCCAAAAGTTAAGAAAAAACTTTTGGGGTTTATTTATTAAGGTAATTTTTATTCCCTATTCTTTTTAAAGTAGTAATCCAAAATCTCGCCTGCCGCAGTAAATGGACTTTGTTGTGAGTTTAGAACTAAATTCTCTTTCTCTGCTAACATCTCTGCAATGTCGGGATTGTTGAAGAAATGCGATTTGAGTTTGTCGTTTATGGTCTCAAGCATCCAATATCTTGCCTGCTCGTTTCGCTTTCTTTTGAAATATCCGTTTTGTTTAACAAAGTCGATATAGTTATATATCATATCCCATACCTCTTTGATGCCAAGGTCGTAGTATCCAGAATAAGTCAGCACTTGTGGATTCCAACCTGATGCGGTTGGCGGAAACAGATGCAGGGCATTACGGAAGTGGGCTTGTGCCAATTTCGCTTTATCAATATTGTCTCCGTCGGCTTTGTTTATCACAATGCCGTCAGCCATCTCCATAATACCTCGTTTTATACCTTGTAGTTCGTCGCCTGTTCCTGCAAGTTGAATAAGTAGGAAGAAATCGACCATTGAGTGAACAGCAGTTTCTGATTGACCTACTCCAACGGTCTCAACAAAAATTGTATCGAAGCCTGCTGCTTCGCACAAGATGATGCTCTCTCGAGTTTTGCGTGCAACACCACCAAGCGAGCCTGCCGAGGGTGAAGGGCGGATGAAAGCATTCTTCTCAACAGATAGTCGTTCCATTCGTGTTTTATCGCCAAGAATAGAGCCTTTGGTTATTTCGCTACTTGGGTCAATGGCAAGAACAGCAAGTTTATGTCCTCCGTTTACAACGTGTAGTCCGAATGAGTCTATTGATGTACTTTTCCCCGAACCTGGAACTCCTGTTATTCCAATCCTCACCGAGTTGCCCGAGTAGGGAAGGCATAATCTTATAACCTCTTGAGCTATCTCCTGGTGGGCAGGAAGATTGCTCTCGATAAGAGTAACAGCCTGGCTTAATATCGATATGTCGCCTTTTAGAATACCTTCGGCATACTCTTCGGCTGTAAACTTGCGACGAGTAATACCCCTCTTTTTTAGATAGGGGTTTATTGTCGGTTGTTGCTCGACACCGTTATTTACATTCAATCCTGCAAATTCTCCGCTGTTTTCAAAGTGTTCCATACGTTGCACTATTTAAGTGATGCTGTTACCTGAACCTCTATTTCGCTCCTTTGAGAATCGTTGGTTATAATGGTAATGGTTTCGTTAACAATTCTGCTTTTGCTCTTTGTCGGATTTAAAGAGATAGTAAGCGTTGCCACTCCATTAGGTTTAATCTCTGTTTGGCTAATGCTCGCTTTAATTGTTTGAGCCGAAGATGAGACTTTGCGGATAATTAAATTGCCATTTCCGCTGTTTTTTAATTTAACCTCGTATTCTGTTGGAGAAATACTATTGATTTCGCCTAAATTAATTAAAACGTTTTCAATTTCAACTTTCGGACGTTTACTACCTTGCTTGCTGAAATCTTCAACAATGTTAGAGGTTATGGTGATTTTTTTGTTCATTGTACGTGATTCGGGACGTTCCGAACTGATTAAGAATTCGTCAATTTGTTTGCCCCAATCGTTACAGATTTTTGTGTCGTAGGTTACTTTTATTTTCCCTCTCTTTCCGGGTGCGAGTTTTAAGGGAAGTGCTTCAACTTTCATGTAGTCCGAAGCATTGGTTATTGATATGGTTAACGGACGGTCGGTACTGTTCCAGGTGTCAAACATCAACTCTTTCTTCTCCCCTTTTATGATTTTTCCCATATCAAACGAAACTTGTTTGAGTTTGAGCCCGTTTATATAATATTTATATTCCAAGTTATCTGAAAAACCGATAACGTTGCCTTTTATTACTAAGTTTGTTTCGGCAGGGGTACCGTTTGTTGTTATTTTAACGGATTTGTTAAATGCTCCAGGGCGTCCTATTGCTGAATATTTCACATCTATCACTCCGCTCTCTCCAGGAGCTATAGGTGCTTTGGGGTAGCTTGGGACGGTACATCCGCACGTAGCTTTGGCTTTTATTATAACCAGAGGTGATGTTCCTGTATTCTTGAATTTAAAAGAGCAGTTTACAAAAGTCTCCTCTTCAGAGAATGTTCCGAAATCGTGAACAATCTCCTCGAACTCTATTTTTGCTTGAGCGTTAACTCCTATGAAAAATAGCAATGATAATAAAAGCAAAAAGCCTCTTTTCATATTTTATTGTATTATGTTTAGTTTTGAGGGATAACATTTCCCGAAATAATAAGTTTTATCTTCTCCTCGGGAACGTTAGTATATATCGTGATGTTTTTGCTGAAACCTCCAGGACGTCCTTTTGCATGGTATGTAACGCCAATTACTCCACTCTCTCCCGGGGCTATTGGAGCTTTGGGGTAGGTGGGTGCTGTACATCCGCAGCTGCTTGTTGCTCGTGTGATGATAAGGGGTGCGTTGCCCTCGTTTGTAAATTTAAATTCGCACGAAGCATCACCATCTGCCTCTTTGATGTTGCCATATTCGTGGCTTACTTTTTCAAAAACTATTTTTGGTGCGGCATCTTGTGCAAAAACTGCAACCGAAATAAACAATGCTGCTAAAATTGAATATAAACTTTTCATTATTGTTTGTTTTTATGATTATACGTATATAGTTTTAGACAATTTAAAAGGTATATGGTTTACACCTCGTATCTCATAATATAGTCGTTGGCGAAAAATCCGCAACCCAACTCAAAATCACCGCTCTCGATAATTTCCCATCCCATTTTTTTGTAAAAGCCCAATGTGGGGTTCTCTCTGTTTACATTAAGTGTAATGGTTGCTCCGTCGGGCGACAGCTCTTTTGCATGCTCATAAACCTTGTTCATCATCTCTCGTCCGATGTTTTGCCCATGCATATCAGAGCGGAGGTAGAGTTTTTGAAGATGAAACAAATTGGCATCCTTTCTCTCTATCGCAATATATCCGCATGGCTCTCCCTCGCAATACACGATGTAGAATGTATTGTTGTTATGCATCTGTTGGAGAATGCTGAAGGTTGAATACATCATTTCGAGCATATACTCAATTTGTTCTTCGGAGAGAATATTCTTATAAGTCTCTCCGAAAATTTTATGCCCTAAACGGCTTATTAAACCTGCATCGCTCTCTTGAGCAAGGACGAACTCTGTCATATTATGATAATTTTGAAATAATTTCTTCGATAGATAGTAACTCTTGCGTTCCGCTTGTCATATCTTTAAGTGTTATTTTGCCCTCTTTAATTTCGTTCTCTCCAACTAAAGCTACATAAGGAATAGCTTTTGCATCGGCATACCCCATTTGCTTTTTCATTTTGGCAGACTCGGGGTATATCTCGGTGCTTATGCCGGCTTTTCTGAGTGTCATAACGTGAGCAAGAGAGGCAATCTCCTCTTTCTCTCCAAAATTTACAAACATTATTTGTGTAGATTGTAGGGATTTCTCGGGATACAACTCCAATTGATTAAGAACGTCATATATACGGTCGGCTCCAAAAGATATACCAACGCCTGAAACTCCGTTCAAACCAAATACTCCTGTAAGGTTGTCGTATCGGCCACCGCCCGAAATACTTCCAATTTGAACATCCAATGCTTTAACCTCAAAAATTGCTCCTGTATAGTAGTTTAATCCTCGTGCAAGAGTAAGGTCGATATCCAACGCCGAACGAAGTTCGCAACCCTCAATGCGGTTTAGTATAAATTGAAGCTCCTCGATTCCTTTCAATCCAACCTCCGACGAAGCAAGGGTTTTGCGTAAAGTCTCAAGCTTCTCGTTATTAGAACCTTCAAGTAGAATAATGGGTTTGAGTTGCTCGATGCTCTCCTCTGAAATACCTTTGCTTCGGAGTTCTTCGTTTACATTCTCCAATCCTATTTTGTCGAGTTTGTCGATGGCAACAGTAATATCTATGATTTTATCTGCCTCACCTATAATTTCGGCAATACCGCTAAGAATTTTGCGGTTGTTCATCTTGATTGCAACTCTAATGCCTAAACGATTGAATACCTCATCAATCATTTGAATAAGTTCAACCTCGTTCAAAAGAGAGTTTGAGCCGACTACATCGGCATCGCATTGATAAAATTCTCGATAGCGGCCCTTTTGAGGTCTGTCAGCACGCCAAACAGGTTGAATTTGGCATCTTTTAAAGGGGAAAGTAATCTCGTTTTGGTGCATTACTACGTATCGGGCAAACGGAACGGTTAAGTCATAACGTAATCCTTTCTCGCAAAGAGCCGATGCAAGTTTATTCGATTCTTTTCCTTGCCAAAGTTCATCATTTACTTTTCCTGCAAAATCGCCCGAGTTCAAAATTTTGAAAAGAAGTTTATCTCCCTCCTCTCCATATTTGCCCATAAGAGTAGAGAGGTTTTCCATTGCGGGAGTTTCAATCTCTTGAAAACCGAATAGTTGAAAAACATCACTTATAGTGTTGAAAATATAGTTTCTTTTAGCTGTCTCTATTGTAGAAAAATCTCTTGTGCCCTTTGGTATTGAAGGTTTAGTTGCCATATCTCTTTATAATCTATTAATCGGTTTAATGATGCGAAGTTACAAAATATTTTACAGCAAATACTTCTTTCGAAGTATAAAAATGCCAAAACATAAATTTATGCCTGCTCCGAATATCTATTTTATTACAAAAAAAGACCACTATTGTAAGCGGTCTTAAAGTGAGTGGTAAAAATATTTGCAAATGATTAATCGTCGAAGCCTAAAAATGCACCGTTTTTATCAAATTTCATATCGATACCATTTAAAAGTTCGATGTTGTATTGAAATCCGAATAGCTCTTTATCTATTTCAATTTTGCTTATGCATATGCCGGCGTAATTTTCAGCAACATAATTAGCTATGTTTGCAGGGATTGTACTTTCGGGAATACAATTTTTATTGCCGTCAATCTCTTTCCATTCTCCTTTTGATGTAAAGGTTATGCTTGTTCTGTCTGAGAAGTATGCTTTATATTCAGTATCTAAAATTTCGCTATCTTTAACGATAGAGAGAAGTTTCTTGTCCGCAAAATTTTGTTTGATAAAATTTTGTGCTGTTGCCGGTATCGATTTAATATCAACTGCAACCTCTTTTGCTACTGAGCTATAAGAAAAAGCCGACAATGCAAAAATGGCGATTAGGGTAAAAATTGTCTTTTTCATAATTGTTAAATTTAATATTTCAATTGCAAATATAGATTATTATTTTAACAATCCAAGACATTTTACAAACTTTATGATTTTAATACAAAATATAAATTTTATACCTTATATATATAGAGGATAAATATTTTTAGTATAAAATGTTATATTTGCAACTCTAAAAATACAAAACCAATGGAAAATAATACTCAATTTAACGAACATAACAAACAGGAGTATCCGCCAATGCATACGGCAGAGCATCTGCTTAATGCAACAATGGTAAAGATGTTTAACTGTGGCAGGGCAGTATCGGCACACGTCGAACGCAAGAAAAGCAAATGCGATTATGAGTTACCGCAAGAATTGACTCAAGAGCAAATATTGGCGGTAGAGGAGCAAGTGAATAGAGTAATATCTATGTGTTTGCCCGTAACCGAAGAGGTAATAACTATAGAGGAGGCGAAACAAAAATTTGATACCTCTCGTCTGCCTGAGGGAGTGAGTGCTACAATTAGGGTGATAAATATAGGCGATTATGATAGCTGTCCTTGTTTGGGCTCGCATGTAAAAAATACATCGGAAATTGGAAAATTTAAGATAATTAGCAGTGGAAATACCCCATCCGGTTTCCGAATCAGATTTAAACTTGAGGAGTAAAATCGCACAAAATTGGTAAACTTTAAAAATTACTCAAAAAACGGAAAAAAAAGATTAAAAAATATATCCCTGATAATTAGGGTATTTAGATAAAAAGTAAAAAATCTTGAAAAATAGTTGTAAAAAAATTTGGTGGGTAATAAAAAGTGTAGTACTTTTGCATCCGCTTTCGGGAACAAACCGAGGGCAACAAAAAAAGAGATCATTGAATATTTGAAAAAGACAAAGTAGTACGAGAC
>JAFYPQ010000038.1 GCA_017559955.1 Bacteroidales bacterium
ATAGTGAAGCCTATTACTATAAAGCCTATTGCTTTATGGAACAAACCTCTTATGAAGAGGCTGTATCAATACTTGAATCATTAGATAAAACCAAAGACGAAAATATTTATATAATGTTGGCAACTTGTTATACAAAAATGCATCGATTTGATGATAGTAACAAGGTGTTAAAAGAGGCAGAGAAATATTTCTCAGTTAATGCCAAGAGTTTGTATATTTCGGCACAGAATTGCTATAAAGCAAATAGCGATTATGAAAGGGCAATTACTCTATTAAAACAAGCCGAAGAGATTGATCCATATTCATCGGATATTGTATATATGTTGGCAAGGTTATATTATGAGCAAGAGGCATACGATAAATCAAAAGATGCACTAAACAGATTAACATATACCGATTATGACGAATCTGAAGGAAAAGCATTTGTCCTCAGTGGGGATGTAGAGATAAAGTGTGGTATGCCGGATAAAGCCTTAGAGTATTATAAGAAAGCTTTTGCTTTAGATAAATATGATATAGACACTTGCTTTAAAATGATATATGCATATTCCGAACTACATGATATAGAAAATATGCAAGATACAATAAATTATGTAGAAAAGATAATCTCTAATACCGATATAGAAACTTTATCACATGAAGAACAAGGACGATTGATATATTTGCGTTCGGCAGTTGATAAAATAAAAAATATTTTACGTAATCATTTCGACGAGATATAATATGCAAAATTTTAAATGCGTAACTCTTCTATTCTTTATTATACTTCTCTGCTCTTGTTCGTCGTTTAGAATGGGGAAAGAGGAGAGCAGTATTTCGGCAGAGCAATCTTTTATGCTGATTAATTTCAAAAGAGATAGCATAAAAGATTGGGAGCAAGGAATGGAGTTTGTGTGTGTGGTTGATGAGTTGCCGATACTGTTAGAACCAAGAAGTGGAATAAAAGAGGATTATAAAAATTTAAAAGGTACAAAATTTAAATATAAAGGTTTAGAGGAGACTCAAACTTGGAGAGGATTTGAAACATGTATTGTATATGAGAGTAATGGAGTGGAATTTGTTTATAAAATATCAAAACAGATAACAGAAATTTTATCGACTGATTTCAATCCTTTATTGCCTGAATTGGTCTCATGCGATTATATATTGTTTGCCGATTCGCTCTTAAGAGGAAAAACTCTATATATAAAAACACCGAATTGGTATAGCGTAAATGGAGTAGAGGAGAGCGGAAAAAAATTAATTCCTGTGATAATTCAAAAAATTGAAGCGGGAAATAAGATATTTCCTTTATCCATAATTTTTAAAACCTCAGAAGGTAGAGAAGCGATGGTTTATACCACAATGTTTGCTTCACAATATATGTCGCAATACTCAACATTTGATAAATTGTTTACATTTTCAAACCCCAAGGATAAATACCCTCAAATAAAAGAAGAAGTTTGGCAATTGATAACACAGTCAAAGGTAGCACTTGGAATGACAAAAGATGAGTGTCAAATCTCAATAGGACTTCCTGACGGGGTATCGCAAATTCCCGAATATTCAGGTCTAAGAGAACGTTGGACCTATAACACAGGAAGCTATTTGGAGTTTAAAGATGGATTATTGGTGAAATTCCGTTTAATATAAACGTGTATGATAAATATTAAGGAAAACATATCGTTAAAACCATACCATACCTTTGGAATGGATATAAATACCCGATATTTGGTAGAATATGATTCTGTGGAAGAATTGCGTTCGTTGTTAATATCTCCAATCATAAAAGATAATATATATATACATATTGGCGGAGGAAGTAATCTCTTATTTACAAAAGAGTATTGTGGGGTAGTGTTACACTCAAGGATAGTCGATATGGTTGTGGAGGAACACGAAGATAGTGTTTTGATTAAGGTTGGAGCGGGAGTAGTTTGGGATGATTTTGTTGCATATACTGTTTCTAATAATTGGTACGGAGCGGAAAACTTATCGTACATACCGGGAGAGGTTGGTGCGTCGGCAGTACAAAATGTGGGTGCTTATGGAGTAGAAGCTAAAGATATAATCAACAGAGTGTATGCGATTGATGTAGAAACGGGAGCAGAAAGAATCTTTAAACAAGATGAGTGCCTGTATGGATATCGTAGCAGTATATTTAAAACACAATTAAAAGGGCAATATATAATTACATATGTTGAGTATAGGCTAAGTAAGACTCCCTGCCATAAATTAGAATATGGTAATCTTAAAACTATGCTCGGAGATGATATAACTCTGCAAAATATTCGTAATTCAATAATAGAGATACGTAAGCAAAAGTTACCTGATCCAAATGAGTTGGGAAGTGCGGGCAGTTTTTTTATAAATCCTGTTGTTGATGTTACTTGTTTTCATACTCTTAAACAAGAGTATCCCGATATTGTATCATATCCGTTAAATGAAGATAAAGTCAAATTATCAGCAGCATGGCTTATTGATAAAGCAGGTTGGCATGGTAAAAGAGTTGGAGGTGCTGCTGTTTACCATAAGCAATGTTTGGTGCTGATTAATGAGAATAATGCTATACCAGCTGATGTAATTGAACTTGCATCACAGATACAAAAATCGGTATATGAAAAATATGGAGTGGAGATAACTCCTGAAGTAAATTATATATAATACAAATATAGTGTTATGAAAGTGTTGTTTTTAGGAACAGGAACGTCAACGGGAGTGCCACAAATAGGTTGTGATTGCGAAGTCTGTTGCTCTTCTGATTCTAAAGATAAACGTTTAAGATCGTCGGTATTAGTTACTGTCAATGATAAAAACATATTAATAGATTGCGGACCTGATTTTAGACAGCAAATGTTGCGTTATAATGTTAAACGTATAGATGCTGTTTTGTTGACTCATCATCATTACGATCATATCTCGGGCTTAGATGAGTTGCGTTCATTTACAAATGATAAACCTATGCCTATATATGCCGAACATAATGTTGAAAGAACAATTCGGAGGCTATTCCCATATTGTTTTGGAGAAAACAGATATCCCGGAGTTGCTACATTTAATATAAAAAATATCGAAAATAAACAGTTCGGACTTAATGGTATTAAGGTGCTTCCGATAAGAGTAATGCACTATAATTTGCCTATATTTGGTTATAGAATTGGCTCTATGGCGTATATAACCGATATGCTTACAATTTCGGACTTGGAAATAGAAAAGTTAAAATCTCTTGATGTGTTAATAATAAATGCATTACGACATACGGAGCATATATCACACCAAACATTAAATGACGCTCTGAATGTCATAAAAAGAGTATCTCCAAAACGATGTTATCTGATACATATGAGTCATCAAATGGGATTGCACAATGAGGTTTCATATAAATTGCCATCGAATGTGTTTTTGTCATATGATGGATTGCAAATAGATATATAGTTTTATAATGAGTAAGAACAAAATCTTCCCTTGCTTGTTTATTTATAAAAAAATATTTATCTTTGCAGTAAATTAAATAAGGTGCCAAGCACATAATAGTCGTGTTAGAAAGTTTATAAAGCGAGTATAACAAACAATTCTTAATTATAAATCCAAACAAATATTAAAGACAGAATTCTGTCGAGAATACCACATTAAGGTTACACCTTAAATATACAATTAATTTCATGTACAACATTTCAGAACTGTCTGCAAAAACATTGGAAGATTTGCAGGCTATTGCACAAAGTATGGGTATTGCAAAAGTCTCTTCATTCTCGAAAGATGAATTGGTATATAAAATATTAGATCATCAAGCAGAAACCGCAGCAATAGCACCTAAACGCAAAACAAAAGTAACCAAAACAAAAGAGGAGAAAAAGAGTGAAGCTTCGGCTGAAAAGTCTGAAAATACAGCAATCTTGAAACCTCAGCCTAAAAGGATGATAAGTAGAAAGTCAAAACAAAAGACAGTTGAGGTAAAAGATAATATAGTTGATAATATTGTTGGCGAGGAAATTATAACTCAGGAGGCAAAAGAAAATACTAAACCTGAAACATCTGTGAAAGAAATAGATGCAGAAGAGGCTAAGAAAAATGTAAAAAGAGGTAGAAGATCAATAATAAAGAAAGTAGAGCCGATAGAAGATAAAGGTGAAGATATAAAAGATGTTCAGACAATAGATGCGGAGGCTCAAAAAGATGAGGTAAAAACTGAAACAACACCAAAACTTCAAGCCTTCTTCCCTCATAGTGAGCATCAGCGATTTGTTCCAAGAAATAAACAGTCGCAACAAAAATCCACTCCGATTAAAAAACGTGTGGTAGAACCCGTAGAAACTATCGAAGTCTCATCTCAACAAATCCCTGAACCTCAATCTCAACAAGAAAAAGTATTTGAATTTGATGATATAATAATAGGTTCGGGAGTATTGGAGATAATGCCTGACGGATATGGCTTCTTGCGTTCGTCTGACTATAATTATCTCTCTTCTCCGGATGATGTATATGTTTCTCAATCACAAATAAAACTATTTGGTTTAAAGACCGGAGATGTAGTAGAAGGTCCGATACGTCCACCTAAAGAGGGAGAGAAGTATTTCCCTTTGACAAAAGTTGATAGAATTAATGGACGAACACCTGAATTTGTTCGAGACCGAATTGCTTTTGATCACTTGACGCCATTATTCCCTGATGAAAAATTTAATTTAACATCTTCAAACGGAAATGACGTCTCTGTAAGAGTTGTAGATATGTTTTCTCCTATAGGAAAAGGACAACGTGGATTGATAGTGGCTCAGCCAAAAACAGGTAAAACAATGTTGCTTAAAGATATTGCAAATGCAATATCGGCAAATCACCCTGAGGTTTATATGATAATCTTGTTGATAGATGAACGTCCTGAGGAGGTTACCGATATGGCTCGAAGTGTAAAAGCGGAGGTAATTTCGTCAACTTTTGATGAGCCGGCAGAGCGTCATGTTAAGGTGGCAAGCATAGTGTTGGAGAAAGCAAAACGTATGGTTGAATGTGGACATGATGTAGTTATATTGCTTGATTCAATAACTCGTTTGGCAAGAGCATACAATACTGTATCTCCGGCATCAGGAAAAGTATTGTCTGGAGGAGTTGATGCAAATGCACTTCATAAACCCAAACGATTCTTTGGAGCAGCTCGCAATATTGAAAATGGCGGAAGTTTGACAATAATTGCAACAGCACTTACCGAAACAGGTTCTAAAATGGACGATGTTATTTTTGAAGAGTTTAAGGGGACAGGAAATATGGAGTTGCAACTCGATAGGAAACTGGCTAATAAACGAATATTCCCTGCTGTAGATATAGTGGCATCATCAACTCGACGTGATGATTTGTTATTAGACGATGATACTTTACGTAGAATGTGGGTATTGCGTAACTATTTGTCTGATATGAATTCGATTGAGGCAATGGAGTTTATAAAAGACAGAATGCAAAAAACATATTCAAATGAGGAATTGTTGATTTCAATGAATGATTAAATTTTGTTGATATATAAATACTCAGGAGGCTGTTCATTTGAAACAGCCTCTTTATTTTTTTCTTTGAGTCATTTGAGAAATATGCCAATTATAATTTCTAAAACTACTTGAATAAATATTCACACATCTGATTTTATCATTTACATAATTTTAATTATCTTTGTATGATAGCAATTGTATGCTTAAATATTCTTTAAAGTTATGGATTATAAAGAGTTCTTGGTCCAGCTTCAAAAAAGAGCAGGAAAAGATAAAAAAACAACAGAGAAACTCTCTTTAATGATTTCAAAAACATTAAGAGAAGAGTGTGCCGATATGAATACGGTTATGGTAAAAGGATTTGGTAATTTTGAGCCAAAGAAGAAATTGGAACGTGAAATTTTTAATCCGGCTACCGGAAGTAAAATGTTAGTACCTCCTAAGATTGTATTAACGTTTAAGCCCTCTACATCAATTAAAAATCAATTAAAAGAGTTAACTCCAAATGAATAAAAAATTAACTATAGCAGATATTGCCGTTTTACTATCGATAAAGAGTGGTATAACAAAAAAAGAGTCAGAGCAATTTGTTAAGGACTTTTTTACATTAGCATCAGAGGTTATATCATCAGGAGAAGCTTTAACAATAAAGGGGGTAGGTGCTTTTGTGCCTATTTGGGTTGATGCACGAACAAGTGTAGATGTTAACACAAAACAGAGTATTGAGATACCGGGACACTATAAACTCTCATTTACTCCCGATAAAACAATGAAAGATGCTGTTAATGCTCCTTTTGCTGCATTTACAACAGAAATTATTGATGTTGAGATCCCTGAAAAAACAGTTCGGGATGTAGAACAAGTAAATATTAAAGATGAAATTGAGAATAGTCAAACAATATTGCTTGAGGATGAGGAATTATCATTGATTGAAAAAGATGATTATACCGATGAAGAGGAAGTAAAGAATGATGTGGAACAAATATCAGAAGCAGAAGTAAGTAACATTGAAGAAATTAATGATTTAAATGAAGCTGATGATGTAGCAGCAGATCTAGAGGAAGAGAAAGGAGGACAGGATGAAAGTAAATCTGAGGTTGAAATCTTATCTACTGTTTATAATGTTGATGACATAAAAATTCAAAAAGAGTATCGAAGACGTACTCGTAACGGATATATATTTGGCTTTTTAACAGCATTCCTTTTGTTTGCCATATTTATTTCATTATGGTTTTTCTTTTTCAAAGACGGAAAAGGATTGTCTATATCGTTCTCTTCGTTCAAATTTTCAACAATTGGCGAACAAGTAAAAGTGCAAGACTCTTTAAGTGTTACGACATTTGATATTGAAAACAAAGAAGACAGTATGGTTGTTGAGTCTAATGAGTTGATGGTTTCGGAAAAAGAACAAGTTGAGAATGAAACTGAATTAGCTGATTTGGAAACTGTAAAAAAGGAGCCCGTAGTAGAAACAATAGAGCGAGGTAAATTTTTAACAACAATCGCTCAAAAATATTACGGAGATAAAGTCTTTTGGGTGTATATATATCGTGAGAATAGCGGAAGAATATGGAACCCAAGAGATTTGAAGGCAGGTTTCGAGGTTGTTGTTCCTGATGCTGAAAAATATAATATTGATGCATCAAATCCCGAATCTATAAAAAGAGCTAAAGAGTTAGAGAAGCAAATATTATATGAAATAGAGTAGGGTTTAATTTGTTATTTTTAACATTTGTATCTGTTAAAATTAATATTATTGCTATAAATTTGCACCTAATTATAGAAATTAATTAATAAATTATATTATAAATATGAATCAAATAGTTGATATTCGAGAACTTAACGAACTTATTGCAAGCAAAAGTTCTTTTGTGAATACAATTACAATGGGAATGGACAAGGTTATTGTAGGTCAAAAGCATCTTGTAGATTCTCTGTTAATAGGATTATTGTCAAATGGACACATTTTATTGGAAGGAGTTCCGGGTTTGGCAAAAACATTGGCGATAAAGTCTTTGGCGTCGTTAATTGATGCAAAGTATAATAGAATTCAATTTACGCCTGACTTGTTACCTGCCGATGTTATAGGAACAATGATATATAGTCCTGCGAAAGAGCAGTTTTTGTCAAAAAAAGGTCCGATATTTGCTAATTTTGTATTAGCCGACGAGATAAATCGTGCTCCGGCTAAGGTTCAAAGTGCGTTATTAGAAGCAATGCAAGAGCGTCAGGTAACAATTGGAGAGAACACATTTAAGTTAGATGATCCATTTCTTGTTATGGCAACGCAAAACCCTATAGAGCAAGAGGGAACCTATCCGTTGCCAGAAGCTCAAGTTGACCGTTTTATGTTGAAAGTTATAATCGGTTATCCTAAGAAAGAGGAGGAAAAACAAATTATAAGACAAAATATCTCTGGAGAAAAATATGAGTTGAAACCTGTAATAAAACCTGCTGAGATTGTTGAAGCAAGAGATATAGTTCGCAAGGTATATATTGATGAGAAAATTGAAAGATATATTGTCGATATAGTATTTGCAACACGTTTCCCTCAAGATTACGACCTAAAAGAGTTGAAAGGAATGATTTCGTTTGGAGCATCACCTCGTGCTTCAATAAATTTGGCATTGGCTGCACGTTCATACGCATTTTTAAAACAAAGAGGGTATGTAATACCTGAGGATATCAGAGCTATATGTCATGATGTTCTTCGTCATCGTATAGGCTTAAGCTATGAGGCTGAGGCAAACAATATTACCACAGAGGAGGTAATCAGTGAAATTCTAAATAAAGTAGAGGTTCCCTAAAAATACCTTCTACAAATGGAGACTACCGAACTATTAAAGAAAGTCCGTCAAATAGAGATTAAGAGTAGAGGGCTATCTCGTAATATATTTGCGGGACAGTATCACTCTGCCTTTAAAGGACGAGGTATGGCATTCTCAGAAGTTCGAGAATATCAATTCGGAGATGATGTTAGGGATATCGATTGGAATGTAACGGCACGTCATAACAAACCCTATATTAAGGTGTTTGAGGAAGAACGAGAGCTTACGGTAATGTTGCTGATAGATGTTTCGGCAAGTAGAAATTTTGGAGCAGTAGGAGAGTCGAAGAAAGAAATGATGACGGAGATTGCTGCAACATTGGCTTTTTCTACAATTCAAAATAATGATAAAATTGGTGTAATATTTTTTTCAGATAAAATTGAAAAATTTATACCCCCTCAAAAAGGAAGAAAGCACGTTTTATATATAATTCGAGAGTTGATAGAATTTAAGCCTGAGAATAGCAGTACCGATATTTCATTAGCACTAGAATATGTAACTAATGCAATAAAAAAACGTTGTACGCTATTCCTTTTAAGCGATTTTGTCGATACAAAGGATTATAGGAAAGCTCTGACTATCGCTAATAATCGACACGACCTTGTTGCGTTGCAGATATATGATAAGCGTGAGAGAGAGATGCCGAATGTGGGACTTATCAAAGTGAAAGATTCGGAAAGAGGAGGAGAGATGTGGATAGATACTTCATCGAGAAAAGTTCGTGATAAATATGCTCAGTGGTGGATTAATTGTCAACAAAAAATGGTTGAAGCAGCACTCAAAAGCGGAGTAGATATAACATCAATAGCTACAGATGAAGATTATGTTCGCTCATTAATGACACTATTTGAAAGAAGATAAACTTACAAATATGGGTATAAAAATAAAAAAATCATACATACTACTACTATTAATATCTCTATTTAGTATCGTTACACAATCCGTCAGTGCAAGCGGTGTTGTGATGTATGCAACAATGGATTCTTCTGCAATATGGCAGGGAGAACAAACTTCTATAAAGTTGGAAGTGGTTCAAGATAAAGATTCCAATGTTCAATTATTAATTCCTCAAGACAAACTAATTGAGAATATAGAGGTTGTAAAGGTTACAGATGGAGATACATCAGATATTAAAAACAATAGGATACAGATTAACAGAGAGATTATAATTACCTCTTTTGATTCGGGATTTTATTCAATACCTCCTATAAAATCGGTATTAAATAACGATACCTTTGCGACAGAATCACTTTCGTTAAAAGTTGTTCCTGTTCAAGTTGATGAAGAGAACCTCGATTTGAAAGATATAAAAGATGTATGGAATCCTCGATTTGTATTATTTGATTATATTCCTTGGTATGTTTGGTTAATATTGGCAATACTAATAATTATAGTGGCAGGAATATACACATATCTCAAATACTTTAAAAATAGAGCTAAAAAGGAGAATGTTATGGTTGCTGCAAAAATAATACCTCACGAAAAAGCCTTGGAAGATTTGTACAAGTTAAAAGAGGAGAAACTATGGCAATCGGGACAAGAAAAATTATATTTTACATTATTGATTGATATTCTTCGTGAATATATTGATTCAAGATTCTCAATAAATGCAATGGAGATGACAACAACTGAAATATTAGCGTCTCTTCGTGCTAATAAAGAGAGTAAATTGGTTGAGAATAATATGAAAGCAATCTTAGAGGTTGCAGATTTTGTAAAGTTTGCAAAAATGCGTCCTTTGCCCGAAGATAGTGAGGCTGCAATGCGAAATGCTATAAACTTTGTAGAATTAACAATCCCTCAAGTTGAAGAGACAGAAGAGGAGAATGTAAAAAAATAGAATTATGATATTTGCAAATCCGGCATATTTGTGGTTGTTATTGCTTATTATACCATTAATCGTATGGTATATTTTAAAGCAGAGTAAAGGCGATGCAACAATAGAATTGTCAACAACAATGCCTTTTGATAGATTACCTATAAGCTATAAATCATATTTGCGTCATTTTTGCTTTGTATTAAAAGTATTGGCTTTATGCTCTTTGATAATAGCAATAGCTCGCCCGCAATTAACTAATAGTTGGTCCGATAAGTCAACAGAAGGTATAGATATTGTAATGGCTTTAGATATATCAACATCGATGTTGGCAAGGGATTTCTCTCCGAATAGAGTTGAGGCTGCAAAAGATGTTGCTTCACAATTTATATCAGGCCGACCTTATGATAATATCGGATTGGTGATATTTGCAGGGGAGAGTTTTACAATGTGTCCTATGACAATAGACCACGCAGTATTATTGAACTTGTTAAAGTCGGTAGAGTGTGGTATGTTAGAAGATAGAACGGCAATAGGAGATGGATTAGCAACTGCAATAAACAGAATAAAAGAGGGTCCAGCCAAATCAAAAACTATAATTTTATTGACTGACGGAACAAATAATGCTGGAGATATTGCTCCAATAACTGCAGCCGAAATAGCCTCAACTTTTGGAATAAGGGTATATACTATTGGTGTAGGAACTCAGGGCGAAGCACTATATCCGGTACAGACCCCATATGGTATTACATATCAGAAATACCCTGTTGAGATAGATGAAACTACATTGCGGAGCATTGCTCAAAAAACGGGAGGAGAATATTTTAGAGCAACTGATAAAGGTGCTTTGGAAGAGATATTTAATGAGATAGATAAATTAGAAAAAACAAAATTATCTGTAACACAATATAGTAAAAAAGAGGAGGCTTTTATGCCTTGGATATTGCTATCATTTGTTTTACTATGTGTCAATATTATATTGAAAAACACTATATTAAAAAATATTCCATAATATAAAAACAGCCATGTTTAGATTTGCAAATCCTCAATATTTCTATATTCTCATTATAGTATTGGCAGTATGGGCTATATTTATATTGGGAGAGTACAGACGTAAGAAAAAACTTGCACGATTTGGTATAAGTAGTGTTTTAGAGCCTCTTATGCCCGAAGTATCAAAATATCGTCCACGTTTCAAATTCTTCTTATTACAATTGGTTTTGGTAATATTGATATTTGTGTTAGCACGCCCGCAAATGGGTTCAAAAGTTGAAACTGTAAAAAAAGAGAGCGTTGAGATAGAGATTGTTTTAGATGTTTCTAACTCAATGAATGCAAAAGATGTATCACCAACTCGATTGGAGAAGGCAAAAATGATTATGTCAAAACTTGTTGATGAGTTAGATAATGATAAAGTAGGCTTGATTGTATTTGCAGGAGATGCATATACGCAAGTGCCTATAACATCTGATTTTATAGCGGCAAAAATGGTATTATCATCTATCAATACAGGAATTGTCCCATCGCAAGGAACATCAATAGGACGAGCAATTGATATGGCATCAAACTCTTTTACCCCTGATGCAAGTGCCGAAAAAGCTATCGTATTAATAACTGATGCGGAAAATCATGAAGACGATGCTGTATCGGTAGCAAACTCCGTAGCTGAACAAAAAATCAAGCTTCATGTAATAGGAGTTGGTTCAACAAGTGGAGCACCTATTCCTATTGCAAATTCAAGAAATAACTTTATAAAAGATAAAGAGGGTAATGTTGTAACTACCCGTTTGAATGAGGAACTTGGGAAGGAGATCGCTAAGGCAGGAAATGGAATATATGTAACAGCAGATAATTCCAATAATGCATATAGAGCAATTGTCTCGGAGATACGTAAAATGAAAGGTGCAGATATAGAGACAAAAATATATTCAGAATATGATGAGCAATATAGAATTCTGGCAATAATAGCATTTGTAATTCTATTTTTGGAATCGTTTATACTTAACGGAAAGAGTAAATTTACTAAACGAATAAACTTTTTTACCGACTAATATGAAATCGTATATATTACCATTTATTCTTTTATTCGGATTTTCATTTGCAGATAATATTCACTCTGCAGAAAAAGACGAAGTGAAAGATAATAAAGCCGAAAGAGTTGAAACTCGTAAGGGGAATAGCGAGTATAAATCAAATAATTATGTGTCTTCAGAGATAAATTACAGAAAGGCTCTTGAAGCAAACTCTTCATCTCAAACAGCCACATATAATTTGGGTAATTCGTTATATAAGCAAGGTAAGTATGCCGATGCAACTGAGGAATTTAAGAAGGTGGTAATGACCGAAACCGATGAATCTAAATTATCGGAGGCATGGCATAATTTAGGGAATTCCTACTTTATGCAGAAGCAACTGCCGGAGAGTATTGAAGCATATAAGAATGCGTTGCGTTTAAATCCTAAGGATAATGATGCGAGATATAACCTAAGAATGGCACAATTGATGTTGCAACAACAGCAACAACAAGATCAACAGCAAAACAAGGAGGATAAAGAAAAACAGCAGCAAAATAAAGATCAACAACAAAACAATAATAAACAAAATAAGGATCAACAGCAAAATAAGGATCAGCAACAATTGCAACAATCAAATATGTCGCAAGAGAATGCACAACAAATTCTTGATGCAATGCAACAAGATGAACGAAATACTCAAGAAAAGGTTCGTAAGGCATTGATGGAACAACATAAGCGAAGACGTACAGATAAAGAGTGGTAAAAAAGAATATAATTAAAGCTAAGATGAAAAGGTATATATCATTAGTTGTAATTCTGATATTTTCGACGATAACCCTATATTCTCAAACAAAATTTACAGCAGAGGCTCCGGGGCAAGTAATTGCAGGGCAAAGATTTAGAATAGTATTTACCCTTACAAATGGTGATGGAGAAGATTTAAAAGTGCCCGATTTTGAAGGAATAAATATATTGTATGGTCCGGCTCGTTCTCAAAGTTCGCAGTTCTCTATTGTAAATGGAAAAACAAGTTCAACAAAGGAAGAGAGTTATACATATACGGTTGTTGCATCAAAGGAGGGTTCTTATACAATTCCGTCAGCAACTATAATGTCTGAAGGTAAACAGTACACGTCGAATACTCTGGCAATAAAAGTTTTACCTAATGATGGTACAACATCTGATACTCAAACATCTAATTCTCAGGGAGTAAATCAAACAAGTAGCGATGATAAGACTTTTGCTCGTATGATATTGTCAAAGAATACAGTATATGAGCAAGAACCTATTTTGGTAACATTTAAAATATATACAAAAGCGGCAAATATAAGAAGCTTGGATAATGCTATCTTCCCCTCTTTTGAAGGGTTTGTCTTACAAGATATTCCTATTGATAACCCTCAGATAGAGTTAGAACACTATAAAGGGGTAAATTACCAAGTAGTAACAATAAAACGAGCTTTGCTGTATCCTCAAAGATCGGGAGAAATTGATATTGCAAAAGGGAATTTTGATGTTACAGTACAAGTAGTACGTCCGGTACAAGGCTTTTTTGGGGTAATGCAAGGATATGTAGATGTTGAGAAATCAATAACAACATCAGCAGAGAAAGTAAACGTAAAACCTCTTCCTGCAAACAAACCATCAACTTTTGCAAATGCCGTTGGAAAATTCACAATAAAATCATCGATTAGCAATACAACTCCAAAGGCAAACGAGGCATTGACCTATAAACTTGTTATCAGTGGAAATGGAAACTTAAAATATATAAAAGATCCCGAGTTAAAATTTCCGGGCGATTTTGAAGTATATGACCCTAAAACAGAGGTCGATATAAAAACAACTACATCAGGAGTAACAGGTTCGAGAATAATTGAATATACAGTAATTCCTCGTAGTGCAGGCGACTTTAAAATACCGGCTATAGAATTTTCGTATTTTGATATAGCAACCAATAGTTATAAAACAATAAAGAGTGATAGCTATGAATTAAGGGTTGCAAAAGGTGAGGCTGGTCAGTCGGGAGTTGTTGCAGATTTTACCAATAAAGAAGATTTAAAGGTATTGGCGACTGATATAAAATATATAAAGAGTGGAGATTTTGATTTAACTAAAGAGTCTGAAACTATATTCGGGTCGTTATTATATTGGTTATATTATATAATACCATCAATAATATTTATAGCATATATAATAATAAATAGGAAACAAGCCCAATTAAATTCAAATGTAGAACTTTTGAAAAACAGAAAGGCTAATAAAGTGGCATCAAAACGATTAAAAGCTGCTACAACCTATCTTAAAGCATATAATAAAGAGAAATTTTATGCTGAAGTTCTTAAAACAATATGGGGATATATAAGTGATAAACTAACCATTCCTTTATCGGAGTTATCAAGAGAGAATATATCTCAAGAACTTAAAAGTTATGGAGCTTCAGACGAGCTGGTATCAAAAATAATAAATATTATAGATTTGTGTGAATATGCACAATATGCACCATCTCAGAATAATGAAATAATGGACAAACTATATGGGGATGTAGTAGAGGTAATAGGAGAGATGGAAAATGTAGTTAGAAACAGATAAGACAATTATGAAAAGAATATATTTATTAATTGCAATATTATTTACTGTTACAATAGTAACAGCACAATCGTTACAAGAGGCAGAAGATGCATATTCAAAAGAGAATTATCCTGCATCTGTTGAAATATATGAAGCCTTGGTCGATAGCGTAGGAGTTTCACCTGAGATCTATTATAATTTGGGAAATTCATATTATAAACTTAAAAATTACCCTAAGGCAATTATAAACTATGAAAGAGCATTGTTGTTATCTCCCGGAGATGAAGATGTTAAGTTTAATTTAGATATGGCACGAGCCAATATAGTTGATAAAATAGATGTGGTTGATAGGTCATTTATTTCAATTTGGTTTGAGTCAATAAGAAACAGAGCTTCATCTGATAGTTGGGCTGTAATAGCAATAGTTTCATTTATATTATTTTTAATCGGAATTTTCTTTTATATTTTTAGTAAACATATAATACTGAAGAAAATAGGATTTTTTGGTGGAGCTATACTGCTTTTAATATCCATATATGCTAATGTAGTATCGTATAAACAACAACAAAAGATATTAGAGCGAAATACAGCAATAATTATCTCTCCGAGTGTAACTATAAAAAGTTCGCCATCTGAAAGCGGAACCGAACTATTTATTCTTCATGAAGGAACAAAGGTAAGGGTAACTGATAAAGTGGGAGAGTGGTCGGAGATAAAGATTGATGATGGTAATAGCGGATGGATAAAAGCCTCGGCTATGGAGATAATATAGGTTGAATAAAAAGTCTATATAAATAAGAATTAATACTTGTTATGTTAGAAACTCTTATAGAATTAGATAAGGCTATATTCTTGATATTTAACTCTCACCACACTCTCTATTTTGATCAAGTGATGTGGGTTGTAACAGGAAGATTTATTTGGATACCTTTGATATTGTCTATTTTATACGTATTCTTTAAAAAGAATTATAAAGAGGGTTTGCTTGTGGTTTTAATCTTGGCAGTAACAGTTTTGCTATGCGATCAAATAGCCTCAGGGTTGTTTAAACCATTGTTTGAAAGATATCGCCCGTCTCGAGATCCTGAATTTTCACAATATGTAACGCTGGTAAATGGATATTTAGGAGGTCGATACGGTTTTATATCAAGTCATGCGGCAAATGCTTTTGGAATAGCAATATTTACAATACAACTCTTTCGTAATAAATTATTCTCTATTTCAGTAATATTGTGGGCAATATTATCGTGTTATTCAAGATTGTATTTAGGGGTTCATTATCCAGGTGATATCCTATGCGGGATATTAGTGGGCAGTATAACAGGATACTTGTGCTATAAAATATACGAAAAGTTACACGACAAAATATTTTTTCAAAAAACGATACCCTACAGAAAAGATAAAAATGTAAATGTAATTATATCGGTTTTGTATATAACATATATTTTTATTTTAATATTTGCTCCACTTATAAACTTTAAAATCAAATAGATAATATAAAAGTAAGAAAAACGAGATTAATTAATCTCGTTTTTCTTGTTTTTAAGAATATTATTGTTTAATTTTATTGCAGAATCTAACGATAGATTTAAAAAATATAACAATAAGAGATAAAAATATAATTTATTAATTAAAAACATTTGTAGCCATGACAAAGATGATAACATTTAATGAGTTGCGAAAAATCAAAAACAGTTTACCTGAAGGTTCTTCACATAGAATTGCAGATGAGTTGAATATTGATGTACAAACAGTTCGCAACTATTTTGGGGGAAGCGATTATAAAACAGGAGAAAATTGTGGTTTGCATATCGAACCGGGTCCTGACGGAGGAATAGTAGTATTAGATGATACACAAATACTTGATATGGCTTTAGCAATATTGCAAGAGGCAGGCGAAGAATAAGATGCTTATATCATAAAAAAGAGAGGTTGTAGATGAGTTTTAATAACTATTTATAATCTCTTTTTTTGTTTATGACGAGTATAAAATTGCTCTTCTCAGAAAAAATGATTATCTTTGCATCATTATATTAATGATAGTAATAAACTAAAATAATAACAAAAACAAAACAAATTATGAAGAAATTTTTATTTTCATTAACTATGCTTGCAGCAGTTGCATTAGCTGGTTTTACAACATCTTGCGGTGGAAATGACGATACTAAGGATGATATGGGTGATGAAATGGTTATAAGACACTATACAAGTAGTCTTAACATACAAACAGGTATGCCCGGAGAGGAATTGGAAAATTTGGGAACTATCACAGAAGATGTTAAGATAGAATTAAATAAAGACGCAAAGAATTTGAAATTTAGCATTAACGGATTAGATTTGTCTCAACTTGATAATATTCCCGGACCACTACAAGCTCCATTTGATATTGTTTTGACAAATGTTCCTTATACAGAAAATAATGGAGTATATGAAATCAATTATACTCTTCCAATCGATGAGATAAATATGTCAACCGATGTAAGTATAAAAATTTCTGATAATAATGCATATCTTGTTTCATTGACAGGAAATATTATTGCCGATAAGTTAACTGCACAAATATTTGTATTTGGAGATGAGGGACTTTTGTATATCCCTGTAAATATTTTTGTTGAAGGGGAAGAGAATATGAAATAATAACTATTTTTAAAATACTGAAAAAGAGGTTGGTAAAATAAAACCAATCTCTTTTTTATTAATGTTTTCAAAATAGATTTTGTAGAATCAAAAAAAATATATATCTTTGCAACGCAAAACAAGGACGGGGCGTAGCGCAGTCCGGTAGCGCACCTGGTTTGGGACCAGGTGGTCGCAGGTTCGAATCCTGTCACCCCGACCATAAGGCACAAGTAATCTTGTGCCTTTTTTTGTTATATGCAATATCTTTTTCTCTTATTTTTTGAATATGCCCTTAAATTTTTCTAACTTTGTAAGATGATAAATTAAGGGTAATGCCTTTATATTAAAATACAATAAACAATTCAATATAAGCAATGTTTAGATCTATGACTTGTGGCCAATTGCGATTGGCTGATGTAGATAAAGAGGTGATTTTGGCAGGTTGGGTACAACGTGTTAGAAAAATGGGTGGTATGACATTTATCGATCTTCGAGATCGTTATGGAATAACCCAATTGGTATTTAATCAAGAAGTTGACGCAGCCTTATGCGAATCAGCCAATCATCTTGGACGTGAGTATGTTATACAAGTAAAAGGAGCTGTAAAAGAGCGTTATAGTAAAAATGCGAATATTCCAACCGGAGATATTGAAATTATAGTGTCGGAATTAAATATATTAAGTACATCTGATACTCCGCCCTTTACAATTGAGGATGAAAGTGATGGAGGAGATGACTTGCGTATGCAATACAGATTTTTGGATTTACGTAGAGATTGTGTCCGTAAGAATCTTGAATTGCGTCATAAATTGGCATTCGAAGTTCGTCGTTTTCTCGATTCGGAAGGTTTTTTGGAGATAGAGACACCGATACTTATAAAATCAACCCCAGAAGGAGCACGAGACTTTGTTGTTCCATCGAGAATGAATCCGGGAGAGTTTTATGCACTTCCCCAATCTCCCCAAACATTCAAACAATTGTTGATGGTATCAGGATTTGACAGATATTTTCAGATAGCAAAATGTTTTAGAGACGAAGATTTAAGAGCTGACCGTCAACCGGAGTTTACTCAGATAGATTGTGAAATGTCTTTTGTCGAACAGGAAGATGTTTTGAATATATTTGAGAATATGACAAAACACGTATTTAAAGCGATAAAAGGAATTGAATTTGAAGGAAACTTCCCAAGAATGACATGGCACGATGCTATGAAATATTATGGAAGTGATAAGCCCGATATTCGTTTCGAGATGAAATTTGTAGAATTAAAAGATTTGACCGAGGGTAAAAACTTTGTAGTATTTGATTCTGTTCCATACGTTGGAGGTATATGTGCAAAAGGATGTGCCTCATATACTCGTAAGCAAATTGATGAGTTGACTGATTTTGTAAAGCGTCCGCAAGTTGGAGCCAAAGGTTTGGTGTATGTAAAATGTGAAGAAAACGGAACATACAAATCTTCAGTTGACAAATTCTATAATCAAGACGATTTGAAACTTTGGGCAGAACGCTTTGATGCTAAACCAGGAGATTTAATTTTGATTTTAGCAGGAGAGATTTCAAAAACACGTAAGGCTCTATGTGAGTTACGATTAGAGATGGGTAATCGTTTGGGCTTGCGTGATAAGAATGTATTTGCTCCATTATGGATAATAGACTTCCCATTATTGGAATGGGATGAAGAGACCCAACGTTATTATGCAATGCATCACCCATTTACTTCGCCAAAACCAGAGGATATAGCTCTATTGGAATCAAATCCTGGAGCAGTAAGAGCAAATGCATACGATATGGTATTTAACGGAGTTGAGTTGGGAGGAGGATCAATTCGAATTCACGATAGTGGCTTGCAAGATAAAATGTTTGAGATATTAGGCTTTACTCAAGAACAAGCTCATTATCAATTTGGCTTCTTAATGGATGCATTTAAATATGGAGCACCACCACATGGAGGTCTTGCATTTGGTCTTGATAGATTTGTATCGCTTCTTGCCGGACTTGATTCGATTAGAGACTGTATAGCTTTCCCTAAAAATAATTCAGGAAGAGATACAATGAGTGGAGCACCATCAATAATTGCAGATGAGCAATTAAAAGAGTTGCAAATAAAATTAGATTTACAAGCATAACAGAATAATGCAGATAGCTGATATAATATCGTTAATAGAAGAGGTTGCACCTATATCGTTGCAAGAAGAGTATGATAATGCAGGTATGCAGATTGGAGATAAGAATCAAGAAGCTACCGGTGCCTTGCTATGTATAGATGTAACAGAAGATATTCTTGATGAGGCTATACAAAAAGGATTTAATTTAATTATATCACATCATCCCTTATTGTTTAAAGGCTTAAAAAACATTACAGGTAAAAATTATATCGAAAGGATAGTAATAAAAGCAATTAAGAATGATATTGCAATATATGCAGCTCATACCAATCTTGACAATGCATTTGGAGGTGTTAATTTTAAGATAGCTGAGAAATTAAAACTTGAAAATGTAAAAATACTATCTCCTATTAAAGATTTGTTCTTAAAACTTGTGGTGTTTGTGCCAACAAGTGCGGCGGATAAAGTTAGAGAGTCAATGCTTTGTGCAGGAGCGGGGAAAATAGGTAACTACGATATGTGTAGTTATAATATGAAAGGCTTTGGAACTTTTAGAGCAGGCGAAGGAGCAAATCCATATTGTGGAGAGGTGGGAGCTATTCATAAGGAAGAAGAGATCAGAATTGAAGTTATATTGCCTAAATATAATAGAGACAAGGTAATAAACGCAATGTTGAATGTTCATCCATATCAAGAGCCGGCGTACGATATAATAGAATTACAAAATATTAATTCATATGCAGGAAGCGGTGTAGTAGGAGAGTTGGCAGAACCTCTTGATGCCAAATATTTTCTTGAAATGGTAAAAGATGCTTTTAATGTGGCAGCTATTAAATATTCTACGTTTACCGGAAATAAAATAAAAAGAGTTGCTTTATGTGGAGGTTCAGGAGCATTTTTAATTAACGATGCAATTAGAGCAAAAGCTGATGTTTTTATTACCGGAGAGATAGGTTATCATCATTTTTTTACTGCCGAAAAAAAGATACTTTTGGTTGAAGCAGGACATTATGAGACCGAACAGTACACAAAAGATATATTTTGTGATATAATTACAAAAAAATTTCCTAATTTTGCAGTTCAATATGCAAATGTTGGTTCAAACCCGATAAATTATTTATAACAACTATATGGCTAAAGAAAAAGAGTACACAGTAGAGGAGCGTTTAAAAGCACTTTACGAATTGCAAACCTTACTTTCAGAGATTGACAGAATTAAAACCCTTAGAGGAGAGTTACCATTGGAGGTAAAAGATTTGGAAGATAGTATCATTGGTTTAGAAACTCGTTTGGAGAATTATAAAAATGATATCAAAGATTTCAATACATCAGTTTCTGCACACAAAGTAGGAATTCAAGAGGCACAAGCTCTTATTGAGAAGTACACTGAACAACAAAACAATGTACGTAATAATAAAGAGTTTGATCATCTGACAAAAGAGATTGAATATCAAGGTTTGGAGATTGAAGCACGAGATAAAAAAGTTCGTGATTTAACCAAAATGATAAACGATCGCAAAGAGGAAATTGAGGAGCTACAACAACTATTGAGTGATAGAAAAGCAGATTTCCAAGAGAAACGAGGAGAGTTGGATGAAATAATTGCAGAGACTCGTCAAGAAGAGGAGAAGTTAAGAGAGCAAGTTAAAAATCTTGAACAAGAGATAGAACCAAGACTTTTGTCATCATTTAAGAGAATACGTAAAAATGCTCGTAACGGATTAGGAATAGTATATATTCAACGTGATGCGTGTGGCGGATGTTTCAATAAAATACCACCTCAAAGACAAATGGATATCAAACTTCGCAAAAAAATTATTGTTTGTGAATATTGCGGAAGAATTATGATAGACCCTGAATTAGCAGGAGTAGAATAGTTTAAAAATAAATAATTTAAAAGTCCCAAGTGGTTTTTGTAAACTATTTGGGACTTTTATTTTATATGCAATTTTCAATTTCGTTATAAAACGGAATCTCCTTAAGAAAATTATAGCTCTTATTTGAGTAATCAATTTTGCAACAAAAGCTTCTTATTCCGTTTGTAACAATAATGTAACTAACCCTTAAAACATAATTGTATCTTGTGATTTGATTAAAAACCTCTTGAGTAATCTCTATATTGGGGGCTTTGTATTCGATAATTACGCAAGGAGAACCAAATTTATCATATACAACAGTATCGCATCTACGTTTGGTATTATTTAAATTTAAAGATATTTCATTACCTATTCTTCCTGCGGGGTATCCTTTCTGGTTGATTAGGGTTGCAACAAACCTCTGTCTTACCTCTTCTTCGGGAGTAAGTGTAACAAATTTTTTGCGTAAAGCATCAAAGATAAAGCTCTTATCTCCTTCATTTTTTATTATAAAATCGTATTGAGGCAAATTCAACTTCATTATATATCTATTACTTGCTATACACAAATATATTTTTTAATTTTACATCAAAATTATATAAAAAACAGAAAAAACATATCATCACTCTATACAAAAATGGCACAAGCTAATGATAAATATTTACAAATAATATCCGATATAAAAAAGGGAGAATTTAAACCTATATATTTGCTGATGGGTGATGAATCGTATTATATCGATTCTATAACAGATTTGATAATAGAAAATGCCCTTGACGAGTCGGAAAGAGATTTTAATCAGACAATATTATATGGATTGGATGCAGAAGTATCCTCCTTAATTAATATTGCCAAACGATATCCAATGATGGCTTCTCGACAATTAGTGGTGTTAAAAGAGGCTCAAATGTTTGAAGGAATTGATGATTTGATATTATATGTAGAACAATATCAGCCAAGTACCATTTTTGTAATAAATTATAAAGAGGGAGTCCTAAAAAATAAAAAGCTTGTTTATGCCATAGAAAAGATTGGGGCTGTATATGAATTTAGAAAATTATATGAAAATCAAATACCGAAGTTTATAACAGATTACTTACAAGGCTATTCTCTTTCAATAGAGCCTAAAGCCGTATCTATGATTGCTGATTATATAGGCAATGATTTAAATAGAATTGCAGGAGAACTTGAAAAACTTAAAATAGTAATAGGGAATAGAAAAGAGGTTACGGCTCAATTGGTAGAGGAGCATATAGGTATAAGTAAGGATTACAACAATTTTGAATTTCTATCAGCAATAGTCAATAAGGATGTATATAAAGTAAATAGAATAATAAAATATTTCGAGAGTAATCCTAAAAATAACTCAATAATACCAACAATAAGCATAATGTTTAATTTCTTCTCTAATTTATTGTTGATGTATTATGCACCGGATAAAACTGATATGGGATTAACGAAAGAGTTAAATTTTAAATCTCCATATCAATTAAAAGAATATAAAACAGCAAAACAATATTACACCGTATTTAAGTGTGTCGAAATTATTGCATTACTAAGAGAGTATGATGCAAAATCGAAAGGAGTGGGGGTATCGACATCCACTACAGATGCATCATTACTAAGAGAGTTGTCATATAAAATTTTACACTGATTTTATCTCAAAAAAACGATATTATTTCATATAACTCCTGATATAGCTGCAAAATATTGCAAGGAAATAGCTTTAAAAAACCGCAAATAGCACCTTAATCTATTGATTTATAAGGTGCTATTTTATTTTATTGACTTCAGCCAAATATCTTAAAGTAGGAATTTAAGGCATAAATTCTTAAAAAAGTAGTCTCGTATACCCAAATAGGGGAAAGGAGGCCACATTACTTCTCTTAGAATAAATATTCTTTCAAGCGGACATTCCTCTTTTGTGAATATTTTATCATATCAGATAAAATATTTTTTTAATCTAAATAAAAAATCAAATCAAAAACTTCTCACAATTGTAAACACATATAATACATACAATTGTGTTTTATATAATTGTGAAAATAATTTATTTTTACAGATGTAACCATACTGTTTGTATATTATAATATACAAAACGATACTGTTTAAGTAGTAATATTAATAACGAAGCTATATATTTGTAAATATACTTTATTTATGGTTTAAAATAATATATTTAATAAATGTAAAACACACAAAACCAATATATTAAGATGACTATATTATATTAATGCTATAATATTTATGGTAATAGGGCAGTATATTCTCACACTATATATTATTTATATTTTATAATTAATAGAATATCAATAAGATACATATATTTATATATAGATATAATATAATGTAATATTAGGTAATTATTCTTGACTATGTTTTTGTTTGTGTATTATTGTATATAAAATATATAATTTGTATTTGTGAAATTTACAAATATAATTTGCATATTTATCGCTATAATATTACATTTGTAACATTATTATAAATATAAATAACACGCTCTATTTTAATATGAATAATAGAATAAAAGAGATTATAGCGTCGGAGCATCTAAGTGATGGAGAATTTGCTGATTTAGTGGGTATTAAACGTTCTACACTTTCGCATTGTTTGAGTGGAAGGAACGATGTAAGTAAAGATATAATTACAAAAATACACAATGCATATCCTTATATATCAATAAATTGGCTTATGTTCGGAGAGGGAGAATCTGGCTTATCGTTAAAAAATACGGCGACCTCTAATCTCTTCGATTCTTTGCATAATTCTGATACAGAGTATATATCAGATAGTGAATATTCGAAGGATTTTGAGTTAAAAATATCTCAATCAGCACCTAAAATACCTAATAACCAACAAACTAACATACAAAATTCCCCTTCATTGGAAATATTGCAAATAGAGCAAAAAACATTAAAAGAGAAAAAAATTGAAAAAATTATGGTTTTCTATACCGATAGTACATTTGAAGTTTTTGAAAGATGATATATTATAGGTATTAATTCTGAATATACCCAACTATAAAGAGTAAGAAAATTCTTGCTCTTTTTTTGTTAAAACATATTTTGCCCTACTTCGTTGCATAATATTTAAAATTTCATAACTTTGTAACTGATATTATAACAATAACGAGATATATAAATTAATAGTAATGAAGAAGGTTGTAATAGATATGTCGGTAACGGCAAATCTTTCGGTAAATAACCGATGTGTATTATTAAAATTAACTCCGGCAGATGGCTCTGTATTGCCCGATTGTAAACCCGGTCAGTTTGTAGAGATGTTAGTTGAAGGAGAGCCGAAAGCTTTTTTGCGTCGTCCCATATCTATAAATTATCTAAATAAAGAAGATAATGAATTGTGGCTGTTAATTCAAATCGTTGGGGCAGGTACCGCTAAATTATCAAAGGTTAAAGTTGGAGACATAATTAATATAATTTATCCATTAGGAAATGGCTTTACAATGCCTGTGGAGCAAAATAAGAAAGTTTTGCTTGTTGGAGGAGGAGTTGGTGTAGCTCCATTATTAATGCTTGGAGACGAATTGAAAAAGGCTGGACACAATCCGATTTTTTTATTAGGAGCCCGCACAAAGGAAGATTTATTGTTATTAGATAAATTTCAGTCTGTTTCAACAACCTACGTAACAACCGAGGATGCATCTGAGGGAGAAAAAGGTTTTGTAACACAACATTCGGTATTGCAAAAAGAGAGTTTCGATTTTATATACTGTTGTGGTCCGGGGCCTATGATGAAAGCAGTTGCAGGATATGCAACTAAAGTAGGAATAGAGTGTGAAGTATCGCTTGAAAACAAAATGGCATGTGGAATAGGAGCGTGTTTATGTTGTGTAGAGAATACGACAAAAGGAAATGTGTGTGTATGTAAAGAGGGTCCTGTATTTAATATAAAGACATTGCAATGGTAAAATTAAATGTAAATATTGGGAATTTAAAACTAAAAAATCCCGTAATGACTGCGTCGGGCACTTTTGGTTACGGAACCGAGTATTCCGATTTTATAGATTTATCTAAATTGGGAGGAATAATAGTTAAGGGAACAACCTTGGCCCCTCGTCAAGGAAATCCATATCCTCGTATGGCAGAAACTCCCTCTGGAATGTTAAATGCAGTTGGTTTGCAAAATAAAGGGGTCGATTACTTTGTTGAAAACATATATCCTCAAATAAAAGATTATGACACAGCTGTTGTAGTTAATGTTTCAGGTTCAACAATAGAAGATTATGTAGCAGTTGCAGAGAAAATAAACGCATTAGAAAATATTCCGGCTATAGAATTGAATATATCGTGTCCTAATGTAAAAGAAGGAGGTATGGCATTCGGAACATCTCCACGCAGTGTAGAGAATGTTGTAAAGGCTGTTCGTCAGGCGTACAATAAAACTCTTATAGTAAAATTATCGCCTAATGTTACAGATATTACAGAAATTGCAAGAGCTGCTGAAGCAGAAGGAGCCGATTCGTTGTCGTTAATAAACACAATGTTAGGTATGGCTATAGATTCAGAGCGTCGTCGTCCTATATTGTCAACCGTAACAGGAGGACTCTCAGGAGCTTGTGTAAAGCCTGTAGCATTGCGAATGGTATGGCAAGTATCTAAAGCTGTAAAAGTTCCTCTAATAGGATTGGGAGGCATTATGAATGCAACTGATGCTGTCGAGTTCTTATTGGCAGGAGCATCGGCTATTCAAATAGGGACTGCAAATTTTATCGATCCTCAAATATCGGTAAAGGTTGCAGAGGGAATAGAGGAGTATCTTACACGTCAAGGCTGTCATTCTGTTCAAGAAATAATAGGAGGATTGATAGTGTAGAACTTTTAGAAGTAAATATAAAATTATTATCGATAAAGAGTTCGGTTTTTTGCCGAACTCTTTCTTTTTTTTATCTCACGAACAAGCTACATCACTTCACGAACAAGGATATGTAACAGAGGGCAATGCCAAAGAAATCTTTGTTGTAGTAGTACCACAACAAGAGGCAGCAGTAAGACAAGCCATTGCCGAATTAGGGGGAGAGGAAGTAAACGATAACACTCAAGCACCAACAGAGGCTACTACTCAAGCAGAACAACCTCAACAACCTTCATATCCAACCGATGAGAGTGGAGAGCCTGTATTTACACAAATGCCAATAGAGCAAACCGCTCAGGTAATAGAAGAATTTGCAGGAGAAGATGCAGAGAACTTTATCACCAATAAAGTAGCAAAAGCAAAAAGCCGATTAAACAAAGCGAGCAAAGCAAAACCTAAATCAACAAAATTAATAGAGATAAAGGCAGAGCGAGAAGCAATCAACAAAGGACTATTTGACTCAATGGCAGGATTGTTACAACTCAATCAAAAGATAGAACGAGCCTACAATACCCAAATAGATGACAACAGTAACGCATATTGGTTAGAGAATGCATCGTCATCTAAAGCACAAGAGCGAATAGAACAACTATCTCAAACCCTAATAAAACCCTTTTTTATCATATTGCTCAGAAAAAACTGAATTTTAAAAACAACTCTTTTATTGATTCTTTAGGAAAATTTATAGAGTCTAATAGGGCTGCATAAGAGCTTTTGTACACAAAAATTAAATTTATCAGACTTATCAACTGAAAACAAGAAGAATCACAAAGACAAAGAGACCGAGCCAAAATTTACTTTTGACCCGGCCTCTATTTTTAAGGTTGATTTCTTATTTTACAATCATTGTTCCACGTTGGGTATTACCATTGTTGTCTTTAACAACAATAATATATATACCTTTAGCCCAACCTTTATTTGATATTTTTATTGTGTTATCTTCATTTAAAAATTCAGAGGCAGAGTAAATAACTTTGCCATCAACTGAGGCAATCATTACATTGACAGCTCCGTTTATTGTGCTTGAAACAAATATGTTTATATCATTTCCGTTTTCAATAGGGTTTGGAGCAATTACAATGTTGTTATCACATTCAGAGCTTTCAATACCTGTTGGTAGTCCCCATTCGTTATCTAAGAAATTAATTCTGTTTGCAACATATTGTTTTAAGAAGTTGACTTCTGCTTCATACGAACCTCGTGCTGCTAATTCACGATATACAACCGACGATAAGATATTCCAAACGTTGAAATTGTTTCTTTGCGATTCGTCTAACAATTCAGCATTTTCAATAATATAATTATTCATAAACGATTTAAGGCCTCTTGCTCTTAATTCTCCCCAACGAGCTTTAACTGCTGATACAAATCCGGGATCTTCCCACCATCTTTTAATCCACGTTTTTGGATCGTGAGCATATGTTCTCATATATTTTGTGGTTGCATCGCCCAATCGGCTGTCGTTGTTGAATGCAATATCAAAATCCCAAAGAGGACCTAATTTAAATATTTCGTTTCTCTCTTTGTACATATAGGTACTCCACCATGAGTCAGAGTTTCCGAATAGCTCACAAGCAATATACCAATCAACCAACGATGCTTCATCTATATATTTTCTCCAACCTAATTCGGGATCGGTAAAATTATTGCTAAACAAAGCGTTCTCCATGCTTTGTGTATAGTCGGTTATGTATTTTGTTTGGTCGGCGTTAATTTCGTCATCTTTAGGGTATTTGATTGTAACCTTCATTCCTTTGTTTGTTTGAAACCATGAGATTTCGCTATCGGCAAAACCATCAACCTCAATAAGATACCCTCCAGTAATTTCAGGGTCTGCGAGGGTTGTAGTCTCCTCTTGTTCAAGAACCGGAACCCTTTTGCTTTTAACCTCTACTTGGTCTGTTAATGTATAGTTACCTAAATTTTTGCCATTTAATACAACATCAACAAAGGTTACAGATGGAGTAAAACCAAAATCAAATATGTTGCGAGCAGTTTCAAATGCCAATGCATTTCTTAATAGAGTTTTATCTGCATAGTTTGCTAAAAGAACCCAGTTTTTCTCTTTTGCCTCATTGCCTAAGAATTTTATTTTTTTATCAAATTTTAAGCGATAAGGTTTCTTTGCCATTCCCCATGTTGAGTTGCCACGACCTTTAATTTCGGTAAGAACTTCGGTGATGTTATCTTCAGGATTTTCAGCACCTCTGACGGTAACATATGCATTTACGTAATCTTCTTTGCTTGTTACGTTTACTCCGTTTTCTGTATTAATAAATATTGTTGGAATATTTGTTAATTGAATATATTGGTCTTGGAAGTTAGCAACCAAAGTAATATCCTCTTCGCCTCTGTAGTAGTAAGGGTTGGCACTGCTTACAACTTCGTTGGTCTCTTTGTTAGTCCAGTTTTTAAAAGAGTAACCTGATGCAGGAACTGCGGTTACCGAAACGGATGTTTGATTAGATGTAATAGAAGTTTCGTTTGTACCTGTAATTACAGCACTACCTTCAGAGGTGTTTGCACTCTCAACAGAAACTGTTCGTTCTGTTGACATTACAAGCGAACCTATGTTAATTTCAACATCAACAGCAATTGCGGCATCGTTTGTTCTTGTTAATGTACAAGCTCCATCAATGCCATATGCCAATATTACACGCATACGTGTTAATCCTATTGTTGCATTGGTTGGAACGTTAAAGTTGAATGTTCTGTTTGTCGCACTTGCCCCTTCTCCGTAAGGGAAGTAATCTCTGCTGGCAGGTTGTTTCTCAACATATTCATTTGTGTCATCGAAATCTTTATCGCAATTCCAATCGACAAAAACGTGAATATAAGTCCAGTTCATTTCTCCGTTTACCAACATATTAATATTGTCGCCGGGGGTGAATTGAATGGGATCGCCTGAGTTCATAACTCCTCGATAACAATCGCCATCTGTTCTACTTGCCATTTGAATATTAATATTCCTTTGTCCTGTAGTAGATGTTATTTCCAAACCATCTAACATACGATCGGTTTTAGTACTCCAACCAAGCGAAGTACAATAATCTTGTGCCGAAACAACTAATGTTAAGCACAAGAGTAGTGTTGATAGTAAAAATTTTTTCATAAATATTTATAATTAGTTGTGATTATGCTTAAAATTGAATTTTACCAAAGGTAACTTAATTTTATGATTTGTAAAAATATTTAAAAGAATATATGCTCAAGTTTTATAAATTCTCAATATTTATACTATTTACGCCAATGCCAAACAGAGCATAATCGTATATAACGGGGTCTTGGGCGTTAAATTCTTTTAGAACTTTTGTTAGTTCTTCGACAGCTTTGCGATCGTTGCTTTTTCGTGTTAATATATTTAATTTACGAGCCGTATTTCCTACATGTACGTCAAGAGGAATATATAATTGAGAAGGGTTAATACAGTCCCATACGCCTAAATCAACAATTCCGTCATTTCTCACAAGCCATTTAACAGCCAAATTTATACGTTTAAGAGCCGAAGTATTATAGTTTGATGGAAAACATTGAGAATTTATGCTCCAATTATTGGCTTCGGATGAAATGTTTCTCATTGTTTCGCATAAATACCATGCAGGAGCAGAATTCTTACCGATACCAATCTCTTTAACCATCTCATTAATACTTCTATATTTCGAGTAAATTGAGTATAAGCCTCGTAGCATATAAGCCAAATCGTCTTGAAAAAAAGTGCGGTGAACATTTGAGTTTCCCAAATATTCAAACCCTTTATTCATAACAAAATCGTATGGCGAATTATTCATAAGAGAAAACATACGGTCTGCATCTCTTAAAATCATACTTCTTTTACCCCATGCAATTGTGGCAGTAGTAAAAGCTGCTATTTCTATATCTTGTAATTTGTCGAACCTGTGAGGGAATTGAACGGGGTCATCTTTAATAAACTCTTTAGTGTTAATTCTCTCAATTTGTTCGTCTAAGATGGTTTTAATATTCATATTTCAAAAATACAAATACAAATTAAATTGACAAACAAAAGAGGGAAATTATTGTTATATATAATGAATAAAAACTTATATGCGATGAAAAAATTACAGCTGCTATTATTGTTTATGGTAACACTATTTCCAAGTGTGCTTATTTCTCAGAACACCCAGTCGAAAAAAGAACTTAGAAAAGAGATACAAAACGAACGAAAGGTTCAAGAAGCACATCTCGATTCTATTAATAGAGAGATGGCATTACTTGCGGTTTCGTCTAATAATTGGGTGTTGAATGCAACTTCTATAAATACAACGGGCGGAACAGTAACTTATGTTCAACCCAATGTGAATTTTCTCAAAACAGTAGGCGATATGATGACATTTCAAACCTCAACAGGATTTGGAGGTGGAATAAATGCTATGGGGGGAGTAACTCTTAAAGGTTTGATAGTGAGTAAAACCCAAAATGATGATAAGGGTAGTATCTCTTATACATATAATGTAAGGGGAACGGCATTTAATGCAACGATAATATTAACGTTCGATAATGAAGGTGATACGGCTACGGCATTTATGAATTTCGATAATGGTTATTCTTTGACAATGTATGGCGAAGTGCAACCATATTCGCTAAATTCGGTTACAGAAGGTAGTGTGGTTAATTAGTGTTGTATGTATGTTATATAATATATTTTAACTCTAAAAATTGAGATAAGTTTTGGAAAGTTCGAAAATATTATCTATTTTCGTAACACAAACACAAGTGATATTTGATATAGGTTGCATCCTAGTAGATTGGGAAACTCATCAATTAATAGAAATACCGAGACACGCTTCACGGAGCAATGGCGGGCCACGCCTTCGGGTATGCATAGCACGGTGGATTACAAAGGTTCGTGGGCACTCAAATCCTGTCTTTCGGAGTTTCATCGCATCCTACGATGCAACCTTAATATAAATGGGAAGTCGAATATCGGCTTCCCATTCTGTTTTATAGAGGGTTAAGGTAAATAGCAATTACTTCTTAAGTTAAAACTTTCGGCTTAATTTGAGTTTTTTCTTTTCTTATATAACTGCCAACTATTAAAGATGTTTTGCCATAGAATGTAGCTGCCAGGTGCAAGAGACGATAATGGTATAAGGTAGGTTGATGCTAACCAAATGGCAATAACTGTGTTCTTTTGCCCTAATGCTTGGCCTGCACTAATTGAGTTGTCGTACCTTTTACCAATATATTTGCCGAGTGAGAATTGTATAATACAGGTTAAGAGCCCAGCAAGAGCAACTCCGATTTTTATATGTACCATAGCGTTGCTCATAGTTAGATGGTGCAGTGTTTGTGCGGTTACAATTATTAGAGCAAATCCCCATAAATAGAATGCGGTTTCGCTATATTTCTCTAAAAAATTGTGTATTGGTTTTATATAATATCGGAATATTAGAGCCAATATAAAAGGCGTTATAAGTAGAGGAAATACTTTGCCTAATATGCCTGTAAATTCATTTAAAAAGGTTAGCCCTTCGTGGGGGTCGATAATAGGGAAGAGTAGGGGTGCTACTATTGCGGACACAATGTTTGATAGCATTGTGTATGTTATCAGAGCGGCTGCATTTCCACCCAATTTGCTCGTTATTACCACAGCTGCTGTTGCCGTAGGTGCAATAAGGCAAATCATAGCTCCTTCAAGTATTATTTTTTCGTCTGAGTCTAATTTAAATAGCAGTAAACTTGCAGCAATGGCAAAACAAGATATCAGTTGAAACAGTAACAACCACATATGCCATTTTTTTGGCAGTAACTCTTTGGGATCTGTTTTGCTGAACGCAAAGAGCAGTTGTGTGAATATTAGGGCAGGCATCAACCATTCCGCTACATCGCCGAGTATGGGCCTGATAAATGTAATGGGCTTGCAATACGAAAACAGGTAGTAAAAACCAACTCCCGTAATTAATGCCAATGGAAGTGTCCAATCTTTGATAAATGCGATTATCTGTTTCATATTGTTATGTTTATTTGCAAAAGAGGAGATACTTTTTTAAGTAGCTCCTCTTTCATTATCTTATATTATAATTGTTATCTATCAGGCAATAAGCCTGCAAATACTTGCAAACTTATTTATTCCTCTTTCATATTGTGGAATACGTTTTGAACATCGTCGTCCTCTTCAAAACGCTCAATAAGTTTTTCAATTACCTCACGTTGTTCGGCAGTAACCTCTTTTGTGTCGTTGGGGATACGCTCAAACTCTGCACTCTCAATCTCAAAACCATTGTCTTCCAAATATTTTTGAATGTTGTTGAACTCTTCAAAGGGTCCGTAAATCATTATTGATCCCTCATCGCTATCCATTTCATCAACACCAAAATCAATCAATTCAAGTTCAAGCTCGTCCATTTCAACACCCTCTTTCTCTTTTATTTTAAACACGCTCTTGTGCTCAAAAAGGAATGATAAAGAACCTGATGTTCCAAGTGAACCTCCGGCTTTGTTGAAATAGCTGCGAACATTTGCCACTGTACGAGTTGTGTTGTCTGTAGCAGTTTCAACAACTATTGCAACACCAAATGGTGCATATCCTTCATATACAACCTCTTTATAGTTGCCCTCATCTTTTGAAATTGCTTTTTTTATTGCACGTTCAACATTCTCTTTTGGCATATTTGCAGCCTTTGCATTTTGCATCAATGCACGAAGACGTGAGTTTGCATCGGGATCCGGTCCTCCGGCTTTAACAGCCATAGTAATCTCTTTTCCGATTTTGGTAAATGTTCTTGACATATTACCCCAACGTTTCATTTTACGTGCTTTTCTATATTCAAACGCTCTTCCCATAGTTATTGTTTATTTTATTATTAATTATCTTAGTTTGGCACCAACTTTATTTTCAAGGTTGGTAATTATTTTATTCATTACGGCATCAATTTGTTTGTCGGCAAGAGTTTTCTCTGCATCTTGAAGAATAAATGAAACTGCATACGATTTTTTGCCCGGTTCGAGGTTTTTACCTTCGTAAACATCAAACAACGATACCTCTTTTAATAGTTTACGTTCGCTCTCACGTGCAACCTTTTCAATTTCGCTGAATTTTACAGAAGTGTCAACAAGCAAAGCAAGGTCTCGTTTTACAGGAGGGAATTTTGAAAGTTCGCTATATGTTGTTTTGGTCTTAACCGATTCTTTACACAACATAGCAAAATTAAATTCTGCAAAATATACTTCACAATCGATGTCGAATTTACGAAGAATATTTTTGCTTACAATTCCTGCTTTCCCAATTTCTTTACCGCCACGAGTTTTATATACCAATACGGCAGAGTAGATGTCGTCGCTTGTTTGTTCGGTTGTGTATTTACCCTTCATTCCAAGTCGGGTAAGAACATTCTCAACATATCCTTTCAGCATAAAGAATGATGTTTGAATTTCTTTTTGAGCCCAGCTGTTTGCGACCTCATATCCTGTCAACCATATACCTAAGCGGTACTCCTCAGAGTATGGAGCAAGAACTCCTTTCTCGGTATCTGCATCGGGGTTGAAAGAGTAACAATTACCGAATTCATAGAATTTAAGGTCGCCGTTGCGACGGTTTATGTTATAAGCTACACTCTCCAAACCTCCAAACAATAGAGTTTGTCGCATAACACCAAGGTCAGAACTTAACGGATTCATAACCTTAACGCAATTGCTCTCAGGGAACGAAGTTAAATCTTTATAGTAGCTTGTTTTTGTTAGAGAGTTGTTAAGTATTTCGTTGAAACCGCAACCTGTAAGTTCGTTTGCGATGGTGTTGTATCGAGAGTGTTGTTCGTCTGCTACCGATTTGTTCGATAGGTTTGAGTGAACGCTCTCTGTTATCTCAACATTGTTATAACCATATATTCTTAAAATATCCTCTATAACATCGCAATCACGACGAACATCAACACGATATGTCGGAACTTTTAATTCTAATGTTCCGTTCTCTTCGCTTACAATTTCAATTTCGAGTGAAGTCAAAATATCTTTTACAATCTCTTCTGAAATTTCTTTGCCAATTAATGATGTTACTCTGTTATATGTTAGAGTAACAGGGTATGGTGCAATTTTTTCGGGATATATGTCGATTATGTCTCCTACAATCTCTCCGCCGGCAATCTCTTTTATGAGCATTGCTGCACGTTTAAGGACATATACGGTTGTGTTTGGGTCGATACCACGTTCGAAACGGAACGAAGCATCTGTGTTTAATCCGTGGCGACGAGCCGATTTTCTAATCCATGTTGGGTTGAAATATGCCGACTCCAAAAATACGTTTGTCGTCTTTTCTGTAACACCCGATTTTAATCCGCCAAACACTCCTGCAATACACATTCCTTCGTTTTGGTTGCAAATCATCAAATCTTTATTCGATAATTTACGTTCCACCTCGTCAAGTGTAACAAATGGAGTTCCTTCGGGAAGTGTCTTGACAATTACAGTATTGCCTGAAATTTCGTTTTTGTCGAAGCAATGCAAAGGTTGTCCTGTTTCGTGAAGTATGTAGTTGGTGATATCAACGATATTGTTTATTGGACGTACGCCTATAGTATTTAAGCGTTGTTTCAACCAATCGGGACTCTCTTTTACCGTAACTCCCTTAATTGTTAAACCGGCATAGCGAGGAGCTGCTTCTGTGTTTTCAACTATAACTTTTACTGCATCTCCATCAGTATTGTCAATGGCAAAGTTGTCAACCGATGGTTTTGTTAGCGAGTAATTATATCCATTGCGTTTTAGATATGCCGCAAGGTCTCGTGCAACACCATAGTGCGATGCAGCATCAATTCTGTTAGGTGTTATATCAACTTCAATAATATAGTCGCTTTTAATTCCGAAATAGTCGGCGGCGGGAGTTCCCGGAGTAGGAGTGTCTTTTAAAACAATGATGCCATCGTGGTTATTTCCAATCCCGATTTCATCTTCGGCACAAATCATACCGAACGATTCAACACCTCTGATTTTTGACTTTTTGATAGTAAAACTCTCTTCTCCGTCGTATAAAATTGTTCCGACAGTGGCAACTATAACGTATTGCCCGGCTGCCACATTTGGTGCACCGCATACGATTTGTGTGGGTTCGCCAGTCCCAAGATCGACGGTAGTTATGTGTAGGTGGTCTGAATTTGGGTGCTCTTCACAAGTAAGAACTTTACCTGTAACAATACCTTTAAGACCTCCTTTGATTGATTGTACCTCTTCAACTCCGCCTGTTTCAAGACCAATAGAAGTCAATGCATCGGCAGTTTGTTGTGGGTCTAACGGAAGCTCAATAAACTCTTTGAGCCAATTGTAAGATATATTCATAATTTGTTATAAAAATCTTTCTTCGACGTAATCTTTTTACGTACATATTTAAAAAAAACGATTGCAAAAATAATAATTTTATTTTGCTTAAAAAAAGAAATGCCCCTAAATGTATATTTAGAAGCACTCATTTTTCGGTAATTTTTGTACAATTATCGTGTTACTTTTACAAATTGAGGAGGAAGCGGAGTTTCAAACAGCATATCCTGACGTGTTATCGGGTGAACAAACCTTAATCGGAAGGCATGAAGAGATAGTCTTCCGAGGGGATTTTCTTTCGAACCATACCGTTTGTCTCCGGCAATTGGGTGTCCGCTTTCTGATAAATGAACACGAATTTGGTTCTTTCTGCCGGTTGCAAGTTGTAACTCTACCAGAGAGAGACGACTGTTTTTTTGTAAAGTTTTGTATCTTGTTAAAGCAAATTGCCCTTTCTCTTTATCAGGCGTAGAGTAAACGTGGTGTACGCTGTTTTCTGCCAAATATGATGAGATTTCGCCCTCCTCAGGATCAATATGTCCGCTAATAACTGCTACATAGCGTCTATCAAGAACCATCTCGTTCCAAGAACGTTGCAATTTAAATTGAACATCTTCCGATTTCGCAAACATAATCAATCCCGAAGTATCACGGTCTAAACGGTGAATAACAAAAAGCTTAGCCGAAGGATTATCCTCTTTTAAGTAGTCGCTTAAGATATGAAATGCAGTTTTATCTTTTATTCTATCAGACGATACTGAAAGCAAACCGTATCCTTTATTGGCTACAATTATATAATCATCTTCGTAAACAATATTTATTCTGCTATTTTTAAAAACTTTAAATCCCTTTTCAAAATTAATTAAAACTCTATCGCCAGGCATTAAAGGGGCATCGAACGAAGTTTCGGGTTTGTCATTGATAGCCACTTGGCGATGCGACAACCAACTTTTTACGGTTGTTTTACTTCTATCTGAGTAGGTCTTAAAAAGGTAATTAAGTAGAGTGTCTGACTCATTTACAATTGTTGTATTGCAATTGCTCTTTGTCTTAAACTTTCCACTTTTATTGTGTTTAACTCTCATCCTTTGGAAATATATTAATTAAAATTATCTCTCTTTAACTCCTTGCAAAGATACAACAAGCGAGCGAAATAATATCAAGCTTGCTTGAATATTTCACAGCGAGCGAAGAATATCTTCGAGGTTTTACCTCAAGTACTACTAATCTCTTTTCGGTGTACAGTGTCAGAGAGAGTCGAAATACGCTCTCTTGCCATTATTAAATCTTACTCATATTATTGTGCTTGTAGTTAGTGTATTATGCTTTTGTATTACAAAATGATATAATATTTTATTTAAAAAGGTGACTATAATGTAAAAAATATAAAAAAAAATATTACCTTTGTTTCAAATAAGGCATAAGCCGATTATATATGTCAATATAATGTTTCTAACTATCTATTAAATTAGAACTGAAATGAGAGTAAAAATTCATAAAATTCATCGAGAGGGAATAGGAATATTAATAGTGCTTTTCTTAATATTAGCGGCTCTTAATGTTGCATCGTATTTTGTAATTGATACCAAGTGGATATTTATATTTTTCCTTTCATTATCTGTGTTACTTTATCTTGTTGCAGTAAACTTTTTCCGCTCACCACGCAGAGTATTCCCCGGATATTATAATGAAGAGCGAGATGTTATCGCATCGGCTGATGGTGTAGTGGTTGCAGTAGAGGAGGTGATGGAAAATGCATATTTTAAAGATAAAAGAATGCAGGTTTCTATATTTATGAATTTGTTTAATGTTCATGCAAACTGGTTCCCTGTATCAGGAAAAGTATTGCATGTAAGCCACCAAAGCGGACGTTATATGTCGGCATATCTTCCTAAATCAAGTACTGAAAATGAACGTTCGACAGTAGTTATTGAGATGCCCAACGGAGAACAAGTTTTGGCTCGACAAATAGCAGGAGCTTGTGCTCGTCGTATTGTTACATATGCCGAAGTAGGCGAAGAGTGTTCTATTGATGAACATATGGGATTTATTAAATTCGGTTCGAGAGTAGATTTATACTTGCCTTTAAATACTGAGATATTGGTTAAAATTGGAGATAAAACCGTTGGAGGTATTACAAAAATAGCTCAATTGCCATTTGAGGAATAATTAATTTTTTTATGATTTCTATAAAAAAACATATACCCAATAGTATAACCTGCTTAAACTTATTATGCGGATGTATTGCATGTATGTTTGCATTTAAAGGTTATACAAACATAAACTATGTATATTTGTCGGCGATATTGATTTGTGCCGCAGCCGTTTTTGATTTTATGGACGGATTTGCTGCACGATTGTTAAAAGCCTATTCTCCAATGGGAAAAGAGTTAGACTCTTTGGCCGATTTAATTAGTTTTGGCTTTGCTCCAGGAGTTATATCTATGCAGATTGCAAACCTGATTATACCTCCATATTATACAGAGTGGTGGTGGGAGTATATGCCATATATGGCATTTCTAATACCTGTTTTTGCAGGATTGAGATTGGCCAAGTTTAATATAGATACACGACAAACTACCTCCTTTATAGGATTGCCTGTGCCTGCAAATGCTCTATTTTGGATAGGATTTTATTCGTTAGTAGAACAAAACTCGTGGGCAGAATGTATATATTGTTGGATAGCAATGGTATTGCTGTTTTCATACTTAATGGTGTCGGAAATACCAATGTTCTCATTGAAATTTGCTAATTTAAAGTTTAAAGAAAACTATTTAAGATTTATCTTAATTATATCAACAATCTTGTTTGTTGCGTTTTTAGGTTATGCAGGTTTGGCACCATCAATTCTATTCTATATTATATTGTCGTTTGTACAAAATTTGTTGTTAAAAAAAGAGTCTGCCAAATAATAAAACATATTTAGGCATATTTTTTGATAACAATTTGTAGAGAACAGTTATCAGATAATTTCGCTAAGTAAAAATTGAATAGAAATGCACTTACTTCTTATAATACCTTTATTAATTATTCTGTTTATTGTGCTTGCTGTGCTAATTACGGCGGGGAATATAATAAAATCAATATTTTCGGGATTTGGTTTTAATCGGGACAAAAAGACGAATAAAAGTTCAAACGATAGAAATAATAGAACATATACATCATACGAAAAAAGAACAAAGGTTTTTGGACCTAATGAGGGAGAATATGTCGATTTTGAGGAGATAAAGGAGAATGATTAATACTATGTTGATTAAATACTGACAATATGTCATTTTTTAAGAAACCGAAAACGGATTAAAAGAAATCAAGATAGTTAGTTGTGTAATAAAAAAAGAAAAAATTACAATAAAATTAAAACAACAACTTAGAAGCTATTTAAATAATCGAATATTTTGATTATCTTTGCAAAAAATATTAAGACAATGAAAGCTACACACAAACATATTCATCTCCATCATCTTAACTCATAAACGAGGTAAGCGGCAGATTTGTGTGTGTATATTACTAATAAACTGATAGGCTTACCATTTGGTAGGCCTATTTTATTACAATCAAAAAAATAAATTAAAAATATAACTATGTTAAGAATTGCAGTACAATCAAAAGGACGTCTTTTCGACGAAACAATGGATTTATTACGTGAGTCAGGAGTGAAATTTTCTTCATCAAAAAGAACTTTATTAGTTCCATCTCGCAATTTCCCTATGGAAGCTTTATTCTTGCGTGATGATGATATCCCGGAATCAGTAGCATCAGGAATTGCAGATATAGGAATTGTAGGATTGAATGAGTTTTTGGAGAAAGCAAAAGATGCAGAGATTGTAAAAAATCTAGGTTTCAGTAAATGTCGATTATCTTTGGCAATTCCCAAAGATATCGATTATCAAGGGTTGGAGTGGTTCAATGGAAAAAAAATTGCAACATCATATCCTGTAATATTGAAAAAATTCTTAGATGAGAAAGGAATTACAGCAGATATTCACGTAATTACAGGTTCGGTTGAAATTGCACCCGGAATTGGATTGTCTGATACAATTTTTGATATTGTAAGTTCAGGAAGCACGTTGGTAAGCAATCGTTTGAAAGAGGTTGAGATTGTAACTGAGTCAGATGCAGTACTTATTGCAAACAAAAATCTTGCACCTGAGAAAAAAGAGATTCTAGAAGAGCTATTATTCCGTATCGAAGCTGTTCAAACAGCAGAGGATAAAAAATATGTGTTGATGAACGTTCCTAATGTTTCACTTGATGACGTGTTATCGGTATTACCAGGTATTAAGAGCCCAACAGTAACACCACTTGCAAATTCTGATTGGAGCTCGGTAAGTACAGTATTACCCGAGAAAATATTCTGGGAGATAATCAATAAACTAAAAGTAGCAGGAGCAGAGGGAATACTTGTTCTTGATATAGAAAAAATGGTATTGTAAGATGAATATAATAAACAACCCCGAACGTTCACAATGGAAAGAACTGACAAAGCGTCCCGAGTTGGATACAGTCAGTTTGCATGGAATGGTAGGGGAGATACTATCTGAAATTAAAACTCAAGGAGATGTTGCAGTACTCAAGTATGTGGCAAAATTCCAAGGAGTTGAGCTTGATAATCTTGCAGTAACAGAGCAAGAGTTTGAAGAGGCAGAAAATAGTGTTTCTTCAGAATTAAAAGAGGCAATTCTTAAAGCAAAAGAGAATATAACCCTGTTTCACTCGGCTCAAAAATTTGAGGGAGTTAAAGTTGAAACTACACAAGGGGTAACATGTTGGCAAAAGAGTGTTGCTATTGATCGAGTAGGACTATATGTTCCAGGAGGTACAGCACCACTATTCTCAACAGTATTGATGTTGGCATTGCCTGCAAAAATTGCAGGTTGCGAAAATATTGTAATGTGTTCTCCTTGCAACAAAGAGGGTAAAGTGCACCCGGCAACATTGTATGCAGCAAAGGTTGCAGGAGTTACAAACTTTTACAAATTGGGAGGAGTGCAAGCAATTGGAGCAATGGCATACGGAACAGAAACCGTACCCAATGTTTATAAAATCTTTGGTCCCGGTAACCAATACGTAACAGCGGCAAAACAGTTGGTAAGTCTTTCGGGAGTAGGAATAGATATGCCTGTCGGTCCATCAGAAGTTGAAATACTTGCCGATGAAACAGCCAATCCACAATATGTTGCATCTGATTTTTTATCGCAAGCAGAACACGGAGCAGATAGCCAATCAATATTGGTAACAACCGATAAAACACTTGCTGAAAGAGTTATATTGGCAATAGAGGAGCAAAAAGAGCTGTTACCTCGTAAAGATTTAGTTGAAAAATCGTTACAAAACAGCTCGGTGTTTGTATTTGATAATATGAACGATGCAATAGATTTCACTAACGAATATGCACCTGAACACCTAATAATCTCAACAAAAGATTATATAGAGGTAGGAGATAAGATAAAAAATGCAGGATCAATATTTCTTGGTCCATTTACCCCCGAAAGTGCAGGAGATTATGCATCGGGAACAAATCACACATTGCCAACAAGTGGATATGCAAAAGGCTATAACGGAGTAAACTTGGATAGTTTCAACCGTAAAATAACCTATCAAGAGATAACCCGTGAGGGATTGCATAAACTTGGAGCAACAATTGAGATAATGGCTCAAAACGAGAGTCTTGATGCACACAAAAATGCAGTTTCAATACGACTAAAAGATTAGTTATATGAAAGACCTAAAAGAGATAGTACGCAAAAACATATACAGTTTAAAACCATATTCATCGGCACGTAACGAGTTTAAAGGTGAAGCATCAATATTTATCGATGCCAATGAAAATCCATACGATACACCCTATAACCGTTATCCCGATCCATTGCAGTTGCAAGTAAAAGAAAAAATTTCTGCACTAAAAGGAGTGTCGGTTGAAAACATCTTTTTGGGAGTAGGTAGCGACGAACCAATCGATTTGCTATATCGCATATTCTGTGAGCCACAAAAAGATAATGTAGTAGCTCTTGAACCAACATACGGAATGTATGCAGTTTGTGCCGATATAAACAATGTTGAGTATCGTAAAGTATCACTTAAAGAAGACTATCAGTTCTCGGCAGACGAATTGCTTGCTGCAACCGATAAAAATACAAAAATAATCTGGTTGTGTTCACCTAATAACCCAACAGGAAATGCACTTGATGCAGTGGAGATAGAAAAGGTGTTGAAGAACTTTTCAGGAATAGTGGCAGTAGATGAAGCGTATATCGATTTCTCATCACAACCATCATTTCTAAAAGTATTAAAAAAGTATCCCAATATGGTAGTGTTGCAAACATTCTCAAAAGCGTGGGGTAGTGCAGGAGTACGATTGGGAATGGCATTTGCATCAGAGGATATAATCAAGATATTCAACAAGGTAAAATATCCCTATAACGTAAATGTATTGACACAACGCTATGCAATAAAGTTGCTCGATAACTTCTCCCAAGTTGAGAAAAAGGTAAAAGCAATATTGAAGAACCGAGAGAAGTTGGAGAAACAACTTGCAAAAATAAAATGCATAAAAGAGGTATACCCAACAGATGCAAACTTTATACTTGTAAAAACAATCGATTCTGATGCAATCTACAAATACCTGATTGAGAAAGGTATCGTGGCACGTAATCGCAATGGAATAACCCTTTGCGACAACTGCTTAAGAATAACAGTTGGAACAGCAGAGGAGAATAAACAAGTAATAGTAGCACTAAAAAACTTTTCAAAATAGAATAACAACTATGAAGAAAGCCCTATTTATCGACAGAGATGGAACGTTAGTCGTAGAGCCTCCCGTTGATTATCAATTAGACTCACTTGAGAAACTTGAGTTTATGCCTCGAGTATTTCGTAATATAGCCTTAATTCGTGAACGATTAGATTATGAATTTGTAATAGTCTCAAATCAAGACGGATTAGGAACAGACTCATTCCCAACAGAAACATTCTTGCCTCCACATAACAAAATGCTTGAAGCATTCAAAAACGAAGGAGTAGAATTTGATGATATATTAATCGATCCCTCATCCCCACACGAAAACAAACCAACCCGCAAACCCGGAACAGGTATGTTGGGAAAATATATGACAGGCGAATATAACCTTGGAGAGTCATATGTAATAGGCGATAGAATAACCGATGTAATGCTTGCTAAAAACCTTGGCTCAAAAGCAATACTATTGGCGGCAACAAAAGAGGCAGGCGAAGCAATGCTAAAAGAGAAAAAACTCGAAGACACATGCGCACTTGTTGCAACATCATGGGATCAAATATCATCATTCCTAATAGCGGGAGAGAGAGTAGTAGAAGTAGTGCGTAAAACATCCGAAACAGATATCTACGTAAAAATAAACCTTGATGGAACAGGGAAGAGCAGTGTTTCTACAGGGCTATCGTTCTTCGACCATATGCTCGACCAACTCGGCCGCCACTCTGGAATGGATGTAACCATTATTACAAAAGGAGACCTAAATGTAGATGAACATCACACAATCGAAGATACAGGAATTGCCATGGGAGAGGCCCTGCGCAAAGCACTTGGCGATAAACGAGGAATTAACCGTTATGGATTCTATCTGCCCATGGATGATTCATTATGCAGCGTAGCCCTCGATTTCGGAGGCAGAGCATGGCTTGTATGGGACGCAGACTTTAAACGTGAGTATGTAGGAGATATGCCAACAGAAATGTTCATGCACTTCTTCAAATCACTATCCGATTCAGCTGCAATGAACCTAAACATAAAAGCAGAAGGAGTAAACGAACACCACAAAATAGAAGGAATCTTCAAAGCCTTTGCCAGAGCAATAAAAATGGCAATCGCTCGTGATGTCCTAAATGGTTCAATCCCCTCATCAAAAGGAGTAATTTAAGATAATATAAAGTATAAAAAGAGGCAGACAAAGTTAATATAACCCCAAAAGTTTGTTTTACTTTTGGGGTTATATTAACTTCTTCCTTTTTTATATTAGATATATCTTACAAAATAAATTTTTGTATTTCTCTCCATTGATTGATAATATATATACTCCATTGGGAAGATTTGATAAATCTATTGAATTATTATCAGAAGTTACAATAACGTTTCTAATAACTATTCCGCTCAAATTGTAAATGGTGACATTTATAGGTGTACCTATGTTGGTAATCATTAAAATCTTGTCTGATTTATATGTGATATTAACTTTTTTATTAGAATCAATATCTTCAATATTAGTAAAATCACTTTCTATATAGTTTGTAAATTCATCCCAATACTCTGCAGATTTATATGCATCTATTGAACCTTTTGGAATTCTAATAGGTATTGATTTATCAACATTATAAAAAACCAAATCATCTTCAATTTTTGGAGGTAAAGAAGTGAGGATACTTATTTCTTTTAAATTCTTACAATAATAAAATGCTCCGGTTTTTATTAATGATATTTCTTTCCCTATTATTATAGAGTTTAAAGAAGGATTAAATTCCCACTTATTAATAATTTCATCTGTATTAGCTATTGCATAGTCATAAGGAATAGTTAAAGTGTAGCTTAACAGATTTGCCATTCGCTTAAAGCCATATTCGTTTAAGTGCAAACCATCAAGAGTATATATACCCCTGTTCACAAGAGTCGGTTTGCCTGTTGAGGCATTGTAATCAAAATCCTGATTATAGTAGGGTTCCTTATCCCAATCGATACCTATCTCC
>JAFYPQ010000039.1 GCA_017559955.1 Bacteroidales bacterium
AAGTTTGGAATTCGTGTAGGTAATACAACAGGTTCTTGAAGTGTATCATCAAAGTTGTTTTGGAAATCTACAGTATCCTTATCAATATCTTGAAGCATCTCCTCTGCAATTCTCGACAAACGAGCCTCTGTATAACGCATTGCTGCAGGGCTATCGCCATCAACAGAACCAAAGTTTCCGTGGCCATCAACCAACATATAACGCATAGAGAATGGTTGAGCCATACGAACCATTGTCAAATATACTGAAGAATCTCCGTGTGGGTGATATTTACCTAATACATCACCTACAATTCTTGCTGATTTCTTATGAGGTTTATTAGAGTTGTTACCCAATTCATTCATACCGAACAACACTCTTCTGTGAACAGGTTTAAAACCGTCTCTAACATCGGGCAATGCACGGGCAACAATAACCGACATCGAATAATCGATGTACGATTTTTTCATCTCCTCTTCAATGTTAATTTTAATTATACGATCCATTATTTAAATTGTATTATTTTTCAAGTTTTGAATATATTAAAAAACTGCATAAAGATAATACTTTTTACCCGATTTTTAAAATTTATGAAGTGTTATTTAATTCACATTTTTTAATTATATCATACTTTCAAGCAATTATAAAAAATAAACTTTGAGCATATTTTATATTAATAAGATTATTTTTTAAGTTAAAGGTTTAAATTCCGCCCTCTGCCATATTTGAGATGTACACTCATGAAGAGATTGGTTGCAAGCTGTACGAGCTGTACCAAGCCGATTTGCAACCTGGAGCAGAGCCATTCATCACTCCCAGGTGCAAGATTTACAAACGAATTGTATATCGTAAAAAACAAAATAAATAAGTATATTTGCTATGGATATTAAAGAAATCAAAGAGAAGAAAAGGCAACTCGAGGAAAATATTGCAGAGCTAATAAATAAGTTCGAAGCAGAAACAGGAACGGACATACCCAATTTGTGTCTTTCCGAGCCATATACCAAGTATGACAAAGATTATAAAGTAATTAAATGCAAATATGTATATTTTGATTTGCTGATAAAATAACTATATTTGCAATGAGAGCAGTAGAAGATATATTTTTAATATTGGCGATAGTGTTTCAACTGATAGCAGTTGGGTGTTTATGCTACACTGCCATTACTAATAATGTTCGCTTAAATAAACTTGCAACATTGTTTTTATCATTTACTTCTGTTTTTCTCTCACTCTGCATTTTAATAAATAGATTAACAACTTAAATTATAGGGTATGACACAGGAAGAATTTGAAAAGTCTTGGATATTAGTCAAACAAGCAGATGAACGAAGAGCTGCTGAATATAACGCACTTCCCGAAGAGGAGAAAAAACGCAGAGAAGAAATGTTTAAAGACTCTTTCTTTGAAAGAATATCCGAAAACCCATTTGGTGATGATGAAGATGAAAATGATGAAGATAATTAAATTTCACTCAAATAAAAAATATACCTTTCATCTTTTATTTCTACTCTATCAAATCGCACCTTTAACCCTTTATTAAACAACACTTCTTTTTGATTGGCTTTGCCTTCAAAACGACCACTGAATTGAGATAAATCTTCTATCGGGTGTCCCGATTTACCTTGAATAACGAGCAGTATATCTGTCTCGTTTTTTTTTGCGACTCTTTTGCTTTGAGCAAAATTTAAGGTTATCTCCTTATCCAAACTTGTAGAAGTAAATCCCTCAAATATTGTTATCGCTTTATCGTTTGATAATGTGATATACTTATTTAAATTTGTTTTGTTTAACCTAATTGTTCTATATACTGGTTTGGTTGTCGTTGGCAATTTTTCTAATCCTTTTGATAGCAACTCGGAAAACGCTTCATTAAACTCATTTAGTTTCCCTTTTCTTAATTGATTATTTAATCTTCTAAACGCAGCACCATCTCCTTTTGTGTAATGATATATTGCTGCTTTTTCGGTATTTGGAATGTTAGGATATTTGTCTTTAAGATATATTTCCATTGACTCTAACATCGCCTCTTTTGTCTTTCTTGCTCTTGTAAATTTGCGTTCTGCTTTTGAATATGTATCTACTTCAAATCCTTTTATGTATTTGGGATTTTGCCTTACAAAATATGGCATAGATGCCCAACCTTTTGCTCGTTCTTTGTTATTTTCAACCCACTCATTGAATTGCTTTGGCATTTGCGTAACTTCGCCCGAGAATTTGTAGTTACTTACATCTTGCCCGGCAACGAATTTGTCTTGATACTCCAAGAACTCGTTCATATCTGCAAGTTTGGGTATAGCAAAGCATCTGCAGAACGGATGCCAACCCACGAATTTGAAGTCCTTTGGATATACTCCTGCAAGCTCATCGCAGATGTCGTAGAATTGTCCTTTTGCGATTCCTCGGCAGTTGTGGTTGTTTGATAGCTTTATCTCTATACCTGTAACGAAGTTGAGTTGTTGCCAACGTGTGTGGTCTGCTGTTCGATATGCCATATTGGTCTCGGTTGCAGTCAAACGTAATGCATTGCGATAGGCAGAGCGATAGACTCCTTGCCCTGGGTGGTAGTTCTTTGCATTTTGCGATAATCGTAGCTGCCCATGCTTATCTCTTACCCTACGGAACAAAGCATTGGGATTGTTCAAGAGATTGCGTACTGTTTGGCTTAATTTGTTTGCACTCGTTCCATCGCCCAATGCTACATCAATAGCCATTTCCAACTCACCTTTAAATTGGTCGGTTATGTTCCACACTTTGGTTGATAGGTTCATACCCTCTATTTTGCGATGTTGGAACGCTTCTAACGCATCAAGGTTGCGAGATTTCCATTGCGATATAGTTTCACTTGGTAGATTGGTATGTTGTGCAAGGTAATCGACCATTGCATCGTTCTTATTGGCTGATAGCAACCATTCTTCTTTGTCTCCGTTGATGATTGTAGCAGATAAGTCCTCGTTCAACTGCAATATAACCTCATCGATGCGTTTCTTTGCAGCTGGTTCTTTTGATAGTTCAAAGCTATTTTTTGATCCCGAAGTAGCAGATGCGATGATAGATGCTTTCTTCGTTGCTTCATCAAACATCTTCTCCACCTCTTCAGCAAAAAAAGGTTCTTTCAACAATAGATATATCAGCGAAAAAATTGGTAGATAAAGATTTTTATCTGTATATAATTTGGCACACAATTTGCCGTTATAATAATATTAATAGGTAAAACAATTGAGATATATGTACCTATTAAATATTTAAAGAACGAATTTTATAATGGAAAAAAAATATTCTAAAAGGCTTAAAGACATATTAGGTTTTAGCAGAGAAGAAGCCCAACGTACAGGGCATCAATCAATTATACCCGAACATCTGCTATTAGGAATTATCAGAGAGGGCTCAGGACGTGCCATTGAAGCAATATCTCATTTAGGCTCTGACATTAACAAAATAAAGGAATCGATTGATAAAGAAATTATAAATATCGACACCAATATCTCTACAGAAGCAGATATTGCCGTTGACAAAACGACAGATAGGATATTAAGAATCAGTGTCCTTGAAGCAAGACTTTTAAGTTCTAACGAAATTGATAGTGAGCACTTACTATTAGCCGTACTAAAAGAACAAACAAATAGTGCAGCAAAAATATTAGAGAACGAGCATATTTCATACGGAAAAATATATTCATATTTGGCAACAGCCAACAACAGTTCTTTAGATAAGCCCCGAAACTCATCGTTGACAAATGACGATGACGACTACGATGATATGTTAGACGAATCGCAAGAAGACAACAAAGCAAAAAACGAGACAAGCTCTAAAGAAAACGGCGGACAATCAGCCACTCCCGTTCTTGATAGTTTTGGTATAGATATGACAAAATTAGCTCAAGAAGGAAAATTAGACCCGGTTATTGGCAGAGACACAGAAATTGAAAGATTATCTCAAATATTAAGTCGCCGCAAAAAAAACAATCCTGTTTTAATTGGCGAGCCAGGTGTGGGAAAATCTGCCATAGTTGAAGGTTTGGCATTAAGAATAGTCAAACACAAAGTATCAAGAATACTATTCAATAAGCGTATAGTTGCTCTTGATATGGCTTCGATTCTCTCTGGCACTAAATATCGTGGACAGTTTGAAGAACGTATTAAAACTATTATAAATGAATTAAGCAAAAACAAAAATATAATTCTGTTTATTGATGAAATTCATACAATAGTTGGTGCCGGCAGTACTGCGGGAACTCTTGACGCAGCGAATATTCTAAAACCAGCATTAGCCCGTGGCGAAATACAATGTGTCGGAGCAACAACTCTTGACGAATATCGTAAAAGCATTGAAAAAGACGGAGCATTAGAGCGTCGTTTCCAAAAAATAATAGTTAATCCAACTACAGAAGAAGAGACTCTTCAGATATTAAAAAACATAAAAGGCAAATACGAAGAGTATCACAATGTAGAATATACAAACGAAGCTCTTGATGCTTGTGTAAAACTTACATCACGATACATAAGCGATAGAAATTTTCCGGACAAAGCAATTGACGCCTTAGACGAAGCAGGGTCAAAAGCACACATTGCAGACGTAATAGCTCCCAAAGAGATAGAAGAGATTGAAAGTCAAATAGAGTCAGAAGCAGCATTAAAATTAGATGCGGTAAAAAATCAAAACTTCGAATTGGCAGCTCAACATCGTGATAACGAAAAAAGATTGCGTACCCAACTGTCGAAAGCAAAAGAAGAGTGGGAAACCAATTTAAAAAACCATAAGAAAATAGTCGACGTTCAAGCTATCGATGAAATAGTATCTATGATGTCGGGAATACCTGTTAAACGAATTGCCGAAGAAGAGAGTCAAAAACTTCTTAATATGAGCAATAATATACAAGGCTCAATCATAGGACAAGACGATGCCATAAACAAAGTTGTAAAAGCAATTCGTCGTAATAGAGTTGGACTAAAAGACCCTCAAAAGCCAATTGGTACATTTATGTTTTTAGGACCTACCGGCGTAGGTAAAACATATTTAGCAAAAAAATTGGCAGAATCTCTTTTCGATTCTCAAGATGCTCTTATCAGAGTAGATATGAGCGAATATATGGAGAAATTCAGTGTATCTCGATTAATAGGAGCTCCTCCTGGATATGTCGGCTATGACGAAGGAGGACAATTAACAGAAAGAGTAAGACGCAAGCCCTACTCCGTAGTATTGTTTGATGAAATAGAAAAGGCACATACCGATGTTTTCAATCTACTTCTCCAAGTAATGGACGAAGGAAGATTAACTGACAGTCTTGGAAGATACATTGATTTTAAGAACACAATTATAATCTTAACATCAAATACCGGAACCCGACAATTAAAAGAGTTTGGGCAAGGCGTAGGATATACAACAAACGACATAACAAATAACAAAGAAGTTGCACATTCTATAATAAAGAAAGCTTTAAATAAGTCATTCTCTCCTGAGTTCCTAAATAGAATTGACGATATTGTAATATTTGATAATTTAAGCAGAGATTCAATATTTAAAATAATAGATTTAGAACTTAAAGATTTCTGCAAAAGATTATCAGGTATGGGTTATTCGTTAGAGTTAACAGTCAATGCAAAAGATTTTATAGCCGATGCAGGTTGTGATATACAATATGGAGCAAGACCTCTCAAACGAGCTATTCAACAATATCTTGAAGATGAAATTGCCGAATTAATTCTAAAAGGAGAAATAGCCCAAGGCGACACTATTATAATTGATTACGATAGTAGCAACAAAAAAATAATTTCAAGCATTAAACAATAGAAGAAAAAGAAATTACAAATAGGTCAAAATGTCAGTCTGCAAAGAGTGGCATTTTTTTTGAACAAATATATATGAATAACTTTTAAAAGAATATCAATAATTTTTAATTATACAATTATGCAAAAAGGAACTATTGGGGTAACAACAGATAATATATTCCCCGTTATTAAAAAATTTCTATACAGCGATCACGATATTTTCCTACGTGAGTTGGTATCTAATGCAGTCGATGCCACACAAAAGCTAAAAACGCTGTCTTCAATCGATGAATTTAAAGGAGAACTTGGAGAGATAAACGTAAGTGTAACTATTGACACAGACAAAAAAACTCTAACTGTATCAGACCGAGGAATTGGTATGACAAGCGAAGAGATTGAAAAATACATAAATCAAATTGCCTTTTCAAGTGCCGAAGAGTTCCTTGACAAATATAAAAACGATGCAAACGCAATAATCGGACACTTCGGATTAGGTTTTTATTCGGCTTTTATGGTTGCAAAAAAAGTTGAAATAAGAACCAAATCATATAAGGATGGTGCCAACGCTGTTATGTGGAGTTGCGATGGTTCTCCTGAATATGAAATGTCAGAAATAGAGAAAGATGACAGAGGAACAGACATTATCTTATACATCGATGATGAAAACCAAGAATTTTTAGAGAAAAGCCGTATAGAGGGCCTTTTGAAAAAATATTGCAGTTTCTTGCCTGTTCCCATTGTATTTGGTAAAGAACAAGAGTGGAAAGATGGTAAATATGTTGATAGCGACAAAGATAACATAATTAACGATGTCACTCCTGCTTGGACCAAAAAACCTACCGATTTAACTGATGAGGATTACAAAAAATTCTATCAACAATTATATCCCGGAATGGACGAACCTCTGTTCTGGATACATCTAAACGTTGACTACCCATTTAAACTCACAGGAATACTTTACTTCCAGAAAGTAACAAACAATATCGATATATCACGCAATAAAATACAGCTATATTGCAATCAAGTATTCGTAACTGATTCAGTTGAAGGTATAGTCCCTGACTTCTTGATGTTACTTCAAGGAGTAATTGATTCGCCCGATATCCCTTTGAATGTTTCTCGTTCATATTTGCAAAGCGATTCAAACGTAAAGAAAATTTCTACTTACATTACAAAAAAAGTAGCAGACCGCTTGCAAGAGATATTCAACAAAGAGCGTAAACAATTTGAAGAGAAATGGGATCAAATTAAGCTATTCATTGAATATGGTATGATTTCGGACGAGAAATTCAATGAAAAAGCCATGAAGTTTGCCCTTGTCAAAGATACCGAAAACAAATATTATACTCTTGATGAGTATCGCACATTGATTGAAGCTAATCAAACAGACAAAGACGGCAATGTAACATATATATACTCTACTGATAAAACAGCTCAATACTCTTATATTGAAGCAGCTGAGGCAAAAGGCTACAACGTTATTTTGTTCGACGGTCAATTGGATGTTCACTTTATTGGTATGTTGGAACAAAAAATTGAAAAGAGCCGTTTTGTCAGGGTTGACAGCAACGTTGCCGAAAAACTTGTTGAAAAGGAGAATAATAACGAGGTAACTCTAAGTGAAGTTCAAAAACAGATGACAGAAGGAGTTTTCAAATCACAAATACCCGATATTGAGAAAACAAACTTTATTGTAATGTTCGAGGCAATTGGCGAAACATCTCAACCAATAGTAATTACTCAAAACGAGTTTATGAGACGTATGAAAGATATGTCTGCACTTCAACCGGGTATGATGAATTTCTACGGAGAGATGCCTGACAGCTACTGTATGATCATAAATACAGAAAACCCTGTATCTAAAAAAGTTGTTGAACAAATCGAAAATGGTTGCAAAAAAGAGGTAATGCCTATTATCGACAACATCGCCAAATTGAACAATGAAATTGAAACTCTCAAAGCTTCGCACCAAGGTAAAAAAGAAGAAGAGATACCTGTTGCTGAAAAAGAGGATATCAAGAATAAAGAGAACGAAGTTTCAGAGCTTCGCAAAAAAGAGAATGAAATTCTTGTTAAATATGGTTCTGAAAACAATTTAGTTAAACAATTGATAGATTTGGCTCTTCTTTCAAACAATATGCTTAAAGGCGAAGCATTGAGCAAATTTATTAAACGTTCAGTAGATTTATTGTAATAAATCAGGCAAATATTCTATAAAGAGGGCAGTTCAAAAGCCCTCTTTTTTCATTATATATAACATTTAATTTCCTCAATAAAATTTTTAGAAGTAACTTTGCAAAGTTTTTTAATTAATGATAAAGATTTAAAAATGGAAATGTCCAAATTTGTAATGTTTAAAGCTGCTATAATGGCAGGAATAACAATCGGAATTGCCGGTTGGGGTTATTTGGCTACATATAGTATAATTGGTGCTGTTTTGTTTGCATTTGGTCTGTTGACTGTTGTCAGCTACAAAATGAAATTATATACAGGAACTGCAGGTTTTGTAGAGTTCAAAGACAAAAATAATAAAATTCAATTTAAAGAACCATTAACCGAACTCTTCATAGTATTAGGCGGTAATATAATAGGATGTTTGTTAGTTGGTCTATTGGCAAGATTAAGTCCACTTGAATTAACTGCAACTGCTCAAAAAATATTGGAAGGGAGATTAAGTGTAGGGCCCATAAATGGAGGATTATTGGCTATAGGTTGTGGATTTATTATGACAACGGCTGTTACTTTTGCAAGAAAAGGTCAAAATCTTCCGCTTTTATTTGGCGTACCATTATTTATAATGTGCGGTTTCCCTCACTGTGTAGCCGATGCTTTCTACTACTTAACTGTTCCCTTTGATTATATACAAAATAACATTACAGATGTATTAGTATTTTATATATCAATTGTATTTGGAAACTTTATAGGATGCAATCTATATCGCTTTGTAATGAAAAGCAATCCATAACAGACTTTAACTAAATGAAGAATCTACGCCTAATATTTTCAATTGCGACTATAATATTGGCATCAGTAGCCATTAGTTGCAACGACAGAAACCACACTTTCAATGACATAGAAATTGAGTTGATAGATAAATATAAGAACTCAATTATGCCATTAAAAACCATAAACCAAGAAAATGATTCTCTATTCCTAAGAGAAATTTCAGAGGCACTAACTAAAGAGGATTTAACAAGTTCATACTTTGCTGATTTGACAAACTCAATGTTATTGACAGTTAACAATCCCGAAAACGAAGGCGTGGGTATTGCGGCTCCACAAGTTGGAATAAGCAAACAATTAATAGCTGTTCAACGCATCGACAAGGAAGGAGAGCCTTTTGAATTTTATGTAAATCCTAAAATAGTTTCTACTATCGGAGAGAAAGAAACGGGAGGAGAAGGATGTCTATCAGTACCGAATAAACGTGGAGAAGTTGAGAGATACAAAAAAATTGTAATTGAGTATAATAATATCAACAATTTTGAGTTAAAATCTGACACAATTGAGGGATTTACCGCCGTTATATTTCAACACGAAATAGACCATTTAAACGGTATTCTCTATATTGATAGAGCCGAAAATATTACAGATAAATAAAAGGATAATGAGTAATGCTATAAGAAAAACAATATTTAATTTATTCATAACATTCTTCAAAATCGGAGCTTTTACTTTTGGTGGAGGCTGGGTTATGATAGCAATGATGGAAAAGGATATTGTTGATAAACATAAATGGTTTACCAAAGAAGAATTTATTGACAATCTTGCAATCGCTCAATCAATGCCCGGAATATTAGCGGTAAATATGGCGGTATTGGTTGGGAATAAAATAGCAAAAAAATGGGGAGCTTTCTTCTCTGCCTTAGGCACAATACTCCCCTCTTTTATTGTTATTCTAACAATAGCAATATTTTTTGTTACAATAAACGACAACCCAATTGTAGAACGAATTTTCAAAGGTATTCGTCCTGCTGTAGTTGCTTTAATTATAGCTCCTGTATTTACAACCGCAAAAGCTGCTAAAATAAATTTTAAAAACTTTTGGATACCGGTGGCAACTGCTCTTCTTATTACATTTTGCGGATTTTCTCCAATAATATTTATTGCTCTTGCAATAGGTTATGGAGTATTTAAATGTTTCATAGACACAAAACAAAGCAAAACCGAATAGATATGATATACATTAATTTAATATTAGCATATTTAAAAATTGGAATATTTGGTTTTGGCGGAGGATACGCAATGCTATCTCTAATTCAACACGAAGTTGTTGAAGTGGTACACTACGGAGAAACCCAACCTTGGTTAACGTTGCAAGAATTTACCGATATAGTTGCAATATCTCAAATGTCTCCCGGACCTATTGGTATAAATAGTGCTACATACATAGGGTACAAGGTTACAGGCTCAATTTGGGGCTCAATCTTAGCAACAATAGCTGTTTGCTTGCCCTCATTTATATTAGTATTAATTGTTGGAAAAATATTACTAAAAAGAAGAGAAAACAAATATGTTAAAAGCATATTTTCTGCAATACGCCCGGTTGTTGTCGGAATGATTGCATCAGCAGCACTCTTATTAATGAATAAAGAGAATTTCCCGGATTATACAATAAGCATTGCTATTTGTGCATCAGCCTTTGTTTTAGTCAGGTATGCAAAATTACACCCTATATTAATAGTAATTTTAGCCGGTATAGCCGGATATTTACTTTACTGATTATGACTTACGAAGAGACTATCAACTACCTATATACGAGACTACCTCTTTATCAAAAAGAGGGTTCTAAAGCATACAAACCGGGGTTACAAAATATTGAGGCCTTAGACAGACTATGTAACTCACCACATAAGAAATTTGCCACAATACATATAGCAGGAAGTAACGGAAAAGGTTCCGTATCGCACACTATTGCTGCAATACTTCAATCGGCAGGGTATAAAACAGGACTATATACATCTCCCCACTTAACTGATTTCAGAGAACGCATAAGAGTTAACGGCAATAAAATAGATAAGGAGTATATTATTAATTTTACAGAAAAGCTCAAAAGCGAGGCAGAAAAAATTTCTCCATCATTTTTTGAATGGGTAACAGAATTGGCTTTCAGCTATTTCGCAGAAGAAGATGTTGATATTGCTGTAATAGAAACTGGATTGGGTGGACGATTGGATAGCACAAACATCATATCCCCTATTCTATCCATTATAACAAATATAAGTTTAGAACACACCTATCTGCTTGGAGATACATACCAAGCAATAGCAACAGAAAAAACCGGTATCATAAAAGAGAATACCCCTGTTGTATTTGGCGAATGGGATGATAGATATGCAAATGTGTTTATAGAAAAAGCAAATAAGAATAACTCAAAATTTGAATTTGCAGAAAAAAGCATCCCTTTAATAGATTACAAATATTTGGAAGATGGAAAACTAATCTTAAATTTTGAAGGATATAATCAACTCGAATTTGCCCTTGGAGGAATATACCAAATCAAGAATGCGGCAACAATACTGCAATCAATAAAGTTCTTGCAAGAGTATGGCTATAACATTACAGAGACAAATATCAGAGAAGGTTTTGCTAATGTAACAACACTTACCGGACTAAGAGGGAGATGGGAAATTATTAGAACATCGCCCAAAGTAATATGCGATACCGGCCATAACGTTGGAGGCATAACATATACAGCAAAGCAAATGTCTGAACAAAACAACGGTACATTACATATAGTATTTGGTATGGTAAGCGACAAAGACATCGAAGGGGTAATATCTCTCTTACCTCAAGACGCCAAATACTATTTTACCCAACCATCAGGACAAAGAGCTATGGATGTTGAAGAGTTTGAAGCTATTGCTTCAAAATACAATTTAATAGGAGAAATATTTAAAACAGTACCCGAAGCATACAACAAGGCTTTAAAAATGGCAAGTAAAACAGATACCATATATGTAGGAGGCAGTACATTTATAGTTGCCGACCTATTAACTTATCTTGAAAGCAAATAAACCGTTTTTCTCAAAGCAAAAAAAATAGGGGAAGTTACATATTAACCTCCCCTATTTTCATATACGGCTAAACATTATTTCGAAGCGATAACCTCTATCTCTACAAGCCCTCCTTTAGGGAGTGTTTTTACAGCTACTGCCGAACGGGCAGGAAAATCAAATTTAAAATATTTCGCATACACCTCATTCATTTCGGCAAACATAGCCATATCTGCCAAAAATACAGTAGTTTTAACAACATTATCCATATAGTAACCTGCATCGGCAAGCAGATTAGATACGTTCTTCAAAGCTTGTTCTGTTTGCTCTTTAATTCCTCCTTCAACAAAATCAGAAGTTGCAGGATCGATACCCAATTGACCTGATGCAAACAAAAAACCATTAACTTCGACAGCATGACTATATGGACCGATAGCTGCCGGCACCTTACTTGATGTTATAATTTTCTTTTTCATATAATATTATTTTTGTGGTTGTTCAATTTTCAAATCTTTAACTAAAATATCGTTAGTTGCGTCATACATTCCTTTACGGGCTGCAACTACTGTGTCCCATTGTAACTTATATTTATCTTTTCTGTTTACTCTGAAATTCTTTTCGCCCGCTCCCTCTACATCAACTCTATTTAGAAGCATACCTACCGAAAGTTTTGAAATATCAAAAGCCGGCTGATAAGATGGTACTCTTTCATCTTCATTAAGAGTCTCTATAAATATTCCTGCATCAATAAGCTTATTAATTATAGTCTTGGCAACTCTGATAGGAATATTATAAGATGTTGATATATTTTGGAGTGTTAAAGGAGGCAAACCTTTTTCAAAACGTTGCACAACAACACATGAAATAACAAGCATAACAAAATCGTAATATTGCGAACTGATTTTTTTAATATTATCCTCATTTCCATAATCAGCTGTTTGCATTGAAAATGTTAACAATACTCCAAACAAAAATATTAACCACGACAACTGCATCCAAAGCAATAATAGTGGCAAAAATGCAAAACTTCCATATATGGCATTATATTTAGATACCCAAATCTGTCCATTCAAATATAAAAATTGGAATACCTGAAATGCTATACCACATAATATTCCGGCAACCAAAGCATATTTAAATTTTACTTTTGTATTCGGGATAAGCATATATGCAACTGTAAAAAACAGTATAGTAAAGAAGTATGGCGATAAACTTAATAGTTTATATATAAGCGGAGTTATAAAAGAGAATGTCTCTCCTGCATCTTTTAAAAATGTAGTAATCAATACCGATGTACCTGACGAAAGAATCATCAAGATAGGAAGAATTATAAACAACGATGTATAATCATTAATTTTATGATACAACGAACGCTCTTTAGCTTGCCATATTTTATTCATTGTCTTTTCTATATTAGACAACAAACTTATAACACTCCAAAGCAGAAAAACTACACCGATACCTATAACAACTCCCGAACGAGAAAATTTCAAATAATTATCTACAAACTCCAAGGCAGTTGATATAACATCTTTTTGTGCAGGAAACGATTCCATAATTTGGCTCTCAATAATCTTTTCGAAGCCGAAACCTCCTGCAATAGCAATCAAAAGTGCTAAAATTGGAACAATTGCAAGCAAAGTATTATATGTTAAAGCCGATGCTCGCAATTGTAATTCATCATCTAAAAAGTGTTTAGATGTAATACGAATTACGCTTACTAATTTGCGTATATTACGCCATAATCCTGTTAATTCCCTTTCGGGTGTATGCAAAATATTTTGAATTAAAAATAATTTTGCACTACTTATTTTATGTTTAAATCCCATACAAAAAAAACAGCAGGCCTATAAGCCGGGTTCTGTGCCAACGAAAAGTTGGTATCTGTCATTTATCTCGTCTTTATGTTGCCATAAAGCTTTAGCGGTTCACCCCTCGGCATCGGACGGGCAGCCCTGTTTACGCCGATATACATAACCTTACAACCCATAAGGCGTACCGCAACTATGTCGCCATAGCCACCTGTGAGCTCTTACCTCACCTTTTCACCCTTACCCTACAAGAGGGCGGTTATTTTCTGTTACGCTACTCTACCCTCACGAATAGCTTCCCGTTAGGAAATATGGTGCCCTTTGTTGCCCGGACTTTCCTCCAATACAAAACATATCAGCGACAGATCGTCCTGCTGTAGAGTACAAATTTAGTTATAAATTTTGATATAACACTTTTTATACCTATGTTTTTAGTAATTAAATAAAAAAAGGAAACACTATAAAGCATTTCCTTAAATACAAAAACGAGAATTATATTAAAAATTGTATTGAGCCATCACTTGAACTCTGTTTGCCCTTGATTTTAAATCATCCTGATTTTTTCTTGCTCCCCAAAGATATTCAACTCCAAATTGCCAATCATTAGCAACTGTCATAAACATATTTGCTGCCAAATATTGTCCCTGCTTATACATTGAAGGAGAGTATAAAATGTCATCATTATCAAACAGTCTTAAATAGCTGTAATTTACCGACGCAAAGAGATTCTGTAATATATTATATTGTAAACCTACAACAGCCCCTGCTGTTGGAATTGGCTTTAAGCAACCACCATTATCGGTAATACCCAAATCTAAATTATTACCTCCTAAATCATTAACGTATTTCGAAATACCTTTTCCGTACATACCTTGATAATAACATACAAACTTACGTCCCATATTAGCCACACCACTCAACTGTACTCCCCAGCCAAAAGCTGTACGACCTTTTATATTAAGTAAATCATTATATCTCATACCTCGTAATATTCCCGACACTCTAACGTGCGAACCCTTATTCCACTCATATTGAATATAGATAGGAATATCAGGGCATCGCTGTTTTGCAATCTGCACAAAATCGTTTAAAGTTGCTGTATAGTTGGGGTTCTCAATTGCTATAGCAAATTCCCATTTATTTCTAAAAGGCAGTGTATATCTGAATTGTACATTACGTGTAGCAATTGAGGCAGACGGACCTTCGAAATCGATTGTAGGCGGTATAGCCGCTAAATCGGTAAATGTACTCCATGTTTGTCCAATAGTCATACCTCTAAACGATAAATAAGCCTGACGTAATCGAAGTGCATAATTATTACCTCTAAAATCGGTTTCGATATATGCACTGAATTTTTTTAATATTCTATTCTGACCAACCAATTTAAAAAAGAGCCGAGATGTAGATGCATCCATCAAAAGTTGGCTTCTATTCAAATCACCCTTAGGAATAGGAATATCGTAAGTTATAAAATCTACATCATCTATAATACCTGAAAAGTCGTACGATGTAGTTGCTTTAACATACCCTCCAATACCAAAAGCAACTCTGTTTTTTCTATCAACCATAATAAAACGTGGTGCTCTCGGATCTTGAAAATATGGAGATTCACTCTCCTTAAATAAATCGACAGTAACCCTAAGTTCCGTAGGAACATTTTCTCCTGTAATAAAAATCAGTGCTCTCTCCTTCTCTACACCTTTTTTAGGTTGTTGAGCTGATGACGTTGCAATTAAAGCAAAGCAACAAACAAATAATAAAAAAACTCTTTTCATATCGATATTAGTTTATGTACGTAAAACTAACACCATACAAAAAGAGTTTGTTTAAAAAAAAGAGTAGTCTCTTCTCCTAATTATAAATTTACTTTTTTAAGTACTTTTCTGCGGCTTCAACAATTTTTGAAAATCCCATTATAAAAGGATAATATATTAAACAAATTACAATTGCATATAATAACGGGATAAACGACTCTTGATCAAAAGAAAAAAACAAACTTCCAATAATAATTATAAATAAAATAAATGTAGCAGCTACCCCTATAGCATTAGACCATTTTCCTTCAGATTTAGCCTCAGATTTAGTTTTCTTTTTGTCCATTCTATCCTCTATCGGAGCATATTTTAATATCTCTTCATACTCTTCGTCTGTAACATCTAAAGGTACAGGTCTGTAGTCTTTAAAGAAATATTTATTCTTATTTTTATCGAATTTGCATTCATGTATTCCGTCCCAATAATCTAAATATATTGTTCGTAATTCTGTTTTGTCTTCATCAACCAAACCAAGAGAAATAAGATGTTCTTTTTTTTGCTTCTCTTGTTCTTCCTTCATCTTATTGATGAACTCTTCTACTTTTGGATTCATAATTTTATGGTTTTATAGTTATTACAATATTGCCTTTATCGAATTTATCTGCACTAACATAAAATGACGATATATTACCCCAAAAAGAAAGTGCAGACATTACCAACACTCTCGGGCTCACCACAAGCCTAATACACAATGGTTAAGTCTGCACCTCTACAGTACAAACCCAATTGTGTATTATTTTGCTCTATTCTAATTTCGAGGTGGTGATTCGAGAGTGATTGAGCAAATATCTAAAATATTGAGTAATCAATCATTAATTCTGATTACCATTGCAAATATAACATTTTATATTCATAATTTATAACCTGTTTTGATTTTATTTAGAGATTATTTGAGAACTATTTTCGATCTTATATTCAATTGTGAAAGCTCATAGATAAATATTATTCAAAAGGTTGCGAAACAAAAACCGCACGGGCATAAACTTCGTCTTTGCGGCGTGCGATGTATTTTCAAAAACGACCTCTATAATCGTAATTGTTGTTTCCCATTGACAAAACTCGTTATTCGCAATCCGCACAGGCACAAACTTCGTCTGTGCTGTGTGCGACATTTGCTACTCGCTTTGTCTATAGTCGTAATAAAAAATGGAGCTATAATATTATAGCTCCATTTTTTATTACTCCCATTCAATGGTTGCACTGGGTTTTGGTGAGAGGTCGTAACATACACGATTGATGTTTGGAACCTCTTTCAATATTCTGTCTGTTATCTTTTGTAATATAGCCCAATCTATTAACTCTATTGATGCTGTCATTGCATCAATTGTATTTACGGCACGAATTATTACCGGCCAATCATACGAGCGTGCATTGTTTCGTACTCCCACCGATTTAAAGTCGGGCACTACTGTAAAGTATTGCCATACGGTTTTGTCAAGTCCTGCAAGTTTAAACTCTTCACGAAGTATTGCATCACTTTCACGAAGTGCCTCCAAACGATCACGAGTAATAGCTCCTAAGCATCGTACTCCTAAACCTGGACCGGGGAATGGTTGACGATATACCATATCGTATGGCAACCCCAACTCTAATCCACAAGCACGAACTTCGTCTTTAAATAACTGACGTAATGGCTCTACAAGTTCAAATTGCAAATCTTCGGGCAATCCCCCTACATTGTGGTGCGATTTTACCATTTTAGCAGTTTTTGTTCCACTCTCTACGATATCGGGATATATTGTTCCTTGTCCCAAGAAATCAATTCCATCGAGTTTGCGAGCCTCTTCTTCAAATACTCTAATAAATTCGCCACCGATAATTTTACGTTTTTCTTCGGGGTCTGCAACATTTTCAAGTTTTGTTAAGAAACGCTCTGTTGCATCAACATATATTAGGTTTGCGTTAAGTTGGTTACGGAAAATCTCAACAACTGCTTCCGACTCTCCTTTACGCATTAATCCGTGATTAACGTGTACACATACCAAATTATCACCGATAGCTTTTAATAGCAATGCTGCAACTACCGAGCTATCTACTCCTCCTGAAAGTGCTAATAAAACTTTCTTATCACCAACTTGACGACGAATTAATTCTATTTGGTCGTTAACAAAGTTAGTCATATTCCAGTTTGTCTCAGCTTTGCACTCATCAAAGACAAAACCTTTTACCGCCTCTTTGATTGCCTCCTCATCGTCAGTAAACTGAGCAAGTTTAACGGCACATAATGCTTTGTCGTGTCCAGCAGCCATTACAGGGAAACCTGCTTCATATATTTCGGGAAGGACATCTATCTCTACTCCGTCAATAACATTATTGGGTCCTCCGTTTATAATAACACCTTTAACATTAGGAAGTGCTTTAAGTTCGGTAGCTGTTATATCATGAGGATATATTTCACTATAAACGCCTAATGCACGGATAGCTCTTGCCAACACAGTATTTTCGTGGCTACCCAAGTCGAGAATAACAATCATGTCTTGTTTCATATTCGTATTTATTAATAGTATATATTCTAATTATTACTTAATGTTTAAACAAAAAAAGGACATCCCATAAGGAGTCCTTTGCGTTTTATATTGTTTTATGAATTTTCAAAGTTAGGCAGCAAACGTACTTTCTCCCTATTATAACACACAACTTTGCAGGTATGTTAATAGGTGAAATAAGTACATTAATTTGCATGCTTAACAACAACTAACTATTTATGAAAAAATATCAAGGAGTATACTCCTTTTACGAGTGCAAAATTAGTTATTTTGTAAAAATATGGCAATACTTTACCATATAATTTTTCAAAAAAATGTTTTTTATTTATGTACAATCTTAAAACTCTCAATTAAAGTATCTCCCGAAATTTTAACGATATATACCCCTTTTGAGTATATAGATGTATCGATGACTATTTCATCACCTTGAACTACATTTAAAATATGTTTTGCCTCTATTATCTTTCCCGAAATATCATATATTTTGATATTTATATTTTTTGCATCGTTGACAAACAATAATTTTAATATACCATTTATATTGTTATAATTATGGAGCAAAGTTTTAGAGTTGGGAGTTTCAATATCTTCAATAGAATTCAATTCGAGACACATTTTCAAACCTGCCCAAGCATCTATTTTACCATATCCCCATGTATTAGCTGTTTGCATAACATCGCCGGTATATTCATCTGTTCTTGATGTATTGGCTATTATCTCCTTAATCTCTTCGGGCGAAAGAGTTGGTCGTGCCTGCAACCATAGAGCTATTGTTCCGGTAACAACAGGTGCTGCCATTGATGTACCCGACATTGCACCATAATAAAATGTTTCACCACCAACATTAACGGTTGTTCCAAAATCGAGATATGGTTTGTAATAACTACTATATGCTATATTCGAAGAATTTGAGAATGAAGAGATAATTCCCTCTCCGGGTGCCACTGCATCGGGTTTCTGTCGCATATCAGTTGTGGGACCTTTACTTGATTGCGAACTTATATCCCCTACATTACCGCCAAATATATCTTTTGTAACATACGAACCAACTGTAATAATTCTATTACCTGTTCCCCCTATCTCATTTACAGTGTAATCGCTATCACCCGATATATGAGAAGTAAAGCCATAACTTTCAAAAGTATCCATATAACTCCATGCGTGGATAGTACAGTTTTTCGAACCTCTTATGTTTATTTCGATAGCATAATCGTCTGAGGCTTGCGTTAATGATTTTACAATAAGTATATGAGGTTTTTTTGTTGAAGGTAAAGTTTCACTATATACGTCAATTGTTCCCACAATACCATTATTTAAAACATATGATGTCGCATTTCCAAACATAGTTGATACTGTTGACGACTGAGAGATATACTCATTAGTGGTCTTATTATACAGCGAAAGAGTTATACTTAAATTTGTATTTGAGCTGCCATATATCTCAACATAATCGGTATTATACGAAGTGTAATTCGCCAATTTATAAGAACATGGCATAAATGTTTTAAGCCTGTCGCTACTCGACGATAATGTTTTTGATATATGAGAATTTGTATCACCGTTATTACCCGCAGCACCAACCAATATGCGGCCTTCGCCTTGCAACTCATCTGCTATAACATCAAAATCGGAAGTTCCATCACGAGGACCAATAAAACCGCCTATACTGATATTAATAACAGCAGGCTTACCAACTTCATCGGCATAGTCATAAATGTAAGCTATTGCATCGCTAATGCTCGATGTATATCCATTGTACGAAACAAAAACGATATCCGCATCTGTAGCCACGCCATAATAATTACAACCCTTATATCCTCCTGCCGCAATACCAGCAACGTGAATGCCATGAGTACCGTTATCGGTATCGTATTTAATTGTCTCAATTTCGGACTGTGTTACATATTCACTACCATAATCATATCCGTCAGGAGGTATCCCCAAGGTATCCGTTTGATTCCAAAAACGTTTAATACGCAACTCTCCCTGTTGATTATAAAAATTAATATGGTCAAGTTGAATTCCCTGATCTATTATCCCCACAATAACACCGTTACCGGTATATGACGATGGCAATTCAAATGCGTTATGAACACTATTTATTGCATTATCAACACGCACAACATCAAGAGTATTATATACGGGAGTTCCCATTTCAACTCGTTCCACCCCCTCAATATTAGCGATGATATCGATTAACGTATGAGGTATATTTATAGTTACTATATCATCGATAATTGAATTTGGTTTCAGCCCTAATTCTTTAATCTCATCTAAAACCGATAACTCCGATATATGAAGATAGCAGTGATATGACCTATCAGACAAATCACTATTTTTTAAAATCGAATTGTTTTTAGCCTTAAGAATACTTTTGGTATATGCCGAAACCTCTCCTGCATAAGAGTAATTACATAGGAACAACGATATAATAAATATAAATATTCTACCTCTCATCATAGTTATAACGAAGCAATAATCTCATCAAGCGACACCTCTTCGCCCTCTTGCGGAATATAATCGACTAAAGCATCTTTGGGCTGAAATGTAAAATACAAGCATTGGGCCTTCGAGCAAATCTCTCCTGCCGAATTATACAACTCGGCTTCAATTGTTACTAAATTTCTACGGCGTTCAATCTCTCTTGCCCTAATAATCAGATAGTCGTCTTTAGTTGAAACAGGTTTTAGATAACGAGTCTCCATTTTTGATGTAACACCCGTTGCATTACAATTTCGCATAACAACCCAAGCACAAATTTCGTCAAGCATAACAGCCTGAATACCTCCGTGAAGAGTATCTAACCAACCTTGAAATTGCTGCTCGGGTTTCCAAACCGAAACAACATCATCACCATCAGAATAGAACGACATTCTAACGCCGGCCTTATTATCGGGGGCACAGCCAAAACAAAAATATCCGGGAATATCACACCATGGATTAGTTAACTTTCTCATAATATACAAATATAATTTTACTCAATAATTGTAGCAACAATACTGCGGGCAGAAGCACTATTACGAAACTCACATAAATATATACCCTGCCATATACCCATATTAAGTTTACCATTAGTAATAGGTATTGAAAGAGAGTAACCCACTAACGACGCTTTAATATGAGCAGGCATATCATCATCACCCTCCAACGTATGCAAGTAATATGGTTTTCGCTCACGAACTATATCATCAAGAGCCATAGCCAAGTCGTGTCGAACATCAGGATCGGCATTCTCGTTAATAGTCAAAGCAGCCGAAGTATGTTTAATAAATAAATTTAAAATACCGCACCGAGGTAACTGAGGCAATTGAGAAAGCACCTCATTCGTTACCAAATAGCAACCTCGGTTACGAGGCTTTAATTTAAATTCAGTTTGATACATTATAATAAAAATTGTAAACCACAATAGTTATAAAAAACTCTATCCTTAAACTCATTTTTAAAAACGACATAGCTATCCAATCCGGTACAATGACAAACCCCTATATGCTCGGGCAAATCACTTTTAAGATAATCTATAATGCATAATGCATCTGTCAAAGGCGAATCGACAAGATGAAAACCGCCAACCAAATATTTAAATTTTTGGGTTGGTAAATATCTCCTAACCGACGATATAATATTTGTAATTCCCCTATGCGAACAGGCACTGATCAACGAAAAACCGCTATCATCTGCAATAACAACCGCCAACTCATCATCAAACAAATCGGCAACTCTACCCTGCTCGGTCAAAAGTTCAAAATTTGAGAAATGGGTATCATTTTCGTTAACAACGCAAATATCGGCAATAACAAAAACACCTCTCATAATCTCGCTAAAATTATCAACAAAAACAAAACGAGAGAGGTCAAGACCAGTAATATCACCAATACCGTTTTCTCTATTACCTCTGAATTTTGGAGTTAAAACAGAATGTTTACAAAACACCTTTGCCTTTAAATTAACATCCAAAAAAGCACGTAGCCCGCCGGTATGATCGCTGTGTCCGTGCGAAAGAATAAGAAAATCGACATCCTCAATTCTCTTACCTAACACATTAGCATTATCAATAAAAAGGTCGCTTGCTCCGGTATCAAACAAAAAAAGTTTACCGTCAGCCTCAAAAAGCATCGACAAACCATGCTCTGCAAAAAGACCACGACCTTTCACATAGTTCTCCACCAAAGTAGTAACCTTAACCGCCATAATTAAAATATTTATGCAATATTACTAAAAATAAAAAGAACCCCAAAATATAGTTTAGGGTTCGAGATAAAAGTTTAGAAGCTGTTTAAATTTTATTAAGATATATAAAACACCGGAAAAACATTTCGTATAATCCACCAAATAGCCATAACAACCAAAAAAACAATAATAGTTTTATAGTTATAACAAAAATTTTTAAGTTTCGACATCTTCTTTTTAGGGTCGAACCACGTAGTTATAATTAACAAGATAAAATATGGCGAGATAATAAAAACAAATGGATTATACCAAAAAGCCTCGGCAAAATTAAAATGCAACAAATTATGAATAACACGTTGTATCCCACACGAAGGACAATAATAGCCACCTGTTAAAACAAAAAAAGGGCACTTTAAATGAAACACCGACCCCTCGGGATTAAAAAAATAGAGTAAGGTCAGAATTGCCAATACAGCCGATATAATAAAGTACCTAAACATAATTAAACCACAACATAAAAAAAGAGGCTATTATCATACAAAAGCAAAATACTAAACAATGATAATAGTCCCTCATTTTATCATTATCTGTTAATAGTAAAAATCATCATAATAATAGCTGTCATCATATAAAAGAATCTCAGAAAACAAACCGGCAAAATATAAAATCCAAAATATAATACCTATAGCAAAACTAACCCAAAACCAAGTTTTAGCCCTGCTTAAAGCGCTATAAGCCTCATCATATCGCCCGTTATTCCATAAGAAATCAACTTTTGCTGCATTAACAATCGACGGAATACTAAAAGGCACACAACAAAATACAGCCGACAATATAGCCCATACCAAAAAGTTTGATGGCTTCTCCTCGGGGTCAGGAACAGGAGCAGGAGCATTGCAAAAATACGATTTCCATGGCAACACCACATCACCCACCCTTACAATATCATTTTCACCTAAAGCCACCTCTCTATTAATATTCAACCCATTAACAAAGGTACCATTCACAGAGCTGTTAATTAACGAGTATTTACCATTGTCGTCAAAAATAATATAACAATGCATTTCATCAACCGAGGGGTTGTCAATTACAACATCATTTAATCTCGATCTTCCAATTTTTACTATTTTCATTTTTGTATTTCTTAATATAATTATTAGTAATTTATATTGCTTCGCTGAAGCAAAACTTATTAATACAAAAGTACATTATATTAAAAAAAGCACAAAATAAATCTAAAATAAAAAAACTAATAATAAAATTTTTAATATTTTAGTGAACAATATATCCTATAAGATTGTTGTTAGAATTATAACACACTATAAAATGGGATATATATGGATAAAGATATTGAGCTGTTCAGAGAGCAACTATTAAATATTCAAGAGAGTTTATATTCATTTGCCTATATGCTCACCGCCGATAAGGAGGAGGCAAAAGATTTGGTTCAGGATACTGCGTTGAAAGTACTCGACAATTACAATAAATATATCAACGATATCAACTTTAAAGGATGGGTATTTACCATAATGAGAAATATTTTCATTAACAACCATCATCGGTTTGTTCGCAGCCAAACAATTGTTGATAACACAGAAACTCTATATCATTTAAATCTACCGCAAGAGTCGGGAATTGAAACTCCTGACGACAATTATACCATATCTGAAATTTATCGAATTATTTCGATGTTCTCGGAAGATTACCAAATCCCATTTTCGATGCACATAGCAGGCTATAAGTATAGCGAGATAGCCTCCTTTCTGAAACTCCCAGTAGGAACCATAAAGAGCCGAATATTTTATGCCCGCAAAAAGTTACAGATTATTCTAAAGGATTACAGATAATGTTTATTAGCCGTGAGTTCAATTGCAAAAACACACTTAAACATTTACATCTTTATATATTCTTGAAAACAAATCAAGAGGCTATATCAAAAATATTTTTTGATATAGCCTCTTACCACAATGTTTATCTAACACAAAATTTATATCTAAACAATTATTACGTTATGCAAAATGGCTACAATTATAGTTACAAATAATTATCTCTCAACTTCTATTACCAAATATTTTGAAGTACTCCAAAATATATTTATATCTAAAATATTAAGAGATAATAATCCATCTTCATCTTTATCCAAAGAATAAGAAGAATGTGGGTGAGATGTAAGAAGATCTGCTTTTTTAGCGTATAATGGCAATGATGTTGTATTACGCAAATCTATTGCACTAAAATAATCTTTATTAAATTCGATTTCTAATAAGTCTCTCCCTCGTCTTCCTACAATATTTTGTTCTCGTAACTCTGCCAATGATCCAATTGCATAATAAACTAAATTTTGAGTCTCTTCACTATTAGTTAACAATAGAGATATCTCATCCATCTTCTTTGTTAAAGTATCAATTGAAATTTCCAACTCTTCAATTTGATTATCTCGAACCTCGATTTCTTCTTTTAATTTAGCTATTTCTTCATCTTTCCCTTGAATCTTAATAATTAGCGTTTCAATTTTTTCCTTTAATCCAGTTGATTCCTCCTTACTACTCTTAAGTTCATTTTGTAGTCTTCTTATGCTCTCTTTTTTTTCTTTTAAGATATTCGCAATTTTATTAAAATCCTCTGCAACTTGACTTGGTTTAATATCATCTCCATAATTGGGATTTATTAGCAGATACCCTTCTTCATTTTTTATTTCTGAAATTAATATTTGAATCTCATCTATAAATTTTTTAGCATCTCTGTTTTCTTTATCAAGTTCTTTATTTTTCTGTTCAAGAAGAGCAATAGTTTCTTTAAGTTCGTTCACCTTCTTCTCAATTTTTCCACATGAAAAAGTAAACAATAAACTTAGAAGAAATATTATTGGATAAAAAATTTTTTTCATAAATTATCAAATTTGAAATATACTTTAACAACTATTACTATATTAATGCTATTTGTATAATAACGTATATTGTACTAAGCACAGCTGTTACTATAAATCCTGCTATAGCAGCATTTAAATATGCACGAGGATTTCTAATTTTATTTTTAGTTACAATAAACAATATAATACCGAGTATAGGTATCATAAATGAGCCAAAAACTCCCCATCTATTAGCCGATGGTAACGATGATATACCAGGATCACCTCCTACATTACCATTAGATCCGCTATCAAAAGCTTGTTTAAAATATTGTCTCCAAGGTAATGTTTGATTTCCTATTCTAACTATATCATTAATATTAAGTTCAACTTTACCTTGTCTTCTTATACCATTAATGTATGTCCCATTTAAAGAATTTATATCAACGACATAATATTTACCATTATCATCGCATATAAAATGGCAATGCATTCGAGATATTTTTTCATCTTCACGAAGAACGATATCATTTGACCTGGACCTTCCAACTCTTATAATTTTCATTTTAGTATAAATTATATATTATTAAAAAAGGGAGTTTATTATCATAGTATTATGATAATAATGTTCTCCCCTTTTAAAATTGTTTACTATACCATAAGACTTAATGTAGAGCCAATTATAGAAACTATAAGCGATATTATCAGTATAATTATAGATATTATAAGCCCGGCAATTGCCAATCCTTTTTTAGGTCGTGTTACACCAATAATTGACAATATTAAAGAGACGAATGGTAATATTGGTCCAAAATATGGAATCCAAAATAAAAATATTGATATAATAGCAATAACAAATCCTGTAATTCCAACTCCATTAGCACCTTCCTCCTCTGGATCATCAATAGGTTCTGGATATTGATGAGGAACAGTTGGTTGTGGCGATTTAAAAGTAGAATTAGAGTTGAAATATTCTCTCCAAGGGATTGTTGAATTTCCTATTCTTACAATATCGTTCTCTTGTAATACAACATCTCCTTGACGGCGGATACCATTAATATAAGTCCCGTTTGTTGAATTAGTATCTATTATTCTAAATCTACCATTATCATCTCTAATAATTTGGCAATGCATTGATGATACTGTTGGGTCGCTAATAACTATATCATTTGAGCGAGAACGACCTATTCTTATAATTTTCATAAATATTATTTCTTGTTTAAAGTATTATTATCTTCTAACTGTTGAATTAGGAACAACTTTTATTTCTTCAATAAAATATTGACCTTTTTCTTCGTCATATACTAAAATTAAGCTTTTTATTGTATAATCGCTATATGATTTGCTCTCATATACTTGTTCATATACACACTCAACTTTAGCAAAGTTATTGTCTAATTTATTAATCTCTGATGCATTAACAATCATTGATGAACCTTTTAAGCGTTTAAGATATTTATCAGCTTTTACGGTATCAATTTTTTCTTTGCCATTTTTAAATTTATATGAAACTTCTACAACTTTATCTTTTCCGCCAAACAATGCCTCAAGAACCTCTTTGTTGTCATTGTTTTTATCAGCAACATATTGTGTTAAACTTTCAGCAAATACATTCGCAAAAGTTGATGATTTATCAAATCTCTCTTTCTTTTCTTGAGTAGAAATAGGTTTTATAATAGTTTCTTTATATTTAACATTACTTTTTACTATATTCAATTCTTTGTCAAACTCAAAATCAAATGATGGAGCTAATACCAAAGTTGCTTCTGGATCGTCATATATATCTGGATTGTCAATAAATTGGAATGGATCAATTGCTATTTTAACATCAGGAAGATTGCTTGCTGTGAATGTATTTCCTCCAGGTGTTTTAACAGAAACTTTTGCATCAATACCCTCTATAGGCTTAATGGCTTGAGATGTATATTTTTCTTCTAACACATTAGGCAAGTTAGTATACCAATTCTTTATATATTCTGTAGCTTTTTGCTTCATTGTGCTTAAATCTGAATTTAAGAAATCAATTTCTTTTGCAGTAATAGATTTTAATTCTAATGAAGCTTTGTAGGCATCATTCTTCTTTGAATAATCATATTCAACTTGATATACAAACTCAACAGCACATTTAACATCTGATCTATTATCTTTTAATGTTGTTCTTGTTTGGAACTCAACAGGAATTGTACATTTAGTTAAATCAATCTGCTCATTCTCTTTTTTCTTTGATTTCATCACATTGTACTCTGTTTTACCTACTTTCACAGCTTCCCATACAAATTTTGTTGGAGCAAAAATATCGTCAGATAGTTCTTTAAATATTTTATTAGCAGAGCGATCTGTATCTTTCTTTTTAAATTTTAGGATAACATCAACAAGATCATCTTTTAAAAAGAACTGCTCTGAAATATTATCAGCAACCTCTAAACTAATTTTCTTTGACTCTGCTGTCTCTAATGCTTTTTGAACAGCAGAAATCTTAACTATAAACTCTTTCTCTGCTTCTGATTTTGCAAGAGCCTCTTTATCGGTACTATATACCTCATCTTTTGCAAATCCAGCGAAACTAATTGATGCCATTAAGGCAATTGATAAAATTTTCTTCATCGCTTTTAACTTTTAAAAAATTATAAATAATTTGTGATTAATTAATTACCAATCTAAATCCCACAGTATTGCTTGCCTTTTCAGAATAATATCTAAAATACACACTTGTATATGCTACATTATCATCAGAATAAGAGCCACCTCTAACTACTCTCCGATCTGAACGAGACCTGTTAACAGGATTATTATATGAACTATAATCATAATAATTTTCATCGTAATAATCCAAACATAGCTCCTCAACATTTCCACTCATATTATAGATATTAAAATCATTTATACATTGATCATAATATACGTCCATTGGTTTATTTTTATCGTAAATTATTGAACTTTCGCCACTCTTGCTTGCATATTCATTATATAGAGAACCTGCTCTCGCAGCATACTCCCATTGAGCTTCAGTAGGTAAAGAATATTTTTTCCCTGTTGCGTCATTTAATCTATTAATAAATTCATCAATATCTTCAAATGAGACATTTGTAACAGGCATACGTCCATTTCCATCTTTATAAATATCCATTCCCATATATTTATTCCATAAATCCACACTAACTTCATATTGTCCAATGTAGAAGCCATCAACATAAACGGAATGTTCATGAGTATCTACATCATTATTATTGTTATTTCCCATTGTATACTCACCTCCCACAACCTTAACCATGGGATATAAATCCGTTCCTGTATAATCAACTATTTCAACAGCAGATATATCATCTTCATAAGAATCATTAACTGATATCAGAAATATTATAACTCCAACTATTAATAATAAAGCTCCAACTATTATAGGTATCAAAAATTTTTTTGACGAACCTCCACCAATCTCCTCATTAATAAGTTTTGTGGGTTTAATATTTAATAAATCATCCATGAACTCATCTATAGACTGATGCCTATTTTCAGGTCTCAACTGCATCGCCTTTAATATTGCACGATTTATCTCTACCGGAATATCGGGCGACAGATCTATTGGTGCCGGCATTTTCTCAGTCATACGGGCCGCCGATTCAATAGGAACTTCACTTGTTAATATATAATATAGTGTAGCACCCAATGCATATATATCTGTGTATGAACCCTTCTTGCTTTTTGGCGTATATTGTTCGGGAGGTGCAAATCCATGAGTTAAAATTGATGTATGAATTTGAGTTTTATTCTCTTCAAATACTCGAGCCGAACCAAAATCAATAAGAATTGCTCTATAATCGGCAGTAATCATTATATTATCAGGTTTAATATCCCTATGCAAAATATGCTTTGAATGAATATATCCGATAGCAGATGATATTTGCGCTATATAGTTAACTGCATCTCTATATGAAAGCTTTCCATTGGCATCAACTATGCTTTGTAAACTTCTACCCTCAATATAACTCATAACAATATATGAGGTATTATTCTCATCAAATACATCTAAAACCTCAACTATGTTAGGGTGTCGCAAGTTTATTAATGTCTTTGCTTCATTTACAAAACGTTGACGATTATCCTCAAAAAAATCCTCTTTAATTCCTTGTGTCTGTATTGTATTATTAGATAAATTTCTTACGCACTTACCTCCTAAAAAATACTCTTTAATACATACAACCGATTTAAATCCAGAATGAATAGCTTTATACGTTATACCAAAGCCACCCTCTCCTATTTTCTCCTTTATAATATACTTGCCGCCATTTAATCTGGTTCCTGACTGTAATGCGGCAGAATTATTTTCACTCATCTACTTTATTACTAATAATAACTTTTTAAAATATTATTTATATCAATATCTTTTAATGATTTATTATATAGAATCTCATTATTCCATTTAACTGAATTTTCTTCAAATTCAATATGAGAAATAAAATATGTATTTCTTAATTGAACACCTGCAATATTCTCAAATTTTTTAACGTCTCCAAGTTTAGTTGGTACAGAGAAACAGAGATTTACAAATGCTTCTGATTCATTAAATTTTTCAAAAACATTCATGCCCATAAATGATTTATTTTCAGATAATGTTAAACAATCAATTATATGCTCCTTAACTATGTCAAGATCTCTATCTTTTCCTACTATTACAGTTATCATTGCAACATCATCTTTAACTCCTATTAGAGAAGAACTATCAAGAAGATAAAACTCTATATCTTTTGAACTTTTATAATATTCCAATGCATTACCTCTCAACTCCTTATAAACATTCCTAAAATTTGAAATGAACTTATCTTTTTCTATAGAAAACACTAATGAAGAAGTTGTATAATTTTGCATAGAGTTTAATGTTGTAAACATATATGGAGTTACTTCCAAATTAACCCCCGTCGATTTATAATCATTTTCTAAGTCATATATTATCTTAGTTATTTGATATGATAATTTATCGATACCTGCATAATTAATTTTATTTATAGTATTTATCAACTCGTTTATATTCTCTTGGAGCGATTTATCATTAATGTTAGACAACTCCTTAAAATCAACATTTGCTACTAAAACTGCATCATTTGGAACGTATTTTGCATTCTCTATATCTAAAGAATCTTCCTTAAAGCAGAAAAACAATACAATACCAACTATTAATAAAGCAGCAACACCTACTCCAGATAATGCATATATCAAAGTTCTGGATTTTTTCTTCGTTTTGTCATTATTAAATGAAGAGTTAGTATATGGATTATATGCATTATTAAATGAGTATGATGTAGAACTATTCGTATATTCACTAAAATATGAAATCCAATTGACATCAACCATATTTGACAATTTAACTTTATCAGTTGAATTTAATATAGCGCTACCTGAAATTCTAACACCATTTACATATGTTCCATTTGTAGAATTCAAATCAATTATGGTATAAACATTATTGTCTTCTAATACAATTTGACAATGATTTCCAGAAACTATACCATCATTAATAACAATTGTATTATTCGGATTACGACCTATACTAATTAACTTTTTCATATTTATCTATTTTTTAATATTTACGTTTTTTCATATATTGTTTTATCTGATTGGCAAACTCCTCACAGGTTTGATATCTGTTTTGAGGTAATTTTTCCAATGCTTTTTCAACTATTAGCTGTAATTCCCTTGATATTGGGGGGTAATAGCGATTCATTAGAGGAGTTGGCATAAATTTAATTTGATCTCTTATCTCCTGTTTAGCCCTTTGTGGATCATGTGAGTCGGAGCGAAAAGGTAACTTTCCAGTTAACATTTCAAATAAAACAATACCCAATGCAAAAATATCGGTATATCTTCCACAAGTTCTCTTTTCAGATTGCTCCGGGGGCATAAACGAAGGGGTACCATATCCGGTACTTACAGAATCGCTCATACGCGAGGCAATACCTAAATCAAGAATCTTTATACCGCCATTTGGCAAAAGCATAATATTATTAGTCTTTATATCTAAATGTAATATGTTATTTTTATGCAAATAACCTATTGTTTCAAGAATTTCCAAGAAAATTGGCAAAGCTCGCTCTTCGGGGACAAGACCAATTTTTTCATAAATATATTCTTCCAAATCACAACCTTCGATAAACTCCATTATACAATATAGTTGACCAGTCTCACTAATTTTAACAAAATCTACTAATCGAGGAATATTCCTATGATTAACATATAAATAGAGTTGTGTTTCTACACCTATGAATTTATCTCTAATTATTGGATTTTTAAGATATCTTAATTTGAGTTCTTTAATAGCAACCGGATAACCACTACGCAAATCTATTCCCCAATAAACTTTTGCAGTACCGCCCTCTGCTATTAAGCGTCCAACATGATAGTTTGGTATTTTAGGCAATGAACTCATAGCAATATATAATTATACATTAGTTTGAATTTTATTTACTTTGAGTTTCCGGTATAGCTTTTGTCGCTGAAGTCGCATCAATTGTATTATCTTGATTTGTCTCTTCTGGGACGGTTTGTTGTTCAACCAAAATATCTTTGCTCTCTTTTACATATTCATCTAATAGTCTTAGTATCTCTTTCTTTCTTTCAATAGATGAGTTTAAGAATAATATGGTTAATTCATCTTTACGTTTATTACTATTTCCTTCTAAAGAAATAATATCTCCATCCTCTCTATATTTAGAATTTGTTTTAAGAGTTTTTATAATTTTATTACATATAAATTCATTTTCGCTAAGGCTATGATTATAGAAATCCTTATTCAATTGTTTGTGTTTTTCATTTTCTTCTTCTTTAGCTTTTAAAGCAGCTTCATATTTAGTTTTATTTTCTGACAGCTCTTCGTTTTTAGCTTTTAAAGCAGCTTCATATTCAGTTTTATTTTCTGACAGCTCTTCGTTTTTAGCTTTTAAAGCAGCTTCATATTCAGTTTTATTTTCTGACAGCTCTTCGTTTTTAGCTTGTAAGGCAGCTTCATATTCAGTTTTATTTTTTGACAGCTCTTCGTTTTTAGCTTGTAAGGCTTTATTATAATTTTTCTTATTTTTTGATAGCTCGGCATCTTTAACACTTATTATACTATCAGCTGCTGCAGATGCATTTGTAAGATCTTTGCGATATACATCTATATCGTTTTCTTTATCATCACTATCATTAGTAAAATCAACGCTACACAAAACAACTACGGTTACTATTGATATAACTATTAATAGAGCTGCTATTATAATAAATAGCATTGTTTTCTTACTCTTATTCTCATTTGACGATTCTGCACCACCATTTAAATTGTTCTCTTTCAAAATAGCAGGAGGTGTTTGAGCAGAATTTGGTGCATAATTTATATATTGTATCCAATCAATATGAGTATCTCCAATAAGAAGAGTATCTCCTGGTTTCAATGATACTTCACCATATATTTTAACTCCATTTACATAAGTTCCATTTGTTGTATTTAAGTCAACAACAGAATATGTATTATCATCTTTTATTACTAATTGTAAATGAGTTCTCGAAACTCGAGGATCATTAATAATGATATCACTATTCGATGCTCTACCAAATGTTATAACTCTCATATTTATTAATTTTATTCTGATTTATTATTTTCTATATCTTTATTATCTTTCGAAGATAAGAATGAATACCATTTCTTTAATATTTCTTCCGATGATTCTATTTTTGAATTAATTTCATCTATTTCTTTCTCAAGAGATTTTAGATCATTCTTAAATTTTTCCTGTGAATGTTTCGTTATTTCATTTAAATTACTTTTTTCCAGTGAGGCAATATTATCCTCCAAACTATCTTTGTCCTTGGTCTTTTCTTGAAGTTCTTTTTTATATTCCTCTATATCCTTTTCTATTATAAAAGGATATATAATATAAGTAACTCCCAATAATAAAAATATAGATAAGGCTATAATAATATATTTAAATAGGCTTTTAGACTTATTATTATTTTGTTTATTAGAGGTCCTTTTACCTTTAGATGTTTTAGGATTATAACTTATAAAGCTACTTTTTGAATGTGGGCTATTATCAATTTTAATTAATTCGACAGTAATATTATCGTGTCCTCCAGCATCTAAAGCAAGTTTTATTAATTTTTCACCTTTTTCAGTTATTGATATATCCTCTTTTAATGTATTCTCTATTATGGAATCATTTATCATTCCATTTAATCCATCACTACATATCAAAAAAACATCTCCATTCTTGGGAGTAAGCGAAGCAGCAGTTACTGTAACATCACTTCGTATTCCTAAAGCTCTTAATATTCTATTCTTATTTGGGTGACTTTCTGCTTCATCATCTGTAATTTCTCCTGCATCAACTAATGTCTGAACATAAGAGTGATCTTTAGTTATTCGGTGCAATTGTTTTTCTTTCCCTAAATATAGGTATATTCTACTATCACCAACATGTGCAATATATGCCTCATTATCTTTTAGGAGCAAAGCACATACGGTTGTTCCCATACCTCTTAATTCAGTATGAGTTTGTGCATAACCATATATCTGAACATTTGCATATTTTATAGCAGCAATAAGAGCCTCTATAGGATTAACACGCTCCTCTTCTTTTATATATTCGGTAATACATTTTACTGCTATGCTTGAGGCTTGCTTACCACCAACATGTCCTCCCATTCCATCGCAAACAACAAATAAATCGCCATTTGGAGTAAGTGCAGCCATATCGTGGCTATCTTCTTGTGCCACTCTCACGTTGCCTATAACATCTTTTTTAAATACATTATTAGTATTTATGGTTGTAATACTCATATAATATTATTTAAATATTTTTATGTATGAATTTATCCCAATCGTGGATTAATATCTTAAAAACTAATATTATAAACGATATGTAATATATACATCTCCCAAACCTATAATATCTCCATCTTTCAAGATTGCTCTCGTTACGAAACTTCCGTTTACAACAACTTTATTTGTACTTCCTTTATCAACTACCTCAAAGTGAGTTATAGCAAATACTATTTGTGCATGTTGTCTTGAAACTCTTGGATTTTGGAATACTATATCATTACCTACCTCTCGTCCAATATTTACTATTGGCTTCACAACCTCATAAGTATAACTTTTACCATTTAGTTGATATATTAAACGAGGATACATTCCTTTATTAGACATGAGTCTTTGTAATCTCTTATACTCCTCTTCTTCTTTCGATTTATTAATATTATCTATTAATTGTTTATGCTTATTTTCAGCTTCTTGCCTATCTTTAATGTTTTGTTCTTGAATCTCTTTTAAGTTTCTTTGCTGATCTTTAATTTTACGTTTGATTTTAACTATTACAATACATGCAACAACTATTAGAATCAATATTACTATTATAATTAATGTTGTTATAATGGGATTCTCTTTTAGCCATTCAATTATGCTAAATGAGGGTATATATAAATCAATTTTATATTCTTCTCCTGCTACTGTAAGTGTTACAACTTTAGCCTCATCTCCTTTCTCTGAATTAGATATATATGTTATTATATAATCATTGCCATATGTTCTTTCTTTGATTTGAGGATATAAATCTATTAACTTTTTTGCAGCAGTTTCCTCATCTTTATAAGAGTTAAACTCGCCATAAGTACTATTTGCAAATCCTTCTGTACTTGTTGCTATACCAGAATTTCTATAATATTGGAATATATATATAGGTATATGGAGAGATTGAGCCTTTAATAAAACTTGTGAATCTGAATCAGCTCCCGAACTTTCCATTGGATGTCCTGCAGTAAACAAAATGATTGATTTAACTCCATTTTCATGAGATAAAGAATCCAAACTCTCTCTCAATGCTGAGTACAAATCGGATCTATTTGGATATTTTGAATAACTTTTTAAACTTCTTTTATATTTTAAAATAGAATTTGCAAGTTCTACTTTGTCTGACACATATCCATCTGTAATGCTTGTTAATACCGATGGAGTATTCTCTCTTCTATTAAATGTAAATATTTGAAATTTGTCTCCTCTATTTACATCAGATTTTTTTAGAAATTGAATCAATACCTCTTTTGTAAAGTTGTATTGACTTACGCCATTAATGGACATATCTTCCCACAATATTATTGTTGTTTGTGGTTTATCGGCATAAACAGTGTCTTTGCGTTGTACATTAAATTTTAACGCATGATTTTGTTCTTTAAGTTCTATAAAATCAGAGTTGTTTAATAGCTTATAATCGTAACTATGAAAAACAAAAGATACCTCTGGAAATTTATTAACGTTAATTCCTCCTTCTATTTTTCCTGATTTTTGAGCTATACTACTTAGCGTAAAGCCAAGTAGTATAGCAGATAATATTATTTTAAAAAAATTAGTTTTCATTGCTTAAAATGATGACCTAAATTTGAATATTGTATTACCCATTCGAATTACATCTCCATCTTTTAGATAGCGAGACTCAAATTCGATGTCTTCGTCATTAACAAATGTTCCATGAGAACTTTGTGTATCTGTAATAGAATATTTATTTGCTTTAAATAACAAGACTGCATGTTTTCCCGATACACGTCCATCATTTACAACAATATTACAATCTTCATCACGACCAATTATATTACGACCTTCATAAAGTTTATAATCTTGTCCTAATTCATCGAATGAATAGGTAACTAACCAACCTACCAATTTCCTGCAATATTTACGAGGTGCATCGCCTCCTGCAGAAGGATCTGTAGGTTCTCCAAATTCTGTTTTTGTAGGTCTGCGAGTAGGTCCTCCAACTACAGTTGTTTCTGTACGAGTATCCCAAGATCCTCCATTAGGAACTGTTCCTTGATAGCCAGATCCAGACACAGTGGTTTTTGTTGATCTGGTATAATCCATCCCATCTATAGGAACTGTTCCGCCTGTCGAAGCTCCTCCTGCATAAATTTCTGTTTTTACTGATGTTCTTGATGTACCATTATCACTTTTGCAATATGGACAATGATCTCCTTGATAATAATGTCCATTAGGACATTTTTTAAACTCACTCATAATTATTAATATTTATACCTAATTTATTCTGATTTAGACTTTATATTATTTGCCGACTGTCAGCCAGCAAATAATATAAAAACGCAGACTGCTTTTTCGCTTATTTTTGTTGATTGGGTCCTGGAAAAACCTTGAAGTTAAAAATAAGGGAAAGCAGTCTGCGTCATATACACGAAGCAAACACACTATTCGACTTATTATTCGGAACTTCAGTTTAAATTTTCCAGATTTAATCAACCCAAATAACTTGCCTACAAGCTGTTACAAAAAAATTGCTATCTAATATTTATATTCTTTATCGTTATTTTGTGATGTTTTTATTCTATTTTATGTTATTCTTATTTGCAAACTTAATATATTTTCACAAATATTCATATAAAAAATTATTTTTTTTAAATAAAAATGGGTAGCAAGTGTGATTTCTCTTGCCACCCATTTACTTTATGTGGGTTATTTAGTGTGTGTTTGGTTATTTTGTTTCGCAACTTTTAAATACTACTACTCTATTCCACGAGTTATTATTTGGATATGGTTGCATTGTGCTACCATTGGCTACTAATTTTAATCGAGATGCTTCAATTTTGTAGTTATTTACAAGTATTTTTATTACCTTGTCGGCTCTCTGTTTGCTTAATTTTTGGTTATATTCTGCGGTTCCGGTCTCTTTGTCGGCATAGCCAGTAACCATTACGTCGCAATTTGGATTTGCTTTCATCCACTGTGCTATGTTATAGATGTTTATCATCTCTTCGTCTGTTATTACACTGCTGTTTAATGTAAAGCGAACGGCTGAGGTTAATTGTGTGTCGCATTGCGAGGGTTTCTCTGTTATTACTTTTGGCTTTTGTGCCAACTCTTTTTTTAGGTTTGCGTTTTCAACTTGCAGTTTTTCGTTTTCTTGTGCATAGGCATTATCTTCGGCTCTGAGTGCATTTACTTCGGCATTTAAGGCTTCTCGGGCAAATAGTTCGCTTACCGGGTTATACCTGCCAAACTTTTTACCTCCGAAGTTGAATGATAATCCGCCTAAGAGTGCCATTGTGGCTTCGGCTCGTTTGGCTTTAACTACTCCGTTATATCCGTCCGACAAGATGTTTATTTTGCCTTCTAAGAAGAGATCGGCATATCGGCATAATCGTACGTTAAATCTCATTCCTGTTGATATTGCGAAGCTGAGGGTTTTGCCAAGGGGGTTACGAAAAGCATAGTTACTTGCAAATCCGACGAATGGGATTACCGATACTATTCGGTATTGATCGTAGCCTCCTATGGTGTTTGTCATATTCCACAGGAAGTCTGCCGCAAGCGATACATTTTTATAGTGTAGCATATCTGTCTCTTGGGGATATCTAAGACGCAAGGCTCCGCCTGTTGCCGATAGTCTTAATCCCCACTGTGGGTTAAACCATTTTCCAAAATCTACGGTCATCGATAGCGAAAAGGGTGTTTTGCCTTTATGCTCGGCAAATAGTGCTTGTACTCCGGCTCCTACCGACATAAACCAATTGTCTCTCGGTGCGGGTGAATAGTAATAGGTTCGTCCTGCCGGTAGAAAATCCACAACTACAATCTCTTCTTCTATTTCGGGAGTTTGTGCATATACGTTACTTGTAAATAACGAGAGTAATACTCCGATAGAAATTAATGTTAAGTGTTTTAGTTTCATCTTTTTATCTTTTTTGAGTTGTCAAAAATAAAACACTTATTGTTTGTGTTTTGTTTATTTTTGCCTTTGGCTATAGGCATCTATTTATCTTGCTTGATAAATTTATTTTATGATTTTAATATTAAAGTCGGTGTAATATAGTATCTTTGTCTGCATATAATTGTTTATAGAAATGATGCATATCGATATTATAACTGTTCTTCCCGAATTACTCGACAGTCCGTTAAACCACTCTATTCTTAAAAGAGCAAAAGAGAAGGGCTTGGTTGAGATTAATATTCACGATTTAAGAGATTATTCTCTCGACCAACGTCATCGCCGTGTTGACGACTATCCTTACGGTGGTGCTGCGGGAATGGTTATGCAAATTGAGCCAATCGATAGGGCTATATCGGCTCTTAAAGAGAAGCGTAATTATGATGAGATTATATACACTTCGCCTGATGGCGAGATGTTTAACCAGCCTATGGCTAATACTTTGTCGATGGCTCAAAACCTGATTATTTTGTGCGGTCATTATAAGGGTATCGACTACCGTATTAGAGAGCATTTGATTACAAAAGAGATTTCTATTGGTGATTATGTTCTTACGGGTGGAGAACTTGCTGCAGCTGTTATTTGCGACTCGGTTGTTCGTCTTATTCCCGGTGCTATTGGCGATGAGCAATCGGCTCTTTCCGATTCGTTCCAAGACAATCTGTTAGCTCCTCCTGTTTATACTCGTCCTGCCGAATATAAGGGTTGGAGAGTTCCGGATATTTTACTTTCGGGACATCAACGTAAGATTGAGGAGTGGCAACACGAACAATCGGTTGAGAGAACCAAACGATTAAGGCCTGACTTATATCAAGAATAATTGTTTGAACTATGATTAATCGAACTAAATTAATTTAGTTCTTATAGCAAAAAATATCCTCAGAGCATCGCTTTGAGGATATTTTTTATATTAAGGTTTTTTATTTACTCTTATGTGTGGTTATTCTTCTGAACCAAACAATTTATATGTAATTTTTATTCCCTCTTCTGCATTTTCAAGAACGAGTTCGTTTCCGTTCGACGATAATTCTGCTTTAAGTTCAAGAGATATCGCTTTTAAATAATTTTTCTCTATCTCTGCTTTATCTTCGCCACAGAACATTTTTGTTGAACCCAAATCAGACATTTGTATTTTTGATTCATTCAACGAATATTTTCCTACAAATGAATTACATCCTGTACTTCCCGACACTAATAGCGAGTCGGAAAATACCAAAATGATATCTGCATCTTCTCCGATTGTGAAACCGTTATCATCAACATAATTGGTCATTTGCCACATTTTCGATGCTATATTTTCTATTGTTACAGGAGTTGATGTGCAACTTGTAATTCCTAAACACAATAGTATTAATAAAGATAAATTGGTTCGCATTTTCATAATTTTAATTTCTTTTTGATTAACATTAATGGCTACAAATATCCATTTTTTAATTCTCACATACTGCAAATATACGAAATTTACCGCTTATTGCAAATTTTACATTATTATAAACGATTGCAGTTGCATTATTTTGCAAATAGTTTTAAATTTGCAGATTATTTATAAAATATTACAAATAGATGCCACAAATCTCAAACAGAGGGGAGATTATGCCACAATCCCCTATTCGCAAACTTGTTCCGTTGGCTAACGCTGCTAAACGAAAAGGAGTTAAAGTATATCACTTGAATATTGGACAGCCCGATATACATACACCCGAAGAGGGTCTTAATGCTATTCGCAATATTGATCGCAAGATATTGGAATATAGTCCCAGCGAGGGATATCTTTCATTGAGGGAGAAACTTGCCGAATACTACTCTCGTTTTAATATTGAGGTTACTCCCGATGATATTATTGTAACAACGGGTGGTTCGGAAGCTGTATTATTCTCGTTTATGGCATGTTTAGATCCTGGTGATGAAATTATAGTTCCAGAACCTGCTTATGCTAACTATATGGCATTTGCAATATCGGCCGGAGCTGTAATTCGCACAATTCCATCATCGATTGAAGATGGGTTTGCTCTACCCTCGTTTGATAAATTTGAAGAGTTGATAAATGAAAGGACACGTGGTATTTTAATTTGTAACCCTAATAATCCAACCGGATACATATACACTCCAAAAGAGATGAACCGATTAAGGGATATTGTGAAGAAATACGACCTCTTCCTATTCTCTGATGAGGTTTACCGTGAATTCACCTATACATACGCTCCCTATGTATCGGCTCTACACCTCGAAGGCATTGACGACAATGTGGTATTGATTGACTCTGTATCTAAAAGATATAGCGAGTGCGGTATTCGCATTGGAGCTCTTGTTACCAAGAACAAAGAACTTCGAAATAATGTAATGAAGTTCTGCCAAGCACGTTTATCGCCACCTCTTTTGGGTCAAATCGTTGCTGAGGCATCGATTGATGCATCACAAGAGTATCTCGACGACACATACAATGAATACATCGAACGTCGAAATTTCTTGATTGAAGCCATTAATAAAATTCCGGGATGCTATACCCCAATGCCTATGGGTGCATTCTACACTATGGCGAAACTTCCTGTTGATGATGCAGACAAATTCTGTGCGTGGTGTTTAAGTGAGTTTGAATACGAAGGTCAAACCGTATATATGGCTCCCGGATCGGGATTTTACACATCTCAAGGTTTAGGGAAAGACCAAGTTCGTATTGCATACGCTCTTAACAAAGAAGAGTTGGCAAAAGCTGTTGTCGTATTGGAAAAAGCATTAGAAGCATATCCCGGACGAACACTATGATACTCGAAAAGTACATAGCTAAAAAGATAAATTCCGAAGGAAACCATAAAAAGAGCTCTCCTGCTGTAAAAATTGCTACAATAGGAGTTGCTCTTGGTATAGCAACAATGATATTGGCTTTGGCCATTGTTATTGGTTTTAAGAATAGAGTTGCCGAAAAAGCCATAGGATTTGCATCGCATATACGAATAACCGGTATTACCGACCAACTATTTACAAATACACTTCCGATTGCTGTTGACGATTCGATATGCAATGCTCTGCTTGCAAACCCCGAAGTAACATCTATCGGGCGTTGTGCCGAACAATCGGCGGTACTTAAAACCAATAAAGATTTTTCGGGTGTAATTCTAAAAGGTATCGACACAGAATATGACGATTCATTCTTTAAAAGTTCGTTAATTAACGGAACAGTTCCTTCCCTATCTGATACAACTACATCCAACGAGATATTACTATCCGAAAACATCGCATCAAAACTTCAGCTGAATGCAGGAGAAAATATTTTATGTTACTTTATAAACAAGGATAAAGTAAAGGTTCGCAAGTTCAACATATCTGGAATATACAACACAAACTTTGTCGAATATGACGAGTTCTACGCCCTATGCGACTTAAAGGTTCTTCAAAGTGTAAACAATTGGGAGAACGACCAATACACCTCACTTGAAATAAAACTGAAGGATTTTAGCAACACTGAAACTTTTACTAACAATTTACGCTATTCAATAATCGGAGAAACCGATGCTTACGGCAACTCATACTTCGTTGAGTCGGCTTTGGATATAAATCCACAACTATTCAATTGGCTCGACCTCTTAGATATGAATGTATGGATTATAATAGTGCTTATGTCGCTTGTTGCAGGATTTACGATAATATCGGGAGTTCTGATAATAATTCTTGAAAAGACATCGACTATAGGTACTCTAAAAGCATTGGGTGCATCAAATAAATCAATACGCAAAACATTTATATACCTTGCAGCATATTTGATTATAAAAGGTGTAATCTGGGGAAATGTTATAGGATTGACAATTTGTGCTATACAATACTATTTTGGCATCTTAAAACTCGATGCGGCCACATACTATATTCCCGAAGTTCCTATTGAAATAAACTGGTGGTTACTATTACTTCTAAACCTTGGTGCTGTGCTATTATTACTACTTATGGTAACTCTTCCAACCTATATAATCTCAAAAATAAAACCTGCCGAAACAATTAGGTTTGAATAAGTGTTAGTTGTCAGTTTTTAGGTATTAGAAGTTGTGGTTGATATACATAAAGGCTAAAAGACCCAAATTTTATATCAAACTCTCGTTATTTATCCATTATTACAAACGAATAAGAGGCTGAACCTTTTTATTATGGTCAGCCTCTTGATTTTAAATTTGTGATTAGGTTATGCTACTCTTTTATTCAGAAACCTTTGCTGTTGTTGGAATTTCACCTGTTAATGCGTGAAGAAATGCTTCAATATTATCAGTCTCTTCTTGTGACAAATTAACATTTAATTGGTACTCTCCCATATACATTATGGCATTCTTTAACGAAGTGATTGTTCCATCATGGAAGTATGGGGCTGTTAATGCTACATTACGCAAACCGGGAACTTTAAATTTATGACGATCATATTCTGATTTAGTCTCTTTATATCGTCCCAAATCTTCAGTAGTAACCTCTGTTCCTCGAGCTGTAAAATAGTTAGAGCGAGTACCCATTAACTCATATGTATTACCACCAAAGTTTACTCCACTATGACATGTTGCACAACTATACTTTTTAAAATCGTTATATCCTGCTATTTGTTGCTCTGTCATTGCCGACTCATCACCCATCATATAACGATCAAAAGGAGAATTTTTAGTTATCAAAGTCTTCTCAAACTCTTGAATTGCATCTGTTATGTTTGCCTCTGAATAACCGTCGGGATACACCTTTTTAAATTCTGCTGTTAATGCTTTATCGTTTTCTAATTTAGATATAATCTCTTCAAAAGAAGTTGATGCCATTTCAACTGGGTTTAGAGGAGGTCCTGCTGCTTGTGCGGCAAGAGTAGCTGCTCTACCATCCCAGAATTGAACAAAATTATATACAGCATTATATACTGTTGGAGCATTCACACCACCAAGTTTGCCATCAACTCCCTCTGAATATTGTTTATTATCAACACCACCTGTATTCAATCCATGGCACGATGCACAAGAAACTGTATTATCTAACGACAAACGGGTATCGTGATAAAGCTTATACCCTAATTCCACTTTTGCTGAATCCACAGGAATATCATACAAAATTGGGAACACGGGTTCTGCCGACAATTTATTTGCTAATGCAGAATCTTGTAACTGAGACAGGTATCCTTCAAGACGTTGTTGCTTAGCCCAAGAGATTATAACATCACGTTTTTCTTGAGTTAATTGGCTACCCCAATGCAACAAGTAAAACCTTGTAGGAGGCATATTACCCTTAATAGCAATCTGCTCAATCTTATTAACAGCAGTAATTGAAACAGGAACTCCATTTGCCATTGAGTCCATTACCGGTTTTAAGTTTTCCTCCTTAATTGCGGCATTTATATCTTTGTATATAGGACGTCGCACCAATGGGATTTTTGCGTAAAATGGCAGTTCGGGGTTATAACTATGACACATTAAACACTCAGCATCTGATAGAATTTCATACACTTGTTCGTTTAATGATAACTCTTTCGATGGCATTCTGTTCAGCATATTATATACAGCAAAAAGCAATATTGCTAATAATATAACAGAGCCTAATAGAATTTTCTTCATACTCTTTCTTTCTTATTAAAAATTCAACAAACACAAATTTATACATATTTTTTTATTTACAATTATATTATCACCTTTTTTTACTACTTTTGTTCTTAATAAAACCAAATTGAACAAGACATGAGCAACTACATATTACCTCCCGAATGGGAAAAGCAAAGCGGAGTACAACTGACATGGCCTCACAAAAATACAGATTGGAATTATATGCTTGATGAGGTTACAGAGTGCTACATTAATGTTGCTCGTGAGATAGCCAAACGAGAAAAACTAATTATTGTAACTCCTGAGCCTGAGCATGTAAAAGCAGTAATCGAAGGCAAAGTAAACATGGAGAATATAACCATAGTTGAATGCAATAGCAACGATACTTGGGCACGTGACCACGGAGGCATAACAGTAATTGATACTGAAAATGGCAACCATGTAATAACCGACTTTGGATTTAACGGTTGGGGACAAAAATTTGAAGCAACATTAGATAACGAAATAACATTCAACTGCTACAAAAAAGAGTTGTTCAAAGCCGACTACCGAAACATGAACCACTTTATTTTAGAAGGTGGCTCAATTGAAGCAGACGGGAACGGATCGTTAATGACCACTACCCGATGCCTGATGTCTAAATTCCGTAACCCATCATACTCAAAAGAAGAGATTGAAGAGCTACTTAAAGAGAGTTTCGGAGTAAACAATATAGTATGGATTGACAATGGTTACCTTGCAGGAGATGACACCGACAGCCATATTGACACCCTTGCAAGATATTGCCCCAACAACACCATAGCATATGTTAAGTGCAATGACGAAAACGACGAACATTACACCGAACTAAAAGCAATGGAAGAAGAGTTGATTAACGCTAAAAACAGCGAAGGCAACCCATACAACCTAATTGCATTGCCAATGGCAGACGAAATCATATTTGACGGAGAGAGACTACCGGCATCATACGCAAACTTTCTAATAGTAAACGGAGCAGTACTAATGCCAACATATAGCCAACCCGAAAACGACAAAATGGCAATAGAGGCAATTTCAAAAGCATTCCCCGGCTACGAAGTTGTCGGCATCGATTGTGTAGCACTCATAAAACAACATGGCTCACTCCATTGTATTACAATGCAATATCCAGAGGGAGTGTTGTAAAATAAAAAGATTACTAATATCAAATATAGATTACCATTTTTTTATAAATTTGCAACGAGAAAATATATGTGATTTTTTCAAGTTGTGTTTTTCAACAAATTAGCTTTTAACCAAAAAACTACTAACTAATTAAATTAATTTTGCCTATGAAATATTATCGTATTTAATCCATACATATAATACATATTTATAAAAAGCGTTTTAGCAGTTATTCTGTTCTCTGAAGTTTGCCGACTTTTTTTGACCGATACGAATAATAGCGAAGATGTTCGTGCAGTTATGTACGGGCTTTTGGTTATTTCTATCGGTCAGGTTACGGCAAACACCCAGGGAACGAAATACCAAAAGTTCCGTATTTTTTATATATATGTATTAATACAATCGTAATAGCAAAGCAACTATAAATAAACTTCGTAGTCTTTATTCTATTCTCTAAAGTTTGCCGACTTTTATGACCGATATGAATAAACTACACAATTCTATAATAATGATATGAGAAAAATCTGTATTTTATTGTTTATTATTTTTACATATAATTTAAATGCACAAGAGAGTGTAAAATTTATTGATTCAAACAATTATGCAAACCTTTTTAAAGAGTTGTATATCTCCTCTTTCGAGAATAAGATATATCAGTTAAAAGAGGGTAATAATGTAAGCACCTATTTGGAAGATATTCCAAAAGAGAGCATCAATTTAAGGATAATGTCTGTTACTCGTAATGTGGTATCGCAATCGTCGGGTGAGAACTATTGGAGTGTAATGTTTATGATTTCCGCTCCGATGTATGAGGTTAGAGACGGCAAGTACTACATAGTAAGAGATGCTGAGGGGAATGTTCAATATAGTAAAGATACAAATTTTCATTTCGACCTTTTTGAGGAGAAGAGAGGTGTTATTGATGAGACAATTTCTCTTGACATTGTTTTATTTGAAGAGAACGGGAAAGATTATCACGCATTTACATACCGATTAAAGTTGTATGCTGTAATCGATTGGGATTTAATGAATGAGGGAGCGAGCGTTTATTTCTATCCTCGTAATGTTTTACCCGCTGTTTATGATGTTAATAACTCTCCTCAGATAAAAGAGTATATAAAAAACAAAGAGAGTTATCTGCCAATAAAGATTGAGGCTAAATCGACATTTAATCTGACTTCAGAAAATAGAATTGTCCTATATGGTGCAAGTTTGTGTTCAGACCACTATCCTTGGTTTAAAGAGTGGTTGGAAAAATATACAGGAGCGGAGGTTATAAACTCAGGCAACCCCGGTTGGAATGCTAAACAACTTGCAAGTACCGATTACTACAACAAGGTAAAATCTCTTGATGCCGATGTTATTTATGTAATGTTGGGTGGTAATGATAATGGAAAGGAAGTTGGTACTTTTGGTGAGGTAGAGACACAGCCTTTGGTTGATGAAATTCCATTAACCGAGAGTTGGAGCAATACAGAGAGCAACAATAAAGGGTATAAGTTTATTCAGTGCCTTGATTACATTTTGCGAAAGTTGAAAGCCGAATACTACAATGTGCAAGATAATGAGAAAACGGATAAGCGTTTCCCTTATATTATTGTAGGCACATTCCCTTCGCAACACCGAGAGGGTTGGCAGTTTACAGAGTTTAACATTCCTCAAAATTGGTTGAATAAACGTAACGCAATTGTTGAGTGTGCTAATAAGAATAACCTGCCTTGTATTGATGTTTTCTCGGAGATAGGTATCGATTGGGATAAGGAACCCTACTATAATCAGGATTTTGATTACAATGCCTCAACAGGCAAACCGACTCTTGTGAACAGGGGTATATATACTCTTGACGGGTTGCACTTAAATGAGTATGGTTTTGAGAGAATTGCAAGATTGTTAAGCTGTGCATTGTTGCCTTCTAATTCGAGAATGAAAACAATTGAGTGGAGCGAGACTCTTAACCTTAACGATTATAAAACACAAGGGGTTTATTATATCTCGGGCGAGAGATTAAAATCGGAAAGTGATAATCTCCCTATAATGAATGCGGCAAGCGGACACTCCGTCAGCGGACAATTGACGGTGTTGGATGCTTCGTTAAGTGATGCAGAGCAATGTATAACTCAATATTTAAAACTTACCAATAGAACAGGTAGCGAGGGTAAAGAGTATATCCGTACATACAATAAATACTCTAACGGCAATGAGAATTGGAGTGCTTGGAAAGAGTTGAAACAGACTGCTAATCTCAACAAAATTAGTGATGCGGAGTTGAAGAATTACACCGAGAATGGATTGTATGAGGGGGTGATTTATGGTTCTATTAGCGATTTAAATAATATTGAAAATAGAATCGAAAAGTTTTTCGCAGACTTACCAATGAGTGGTGGAGCAGAGCCTATTCCGGTTGGGAGCCTCTTTTCAATGGAGGTACTAAACAACTATGCAGTTGTTCGGCAAGTAGAAGATTGGGGCTTCGGTGTTATTCCTCGTAGTGTAACGCAACGGGCAAAGGTGTTGCTTATTACAGGGCAGTATGTAGAGGTGCAAAGAACATTGCAAGGAGATGTTTGGAGTGGTTGGAAAATGATTAATAATATATAGCCTATGACATTTATAAACGACATAGCAACTATTGTTACAGCTATAGGAGGGGTTGAGTTGATAAAGTGGGTGGTAACGTGGATTGCCACTCGCAAATCAGCTCAGAAAAAAGCAATTGAAGAGGCGGAGGCTTTGCAAATAGGTAATGAACAAAGACGAGTAGATTGGCTCGAAAAACGAATTTGTGAACGTGATTCAAAAATAGATTCCTTATACATCGAACTTAGGGCCGAACAGCAGAACAGGTTGGAGGAGATTTATAAGCGACACGAGGTAGAACTTAAATTTAAGGAGAGTGAAGTTAAGCGTTGCGATGTTCGTAAATGTTCTTCTCGCAAACCACCAAGTGATTATTAGAATTAAGGAAGGTAGTTATGAAATTATTGGTAAAAAGGAAATTTTTAGGGAACCATTATACGATAGGAGCATTGTATATCGATGGTAAATATTTTTGCGACACTCTTGAAGATAGAGTGGTAGATGTTGATAAGAGTGGAAAGTTTGAAGGCGATGAGATAAAGGTAGCAGGGAAGAGTGCTATTCCATACGGAGAGTATAAGGTAATATTAAATCGTTCTCCAAAGTTTGGCAGAATGTTGCCGAGATTGGTTGATGTGCCACACTTTGAGGGGATATTAATTCACAGAGGAAATAGTGCATCTGACACGTCGGGTTGTATCTTGGTAGGCGAAAATAGTGTAAAAGGAAAACTTTGCAACTCATCACTATATGAAGAGATTTTAGTAATGGAATGTAAAGCGGCTATAAATAGAGGTGAAAATATAACCGTAAAAATAGAGGAGGCATAATGAAGGATATGTTTATGTTTATTATTTCGCTTGTTATGCTTGCAATATTTTTACTTAATACCATGGGGTGTACATCGGCAAGGCATACGGTAATTTCTCGAACAGATACTCTTTTTATTGAACGTAGGGTGGAGAGACAATTCGTAATTCAAGACACTGTTGAGACAATATCAAAAGTGGTGGAATATATTGCAGATACAGCTGCAAATAAATGGACTCCTACAAAAATGGTTTTGGCGAAGAGGGTACAACGAGAATCTCAAGAATGTAAGCGTGATGAGGAGTTATTTGAGGAGAGACAACTTAAATCACAAATTGAAGTTCAGGATGAGAAACAAAAAAACAATATGGGCAAGAGTTTTATTGTCTCTCTTATTATTATGGCGGTCATAATTTTTTTATTTGTGATAATTAAGATATAAAGGACTGCTGTGGTAATTAAAAAAACAGTGTCAAGTAAGGTAGGGCAACTGAAATTAATTTTAGTCGCTCTACTTTTTTATAAATTTTGAAATGGATAGTCAGGCGATAAGAATAGCTTATATGGTTACCTCTCCGGCAATTGAACTATTCATATAGTGTCTGATTTCGTTAGGGTTTCGCCCTTCGCCTAAAAGAAACATAAGTTTTGTCAGAGATGCTTCGACAGTGGAGTCATATCCGCTAATGATATTCGATTTTAACAATTGTTGCCCTGTCTCGTAAAGGTCCATTCTAACGCTACCTGTGCTACATTGGGTGATGTTTACAATGATTTTTCCTGATTTAGAGGCATTAGTAAGAGCATCAACCAACCACTCTTTTTGAGGAGCATTGCCACTTCCGAATGTACGGAATATAACTCCCTTTATATCTTTCTCTTTCAGTATCTTCTCAATAGTACAAGGCTGTATCCCTGGAAAGAGAGAAAATATTACGATGTTGGGGTCCATCTTGTAGTGAGGAGTCAATACAGCATCAGGATTGTATGCTCTTATATTGTTTTTAAAGAATTGCAGTTCTATTCCGGAGTGAGCCAATAGCGGATAATTGTTCGATTTGAAAGCATCAAAATTTTCGGCACTTACCTTTGTTGTGCGATTGCCTCGCATCAGTTTCTCATGAAAGAAAATGCACACTTCGGGAACAATCGGAGTGCCGTCATCGTTCTTTGCGGCAGCAATTTCAATAGCAGTCAGCAAGTTCTCTTTACCATCGGTACGCAATGCTCCAATGGGTAGCTGGCTGCCTGTAAGAATAACAGGTTTCATCAGTCCTTCGAGCATAAAACTCAAGGCTGAAGCAGTAAAAGCCATGGTGTCTGTTCCATGCAGAATTACAAAACCATCGTACTGCTTGTAGTTTGAGTATATGATTTTTACCAATTCGCACCATGAGTCGGGCGAAATATCCGAAGAATCAATTGGTGGAGCAAAAGCAATGGTGTGTATGTTTAGATTAAACTCTTTAATTTCCGGAATATATTCGAGAAGTTTCTCAAAGTTAAAGTTCTCTAATGCTCCTGTCTCTGAGTTTTTCATCATTCCTATTGTGCCACCTGTATAAATCATCAGGAGAGTTCTCTTTTTAGCAGTATGATTCATAAAAGAAATGTATTGGTTTTATTGGCAATTAGGATAACAAAGATAACTATAGTAATGTTGGCGGACGAAGCTTGCTCCCTCCCTACAAACAACTAAAAACAAATAGCTGATAACTAACAACTAATATAATCTATCCGCTAATTTTAAAGAAGTAAGTGATAGTGCCTGTTTGATTGCTTTTACCATCAATAGCTTCAAAGTTTGCCTTTTTAGCGGCATCAATAGCTCTTTGTCTGAGGTTTAGATTTGTTGCTATATTATTATCGCTTTTTTGTGAATTAATTTCGGCTTTTATTACTTTTCCGGCAGGCGATACCGTGATATTGACTACAAGTTTTCCTTCGTTATTGCTATTGTCGTACGTGGGTTTGGGAAGAGCTTCTCCCTTTTTTAGACCTCTACCGCCGAGGTCCCATACGCCATAGCCTGCATTGCCACTTTCGGCACCCTCTGTTGAGTTGCCGTTGGGAGAACCTTTGCTCTCTGTCCCGCTTTGAGAAGAAGACGAAGACAATGCTCCCGAAACAAGAGAGTTTATACGTTCAGCTTCTTTTCGTTCAGCCTCCTCTTTCGCTTTTCGTTCGGCCTCTTTTTGTTCCTCTTCTTCGTGTTTTTTCTTCTCCTCCTCTTCCGATGCAATAGAAGGCTCTTCGCTATCTTGTGTAATCTCTTCGGCAGGAGGGGTTGCTTTTGGCGGAATATATCCCGAAGGGTTCTCGGTAACAATTTCGTAATTAGTGCCGTATGCCACTAAAATACCGCCACCCTCTTCGCTTACAGGAGAGTATAATTTTGTAAAAAAGAGAATAAGAATAATGGCAACGTGAAAAATCAGAGTTGCGGCAATTCCTAAAATCTTATCTTTTTTATCAGGGTTGTTCATCTGAGAAATAAAATCAAAACAAGTTTTTATCTACTTTTTAACAGGCTGAGTTGCTAAAACCATTTTAACCCCCTTCTCGGCACCAATACCAAGAACTCTCACAACTTCGCCATACTCAATAGATTTATCAGCATTTATTGATACAAAAACCTCACCCTCTTCAGTTACGAGTGTTTCTAATATATCTCCTAATTGTTCGGGGGCAATCTCAACGGGAGCTTTACTTCCTTTTGAGTAGTAGTAACGATTATCCTTATCAATGGTAACTCTCGCAGCGGGAGTGTTCGAAACCTGATTTTTGCTTTGTGGCAACATCACCTTAATAGCATTGGGGAACATTGCTGTTGAAGTAACCATAAAGAATATAAGCAACAAGAATATAACGTCGGTCATCGACGCCATACTAAATGTAGCATTTATATTATGTCTGCGTTTAAAAGCCATACTCTATTTTTGTGCCGGTTCGTTAATAAGGTCCATAAACTCCATGGTTTTCGACTCCAAGTCTCTAACAACAGCATCAACTTTGGCGACAAGGAAGTTGTAAGCAAATAGAGCAATAATACCAACCACCAAACCAGCAACTGTAGTAACAAGAGCCTCGTAGATACCTCCCGAAAGGGTAGTAATATCGGCACTGCCACCGGCTTCAGCCATATTAAAAAAGGCTCTGACCATTCCTGATACAGTACCCAAGAATCCAATCATAGGAGCTCCCGCAGCGGTGGTAGCCAACCAAGGGAAGTTTTTCTCTAATTTTGCAATTTCAATGTTTCCGGTGTTCTCGATAGCAACAAGAACATCGTTCATTGGGCGTCCTAAACGAGAAATACCCTTCTCTATCAATCGGGCGTAAGGAGTATTTGTCTTTTTGCAAAGGTTGCGAGCCGAAGAAATATCTCCTTCGTGTATATAATCTTTAATGCGGGCCATAAATGTATTGTCGGCTTTCGCTGCTTTGCGTATGGCACTCCAACGTTCAAAAAATACATATATGGCTAAAACCGATAACAATAAAAGGGGAATCATAATTATACCGCCTTTCATTGTTAATGCTAAAAGATCAAACTCTTTTGTACTCTCTTCGGCAACCTCGACAATAGGAGTTGTTGCCACATCTGCTAAAATGGTTGTTAAAATATTCATAGGTTAATAATTATATTGCAATTATGATGAATTTATATTTAAAAGACATCTCTGTTTTATTAAGGTTTAAAAGAGTATGTCGTTTTATGCCGTTTTATGAACTCTCTATTTTGCACTCTTTAGCTGTTGTTTATATTGTTTTATAGTCTCCTCAAATCCTAAATACAATGCGTCGCAAATAAGAGCGTGTCCTATCGATACCTCTTTCAACCAAGGAATGTTCTCGGCAAAGTATGCAAGGTTTTCGAGACTTAAATCGTGTCCTGCATTAAGTCCTAAGCCAAGAGAACGAGCCTTTTGTGCTGCAACTATAAACGGGGCAATGGCTTTTTCTCTGTTTCTGCTGTAGTTTGCAGCGTAAGGTTCGGTGTATAGTTCTACACGGTCGGCATCGCATTTGGCAGCCCATTCAACCATCTCTTCGTCAGCATCAACAAATATTGAAGTTCTTATTCCCGCATTTTTGAATTTGGCTACAATTTCCGAAAGAAACTCAAAATTCTCTTTTGTGTTCCATCCTGCGTTTGAGGTTATTGCGTCGGGGCTGTCGGGAACAAGAGTAACTTGTGCGGGACGCACTTGCAAAACCTTCTCTATGAATTTGGGACAGGGATTACCCTCTATGTTGAACTCTGTTTTCAAGGCCGGAGCCAGCACGTCAAGATCGGCATATTTTATATGCCTCTCGTCAGGGCGGGGATGGACTGTTATGCCATCGGCTCCAAACGCCTCGCAATCGATGGCTGTTTGTAGTATATTGGGACGATTGCCTCCTCGTGCATTTCTGATAGAGGCAACTTTATTTATATTTACACTTAATTTAATCATGGTTGTTTATATCTATTTTAGTAGCTGTATGTTATGACCAACAGCATAGTTATTTATCAATTAAAATAATTTCTGTAACTTTGCACAAAGTTACTACTTTTTATTCGTATATAAAAATATGAAAATAGCCCTTTACGGAAACATATATCAATGCTCTAAAAGTGAGCATATTGTTGCTCTTTTTGATGCATTGCGAAAGTATGATGCACAACTGATGGTTGAGCAAAATTATTATGCCTTCCTTCGTTCTCGAGCAATAGATACCCTTTCGGCTGTGCCGTTTTCCGATATAGATGATAACATAGATGTTGTTATAAGTGTTGGAGGCGATGGCACTTTTTTACGAACAGCCGAACAGGTGGCTGGTAAAAATATCCCCATTCTTGGTATAAATGCAGGACGTTTGGGCTTTCTTGCCGATGTCTCTAAGGATGAGATAATACAGGCTATTGACGAATTTTTCTTGGGCGATTACAAAGTAGAGGAGCGAACAATGTTGGAGGTAGAGGTTGATTCTTTGCCCTCCGATTACACTCCGTATGCACTTAACGAGGTAGCACTTCTCAAGCAAGACTCCTCTTCGATGATAACCATTAATGCAACATTTGGAGCGAATTTTTTAAATAGTTATCAAGCCGATGGATTGATAATAGCAACGCCTACCGGTTCGACAGGCTATTCGTTGAGCGTAGGGGGCCCTGTGTTGATGCCTGAATGTTCTGATTTCGTTATTGCACCCGTTGCTCCGCATACACTAAATGTGCGACCATTGGTTGTCCCCGATAACGAAGCTATAACCCTCTCGGTTGAGAGTCGAACAGGGAACTATCTTGTTGCTCTTGACGGAAGGTCGTTTGTCTCCTCTTGCAATAAAGATATTTCACTTCGTAAAGCTCCATTTAAAACATTGGTTATAAAGCGAAACAACCACACCTTTGTATCAACTCTTCGCAATAAACTGATGTGGGGAGCCGATAATAGAAATTCATAAAGATACTTTGCAGCGAAGTATGTCGGTTGAATATATTGACTATAGAGAGTTTGGTGTTGTAAAGATTAAGTACGATACCAGAGCTTGCAGAATTATATTCAGAGTAAAAGATGGAGTGTTGGAGGTAACAGTTCCTGTGTCAACACCCGTTAAAACAATAACAAAATGTATTGACGAGAGGCGTTCGGATATTTTACAGCTATTTGCAAAATCTAAATCTAACACTTTGCGGGTAGGAGACTCTCTGCAAACCCGATGTTTTACATTACATTTCTATTCACATTCGCTATCCAAAATGCTCTTCTCTTTAAAGAACGGAGAGTTTAATATATTTATTCCTCAAGAAGTAGATGTGGAGAGTAATACATTTCAGAAACTCCTTAAACAGAATATTATAAAAGTAACAAAAAGAGTGGCTGCACCCTATTTGCAATCCCGATTAAAAAAGTTGGCTGCGATGAATGGTTTGACGTATAACGATTTTTCTGTTTCAATAGCTCGGCAAAGATTGGGAGTTTGTAGCAGTAAACGAAAAATAACGCTTTCGGCATATCTTATATTTTATCCGGAGCATTTGATTGATTATGTAATACTTCACGAGTTGACTCATTTGACTGAAATGAATCATGGACCTCGATTTCACTCTCTTTGTAACAAATATTGTGGAGGTAGAGAGCGAGAATTAGAACGAGAGTTTAAGCAATTCAGAGTACCTCTTTGATTAAGTTTTTACCGTATCATATAGTTGCTATTAATTTTTTAGGTAATGAGCATAAGTCGGCATGTTATATTGTTGTTGTAGATGCAAATAATATAAAAAAGCATAAAAATATATTTGTATTTTATAAATAATAATTTTACATTTACTGCAAAATGTAATTAATCAATAAAAAAAGGAGGTTATTATGAAAAAGTTATACACTTCAAATTTTTATGTAACAACGTCATGTAATGCTATAACAATAAATATTGATATAAAAGAAACATCTACTTATCGCATAGAGGTTGTAGATTTAAAAACAAACTTTATACAAATTGTAGTTCCTGAAATAAGAGTGTAAGCAGGTGTGTATGAGCATAGCATGAATGTCCCAAGTGGAAATTATGTGGTTGCATATTACTTAAACGGTAATATAAATGCACAAAAAGTAATAGTAAAATAAAAAATGTACCCATGAAATCATACAAATTATTTTTATTGCTAATGTTGTTGTTATTATCGACAAGATTAGTTAAAGCAAACGAAAATCAACCTTGCGGAATAGATTTAGGAGAATATGCTTTTGGAA
>JAFYPQ010000040.1 GCA_017559955.1 Bacteroidales bacterium
GACCATTGAAACCGGCTCCAAGGCCTCTGCCCGGGGCGGCTACACTGCCGTATGCACCATGGCAAACCTGAATCCGGCCATACCCGTATTTACCGTTGATGAGGCAATGGCATTGGTGGAGGAGTATCGCAATAAGTATCACGATGCTCGACACGTATGTTGGGGATATCGGGTAGGAGCAACAGGAGAGTTTACACGCAGTAGTGATAATGGCGAACCATCAGGAACAGCAGGAAAGCCAATCGTAGGACAAATGCTATCAAACGAGATAACCAATGTATTGATAGTGGTGATACGTTATTTTGGAGGCATAAAACTTGGGACAGGAGGATTGATCGTAGCTTATAAAGAGGCTGCTCTTGATGCAATTCGCAACAACACCATCGTAGAACGAACCATAGAGAGACAACTCTATGTTGAATTTGACTATATTGATATGGAAGGTGTTATGCGATTAATGAAAGATAAAGAAGATTGCATAAGAGTAGGAGAACGCACCTTTGATAATCGTTGTTCTATATCATTTCATATCTCTCTCGAATTTGCCGACGAGGTAATAGGTAAATTAGAAAAACTCTCGTCAGTAAAAATTACCGATAAAGGACTCTCTTTTTAACTAACAACTAAAAACTATCCCAAAGGGGCATTTTAAGGTAATTGCTATGCAATTAAAATTGACTATATGTCAATTTGTGCCTTAAAATGGGGAGCATAGTACTCTGTGCGACGGGGGACTTTATGTCAAAGTTGGCAACTAACAACTCATTCAATAATTCTCTCTAAAATTTCAATAGCCATTGCAACGTTGTCAATGTAGCCAATTGTAAGAATACGTTTACCTCTATTCTCTCTTAAAGCAGCTCGTTTAGGATCTCGTTGGACATAATCAATAATCTTACCGAAAACGTCCGATTGAAAATAGTTGCTCTTTTCGTCAGAAATAAAATACAAGTTCATCTTTCCCTGTTTAAGAGTAACCTTCTCCATACCTAAAAGTTTTGCTAATCGGCGAAGGGTAACAATGCGAATAAGTTCCACTCCCTGTTTTGGAATACGGCCAAATCGGTCTTCGAGTTTTGCTTTAAACGCAGCAATATCCTCTTCACGCTCCATATTGTCCAACTCCTGATAAAGCAATATTCTCTCACTTTCGTTCTCAATGTAGGTAGCGGGGAATAGTAATTCCATATCTGTTTCAATAACACATTCGCTAACAAAGTTGTCGTTGCTGTTATTTCCCTCTTCGTATAAATCAGAAAACTCTTCCGATTTCAATTCGCTTACAGCCTCTTTTAGAATCTTTTGGTAAGTTTCATATCCCAAATCGGTAATAAAACCACTCTGTTCCGAACCAAGTAAATTGCCGGCACCTCTGATATCTAAGTCCTGCATGGCAATATGAATACCACTGCCAAGTTCCGAGAAGTTTTCAATGGCTTGAAGCCTTCTTCTCGCATCAGTTTTAAGAGTAGAGTAGGGAGGAGTAAGCAGATAGCAGAAAGCCTTTTTGTTGCTTCTGCCCACACGTCCTCGAAGTTGGTGCAGATCGCTCAATCCAAAATTCTGGGCTTCGTTAATAATAATGGTATTGGTGTTTGGCATATCAACACCGGCCTCAATAATGGTTGTCGAAAGCAGTACATCATATTCTTGGTTGGCATAGTCCAATATAATCTTTTCCAACTTTTCAGGTTCCATTTGCCCGTGTCCGATAACCACCCTTGCATCAGGGACAAGTTTATGAATAAGAGTTTCAAGTTCAGTAAGAACCGAAATCCTGTTGTTTACAAAAAATACCTGACCATTTCTGCTCAATTCAAACTCAATAGCCTCCTTAATAATATCCTCATTAAATGGGTGTACTTCGGTTTGAATAGGGTGTCTGTTTGGTGGAGGAGTAGTAATTGCAGAAAGGTCTCGAGCCCCCATCAGTGAGAATTGCAAAGTTCTTGGAATAGGAGTTGCCGACATAGTAAGTGTATCAACATTACTCTTAATCTGTTTAAGTTTATCCTTAACGGCAACACCGAATTTCTGTTCCTCGTCAATAACCAAAAGTCCCAACGATTTAAACTTAACATCCTTGCCGATAATCTTATGGGTTCCTATTAAGATGTTAATCTCTCCGTTTTTTAACTCTTCCAAAATACGTTTGGTATCCTTAGCTGTTCTTGCACGGCTCAAATACTCAACCTTAACTGGAAAATCTTTAAGTCTGTTTTTAAAAGTATTATAGTGTTGGTAAGCAAGCACTGTGGTAGGAACAAGTACGGCAGTTTGCATATTATCGCAAGCGGCTTTGAAAGCAGCCCTTACAGCAATTTCGGTTTTGCCAAAACCAACGTCTCCGCAAATAAGCCTGTCCATAGGTCTTGCTCTCTCCATATCGGCTTTAACCTCGTTGGTGGTTTTAAGTTGGTCGGGGGTGTCCTCATACATAAAACTTGCCTCCAATTCGTGTTGCATAAAGCTATCAGCCGAAAAAGCAAATCCCTCTTGAGAGGCACGTTTTGCGTAGAGAAGAATAAGATCACGAGCAATCTCTTTCATCTTGCTCTTAGTCTTCTCTTTCAGTTTATTCCAGGCGTTGCCATTTAATCTGTAAATGCGTGGAGCATCACCCTCTTTACCCTTATATTTCGATAGCTTATGCAGAGCGTGAATACTCACAAAAATCATATCGTTGTTTTGGTAAACAAGTTTAACCATCTCCTGCATATAACCATTAATGTTACCACGCACAAGACCTCCAAACCTGCCAATGCCATAATCTATATGAACAATATAGTCTCCAAGTTCAATCTGTTTAAGCTCTTTAAGAGATAAAGCAAGTTTACCGCTTCTGACGTGGTCGCTTTTAAGGTTAAATTTGTGAAAACGGTCAAAAATCTGATGGTCGGTAAAAAAGCATAGTCTGTTTTCTCTATCAATAAAACCTTCGTGAATAGTCTTATTAACAGCTGTAAAAGTTATATAGTTGTTGCGTTCTGCAAAAATCTCAACCAAACGGTCAATCTGTTTACGGCTATCGCTTAGGATATAAATTTTATATCCCTCCTTAATTAGTTCGGTAAACGATTCGGCAGCCTTATCAAAATCTTTATGATAAATAGGTTGGGGAGCAGTTTCGTATTTAATGGTAGTAAAATTCTTTGAGTAGCACTTTGCACCATAATCAATACGTTTAAAACTCAATATACATTCGGCAAACACATCTGCATCAACCACCTTTTGCATAGCATCCATATCGCCCTCTTCGCTCAAAACAAGTTGAGTGGCAATACTCTCCGATGCAATATTCTTTATGCGTTCACAAGCCCAGGCAAGGTCGGCAAAAGCAAAAATGGTATCCTTCTTAACAAAGTCGAGAATCGATATTCCGAATTTCTCTCCACCTGCCATATCAGGAATGATATCAATCTCTTCAACCCTCTCTTTCGATAGTTGAGTCTCAATATCAAAACTCCTTATCGAGTCAATCTCGTCATCAAAAAAGTCTATGCGGAAAGGGTAGCTACCAGCGTATGAGAATACATCGATAATACTACCACGCACTGAGTATTGCCCAGGTTCATACACATAGTCGCAACGCTCAAAGCCAAGTTCAAAAAGTTTGTCGGCAAACTCTGTCATATCATACAATTCGCCAACTTTACAATGAAGAGTATCCTTTTTAAGTTCTTTTCCCGAAACCACCTTTTCAGCCAGAGCCTCAGGCGAAGTAATAATAAAAGCACCGCCGCTCTCTCTTGATAATCTGCCTAAAACTTCGGTACGTAAAATAGCATTGGCAGAATCAATCTGCCCATATTTAATGGCACGTTTATAACCCGAGGGGAAGAAGAGAACATTTTTGCCATCACCGCAAAGTTGGCAGATGTCATTATAAACATAACCTGCCTCCTCACTATCGTTAGCCACAACAATAACATCACGTTCAATACCTTTGAGTGTCGAAAGAGCAATCGCTGCCGCTGAGCCACAAAGTCCTTGCAGATGAATAGTTCGGCACTTATTATCGGCAATAACCCTCTCCAAAGCCCTTCGCCTTGTAGTGTAGTTAAAAATCTCCCTTATTTTAAGAATATCTTCCTCTTGCATCAGATTGTTTAATTACTTTTTCTCTCAAGTTCTTGAAGTCCCTCCATTTTTTTAGTTTCAAGGAACTCGTATATGCCGCAAAGGTGTTCTCTAACTTTGCCGTACCCAAATTCATATACTTTGGTAACAAGACCATCAAGGAAGTCTCGGTCGTGGCTGACACAAATAAGCGTACCGTCAAAGTCGCTTAGGGCTTGTTTCAAAATATCTTTAGTCTTTAAATCAAGGTGATTTGTGGGCTCGTCGAGAATAAGCAAGTTTACGGGCTCAAGCAACAATTTCATAAGAGCCAAGCGGGTACGTTCTCCACCCGAAAGAACTTTAACCTTTTTGCTACTTGCCTCTCCACCAAACATAAAAGCACCTAAAAGATCACGAATTTTATTTCTAATATCACCTTTGGCAACATCGTCTATTGTTTGAAAAACGGTAAGTTCTTCATCTAACATCGAAGCCTGATTTTGAGCAAAGTATCCAATCTGAACATTGTGCCCTAAATTAAGAGTACCCTCATGCTCAAGCTCTTTCATAATACATTTTACAAAAGTAGATTTACCCTCTCCGTTGCGACCTACAAAAGCAATCTTGTCGCCACGTTCAACAGTAAGGGTAGCATTCGAAAATATACGTTTCTCTCCGAAAGCTTTACCAACACCCTCTGCAATAACGGGGTATTGTCCTGAGCGAGGTGATGGCGGAAATTTTAATCTTAGGGCCGAAGTATCCTCTTCGTCAACCTCAATTATCTCGAGCTTCTCAAGCATTTTTACACGACTCTGTACTTGAAGAGTTTTTGAGTATGTACCCTTGAAACGTTCAATAAAATCCTTAGTATCCTGAATCATCTTCTGTTGCTCTTCAAACTGCTTCATCTGTTGTTCTCTGCGTTCGGCTCTGAGTTGAAGATATTGCGAGTAGTTTACCTTATAATCATAAATTCTACCCATTGTAACCTCAATTGTGCGGGTAGTAATGTTATCAACAAACTTGCGGTCGTGGCTTATAACTACAACAGTCTTGCCGTTCGAGATTATAAACTCCTCTAACCAGCCAATCGATTCAATGTCCAAGTGGTTTGTAGGCTCATCCAAAAGAAGAACGTCGGGGTTACGCAACAGCATTTTTGCAAGCTCGATACGCATACGCCATCCGCCCGAAAATTCAGAGGTTTGTCTATTAAAATCCTTGCGTTCAAAACCCAATCCGAGCAGAGTTTTTTCAACATCCTCCTCAAAGTGAGTCATATCTATTGCATAAAACTTCTCGCTTTTTGTTGCAACCTCCTCAATCAATGCCATATACTCGTCGCTATCGTAGTCGGTGCGTTCGGTAAGTTGTTTGTTAAGTTCTTCAATTTCAGCCTCCATTTGGTGAAGGTGGGCAAAAGCCTGCGAAGCCTCCTCAAAAACAGTTCTGCCGTCTTCTGTCATAAGATGTTGAGGGAGGTAAGCAATAACAGTGTCTTTTGGGACAGATACCTGTCCTCGTGTAGCATTTCTTACACCTGCCAAAATTTTCAGCAAGGTACTTTTACCTGCACCGTTTTTACCCATAAGGGCAATTCTATCTTTTTCGTTTATGACGAATGAAATATCTTTAAATAGGGTTGTTCCGCCAAATTCGACGGTAAGAGCATCAACTGAAACCATAATGAAATGTTTATTTATGCGAAGATAACGAAATTTAGGCGAATGGCAAAACCCTTATATCTTATAAAAAATGTTTTGAAAATATAAATTTATCATTATCTTTGCCAAACTAAAAAAGAGAAGAGGAAATGTTAAAAAGATTATTTGGTTACGATTCGAAACAATCGTCTGTTCGTACAGAGATTACGGCAGGAATTACAACATTTCTTACAATGGCATATATCCTTGCTGTCAACCCGGCAATACTAGGCCAAACAGGAATGGACGAAGGAGCTCTATTTACAACAACAGTGTTAATGGCAGCATTGCCTACAATCTTTATGGGACTATATGCAAAACTCCCATATGCATTAGCTCCCGGAATGGGATTAAATGCCTTTTTTGCACTTACTGTATGTGGAACAATGGGCTACTCTTGGCAGTTTGCACTAACAGCAGTATTTCTTGAAGGTCTATTATTTATTCTGCTGACCTTAACCAACTTGCGAGAAAAGATTGTTGAAGTATTACCTGGCTCTTTAAAGAATGCAATTGGTGCAGGTATTGGATTATACATTGCATTTATCGGATTACAAAACGCAGGAATTATCGTTAACCATGATGCAACATTGGTAGCAATGGGAGACCTCTCTATTGATACCGAATATCACTTTGCAACGGGAGCTCTATTGGGACTAATAGGAATAATACTCACATCAATATTATTAGTTCGTAATATCAGAGGAGCATTGCTTTGGGGTATATTGTTGACAACGGCAATAGGTATTCCCATGGGAGTAACCAACATAAGCGGAGTATTCAGTGCTCCTCCATCTGTTGAACCAATATTTATGAAATTTGATTGGAGTGGAATATTCTCTGCCGATATGCTAATAATAGTATTTACTCTATTATTTGTTGACTTGTTCGATTGTATTGGTACTGTAATTGGAGTTGCCAACCGTGCAGGAATGATGAAGAATGGTAAAATACCCCGTTTAAAACAGGTGTTTATGGTAGATTCATTATCAACCACAGCAGGAGCAGTAATGGGAACAAGTACTGTTGCAGTATATGTTGAGAGTGCAGCCGGAGTAAACGACGGAGGACGTAGCGGATTAACATCATTTGTAACAGGACTATGTTTCTTATGTGCACTATTTTTTGCACCACTATTTCTTGCCATACCATCAGCCGCAATTGCACCTGTATTGGTATTGGTAGGATTGATGATGATGTCATCAGTAAGAGATGTTGACTTCAATAACTATAGCGAAGCAGTTCCCGCATTTATATGTATATTATTTATGCCACTCTCTTATAGTATTGCAGAGGGAATAGTATTAGGGCACCTTGCCTATGTATTAATAAATTTATTGAGTGGAAATTACAAGAAAGTAACTTTAGGAATGTATGTTCTTGCAGCATTCTTCCTTCTGAAATTTTTATTCTAATTAAAAGAATCACCGGGATATTAACAACTACAAAATATAGCTATGGAAATAGTACAAGTATTGGATAAAAAATTTTCTATATACATATCTAAAGAACAAATCAAAGAGAGAGTAAAAGAGATAGCCTCAGAGATAGAAAAAGATTTAAAAGATAAAAATCCACTCTTTCTTGTAATATTAAATGGGTCATTTATATTTGCAGCAGACCTTTTGCGCGAGATGAACTTCCCATGTGAGATAACATTTATTCGTATGGCATCGTATGAAGGAACATCAACAACAGGCGAGGTAAAACAAGTAATAGGATTGCGCGAGAGTATCGAAGGGCGTACGGTAGTAGTAGTTGAAGATATTATTGATACAGGCTACACAATGAAAGAGATGTTACGCATTTTGAACGAGAAAAATCCAGAAGCAATATATGTAACATCGCTATTTGTAAAGCCAGATAATATCAAAGTAGATTTAAAAATAGATTATCGTTGTTTTGATATTGATAACGACTTTATTGTTGGATACGGATTAGATTACGACCACTACGGACGTAACCTACCCGATATCTACAAAGTAGTAGAAGAATAGAGTTATTAGTTTTCGGTTTCTTAAACTCAACCGCCCTATGGGTAGTTGTTAGATAGCGAGAGATTGAAATTTTGAAATTCAATCTCTCGTTTTTAAGTATCAAACTAATAACTAAAAACTAACAACTGTTGCGAAGCAACGAACTAATTCCTAAATTTCTCATAAAGGCTTTGCATTAGATGGTAAAAATTAGGTATAAACAGTGTGCCCAAAATTGTACTGAGTAGCATACCAAAAACAACTGCGCTACCTAATGAAATTCTGCTTGCCGCACCTGCACCTGTTGCAAACAACATAGGCATAATACCAACTATAAAAGCAAAAGATGTCATAAGAATTGGTCTCAATCTCATACGTCCTGCCTCAATAGAGGCAGTAATAATATCCTCACCTTTTAATCTGTTGTCTCGAGCAAACTCAACAATCAAAATAGCATTCTTTGCCGATAAAGCAATCAGCAAAATAATACCAATTTGGCTGAAAACACTAATAGGTAATCCCATTGCAATAGTACCCAATACAGCTCCTAAAATAGCAAACGGAACAACCATAATCACAGCAACGGGGCTTGTCCAGCTCTCGTATTGGGCAGCCAAAACAAGAATAACCACAACAATAGCAAGAATAAAAATCGTAGCAACCGAGCTCTCTGCTTTCTGTTCTTGATAAGCTTCTCCAGTCCACTCATAGCCAAAAGAGTTACCGAGCAATCTGTTAAACATAGCCTCCATATCAATCATAGCTTCAGCAGAGCTGTAACCATTTGCGGCAGTACCGGTGATGCTTGCCGAAGTGTACATATTGTATCTCTCAATCAAATCATTGCCTAAACGCTCTTCAATGGTGGTAAAGGCAGAGAACGGAACCATGTCTCCGTTATGGTTTCTCACCGAAAGTTTAAGTACATCACCAATCCGTTCTCTGCTTATTGCATCAGCACTCAGCAATACCTGATAAATGCGACCGAAAGTAGTAAAATCATTAACGTAAGCCGAGCCCATATAGAGCGACAGCGAGTTAAATACATCACTTAAATCGACACCTTGCAACTCAATCTTATCACGGTTGATGTTAAGAGCATATTGAGGCGTGGCACCTTGATATGTAGTATTAATCGAACCAATCGATTTAACCTTTTTACTCTCATCAACCATTTCGCTTACCACCTTCTGCAACTCTCCACTACCCAAATTGCCAATATCTTCAATTTGCATTTGAAGTCCGCCAGTAGCACCCATACCATTTATGGCAGGAGGGTTAAGAGCAAAAATAGAAGCCTCTTCAATCGAGTATGCTTCATGGTTAAGTCGCCCAATAATTGAAGCAATGCCTTCGTTCTTCTCTTTACGCTCTTTCCAAGGTTTAAGGATAACAAACAACGTGGCATTGTTCGACGAAGCCGCACCATTAATAACCGAAAAACCATTTATGCACATATAGCTTTCCACTTCGCTGTATGAGTTTAAGATGCCACCAACTCTTTCGGTAACAGATTGAGTCCTATCCAACGAAGCGTTTGGGGGGAGTGTAACCGAAACCAAAAAATACCCTTGATCCTCTTCTGGAATAAACGAAGATGGCGTTTTTACAAATCCCCAAAATGCAGCAATGGCAAAAATAACAAATGCAAACATACTCTTTACAGGATGTTTCAGCATACGTGTAATAACAGAAACATACCCGTTCACGCATTTATCATATCCTTTGTTAAACCATCTGAAAAAAGCAAACCTTACTTTATTATCCTCTTTTAAAAATAAAGCACAAAGGGCAGGGGTGAGTGTAAGCGAATTAAAGCCGCTGAAAAACGTAGCAACGGCAATAGTTAAAGCAAACTGCTTATATAACTCTCCTGTAATACCCGGAATAAAAGCGGTAGGCACAAATACAGCCAACAGAACCAAAACAACACCTATAACAGGTCCTGTAATCTCACGCATAGCCTCTGCAACAGCCTCCTTTCGTTTATATTTACCCGTAGCCAAAAGCCTCGATGAGTTCTCCACTACAATAATAGCGTCATCAACCACAATGGCAATTGCAAGTACCATACCGAATAGAGTAAGAGTATTTATTGTAAACCCAAACAATTTCATTACAGCAAGAGTACATATCAACGAAACGGGAATGGTAAGCGAAGGAATAATAACTGCTCTGAAATTCTGTAAGAAAATCAATACCACCAACATAACCAATAGTGTGGTTTCAACGAGAGTAACCACCACCTCTTCCAACGAAGCTTTAACAAAATTTGTGGTATCAAGCACAATGTTACACTCAACTCCATCAGGTAAATTTTCGGCAAGAGTCTTAATCCTCACCCTAACCTCATCTGCAACATCAAGAGCGTTACTTCCCGGAAGTTGATAAATAGCAATTGCAGCAGCCGATTTACCACTCTGTTTCGATACCGTACCATAGTTTTGACTGCCAAGTTCAACCCTTGCAATATCTTTTAATCTTAAATATCCGCCCTCAGGCAGAGCCTTAATGATTATGTTTTCAAACTCATCGGCATCCGACAAACGACCTTTCGCAGTAAGAGTATATTGAAACTTTGTATTGTTGCTTTGCGGAGGTTGTCCCACGCCACCTGCCGAAACCTCAATGTTTTGAGCAGAAATGGCATTATATACATCATTCGGAGTAACCCCTCTCATTCTCATAACTTCAGGGTTTAACCATACCCTCATACCATAATCACCGGCACCGAATACTGTAACATTACCTACCCCTTTAAGACGAGACAGAGGGTCGGAAAAATTAAGCGTGGCATAGTTCGAAAGGAACAATCCGTCATACGCTGAGCTATCCGATTCCAACGACACAATCATAACTATATTTGTCGATTGTTTCTTAGTGGTAATGCCTTGTCTAATAACCTCATTTGGTAAATTACCTTCGGCAATATTAACCCTGTTTTGTACTAATACGGCTGCCATATCGGGGTCGGTACCAACCTCAAAAGTAACGGTAAGGTTATATTCTCCGGTTGACGAGCAGGTAGAGTTCATATAAATCATACCATCCACACCGTTAACCTGCTCCTCAATTGGAGTAGCAACCGTTTCAGCAATAGTTTCAGCACTTGCCCCTGGGTATGTGGCTTGCACCTGTACAGTTGGCGGAGTAATATCGGGAAACTGAGCAATAGGTAAAAACTCCAAAGCCACCACGCCTGCAATAACCATTAAAATAGCAATGACGGAGGCAAATATCGGACGGTCTATAAAAAAACGAGAGAACATATAAACAACTAAATTAAAGTTACTTAAAAACAGGATTAATCTTCATTCCGTCTCTAACCTTCAACAGAGCTTTCGAAACATACATCTCGTTTTCGCTGAGTCCACTTATAACATATCTCAAAGTGTCATCAATTACTTCGCCTGTTGTAATATGACGATACTCCACTACAGAAGAGTCGTTAACCACATACACAAAACTGCCCAACTGATCAAAACCAATTGAAGCGTCATCAATTAATACCGCTTTATCCTTTTTAGAATAAGGAAGCATAACAGAGGCGTACATACCATCTTTTAACTCTCCGTTATGGTTCTCAATCTCTGCTCTTAATCTAAGAGTACCCATCGACAGTTCAATGTTTGGAGCAACGTAATCAATCTTACCCTTAAACTCTTTTAGGGTAGGAGAGTCGAAAAATACCACAACGCTATCAAACGGAGTCTCATTGTTTTGCCACAACATTTTTAAATATTGATTATCCTCAATATTAAAATATGCATACATCAAATCCTCCTGAAAAATAGTAGCCAAAACAGTGGGCTCTCCACCATTAACA
>JAFYPQ010000041.1 GCA_017559955.1 Bacteroidales bacterium
ATTGTTGACGAGGAGCATGAGACAAGTTACAAGCAACAAGATCCAGCTCCACGATACAATGCTCGTAATGCCGCTATGGTTCTTGCCTCTTCGTTTGGAGCAAAAACTCTGTTGGGTAGTGCAACCCCTTCGATTGAAAGCTACTTCAATGCAAGAATGGGTAAATACGGTTTCGTTGAGCTGCTTACCCGACACGGAGAGATTATGCTTCCAAGAATTGAGATTGCTGATACACGAGAACTACGCCGCAAAAAAATTATGAAAAGCGGAGATATTTCTCCCCAACTTGCCGAAGCCTCTAAAAATGTTTTGGATATGGGAGGTCAGGTAATTTTATTTAGGAACCGCCGGGGCTTTGCACCCATAGTGGAGTGCCAAACTTGCGGATGGATTCCTAAATGTAAGCATTGCGATGTATCAATGACTTACCATAAACGTTTTAACCAACTCACATGCCACTATTGTGGATACACATATGAGATACCATCAAAATGTCCTGCGTGTAGCTACCCCACAATTGAGGTAAAAGGTTTTGGTACCGAACAGATTGAAGAGGAGGCTACAACCAACTTTGAGGGCTACCCCGTTGCACGAATGGATTTAGACACCACTCGCAGCAGGAAAGCATACGAAGAGATTATATCGGACTTTGAGAAGGGCAAGACCAAAGTACTCATAGGTACTCAGATGATAACCAAAGGATTAGATTTTGAGCGTGTTGGAGTGGTTGGAATTTTAGGAGCCGATACACTTTTGAATATGCCTGATTTCAGAGCTCACGAGAGAGCCTTTCAGATGATGGAACAGGTTGCAGGAAGAGCCGGTAGGAAAGGGAAACAGGGACACGTTATAGTTCAGACATCTCAATCGGAACACCCAGTTATAACCCAGCTTCTTAATCACGACTACAAAGCAATGTTCAACAGTCAGTTAGTGGAGCGACAGGAGTTTAACTACCCCCCATACACAAGACTTATATATATCTATATTAAGGGGCGTAACGAAGAGTCTGTTCAACATGCTGCAAGGTGGTATGCAAATCTACTGAGAGAGTCGTTTGGAAGAAGAGTTTTAGGACCTGACAAACCAATTATAAGCAGAGTACAATCAATGTATATCAGAAAAATAGTTTTAAAGCTAGAGAACAACTCCTCTCCCCAAAAGGTGAGAGAGATTATTTCTACTGCAGAAGAGAACTTCTATGCTCAAAGCGGATTTAAAACTCTTATACTATATTACGATGCTGATCCTATGTAGAATAGTTATATAGTTAAATATAGATTAAATAAAAAGTTTACACTTTTTCAGAAAAAATTTTTACATGCAATTGATATTAATTGCGTTTTATCTTGTAACTTTGTAAAAGTTTAGAATAAAAAAAGTTTTAACACTAAATAAAGAATAATAATTATGTCTAAAGTAACAGTTATCGGCGCCGGTATGGTGGGCGCAACATGTGCAAACGTATTGGCTTCTAGAGAGGTAGCTAGCGAAGTTGTATTAATCGATATTAAAGAAGGTCTTTCAGAAGGAAAAATGCTTGACATGTACCAAGCATCAGTTACTACTGATTTCAAGACTAAACTTACAGGTTGTACAAACGACTATGAGAAAACAGCTAACTCAGATGTTATAGTTGTAACTTCAGGAATTCCTCGTAAACCAGGTATGACTCGTGAAGAGTTGATTGGAACTAACGCAAACATTGTAAAAAGCGTAGTTTCTCAAGCTTTGGCTCAATCTCCTAACGCAATCTTCATCATCGTATCTAACCCAATGGATACTATGGCTTACTTGACTTTGAAATCAACAGGTCTTCCTAAAAACCGTGTAATCGGTATGGGTGGAGCATTGGACTCTTCTCGTTTCCGTTGCTACTTAGCAAAAGCTACTAACACAAACATCCACGATGTTGACGGTATGGTAATTGGTGGACACGGAGATACAACAATGATTCCTTTGACTTCAAAAGCTACTATCAAAGGTGTTCCAGTTTCTCAATTCCTTTCAGCAGAGGAGCTAGAGAAAGTTGCTGCTGACACAATGGTTGGTGGTGCTACATTGACAGGTCTTCTTGGAACTTCTGCTTGGTACGCTCCAGGTGCTGCAGCAGCATCAGTTGTTGAGGCTATCTTGGGTGACCAAAAACGTATCATTCCTTGTGGTTGCTACTTAGAAGGTGAGTACGGACAAGAGGATATCATGATTGGGGTTCCTGTTGTTATTGGTCGTGACGGTATCGAGAAAATCGTTGAAATCGAACTTACTGAAGATGAGAAAGCTAAATTTGAGGCTTCTGCTGACGCAGTTCGTAAAGTTAACCAAATCCTTACAGAGACAGGTGCTATCTAATAACCGAGTTTTAGATAATCACTATAAAACTGAAAACGGCAGCTCAATCGAGTTGCCGTTTTTGTGTTATATCAAAATTAATTACATCTACAAAACAAAAGCCATACCCCACGAGGTATGGCTTTCAGGTTCCTATATTTTAATAATTAGAAATTTTTGAATCCCATTATTTTGCGAACTTCGGCAAGAGTTTTTGCAGCACTCTCACGAGCTTTCTCCGCTCCCATTTTCACAACCTTACGCATATACTCCTCATCTTTGATAATCTCGTTGTAGCGTTCTCGCATTGGAGTTGTTACTTTAAGAATATCTTCGGCTATCTGTTTCTTTAAATCGCCATAACGAATTGAACAGTCGGCATAGGCTGCCTTAAATTGCTCTACGACCTCGGGATCTGAAACAAGACTCATTACGGTAAATAAGTTTTCAAGTGGTTGCGACAATGGAGAGTTAGGAGCCTGTGGACCCTCGTCGGTTACAGCCTTCATCACTTTTTTACGCAAAGGTTTATCCTCATCTATCAAATAGATGCAATTTCCTTCCGATTTACCCATCTTTCCACTTCCGTCGAGACCGGGAACTTTTATCGACTCTGAACCAAAGTTATAGCTTTCGGGTTCGGGGAATAGCTCTACTCCGTATATATTATTAAATCGGCGTGCAAAACGACGTGTCAACTCCAAGTGTTGCTCTTGGTCTTTGCCAACAGGAACTTTAGTCGCTTTATGAATAAGAATATCAACTGCCATCAACGATGGGTATGTCAATAATCCTGCATTTACGTTTTCGGGCTGTTTACGAACTTTATCTTTAAATGATGCTGTACGCTCCAACTCCCCGATATAAACATGCATATTCATTAACAGATACATTTCCGAAATTTCGGGAACATCGCTTTGAATAAATATTGTTGATTTTTCGGGATCGAGCCCTGCCGCAAGATATTGTGCCAATATACTTTTTACATTATCGTGCAATTGCGAAGGGTCGGGGTGTGTTGTAAGGGCGTGAAGATCGGCTATAAAGAAGAAGCAATCGTTCTCATCTTGCATCTTTACAAAGTTTCGCAACGCACCATAATAGTTTCCCAAATGAAGGTTTCCGGTTGAACGGATACCACTGACTACTATATCTTTCATAATTAATTACTCTCTTTTCAATAAGCAAGGAACGACTCTACGTCGCTCCTCAATATTATAATTACTGTTTTGATAAATCTTCTATTGGAAGAGGTTGACGAAATGCCTCCTTAAATGAGATTATAGACTCGGTACGAGCCAATCCCAAAGGTTGCAATTTATCATGAATAATATCCAAAAGATGTGCATTATCACGAGCGTATAGTTTAATAAACATATCGTATTGCCCTGTTGTATAATGACATTCTACCACTTCAGGTATCTCGCTTAGTTTTGCCACCACCTCTTCGAATTGGTCGGGAGTTTGCAGATACAAGCCCATATAGGCACATGTTCCAAATCCCACCTTTGCAGGATCAACAAAATAATCAGTACCCTTTATAATACCCAAATTTACCAATCTCTGCACTCTTTGGTGAATAGCTGCACCTGACACTCCACATTCGCGTGCCACTTCAAGAAATGGTACACGGGCATTTGCTGATATTAAACGTAAGATTTTATAATCTAACGAATCTAATTGTTGTCTTGCCATATTGTCTGTTTTTTTGTTACAAATTAATAGCACAAATATATAATATTTTTAATTAAGAATGTATATTCAATTAATAATTTTTGAAAATTTGAGTATGATTTTGTAATATTCCAATAATTTATAGGGATTTAGCTACCATATTATTATAATTTATAAGTAACAATTTTTTTTATGCAAAAGCTATCACAATGCTGAAATTCCTAAAAAAACAAAATAAAGAGTACTGTTTTACTATTTTTTCTGCATCAGTTTTGCAGAATAAAAATATTTGATTACCTTTGCACCCGCAATCAGACAAGATTCGGGATGTAGCTCAGCCCGGTTAGAGTACACGTCTGGGGGGCGTGTTGTCGCTGGTTCGAATCCAGTCATCCCGACCGAAGCAAAAGCCTCGATAATCATACGGTTATCGAGGCTTTTGCTTTTCTATTCATCTTCAACAATACCTAATTTGCAAATTTACTCTTGTGTGTCTATAACATTTTATCTACATTTGTCGTGTTCTTGTGGTTAATAATTCACAGGAGCAGACATATAAGTAAAAAGGTGTTATTGATATTATCTTCTTAGATTAAACTTCTCAACTTTAATTTTTAGCATGAAGATGATGGCAGTAGCACCACATCATTGGTTTATACAGCCCGTAGTGGCTTTTCTCATAACCTTTGGTATGGGCTATTGTTTTATCCATGCTAAAGGTAATGCGAAGACCTAATCTAAGGATAAAACAGTAAGTTCCCACACCTTCTTTTTTTAACCCGCTTTCATCTGGGAATTGGCTAGCTCAATTTTTTATTATTATGAGGTTGAAGATCTTTTTCCTATTTACCATGTTATTTCTTATAATCTGTTTTCAAAACGGTTGTGGACAAAATTATAGAAAGTCCAATAAGCCAGAAGTTTTTTTTGAAAACATTCATATTGGAGATAATCTTGAAACTTGTTTGACAAAAGGGACTGTTCAATATAGACACAACAGCCATAAATTCAATCTCAATAGTGATATAGTAAATCAATATTTCTACTATAGTAATGTGAAATTCGATGAGAAAAATATTATTAAAGAAGCTGAATTAAAATTCCATCAACCAAGAAGTAAGAAAACAGCAGAAGAAGTTTTCAATTTTATGACTCAATATTTTTGTCAGCGTTATAGCGGAATGAAAACCACAGAAATAAATGAAGAAAGACTTCATAAGGATTATGATATGAAATGCAGACATGAAGGAATAAAAATTGTGTGGGAGACTGATAAAATAAAAATAATATTGAAATCTTATTATAATACTCCTGATTACACACCTATTCCTCGAAGTTCAGAAAATGAAGTTGTTTTTGATTGGGGAGCTGATGCAGCAAAAGAGTTGAAGGGCAATTGGGTAGAACTCAATATTACAGCGAAATAAGGTACAATTTATTAAAAGTTAGATATTGTCTATTTGGCAAGTTCCCACATCTCATATTTTAATCTGCTTTCATCTGGGAATTGTGAAGGCAAAGAATCTTTTACAATGAAGAAAGTTGTGTTTTTAGCTTTAGCAATGTCTATCGTGTTGCTTAGCAGTTGTGAATCTAAGTTTAGTAAATTAACCAATGACGCAGCAAAGGATGCTCGCGAATATATTGATGCGTTTAACAATGCAAAATCCGCAGAAGAAGTTCGTGCTATTGAGAGAGACTGGAAAGAGCGAGGCAAATATTACGACAGAGAGTTTGAAAAAATAAATAATGAAACAAGCATTAAAGAAAAACAGAGGGTGATGCAAAATGAGAAATATAATGGATTAGGTGATGAAGTAAAGAATGCGAGGAGAAATGCTCGCGACAGATTTAAATAAGATTATAGTTTGTATACAGTAGGTAAGTTGGCTTTAATAAAAACATTTGCTACATTTGCACAAATGTAACACTATGAAAAAATGGATTAAAAGAACCATTATAGGAATCCTATCAATTATCTTGGTAGGATTTCTTATACCACAGAATTTGAAGATGCCAGTTGTGGTGGCAGATAGTAACGACTACAATCAAGGTGTTGTTTTGTAAATCGAGGCTTTTTGTTTTTATAATAAGTTTAAATCCTTAAAAAGTTTTGTCGTTTAGTAAATAAACAAGAATAAAATTAAAAAAGAATTGAAGATTCATTACCTTTGTAAACATACTATTGTGGAATCAAGAGAACGGAAATATAGAAGTAGATGACCGACACACAACTACTATTGGGAATAATACAGAATGATAATCGTGCTTGGCGATATATCTGCAGGAATATGCGATTTGGTTTTGAATCAATAATCAAAGAGAGTTTTTCGCATGTTAGCATAAGCCAAGAAGATATTGAGGATTTATTTCAAGAATCGTGCATCGTGCTGATGCAAAATGCCAAAGAGGGAAAGGTTGTAGTGTCGCGTAAAGGTGCTATATTTAGTTATCTTGTGGAGGTTGGTAAACTAAAGACTTGCAATCTACTACGAAAAAAGAGCTGTATTACTTCTGATGATATGGTTACATTCTCTCACAACTTACATAATAATATGGATGAGTATAGCGACATATCAATAGATGAAAAGCAAGAGATGCAGAACGACTTTTTGGACAAAGTGTTAGAGCTGTTGTCTGCAGAGTGTAAAACGCTACTCAAACAATTTTATTGGGATAATAAACCTATGGATGAGATAGCATGCATCATTGGAATGCGTAATGCTGATTCTGTTAAGAGTAAAAAGAGTAAGTGTATGAATAAGGCTAAAGAGATTGCGGCTCAACTTGTTGAGAGCGAAGAGTTCGCAGAGGATGTCATTCGCAACGCAGTGGAGAGAGCGGCATTGATAGAATTAATAAAGGATGAGATGTCTTATGCAGATAGCGGTTACAGCATAGCTGCATTGGATGTTGATGATGAGGATGAGTAATGAGTGATAGAGAGTGGAAAGTTTGTTATGTCGCCTCAACTGTGATATTTGCGCTATTGGCAGTTCTGTTCGTAGGGGTGTTTATTACTTCGCTTGGAAAGAATGCTGTAGATATATGCGTTAGAGTTGGTTTTGACTGGCGACATACAGGTAATTATGTAGGGTTATTTGCAGGGTTTATAGCTTACATAATGTTTGCCCTTACGCTGAAAATATTCAAAATCAGTCATAACTTGAACTGGTTTATGAAGTTCACTCATGAATTGACACATACGCTTGTTGCTCTGTTATTTTTCAAAACTATAAAAGAGTTTGTTGTTAGAGGTAGGGAGTGCTATGTAAACTATAAGATTGGTAAATATGGAGTTGGATATGTCCCTATCACGCTTTCGCCGTACTGTATCCCCATATATACAATCATGATTTTTCCGTTCCGCTTTGCAGGGGATGCTCACTATATGATAATCTTTGATGCACTGATTGCATTTACTTATGCTTTTCATATACATTCATTCATGAAGCAGACTCGTCTCACTCAGTCTGATATTAAGAGTTGTGGCATTACACGCTCTATTTCATTTCTCATATTAGTTCATCTTGTAATAGCATCTCTTATTCTTGCTATTCCAAAAGGTGGTGTACTTAATGCTATCGTTAGGGTGTTTGGGAAATATCCTTGGCAAATTATTACCGACCCATCTGGTTGGTTACACAATATAATCCAATATTTCTAATTTTTTTTCAGCATAGCGGTTACCTTTTCTTCATTGTGACATTATAGAGTGAAAACAAATTAATAAACACTCTAAAATTTAACATTATGAAGAAGTTATTATTTATCGCAGTGCTTTCACTCGTAAGCGTTTTTTGCATCTCTGCAACAGTTGCTAATCATGATTCTGCCGAGTCTTGCAGATCCTCTACCACAGTCTCTATCTCGGGCTTAGACGAGGATATAACATTTGACGTTTCAACATTGACTACAATTTACAATCTTATGCCACAAAGGGTTAAAGATCTTTGCGTAGATAGCTATGCAGATATAGCATCACGCATTGAGGCCTCTAACAAGAGTTTTACCTATGAAGGTGTAAAGATTACCCCTATCAAGAGCAATGGTCAAACTAATCTAAAGTTTAGTTATGGAGGTTATTCAGTTCTTGTAGAGAACTACACTAAGGCAAAGTTTGATGCTATTTTCGGGATGTAACATCTAAAAACTGTTCAACGCTATTGGACCAATAGCGTTGAAGAAGTTTAGGAACAATTATAGCGGAATATCATTGGAGAAGTTATTACATGTCTGAAGGTGGACTTTATAATTTGTAAATATAATAGTTCAAGATACAATGTTTTAAAGAAATTCAATGTTTTTAAGGATCTGCTATAATAGATAATCTTGATATGAATTGTTGATAACAACGGTTTAATGAACTAAAAAATATTTATTACATTCTTCTAAATTAATTATTATGAAAAAGAAACTAAGACTAATTTATTGGATATTGCTTGCAATTCCATCAACAACATTACTATTCACCTCTTGGTGTAATAGAATTCATTTTATTTCCGATTTTATGTTGAATTGGTGTTTTTTACAAATACTATTAACGCCCTTGTGTTTCGTAGTGTATTACTTATTAGATTCCAAATCGGAAAAAGATACTTCTGTTTAGATTATACAATAGATAATTTATGGGAAATAAAAAACATGCTCTTATAAAAAAGGTAATAATTACACTCTTGGTTCTTGTTTTGTTGTATTGTTTGTGCTTGTTGAGTTTTACTTTAATAAGTTGTTTGAGTAAACCAAATGAAAACTATCTGCAAAATGCAATGGAGGCAGAGGTCCCAAATCATAATTTTATGTTTGCAAGTAATGCTTCATTGCCAGGTAGAATTTTTATGACATTTTCAGGCCGACAATTCAAAACATGTATAAATACGACAACCTCTTTTTATAACAAATACAACACATGTTCTAACTGTAGAGATTTTGTAAAAAATCCTGAGAAATGGGACTTTGAAAAGGTAGAAACTCCAAAAGTTGGAGATATGGTTATCTATTATCGTTCTAATGACCCAACCTACGCTTATCATGCTTCTATCATTGTTGATATAAAGGGTGGACAACTATATGTTAACCATGCAAATTTGGCAGACTACTACAAAAACGAGAATTACATAGGTTGCTCGCGCAAAGAATATTACAGAATTAAATTAGAGAAATAAACCGTATAAAATAGGTATGATGAAAAAGTTTTTTTTAATAATAGGAATAGGTTTAGTGCTTATTCTTGTTGCAATAGGTTTGGCATATTCTCCAATGTTGGTAGAACTTATCACTGCTCAAAAAGGGTGGGTAACTGATGTGAAAGAGGGAGATGTAATCTTTCATACATCGTCATCTAATCAATCCTCATTAATTCAATTGGCAACACGCTCAAAAATTAGCCATTGCGGAATTGTGGTGCTGAAGAATGGGAAACCTTATGTTCTTGAAGCAAGAAGAACATTGGTGCTTACACCATTGGAAAAGTTTATTGCTCGAGGTATCGAGGGGCGATATTGGATTAAGCGTAGTAATAAGGAGAATATAAAAATAAAGTATTCGCACTATTTAGGACGACCTTATGACTCAGCATTTAAATTTGATAATTATAATTTATATTGTTCAGAGTTGGTGTATGAAATCTATAAAAAACAGTTAGGAATAGAACTTTCTCAACCCAAGAAAGTAAAAGATTACTTAATTCCTGGAATAGATAAACACCCATTGTTAAAAAAGACAATGCAGAAAAGAGGAATCACAAAAGAGCAATATGCCGTAGCACCTGTGGATATATTTAATTCTGAACATCTAAACGGCGTAGATGAATGAAAAAGTTTTTTAAGGGAGTTGGAATATTCTTTGCCATACTGATAATAGTTGCGCTGTCTATAATGCTATATGCAAACTACAGCAACTACACCTATGACAAGGACAAGACTATAGAGTACCTCACGAAGAACGCAGAAACTAAGTCGAGGACTTGGTGTGCCTGGTATGTGATGCGTGCTCTACAAGAGGGAGGATGTCCTATCTACCTTTTGCCTGCATACGGATATTCATGGCTTCTTCCACAAATGGATTTTGTAGAAGTGAGCAAGAAGAATTATACTCCACTAAAGGGTGACATAATCGTTTTCCCTGCTGTTGGTAAGCACATTTGGGGGCACATTCAGATGTGGAATGGTGAGCAATGGGTTTCTGATTTCAAGCAAAGGAATATGATTCCTGCCAAAGACTACCACAAAACCAAGTGGCAAATATTCAGATATAAGAAACATTGCACGACTCGTAAGTTCTAAAAAGCATTAAATAACATGAAGAAAATACTATTACTTTTAATTTGTCTGACAACATTGGTGAGTTGCAATCAGAACATAAAAGAAAGAACTATAACACTGAGTGATGATGAAAAGAATCTCGCAATAAACACCTTGCAACTCTATCAAAATAAAAATTCACTGACTATGGAACACCTTGATTCCGTAGTTAATTACGGTGTGGTTTTAATTAAAGAAAACAAAGGGAAAGAATTGGCAAACTTGCTTGATAAAGAGTTGAGCAATTTTTACGCAAGCCCCAGCAACACAATTGATAATGAGATAAAACTGCATAAACTAATATGTACTCTTTATTACAAAAAAGCGACATACGAAATTTTGATCTCAAAGTCAATATCTTTGAATGAACATACCGTAATGCATATAGAATCACAAGGAAGCAATCACCCTGAATACGCTGAAATTTTGGAAGACCTACTTACTTATTATATCATAAAAGAAGATAATAAGAACATAATGAAAAACTACAATAAAGCAATTTTGGCAGGCAGAAAATTAAGTGCACATGCATTAAAGACAGACAACAAAGATGTACAAATTTACTCGTCTTTGCTATTGGCATATTCATACAAAATGAACGACGCTCATGAATTGAAAGATAGTTGCATTAACAGCATTAAGCATATTATCCCTATTTATCCAGAATCAGAAGAAAGAGCGTGGCAATTCTTGAATAGATAAAATATATAATCATAAATAGGAAAAACTACATAACTAAATCTTCACTAAACCGTTTTTTGCATGTGAGTCATAGGTATTCCCATAAACTCACGTATGTTGATTGGACGAAATCCTAACGATGCGTACAACTTTGCAACATTGGGATTTTCTTTATCTACCAATAATCCTAACAAAGGAATTCCTATTTCTTTCGATTTCGCCTCTACTTTTGCTATTAGTTGTTTTGCTATGCCACGTCCACGATACTTTTTAAATACCGCAAGAGAATCGATATAGAGTTCTCCACTTTCGCACTCATCTGTTATCTTTTTATCAAGTATGGCTCCTCGGCGTTGTAGTTCTTCAAACAGAGCTTTTCGTAATTCATACAACTTTGAGCCATCGTACGAACATATTGCTCCAACAACCTCTTTATTCTCTTCTGCGACGAAACAGTTCTTATATGAATATTGACTATCTTCTCTCTCTGCCAAAGTCTTTATCAACTCATAATTAAAAGGAGAGGTGTATTGCGAAAGGTTATCTATATCAACCCCTATGGCAAGTAACACCACTTTAGCTATCGCATCCGAGTCATTTTTTTTCGCTTTACGTATTATAATTTCCATATAAACAAAATTATGGATTTTATGAAACAAAAAAACTTCCTTTCGGAAGTTTTTTATTCGTTTATTTTCTTAGATTTTGCTACATTTTTTACTACTCGCTGTTGACTCATCTTCTTCCAACGCTCTCGTGCAAGTTCTTGCATATCTTCGGTTTTGTCATACTCATCAACAATCTCAACTCCGAGCATTGTCTCAATTACGTCTTCCATAGTTACCAATCCTCGCATACATCCATATTCATCGGTAATTACAGATATATGCTCCTTGCTTTCAAGCATCTTTTCCCATACTGCCGACACCGACTCTTCCTCTCCGAAAGAGAGTATCGGACGCATAATCTCTGAAAGTTTTATATTAAACTTATCTTCGGCCAATCGTTCCAATACTGTGGCTCGCAATATATAACCTGTTATATAATCACGATTTTCTCTATATACAGGAATACGTGAATGAGACAACTCTTTTAGTGCATAAAACTCCTTCATGGTCATTGTCTCAGGAACACTCTCAACTACTAAGTTCGGTGTCATTATATCCTCAGCCAATACACTATCAAGTTTTATGAAGTTTTGAATTATTTTTTTCTCTTTTACTTGGAATACTCCCTCCTCTACCCCCACATTTACCATGGCAGAAACCTCCTCACGACTTACAGTTGTTTGTTCAGGGCCACGGTCAAAGAGTTTTGTTATATATTCAGAAAGTTTTACAAAAGGATATGTTATAACCATTAACAATTTAATGATTTTTGTTGAAGGCAAAGCCAATACTCTCCAGCTGTTAGCACCTATTGTTTTTGGTATTATTTCGGAAAACACCAAAATAAGAATTGTAAGAATTGCAGATATTACACCAAAATACTCTTCTCCCCATATTCTTACAGCCTCTGCTCCTACTCCAGCAGCTCCAATGGTATGTGCTATTGTGTTTAAAGATAAGATAGCCGCTACCGGACCATCGATTTCGGTTTTATATTTTTTGAGAAGTTTTGCCGTTTTGTTTCCCTCCTCCTCTTTCATCGATATAAACGACATAGGAGTCGAGAGCAATACAGCCTCTAATATTGAACAAAGAAATGAGATACCTAATGCACCAAATAGATATAAGAAAATCAGACCCATAAAATTAAATTTAAATTAAACAATCGCCTTTGTCGATTTTGGGTTTAACCGAACAGGCTTGAAAAACTCGTGAAACAGACTTATATGGTGCTTATGTCATTCACGATATACAAAGAAGGATCGATACATTTTTAAGTTTCTTGTTGTTAGTTTTTAGTTGTTAGCAGGTTCTCGACCTACTATGCTTGCAAATTTTTATTTGCCGTTTTTTTTGCAAATTCCGATTTACGGTACAAAGGTAATAAAAAGTTTTCATCAAAAAAATCCTTTTTTTAATCCCATTTTCCTCCGAGAAGAAAAACTTATCAACAATTTGGAAAGATTATTCAAAATTAAGATACTACTATTTGATAAAATTTGCTTATTTTGTAAATCGTAAAATCCGAACTATGGGAAAAATAATTGCAATAGCAAATCAAAAAGGAGGTGTCGGAAAGACAACAACCTCTATAAATTTGGCAACATCGCTTGCCGCACTTGACAAACGTGTATTAATGATTGATGCCGACCCTCAGGCCAATGCCACTTCGGGCGTAGGGCTTGATGCGAAAGGTAGTGAAATTACCACATACGAATGTTTAATCGGGACTCATAGTGCATCCGACGCTATTTTAGAGAGTTGCGTCAGAAATATGCACGTCATCCCCTCTCGTATAGACCTTGTTGGTGCAGAGTTGGAACTTCTTAATATGGAAAATCGTGAAAGGATGCTCGAAAAGCAACTTTCGGAGATTAAAGATGACTACGACTACATATTGATAGACTGTTCTCCTTCATTAGGTCTTATAACTGTCAATTCTCTGACAGCTGCAGATAGTGTTATAATTCCTGTTCAGGCAGAATATTTTGCACTTGAAGGCATCAGCAAACTTTTAAATACCATTAAAATTATTAAGTCGAAACTAAATCCCCAATTAGAGATAGAGGGATTTTTATTGACTATGTACGATTCACGCCTACGTCTTGCCAATCAGATTTTTGATGAATTAAAACAACATTTTGGGGAGATGGTGTTTAAGACAGCCATTCAACGCAACATCAGACTGAGCGAGGCTCCAAGCCACGGACTGCCCGTACTGCTTTACGACCCCGATTCACGAGGAGCTTTAAACTATATGCAGCTTGCCAAAGAGATTATAGACAAAGAGTAAGAATCAGTTTTATTTATAATTAAGATATGCTTAAACGTAACGCTCTCGGAAGAGGTTTGGATGCACTTATCACAATGGATGAAGTAAAAACTTCAGGCACCTCCTCTATAAACGAGATTAACATAGATTTAATTAAACCAAATCCCGACCAACCCCGTACCGAATTTGATGAAGAGGCTCTTGAAGAACTTGCTTCTTCAATTAAAGAGTTAGGCATTATTCAACCTGTATCTCTTAGAAAGATGAAGGATGGTTCATACCAGATTATCGCAGGAGAACGCAGGTATCGTGCATCAAAACTTGCAGGGTTAAAAAGTATGCCAGCATACGTTCGTACCGTTGAGGACGAAACTGTTATGGAGATGGCTCTTATCGAAAACATCCAACGAGAAGATTTAAATGCCGTAGAGATTGCCTTGACATTTCAAAAACTTATCGAGCAATATAATCTTACACAAGAGAAGTTAAGCGAAAGAATTGGCAAAAAGAGAACTACAATAGCAAATTATCTACGCCTGCTAAGACTCCCCGCAGAAATTCAGTTGGGATTAAAAAACAAAGTGATAGATATGGGGCATGCAAGGGCCTTACTATCGTTAGATGATGCTTCGCTTCAATTAAAACTTTACGAAGAGATTAAACTCAACGGCTACTCGGTAAGAAAAGTTGAAGAGAGAGCAAAAGAGTTGACACAAGAGGAGACTCCTATTAAAAAGGCCTCTAAGAAATCGAGCAACAGCTACGACACATACAAAAAAGAGCTTATTTCTATTTTTAAAACCCGTGTTAAGATTGTTTGCGACGAAACAGGAAAAGGGAAAATTTCCATTCCTTTTAAAGACGGAAAAGAGTTTGAGCGAATTAAAGAGTTATTAAACAGAATTAATGCCGAAAATTAAAAGCCATTAAAATTCGAATGTATAAAACCATTAACATAAAAGGCATATTTATAGCTGCAACCTTTGCGTTGTTGATGCTCTTTGTGCCAAATGTGTATGGACAGGAGAATGATAAAGGTTTGGAATTTATAAAAGCATCTTCGATTGAAAGCGACACTCTATTCTTGGATGTAAACGATATTGTTATGGAAATTGACACCTCTGATATTGAGGTTATCGTTGTCGATTCATCAGAGGTATTTATTCCCGACCCAACCAAAGCAGTATGGTACTCTGCCCTTATGCCCGGTGCCGGACAGATATATAATCGAAAATATTGGAAATTACCCATCTTGGTAGGAGGTTTTATGGGATTGGCATACGGTATCTCTTTCAACAACCGATATTATACCGACTACGCCAATGCCTATCGTGATGCTTATAGCGACGACCCCAATGCCAATAGTTACATAAACTTTTTACCCTATTCGTACCGTGATAATAAAGAGTGGATTGAGAACAACAAAGATTGGATACGAAGATCTTTAAAAAGCAAAAAAGATTTTTACCGAAGAAACAGAGACCTATGCATTGTGGGAATGTTGGCTGTATATGGACTTGCAATGATTGACGCATACGTTGATGCCCAACTATACACTTTTGACATCTCGCCCGATGTCTCAATGAAATTATCTCCTGCAGTATTGGATGCCACAGTAAAGACTCCGGCAGTTTTAGGTCTTCAATGCTCTTTGGTTTTTTAATACGACAATATGAAAAATTTTATATTCATCACACTATCAATAATTGCGACATACACAACATCGACTTTTGCACAAGAAGTCGATTCGTTAAACATTGTATCCTTAAATGATACCATAAGCGACAATAATATTGTAATAATAGAGAGTCTTGAAGGTGAAAACGACACCATTCTTTCTAATTGGTATTTACAGAAATTTACAAACATCGACAGCACCTGTATTACAAGCAGTCAAAATGTGGATTTCCCCGATTCGGTATATATCGAACGTCTGTCAAAACTTCCGACTTTAATAGATATGCCATACAATAGTATTATAAAGCAATACATAACCCTATATGCCGAAAAACGCAGAAAACTTGTGGAGTCGTTACTCGGCTTTGGCAACTATTATTTCCCTATATTTGAAGAGGCGTTGGAGAGAGAGGGGCTTCCTCATGAGCTCAAATATATGCCTGTTATAGAATCAGCACTTCGCCCTAATGCTGTATCCCGTGCAGGAGCGGCAGGCTTATGGCAAATAATGCCCAAAACGGCAAAAGGTCTTAACCTTGAAGTAAACTCATTGGTCGATGAGCGTCGCTCCCCAATAAAATCATCAGAAGCCGCAGCTAAATATCTTAAAGAACTATATAACACATACAACGATTGGAGCCTTGCCATTGCTGCATACAACTGTGGTCCCGGCAATGTAAACAAAGCTATCATAAGATCGGGTGGTAAACGTGATTTTTGGGGCATATACCACCACTTGCCTCGTGAAACAAGAGGATATGTTCCTGCCTTTATTGCCGCAAATTACATTATGACCTATTACGAAGAACATAATATTTGCCCCGTCGCTGCAGAAATTCCGTTGGCAACAGACACAATTGTAATAAACGAACGAATTAATCTTCAACAAATATCGGCCGTATTAAATACCCCGATAGATATGTTACGAGAGCTAAACCCTCAATATCGTAACGACATTATTCCCGGAAACATTAAACCCTACCATTTAAGATTGCCTATACATTTAACATACGCATATCTAAATTCGCAAGACTCAATCAGTAACTATCGCCAAGAGTACTTTGCTCGACAAAATACAGTGGAGCCTGCAAAATTAGAGTATGGATACCATAAAATACGCAATGGAGAAACTCTTGGCTCGATTGCTCGCAAATACCACACATCGGTAACAAAACTTAAAGAGTTGAACGGATTAAAGAACAGCAACATACGGGCAGGCAAAACACTTAAAGTTCCGGGAGCTGGCAATAGTTCGATAGGAACAGAAAGCACAAGTTCTGCAAAATCGCACAAAGTAAAATCGGGCGACACATTAGGCTCTATTGCTTCAAAATATGGGATAAGCGTTAACGCTCTCAAAAAGAGCAATGGTCTAAACTCTAACCTTATTCGCATTGGGCAGGTACTGAAAATTCCTGCAAGATAAACGAAATTAATATAAACCAAATAAATATTATCTGTTATGGCTAAATTAGGAACTATTTTTTCAGAAAAAGGGTGCAAGGCTCTTCTCTGTGGTTCGGGAGAATTAGGCAAAGAGGTTGCAATTGAATTGCAACGCTACGGTGTTGAGGTTGTAGCATTGGATAGATACGACAATGCTCCTGCAATGCAAATTGCTCATCGTTCTTATACTCTTTCGATGTTAGACGGAGCTAAACTTCGTGAAATTATCGAGAAAGAGAAACCCAACTTTATTATTCCTGAAGTTGAGGCTATTGCCACATCTACTCTTGTTGAATTGGAGAAAGAGGGTTACAACGTTATCCCTACTGCCAACGCAACTTTGCTAACAATGAACCGAGAGGGTATCAGAAGACTTGCCGCTGAGGAGTTAGGCATAAAAACTTCTCCATACCGCTTTGCCGGCACAAAAGAGGAGTACGAAGCTGCCGTAAAAGAGATAGGTATCCCCTGCGTTGTAAAACCCATTATGAGCTCTTCGGGGCACGGGCAAAGCACTATTAAATGTGAAGCCGATATTGAAACCGCTTGGAAAGAGGCTCAAGAGGGTGGTCGTGCCGGAGCAGGTCGTGTTATCGTAGAGGGATTCGTTGAATTCGATTACGAGATTACGCTATTGACTGTTCGCCACGTTGGAGGAACTACATTCCTAAACCCAATAGGACACCATCAAGTAAGTGGAGACTACCGTGAAAGCTGGCAACCACAACCTATGAGCGACAAAGCCATTGAGGCAGCTAAAGATATTGCAGGAAAAGTTACTGCTGCTCTCGGAGGCAGAGGTATATTTGGAGTTGAGTTGTTTATCAAAGGCGATGAGGTATTATTCAGCGAGGTATCTCCTCGTCCCCACGATACAGGTATGGTTACTATGATTTCTCAAGATATGTCAGAGTTCTCACTACACGCTCGAGCAATTCTTGGATTACCTATACCCGGCATCCGCTTTTATGGGGCGTCTGCTTCGAAAGCAATTGTTGTAGAGGGCGATTCTACCGACGTAGTATTTGACAACCTTGAAGAGGTTTTGGCTGAACCCGATGTTCAAATCAGAATATTCGGCAAACAAGAGGTTAAAGGACATCGTCGCTTCGGAGTTATTCTTGCACTTGACGAAACCGTTGAAAAAGCTCTTACAAAAGCAGAACGTGCTTACGCAAAACTTAAAGTTATTGTAAGCTAATTTGAGTTGTTAGTTGTCAGCTTCGCCGCCCCTTCGGGGTAGTTGTTAGTTTTTAGCAAAGAGATAACTTAGAACTATATAAAATATACAAACGCAAGGCAAAACCTTGCGTTTGTCTTTTATGGCTATTCCTTAAAATTATAAGACCAATAGGTCAAATTAGTCTAATTGGTCTTATATAAAATAAAACAATAATAGGTTGCTCGATGAGCAACCTATTACTATTCTCTAACAACTACCCCGAGGGGGCGGCGTCAGCCGACAACTAAAAACTAACAACTACTTTTTAATTGATCGTTTCTCTCGTACTGCATCAATAACATTTACGACATAATCACCAAGTTTCTCACATTCTGAAATTATATCCATAAAGTGAATACCGGCTTTATACTCATATTTCTTATTATTGATGTTATCCATATTTGCAGTACGCAACATATTGCGATAGTTATTTATTTCCATCTCGATATTGTATGTTTTATTTATATCTGCATCATCAATATCGGCTTTCGACAAAATGTTATTCATATTCTCAAGAGCAGAATATGTTAAACGGAACATATTGTTAATATGGTCAAGAATATATTCGTTAAACACTATATTCTCGCTGTTTTTTCGTTGAATTGCTCGAGCTATGCTATAACAGCTATCACCAATGCTCTCAATCTCTGTTGTCTCGGTCATCATGGTATTAACCTTCATCTTACCATCAAAACTTAAACGTCCATCCGATACATTGTTTAGATAGCGAGCTATCTCCAACTCCATATTATCGCTTATCTGCTCATACTTTTGTATGCGACTATATAGTTTATTGAATGCTTCGCTATCGGGCTTCTCCGACATTAAATCACGAGCCATTCCATACATTCGGGTTATACGTACGCCATACAACTCAATCTCTTTTTTAGCTTGCAATAGCGATAGCTCAGAGGTTGACAACATACCTGCCGAGATATATTTGAGTTGAAACTCCTCCTCTTCGCCTCCTTTCTTCTGTTTAATAACAGCCGACACAATCTTAACATATACTTTGACAAACCATATCATTATTGATACATTTATTATATTATAAATGGTATGAAATAATGACATTCCGTAAGAGACTGTTGTTTGATATGATATATACTTGCTTTGGACTGCGGGATCGATTGTTGCCATCACCGCAGGATCTTTGCTTGTAAGTTCGGGATGTTCGTTCACAAACGATTGTAAAGCATCAGGCGATAATCCTGTCATTGACTCAGCCAATCCCTCTATCATTCTTACGAAAGGATAGAATAATATAAGCATCCATATTACACCAAATATATTAAAGATAAAGTGCGAAAAGGCTGCACGTTTTGCCTGCACATTTCCCGATATCGCCGCTATGTTTGCCGTAATGGTGGTTCCTAAGTTTTCTCCAAGCACCATTGCCGCAGCCGCTTCAAACGGTATCCAACCTTGACTACACATAATAAGAGTTATGGCTACTGTCGCACTTGATGATTGCACGATAAGAGTCAAGACTGCTCCGACAAAGAAGAATGTCAAAACAGACCAATATCCCATATCTGCATAGTTTTGCAAGAACTCCAATACTTCAGGATTACTCTTTATATCCGGTACAGAGTTTTTCAAATATGCAAGACCCATAAACAAGAAAGAGAATCCCAATATCAACTCTCCAATCGAGCGACGTTTACTCTTACCTGAGAAGAAAAACGGTATTGCCAAACCTATCAATGGTATTGCAAAGGCACTGATATCAACGGCAAAACCAAAAAACGAAATAATCCATGCTGTAAGGGTTGTTCCAATGTTGGCTCCCATTATCACAGAGATAGATTGTGCTAACGATAGAAGTCCTGCATTTACAAAACTTACCACCATTACTGTTGTTGCAGAAGATGATTGAATAAGTGCAGTGATGAGCAATCCGGTAAATACTCCCATAAATCTGTTTGAGGTCATTGCCGAGAGAATAGAACGCATTCTGTCTCCTGCGATCTTTTGCAAGCCCTCACTCATCATCTTCATTCCGTACAAGAAAAGGCCTAAAGAACCTATCAGTTGCAGAAAGTCAAAAATTGAATAATCCATTGCTATTTGATTTTTATAATAATTTTTCTATTTTAGCATCATAAAAAACTACGCCATAGTAGCGACACAAAATTAAAATAAAAATACAATTAGGCAAAACTTTTAACAGTTTTATGATAAAAAATAATATCATGACGAGCGATACTATTAAAATATTCTGCGTAAACATCGGAGAATATATCGAAGTAGAGAAGGGGTCTTCAGTGTTGGAAATATTCAACAAATCGGGGGTAAATCTGAAATCTCGTATTATGGGTGCTTTGGTAAACAACCGAACTCAAAGCTTAAACTTCAAGGTTTATAAGCCTAAAGATATCGAGTTTTTTGATTACTCATCGCCTTATGGAGAGAGAGTTTATGTCCATACTCTCTGCTTTATATTATATAAGGCTGTTCACGATGTTATGCCTAATGCAAAACTCGACATTGAACACTCGATATCGAACGGACTGTTTTGCCGATTATCGGAAAACTGCGGTGAAAACACACTAAATATGATTAATGAGCGTATGAGAGAGATTATTAATAATGATATGCTCATTGAAAGATTCGAAGAGCCAAAGAGAGAGGTTATCAAGAAGTTTGAGAGTGCGGGTATGTGCGACAAAGTAAAACTCCTATCTTATATATCTGCTCCTTATTCGGTGTATTATAAACTCGACAATGTTATAGATGCCTTTCCTTACGAACTTACCCCATCGACAGGATACATCTCACAATTTAATTTTGTAAAATATAGCTACGGTTATCTTCTTGTTCCTCCCTCAAAGGAGAACCCTAATGAATTGAATCCCATTTCGAGACAAGACAAACTGCTTGCCGCCTTTGAAGAGCAATACCGTTTTAACAACATTGCCCGTTTAAGTAACATAGGTGATCTTAACGAAGCAACCTCTTTGGGACACGCTCCCACACTTATAAAGGTTATGGAAGCTCTGCACGAGAAACAGATTGCAGGTATTGCCGACGATATTGCAGAGAGATTTAAACTCAATGGCAGTGCAAGGGTTGTTCTTATTGCCGGCCCGTCATCTTCAGGTAAAACAACATTCTCCAAAAGGTTATCGGTGCAGTTACTTACCAACCTGCTACTCCCCGTAGCCATATCTCTGGACGACTACTTTGTTGATAGAGACAATACTCCTCGGGATGAGAGTGGCGATTACGACTATGAATCGCTTTACGCCTTAGACCTTGAAGCATTTAATAAAGATTTAAACGATCTTCTTGATGGTAAAGAGGTAAACATTCCTACATATAATTTTGAGACAGGCACAAGATGCTATACCGGCAAGAAGTTAAAACTCTCACCTCAAAGTATTTTGATTTTGGAGGGTATTCACGCCTTAAATCCTCAACTTACATCTCAAATTGAGGAGAAAATGAAATATAAAATTTATGTTTCGGCTCTGACTTCAATTTCAATCGACGACCACAACAGAATACCAACAACAGATAATCGTCTATTGAGAAGGATTATTCGTGATGCAAAATATCGTGGCACATCGGCTCAAAGCACCATTGCCCGTTGGCCGAGCGTGAGACGTGGAGAGGAGAAGTGGATTTTCCCTTATCAAGAGAATGCCGATGCAATGTTTAACACATCGTTATTATATGAACTTTCGGTTATATGTCGTGAGGCTATCCCTGTTCTTGCTCAGGTTGGGAAAGACCAAAAAGAGTATAACGAAGCCAAACGATTACTGAATTTCTTGACAATGTTTATCCCCACACCCGAAAAAGAGATTCCTCCTACATCTTTGGCACGGGAGTTTCTTGGCGGTAGCAGTTTTATATATTAATTTCGCAGTCGAATTCGTATATAAATAAAATGGCCTTAAAGCAACAGTTAGAACAAAAACTTCAACAACGTCTTTCGCCTCAGCAAATTCAGATAATCCGTCTTATGGAACTTACCAACTTGGAGTTGGAAGAGAGAATTAAGCAAGAGATTATCGACAATCCTGCTCTTGACGAAATAAGCATTGGCAGCGATGGAGAGGAAAACTCTCTCTCGAAAGAGGAAGATATTGTCCTAAATGACGAAGGAGGCAATAATGAAGATTTATCGCTTGGCGACTACTTCTCTGAAGACGACATCCCCGACTATAAGATATTGCAGTACGAAAAGGCAAACAACGAAAATTATAGAGGAGATATTCCTTTTGTCGGTGGAAGTTCGATACAAGAACATCTACTCGAACAGCTGGGACTTATCGAATTAACAGATATTGAAGAGAAGGTTGCAGAATATATTATCGGGAATATCGATGACGACGGCTATCTGCGACGTCCGCTTCAATCGATATCAGACGACCTTATTTTTCAAGTTGGAATTGATATTGATGTTACAGGCATAGAACATATTCTTAATAAGATACGAGAATTTGACCCCGCCGGTATTGGAGCCACATCTCTTCAAGAGTGTTTGATGCTTCAACTCGAACGTATAGAAAACTCGGACGAGAGTATTGATGTTGCCAAAAAGGTAATATCAAATTATTTTGACGCCTTCAGTAAAAAACATTACGACAAGATTGGTAAAACATTAGGGCTTAATGGTGAGGTGCTGAAAAGGGTAATCAAGACCTTAACTCAACTTAATCCTCGCCCCGGAAGTGCGTGGAACTCATCATATGCCGATACAGGCAATCAGATTATTCCTGACTTTATTATTGAGGATAACGACGGAGAGTTATCGTTTACAATGAACAACAGCAATATTCCTGAGCTCAAAGTAAGCCAGAAATATATTGATATGTTTGAAGATTACAATAATAAAGCAAATCAAACAAAAGACCGGCACGATGCCCTTCTGTTTGTAAAGCAGAAGTTAGATGCCGCCCAATGGTTTATAAATGCAGTCAAACAACGTCAAACCACTCTGTCGAAAATTATGACGGCATTAATATCATTGCAACGAGAATTTCTACTCACAGGCGACGAGCATTATCTCCGCCCCATGATATTAAAAGATATTGCCGAAGTTACCGAGTTTGACATTTCGACTGTATCTCGTGTTGTAAACGGCAAATATATGCAGACACGCTATGGTATATATCCACTAAAACATCTTTTCTCTGAGAGTATGCTGACAAGTGAGGGTGAGGAGGTATCATCGAAAGAAATTAAAAAGATTTTAATTGAGATTGTTGAGAATGAGGATAAACGCCGTCCCCTATCGGATGATGCACTTTGCGAAATTCTGTGTAAAAAAGGATATAAAATTGCACGCCGAACCGTTGCCAAATATAGAGAACAGGCCGATATCCCCGTTGCAAGATTGAGAAAGGAGTTATAGTTGTCATGGTAAAAGTTTTATCTAAAATCGTTTCGGGAATTTTATCTCCTTTTATTATCCCCACATACATATACATTACGTTGATATTCTCTTCGTATTTGGCAATGTTGCCAGCCTCCTCAATTCTTATATTCTTAGGGATTATTGCTTTTTTCACTGCTCTCGTTCCAAGTATCTCAATTGCCTGGAACAGACAAAATATAGAGAAATATAGTAATAACAGAAGCTTATACCCGTACTTTATTATCGGTATATGCTATATGTTTTTGGCATATATATTCGTAAAAACAGGACTTCCTCTGTGGTTTACCAGTTTCTTGTTCAGCGGTATTGTTCTATTAATTATGTTGGCAATCTTGAAAAAAAGTTTCAAGGTGTCTGTTCATATGACCGCCTATGGTGCATATCTTGGTGCGATATTCGCCATAGCCAAATTTCAAGGGAATATTCCCATTGATATTATCTCGATGGTTATTCTTCTTGGTGGTATATTAGGAAGTTCGAGAGCATACCTGAAAGATTATACTCCGGGGTCTATCATTACAGGTGCCGTTCTCGGTTTTGTTTGGAGTTACTATATGGCAATTTTCATCAAAATACTATTTTAAAATTTTATAACTATATACAAATATGAATCCTATTGTAAGTATTATCATGGGCAGCACATCAGATTTGCCCATTATGGAAAAAGCAGCCAAATTGCTTGATGAGTTTGAAATACCATTTGAGATGAATGCTCTTTCGGCTCATCGCACCCCCGTTGAGGTTGAAGAGTTCTCAAAAAATGCAGAGGCTCGTGGTATTAAGGTTATTATTGCTGCTGCAGGTATGGCGGCTCACCTTCCCGGTGTTATTGCTGCAAGCACACCTCTTCCTGTAATCGGAGTTCCCATTAACTCAACTCTTGACGGCATGGACGCTCTGCTTGCTATCGTGCAAATGCCTCCCGGAATTCCTGTTGCAACCGTTGGTATTAACGGAGCTTTAAATGCCGCTATTTTGGCGATACAAATGCTATCGTTAAACAACGAAGAGCTTGCTTCGAGATTTAAAACTTATAAAGCAGCCTTAGCTCAAAAGATTGTAAAAGCGAACGAAGAGCTTGCTAAAATTGAATACAAATTCAAAACAAACTAATTTTAAAAGAGGATAAAATGGATATTTTCAACTATTGTAGAAGAGTTACCTCTGTTACAAATATTGGCGGTGTTCCATTGGGTGGTGATAACCCGATAAGAATTCAATCGATGACAGATACTTCAACCCGAGATGTTGAGGCAAGCATAAAGCAGGTTTTGGATATTGCCAAAGAGGGGGCAGATTATGTTCGCTTAACCACTCAGGGTGTTCTTGAGGTTGATGCTCTTGCTATTATTCGTACAGTATTAAGAGAGAGGGGAAATCGTACTCCATTGGTTGCAGATATCCACTTTAATCCGAATGTGGCTGATGCTGCGGCTAAGATTACCGATAAAATAAGAATTAACCCCGGTAACTTTACTGATAGTGCAAGAGTTTTCAAAATTATAGAATATACCGACGAAAGTTATCAAGAGGAGATTAAACGTATGGAAAAGCGTTTTATTCAGCTCTTGGATATTTGCAAACAACACAATACCGCTCTAAGAATTGGCGTAAACCATGGTTCTCTATCGGACAGGATTATGAGCCGTTACGGCGATACTCCCGAGGGTATTGCAGAATCGTGTATGGAGTTTTTGCGTGTATGCAAACGTGAGAACTTCAACAATGTAGTTCTTTCAATTAAAGCCTCAAATACCGTTGTTATGGTAAAATCGGTAAGATTGCTTATCGATGCCATGGAAAGAGAGAATATGGACTACCCTCTACACCTTGGTGTTACCGAAGCCGGAGACGGAGAGGATGGTCGCATAAAATCGGCTGTTGGCATTGGAGCTTTGCTCTGCGACGGTATTGGCGATACCATAAGGGTCTCGCTCAGCGAACCCCCACAAAACGAAGTTCCTGTTGCCTCGGCATTGGTAAAATACATTACCGAAAGAGAAAACCACGAGAGAATAGAAGCCTCTCCATACGAAGGTTACTCGTATCTTAATATGGAGCGTCGCCCATCGTTTGCTATTGGCAATATTGGTGGAGATAACAACCCCATAGTTATAAGCAACGGAGCTTGCTCTCTTTCAGGAACTCTTAAACCCGATTACATTTTTAAAGAGAATGTTTGCTCGGGAGATAATGAAAACATTTCGGTAATTGACATTGATGATATTGAGACATACAAGGGTATAAACGAAACAATATTCTTAAAATTCTCTTACCCCCAACTAACCGATAGTGTTATTGAATTTATAAGCAACAACAAGAATGTTGCGATATTGGCATACAGCAACCATATAAACCAAGTTGGCGAGTTACGTGCAATTGCACACACTCTTACACGTAAAGGGTGCAATAACCCTGTTGTGCTAATGATGCAATATAACGAGAGCGACAAAGATATGTTGCAAATTAAATGCGGTGTCGATTTGGGTGCTTTGCTTTTGGATGGCGTAGGCAATGGCGTTATGATTGCAAACAGCGGAAATATCGACAACGACACCGTTACTACTATTGCCTTTTCGGCATTACAGGCTGCAAGATTAAGAACTTCAAAAACTGAATATATCTCCTGCCCAGGTTGCGGAAGAACTCAGTTTGACCTTCAAAAAACTGTTGCCCGCATTAAAGAGGCAACTGCTCACCTCGTTGGCTTAAAAATCGGTATTATGGGCTGTATTGTGAATGGCCCCGGAGAAATGGCAGATGCCGATTACGGTTATGTTGGTGCCGCTCGTGGTAAAATAAGTCTTTATAAGGGTAAAGAGTGTATCGAAAAGAATATTCCCGAGGAGGAGGCTGTTGAACGCCTATTGAAGTTTATTGAGGAAGACCGTAAGTAGTTATTAGTTGTTAGTTGTCAACTTCGTTGCCCTTCGGGTAGTTGTTAGAAATAATTTCTAATTTCATAATATGAATTATTTTTCCCTCATTTCTATATTATTACTCTCTTTCTCTTGTGGTAACTCAATCCAGAAAGAGAGTAATGCTTATTATACCAAACAGGATTCTATTAGATGTGTGGAGATATTAAACTCTGCTACCCCTGGAAACCTAAACACTACTGATATTGCAAAACTTTTTATAGGCACTCCGTATCAAGGAGGGACTCTCGACAGAGATACCGTAGAGAGAGTTGTTGTTCGATTTGACTCTCTCGACTGTACCACTTTTGTTGAGTCTGTTTCGGCTCTTACCCGTTGCATCAACAATGGAGATAAGGATTTTAATAGCTTCGCAAAGGAACTTGAGAATATTCGCTACCGCAATGGCTGTTGTAATGGCTACACAAGTAGGTTGCACTACTTTAGCGAGTGGATTTTAAACAACTGCGAGATGGGTATCACAGAGGAAATTTTACCCACTTGCTTAATCACTGCCGAAAATCGCACCATTAATTTTATGAGCCGAAATGCCGATAAATATAGTGGCATTACAAACGATTCGGTTTTAAACGAAATTAAGAAATGTGAGACGTTTTTATCGTCTCAATCATTCACTTATATACCCAAAGACAAAGTCATTAATTTAACGCCCGAAATTGTACAAGAGGGAGATATTATTGCCATAGTAACAGATATTGAGGGATTGGATATATCACACGTTGGTTTTGCGACATACGTTAATGGCGTACTTCATCTTCTTCACGCCTCATCAGCAAAAAACGAGGTCATTATCGACCCCCTCCCATTAAATGATTACCTCGCTAAACGAAAACACCATATTGGAGTTAAGGTTGTGAAACCTCTTAAATAGAGAATTGATTTGATATATTTTCTAAAAAAGACAAAAAAAGAGAACGATTTTAAATCGTTCTCTTTTTCGTATATAGATTGTTTTATTTCTATATTACTCTGCTGCAGGAGCTTCTACTACTGGTGCCTCTGCAACGGGTGCCTCTACTACGGGAGCAGCCTCGGTGTTCTTTTTTGAACGGCGAGTGCGTGTTGCTTTTTTAGCTGTTTTTGCTTTAAGCATATTCTCGTTGTAGTCAACTAACTCAATAAAACAAGTTTTTGCTCCGTCTCCAAGACGTGTTCCTGTTTTAATGATACGTGTGTAACCTCCGTTACGCTCTGCTATTTTTGTAGCTATGTCTCCGAAAAGTTCTTTTACAGCGTGTTTATCTTGCAAGTAGCTAAATACTACACGGCGAGATGCTGTTGTGTCCTCTTTTGCTTTGTTGATGATAGGCTCTGCATATACTCTTAACGCTTTAGCTTTTGCTAATGTTGTGAAGATACGCTTGTGCATTATCAATGAACAAGTCATGTTTGACAACATGGCAGCTCTGTGAGAAGCTGTTCTGCTCAA
>JAFYPQ010000042.1 GCA_017559955.1 Bacteroidales bacterium
ATAGTAAAATAAAAAATGTACCCATGAAATCATACAAATTATTTTTATTGCTAATGTTGTTGTTATTATCGACAAGATTAGTTAAAGCAAACGAAAATCAACCTTGCGGAATAGATTTAGGAGAATATGCTTTTGGAATACCTGTTGAACAACTTAATTTTAATAATCAAACACCATTCACCTTCTCGTTTTGGGTAAATATAAAAGAGTTTAATCATGGCACTTACGGAACGCAATTTATTAATATTCGTAATCCTAACGGAGATTGGATTTCCTGTGATTTTGGGTATTTATGGTCAATAATCATGACAGAAGAATATGGTAATTTATTAAGGGAAGATATTCTATCGATGAGTACATGGGAAATGGAATGCTCAACAGGAACATTGTTTCAAAACCTTAAAGAATGCCAATTTTATCCTAAAAAATGGGTGTATGTGTCATTCGTATTCTATTATGCTAACTTTCCTCAAATGATGTTATACATAAATGGAGAGCCGACATTGAAGTATGTTCCTACATATGAAGGAAGTACCCTTCGTCCTTGGTACGACGAATATATAATCATGATAGGAGGTCCTGCCTTTGAAAGAGCACCATTAAATGCATATATTGATAAAGTTCAATTATATAATAAAGCATTATCTCAAACAGAGATTCAAACAAGTATGACAGACCCATTACTAAATGATGAATCACTTTTGGGCTATTGGGATTTTGAAGATGGAAGTACCACAGATGCAGAAGGCTTTATGCTTGCTGATAATGGAACAATAAAAGCTACGATGTATAAAATACAGCAAGCAGAAGGAGGCATTTCAAGTGGTGCCGAGATTCAACCATTTACCTATGGCGAGGGAGTAAATCCCGAATCTGTATTACAAGGCATTGAGGAAAATATTATTTCAGATAACAAAACAAAAGCGTATATTGCCAACGGAGTGTTTAATGTTGAAAAAGAGGAAGGCATAACCTCGGTAGAGGTTTATAACTCTCTTGGCACCCCTCTCTTCCGGAGAGAGACAGGGGGTGAGGATACCTCTATCCAAATTCCTCTTCCTGCAACATTAAAGGGCGTGATAATCGTTAAGGTAAATAACGAAGTAATAAAGATGATGTTGAAATAACTGCGGGTAAAGGAGAAATAACAGTAGCAGTTGGGTTAGACAAAACAAGTATGTATAGTATAAAAGCCGTTAATATACAGACAACTCAAGATATATTACTATTGCCAGAAATTACACATAAAGCAGGGAAAGAGATATATAAATATACTCTTTCTCCAGGCTCATATATCATAGCAGTAATAATTGATGGTAATATAAACGCACAAAAGGTAATAGTAAAATAAATAAGATATAAGATTATGAGAAAACGAATATTTGTAATAACATTAATGATATTTATATCTTCAATCTCTATGTTAAATGCTCAGTATCTGATCTATTTGAGAGAATACAGAAGTGATAGGTTGGCAATTGTAGGGGATGAAATATGGATTGCAGGGATGAAAGGGCTTATTTCTTATAATAAAACAACAGGAAAGACCGTAAATCATAACTCAGCAATTAACGTAACATCAAAAGATACAGTATCTTGTGTAGAAGCAGATATATCAGGTGATATTTACTTTTACAAGAAACATGATAATCTTTATAAATATAGTCCATATAAAGAGTGTAAGAATATTTTGAATTGGGAAGAAAATGCTTATTATTCTAATTTTAACGTATTAATACAAGATAAAGAGACGGGAGATTTATGGTTGGGAGGTTCCAATGAATTGTATAGAATTAAAAACTCAGGGACTTATACCCTTATTACAAATAAAGTCTCTTCTAATTACTCTGTTGTTACAGATATGGATATAGATAATAACAAAACTTTATGGGGCGTTTGTGAGGCTGGATCCGAACCACCTCTCTTTTATTGCAATACACAAAGCCTTCGTTCCAATTTTAGGTCTTTGAAAGAAGACTTAATTCCAAAAAATGTAATAGATTACATATATTCAGTTGAAATTGATGATAGTGGGGAAATTTGGTTTTGTGCTTCAGATGGAATATGTCGATATTTAAAGGATGAAAAAAGTTATGTCGTTTATAACAATGATAATACATCAGGCATCATGCCTAAAAAAGATTATACAGATGCCGATATAGATTTTGAGATCACAGTAGATATATATTACTCTGCCAGCGATAAGGATAGCGATGGTAATTTATGGTTCTCATCACCATACCATTTGACAAAATATAATGGAACGGAATTCAAAAGTTATACTTGTCCGGAGTATAAGGAAGCTCGAGATATAATTTGCGATGAAGATATAGTATGGGTATATTTAAGAGATGATTCATTATTGAAATTTCAGAATGGAGAGTTTACTCAGGTTGAGTTAAATATTATTCCTTTGAATATGGAAGAAAGCATTGCTAAAGCAAACAAAACCAAAGCGTATATTGCCAACGGAGTGCTTAATGTTGAAAAAGAGGAAGGCATAACCTCGGTAGAGGTTTATAACTCTCTTGGCACCCCTCTCTTCCGGAGAGAGGCAGGGGGTGAGGATACATCTATCCAAATTCCTCTTCCTGCAACATTAAATGGTGTGATAATCGTAAAGTTAAATAACGAGGTTGTAAAGGTAATTTGTAATTAGCTTTTAGTTACTTCAACTGATTTGGCTACAGAGAGGGTAAGTCTGTTTGATTTACCCTCTCTGTATTTTTTTAACATATAAAAACTCTTTTTCGAATAATATTTTAATCTTTTCGAATAAAAAATTTGCTATTTTTTTTTATAAAGAGATAAAAATTGTACTTTTGTTTGCTCTTTTATTGTCTTTTCAAGCAAAAAAGAATACCTACGTAGGTATAATTAATTGTTTAATAAAGCATTAATAGCTATAATATTTTGCAAAATGGCTAATGAACCATTACAAATCGATTTAGATAAGATTGTAAAAAGCAAATTTCGCAAGGGTAAAGGTCTTCCGAAATTTGTAATGAATTATCTTAAAAGGACAATTCATCAAGAGGAGATTAATGCTTATTTAAAAGAAAGTTCCGATTTGCAAGGTGTTGACTTTGCTACCGATGTTAAGAGATTTTTTGAGGTTGATTGCGATGTTTATGGATTGGAAAACATTCCGAAAGATAAAAAATTCATATTTGTAAGCAATCATCCGTTGGGAGGAATGGATGGCATTCTTCTTATTTCGATATTAGGGAAATATTTTGATGGCAAGATAAAGGCTCAGGTAAACGACTTGCTAATGAATATAAAACCATTGGCACCTTGTTTTATCCCTGTTAATTGTTATGGCAAACAATCTAAGGGCTTAGCCAAAAATTTGGACGACGTAATGGGAAGTGATAACCAATTACTGGTTTTTCCCGCAGGAATGTGTTCACGTCGCCAAAATGGCAAAATTTTGGATTTGCAATGGAAAAAATGGTTTGTAACAAATGCCGTATCACAAGAACGGGACGTTGTTCCAATATTTTTCAACGGCAAAAATTCAAAGTTTTTCTACAATTTTGCATCGATACGTGAAAAATTGGGAATAAAGTTTAATATCGAGCTTATATATCTGCCCGATGAGCTATTTAAGTCGAAAGGGAAAAAATATGAAATATATTTTGGGAAACCAATCCCTTGGCAAACATTCAACTCAGAAAAAACTCCAAAGGAGTGGGCTCAATATGTGAAAAATTTAGTGTACGAAATAAAAAAGTAATCCACCATCATGGAAGAAATTATAGAGAAAATAGACAGAATTCTTATTAAAGAGGAGTTGAAGACAGCAACTTTTATTCGTCGCACTCGCAAGTGTAATAACGAAATTTATGTAGTTAATGCAGCTCATTCACCAAATATAATGAATGAGATTGGTCGTTTGAGGGAGATTGCATTTAGAAGTGGTGGCGGTGGAACAGGTAAATCGGTTGACATCGATGAGTTTGATTTAATGACTCCTCCATGTCGTCAACTTTTTGTATGGGACCCCGAAGCAGAGGAGATTTTGGGTGGCTACCGTTTTATATTGGGCGAAGATATAAAATTTGAAGAAGATGGTTCGCCCCGAATTGCGATGTCGCACCTTTTCGAATTCTCAAATGATTTTAAAGAGAACTATTTGCCTTATACCATTGAGTTAGGACGCTCATTTGTGGCTCTTGAATATCAATCGTCAAAAGCAGGTGCCAAAGGGCTATTTGCCCTCGACAACCTTTGGGATGGTTTAGGAGCTATTGCCTCTATTTATCCGCATATAAAATACTTGCTTGGTAAGTTTACAATGTACACAGAGTTTCCTGTTGTCGGACGAAATATGATAATGCATTTCTTACGTATCTATTTCCCCGATAAAAACAATCTAATATGGGCTCACAAACCATTGGATACAACAACCAATGATGCCGATTTTGAAGGTCTCTTCTGTAAGGATGATTACCGGAAAGATTACCTTACTTTAAATGCCGAAGTTAGAGCCTTGGGAGCAAACATTCCTCCATTGGTTAGTGCATATATGGCTCTGTCGCCTACAATGAAAACCTTTGGAACAGCCATTAACGATGAATTTGGCGATGTAGAGGAGACCGGTATGATGATTACTATCGAGGATATTTTCCCCGAGAAGAGAGCCCGACACATTGATAGTTTCTCAAAAGACGAAGTTCTATAATATGAAAAATAAAATATCCTTAAAGCTATTGCTGGTATTCATTGTTGCAATATCCTTTATCTCGTGTTTCGATAAAGGGTGGAATATCAACGACGTGAAGGATATTGCCGTTGGTGCCGGCGATTCGATATTTTTCATATCAAAAAAAGATAAACACCTCTTTTCTGTAAATTGCAAACAAACCTCTTTAATCAGAGACGAAGTGGCTTTAATTCAAAAAGAGGAGAAATTCGGCTATGCCGATGAAGATGGCGAGCAAATAATCCCCGATGTATATAAATACGCAACCGTCTTTAACAACAATATGGCATGGGTTGTCAGAAGTGGAGATGTACCCGGTGTGATTAATCGTAAAGGAGAACTTAAATTCTCTTTACGTGAAGTTGATTGGGTGGAGGTATATATTGAGGATATGGCACGCTACTACACAATTGAAAAAAGACAAAAGAGATATGGCTTTGCAAATACCTCAGGAGAAAAGGTTATAATGCCTCTATATTACGATGCCACATCATTTAGCGAAGGATTGGCCGCCGTAAAAGGAGTTGATGGTAAGTGGGGATATATCGATAAGAACGGAGTTGTAATAATTCCAGCAAATTTTGACGTTGCAAAAATTTTCGTCAATGAACGTGCCGTTGTTGCCATTGAAGATAAATGGGGTGTTATTGATAAAACGGGAGAATTTATTCTTGAACCTAAGTTCGAAGATATGACTGCCGACGGAGAGCTATTCATTACTTTAAGCAACGACAAATGGGGATGGACCGATATTGAAGGTAACTGGGTTATAAACCCCGAGTATGAAAAAGTGCTTCCGTTCAGAGAGTCCGATTTGGCTCCTGTTATGATTGACGGTAAATGGGCATACATTAATAAAAACGGGGAGATTGAGATTAAACGTCAGTTTGACGAGGCATACCCTTTTGTTGACTATTTGGCATTAGTAAAAATTGGTGATTACTACGGCTTTATAAACGACGATGGCGTATATAAAATAAATCCTCAATACAGGTATATTTCGCCCGATTACATCAGCAATGCCATATATGGTTTGCCATTCTATTCATCTGTTATGAGTGACAGATAAAGATGGTTCTCAATAATACAATAAGCAGGTTCTACACAAAGTAGAACCTGCTTATTGTTTGTATGAATTTGTGTATTATTTACTTATCTCTCTTTTAAATGGGCGGCCTTCGTAGCGACTGATTGCCTCTACGCATTTTTCTGTGATAGGCTCTGCGCTGTTTGTGTTTACGTCAAAGCCAACCATAATTGTTCGTGCTGCTGCTTTTAGTTGGTTTGTATCGGGGTTTATGAGCTGTTGTGATAGCTCTAAGCTTTTGTTGCCGATACGCAAGATTGTGGTGCGTACCACTACTCTCTCATCCATTAGAATGGGCGACATAAAGTCTGTTTCAATGCGGGCAATTACCAATCCAATTTCTCTCCAATCAATAAAGTCGGTGTTCCATACAGCTTTAAAATAGGCTACTTTGCCTATGTCAAAGTAGTTCATGAAAATGGTGTTGTTTACATGCCCCATTGGGTCAAAGTCGTTAAAACGTGGTTGTACCTCTATTTTGTGTTTGTATAGTTTATCCATCTTTTTTATCTGAATATAATATCTGTTATTGTTTCGCTTCCGGTTGTTTGATTGAGTCTTTCAATTAGTAATGAGCGGTTCATTACTAATTCATTACGAGCTACGGATGATGTAACCTCTACATATAAAATGCCTTTGCTTACATATACCTTTCGGGTATATTTTGCCATGGCTTTCCCTATCACCTCTTCCCATTTTTGAGTTATGGTAGTTTCGTCAAGGCGGCTCTTCATATTGTTCTTTTTGAGTAGCTCTTGAATTACTTCGCTGATATGTACGGTTTTGCGTCTCTCCATCTATATCTCTTTTATTACTCCGTTTTCAACGCCAAATAGTTTGAATTTTTTATCGCTTTTTCGAACTATTGCATCCAAATATTCTCTGTTGGTATCTGTTACGAATATCTGCCCAAAATCAGGCGTGGAAACCATATTCATGATTCTCTCCACTCGGTTTGAGTCAAGTTTGTCGAATATGTCATCTAAAAGCAATATCGGGTTTTTACCTCCCATTTTTTTGAGGTACTCGTACTGTGCAAAACGTAGTGCAATGGCAAACGTTTTGGTCTGTCCTTGCGAGCCTACTCTTTTTATGTTGTGGTCGCCAAGTTTCATGTCCAAATCGTCGCGATGTATGCCTCGTGTTGTGTATCCTAAAATTTTATCTTTTTCTCTGCTTTCGGCAAGTTGTTCAGCTAATGTTCCGTCGTTCAGGTGTGATGAGTATGATAGTGTTACACTCTCTCCTCCTCCGCATATTTGTTGGTAAAAACTGTTGAATACAACAACAAAATTGTCTATAAACTCTTTTCGACACTTGTATATATAGTTGGCAGAATACTCCATTTGAGCTTCCACAACTTCGTATAGAGCCGTTTCAGAGCCCTCTTTTCGCAACATAGTGTTACGGGTTGCCAAAGCTTTGTTGTACGAAATAAGAGCCGAAAGGTATTCTCTGTTGAATTGAGAGAGTGTCTGGTCGATAAATTTGCGACGTATATCGCTGCTCTCCTTTACCAACTCGCTATCCTCGGGCGATACTATTACCAATGGTATATACCCAATATGTTCGGAAAGCCTGCCATACTCCTTTTTGTCTCGTTTAAAAACCTTTTTTTGTTTGAGCTTTACTCCACAATTTATCTCTGAAAAGTCGTTGGTTTTAGAGTTGCGATAATCTCCTCTTATCATAAAAAACTCCTCGCCATGCCTAATATTTTGTGTATCGGATATATTGTAAAAACTTTTACAAAACGACAAATAATATATCGCATCCAACAAATTAGTCTTACCCATACCATTATTTCCCAAGAAACAATTTATGTTATTTGAGAATGTTATATCGGCTTCGGCTATATTTTTGAAGTTAAGTAACGAAATGCTTTCGAGTATCATTATGCAGCCCTTATATTCTGATTTATTTTGCGAAGATACTAATTTAAAACCGATTTTTTTTAGTTTGTATGTCATTAAAAATGCAAAAATTACGGGCACAAATTTTATTTATATCGATAAATATTTTATTTTTGCACTGAAATTTACGTAGTGTGCTTTATTTTATACGAAAAAATATTGTTATATATGCGTATAAACAACTGAATATTAATTAAAAACATTAAATACAAATGGCTAAAAAAGAACAACAAGTGGATGAGTTGGATAAAATGAACAACATCCTTTCTTCCGGCGAACAATGGATTGAGAAAAATCGCAAAAAACTTACAATTACTCTTTTTATCGTAATATTGGGTGCTTTAGGTTTTCTTTTAGTTAAAGAGTTTTACTTAGAACCAAAAGAAAAAGAGGCTCAAAAAGAGATGTTTAAAGGTGAAGCATATTTTGAGCAAGAGAACTTTGAAGTTGCCTTAAACGGAAATGAAGCAGACTATATCGGTTTTGCCGCTATTGCTGATGAGTATTCAGGTACAACTTCAGGAAATTTAGCTAATGCATACGCAGGAATTTGTGCATACAACCTTGGCAATAACGAAGAGGCTCTTGAATATTTAGAGGCATACGACGGAGACGAGGCTCTTCTATACCCCAACATTATTGCAATGATAGGAAACTGCTACGCAAATATGGGCGAATACGAAAAAGCTTTAGAGAAATTTGTTGATGCTGCAGAAGTAGCTTCAAATCCTGTAACTTCTCCCCTATTCCTTATAAAAGCTGCTACTATTGCAGAGAAAACAGAGGATTACGCAAAAGCAGTTGAACTATACCAAGAGATAAAAGACAAATACGAGAATTCTGCAATGGGTCAAGATATTGACAAATACATTGAAAGAGCAAATGCTCAAATGAAATAATCGTATAAAAACTATAACAATATAAAGGGTATCGCATATTTTATATGTTGGCACCCTTTTTTATTTATCTGAAAATATGGCAACAACAAATCTATCGGCATACGATAAAAACTCTATGCCCGATGCTTCAAAAATGAAATTTGCAATTATATGCTCAGAGTGGAACGAACAAGTTACCGGAGCCCTTCTAAAAGGAGCTTGCGATACTTTAGAAGCAAATGGAGTTAAATCGGAAAATATTTATGTCGAGTATGTTCCCGGAACTTTTGAGCTGACATTCGGAGCCAAACGTGCAATGCAATTTTATCGCCCCGATGCAGTAATAGTTTTAGGATGTGTAGTCAGAGGCGGAACTCCACACTTTGAATATGTATGCGAAGGCGTAACACAAGGCATTACCTCTCTTAACGAAGAGGGCTCAATACCTGTAATATTCGGAGTGTTAACTACCGACGACATGCAGCAAGCTCTTGATAGAGCAGGAGGAAAACTTGGGAATAAGGGCGATGAGGCTGCTGTTACCGCTATAAAAATGGCTGCTTTAAGTAGTAAATTAAAGTAATTGCTCTCGTCAAATTTGAAAGCATTCATTGTAATTTACAGCTCTATTTTTTGCTTATTTGCAAGAAAGCAGTAAATTTGCATCCACATTAGTACTAATTTATAAACTTTACAAAAATGGCTTACGTTATTACAGAAGACTGCGTTGCATGTGGAACATGTGCAGGTGAGTGCCCAGTTGAGGCTATCTCTGAAGGCGATATCTACGTAATTGATCCTGACAAATGTTTAAGCTGTGGTACTTGCGCTGACGCTTGTCCTACAGGAGCTATCGTTGAGGGATAATCGTAGTCTTAAAAAGTTAATGGCTGTCCGAAAATTCGGGCAGCCTCTTTTTTTATCGATTAATAATAATTATATGCAAACAATACCTACCGATCCGATGATGTTGTTCAGCTTCGTAAATATGAAGTTGCGTGATGAATTCTCATCGCTTGATGAGTTGTGTGCAACCCTCGACATCTCTCGTAAAGAACTCGAAGAAAAACTTGCTTCGGCAGGTTTCGAATATAGTGCCGAACATAACAAATTCTGGTAACAAACATCAGCTGTTTTTAAACCTTTCGCTTTACTCGATCGTTAAATCCAAAAACATTCTTTTATAATTGGATATAATGAAAGAGGAGCTCTCTTTTTTTCATCATTTTGTATCAGTCTTAAAAAAACTGTTTGAGAAATTTGACATTTCGCCCAATCTCGTCGATAAGGTAGATAGTTGGCTTTTTGTCTTGGCATTAATTCTTATCTCAATTTTATTTTCTTGGATTTTAAGGCTCTTGATAAAATTCTTATTACCTCGTATATTTAAAAAAACAAAAAGCAGGGTAATAAAACAATTGCTAAAACATAGGGTCTTTTTAAAATTAATATATCTTTTTCCTCCCGTTATAATACTTCCTTTTTTACCACTTGCTTACCAAGATTATCCCAAGTTCATCTCTGTTACCGAACGTATATGTTGGATATATTTTATCGTATCGACTGCCATATACATAAACTATCTGTTAGGGGTAATATTCAACCTTTTCTATGAGGGGGAGAGAGGTAAAAACATTCCACTGCATGGGGTTATGCAACTCATTAAAGGGATTGTGTTTACATTGGCCCTTATAGTTGTAATATCGATTATAATTAATAAATCTCCGTTTAATCTTATTACAGGGTTAGGAGCTTTTGCCGCAGTTTTAATGTTAATATTCAAAGATACAATATTAGGTTTGGTTGCGGGCGTGCAATTAATGCAAAATGATATAGCCCGTAAAGGAGATTGGATAACTACAGACAACGAAAAGATTAACGGAATTATTGAAGATATTACGCTAAATACGGTAAAGGTAAGAAACTATGATAATACAATTCTTACCATTCCGCCATATCTTCTTATATCATCCACTTTACAAAATTGGAGGGCTATGCAGGAGAGTGGCGGAAGGAGAATATTGGTAACATTTATTATAGAAGCCGGCAGTATCATAAGCCTGTCGGACGAGCAGTTGAAAGAGTGGGAGAGGGTAGAACTTCTGTCTGGTTATATAGCTCAAAAAAGAATGGAGAGGGATGGAAAAAGAGATTTCTCTTCTGTTAATAACAATAGGGTTTATGGCACCATTGATACAAATTTAGGACTCTTCAGGGCATACTTACAACTCTATATAAATTCTCTGCCTGCCATAAATAAATCGATGCTCTCGATGATACGTCTTTTAGAGCCTACCGATAATGGAATTCCCATTCAAATATATTGTTTTTCGCTTGTTACCGAGTGGAAGGGTTATGAGGCTGTTCGCAGTGAAATTACCGAACATATCTTCTCTGCTTCAAAGATGTTCGGATTGCGTGTTTTTCAAAATGCTTCGGGTTATCATTATCTATCGGAGGCTTATATTACAGTGGGTAAAAATATGCCCGGATAGAGAAGTTTAATTTCTGCTTTTTTTGTACCTTTACCGAGGTAAAAAAGGATTATTATGTTGAAATTTACACCTGTAAAAATAGAGGACAGAGAATTATTTGAACAACATTCGTTTATGTTGGGAGAGGGTAGTTGCGATATGGCATTTGCTAATATCTTTTGTTGGGCACATCTGCATAATCCCGAAATAGCGATATGGGGCGATTTTATTTTTATTCGTTTTGGAGGTGTAAATGGCAAACAACATACATATATGGAGCCTATAGGAGTAGGGGATAACATTTCAGCATTTAAGGTTCTTATGGAGTATGTTGGCACGCTGAACGAACCCTTTAAAATGGCTGGAATCTCGGCAAACTTTGCCGAAAAGTTACGTACCTCGGTCCCCTTTTGCGGATATTATCTATATCCAAAACGTAGCCAATTCGATTATATATATAACGCAGATTTATTACGAACGTTATCGGGCAAAAAGCTACAACCAAAACGCAACCACATTAATACCTTTAAAAAGCTCTATAATTTCACCACAGAGCCATTATCTTCGTCGCACAAGAAAGAAGTATTACAACTCGTAGAAGAGTGGCGAGAAGGCAAAGAAAACGCCGATTTGGAGGCGTACGAATGTGAAAGGGAGGCGATTGAACGAGGAATGGACAATTTCGAATCTCTCGGACTACAAGGCTTGGCTCTATATGTTGACAAAGATTTGGCAGCATTTACATATGGCTCGGCCATAAACAAAAATACTTTTTGTATTCACATAGAGAAGGGTAGTGCCCGATATGAACGAAGTTTTGCCATGATAAATTATCTATTTGCAAATACTCTATCGGAGCAATATTGCTATATAAATCGTGAAGAAGATTTAGGAATTCAAGGACTTAGAGATGCAAAACTATCGTACCAACCCATTATGCTTTATCCTAAATTCAGCCTTATCGAAATATTCGGTAACGAAGATAAAGTAGAGGAGATTAAACGTTCGACAGAAGCCGTTGAAATTGCCATGCTTTGGCGTGAAGCATTTGGCGATGACGAAGAGAGTATAGAGCAATATATAACCAAAATAAGAGCTCTCGGCAAGAGCTATATCTTACGAGACAGAGATGCAATAATTGCTACCGCCGACATGTTTAACTTTGTTGGAGAATTTGGAAAATGCTCATACATTTATGGCGTTGCAACTAAAACTGATTATAGAGGAAAGGGGTATGGAAAGGCTCTTATGAAAGATATTTTTGAGTGTCTATACCGCAATGGGGCAAACAGATGTATGCTTATACCGGGCAACGATAATGTGGCTCAGTGGTACATAAGCCAAGGATTTTCAAAAGTAACCAATGAAACCATATCGCTTTTAAATGATTATGAGTATGATTTCGGACGTGGAGAGAATGAATCAAATACCCCTCAATACAGAATTATAAACGCCGAAGAGTATCTACGTGAATATGCAAAATTACATCCCCAGAAAAACTTTTGCGTAACTGTTAAAGACTCTGTTTTATTGCCGAATAATGCAACATTCAGGGTAGAGGAGGGGAAGATAAAAAAGGTTGCCGATAAGTGCGACAACCTTATGAATATCTCTGATTTATTTGATGCTTATCCCATTAAAGAGGATAGCTATTTTATGGTCAGAATGTTTAGATAATCAGCTGTCAGCTATTATAATACTAACAACTAAAAACTAACAACTAACAACTTTAATGCGCTTCTAGCCAATTTTTACCACTTCCCATATCTGCAACTAAGGGAACACTCATTTGGTATGCGGCAGCCATCTCCTCGGTAACCAGAATTTTCAGTTGTTCGAGATCTTTTTCGGCAACACTGAAGTTCAACTCGTCGTGTACCTGAATAATCATTTTCGCACTCAAATTTTCGCTTTTGATGCGGTTTGCCACTCGTACCATGGCAATTTTAATAATATCGGCTGCGCTGCCTTGTATGGGGGCATTTATGGCATTTCGCTCGGCATATCCCCTAACTATGCTGTTGTTCGAATTTATATCGGGCAAAACTCTTCTGCGTCCTGTAATAGTTTCTACGTAACCTTTCTCTCGTGCAACCTCAATGCTCTTCTCCATATACTCCTTAACTGATGGGAACGACTCGAAATAGCCGTCAATAAGCCCTTTTGCTTCGGTCCTGGATATGTTGAGCCTCTCGGCTAATCCGAATGCAGATATGCCGTAAATAATGCCGAAATTGGCTGTTTTTGCCTTTCTTCGCATATCTCCGGTAACCTCCTCGATTGGTACATTGAAGATTTTGGCTGCTGTTGCAGCGTGAATATCCTCACCCGAAAGGAATGCGTTTACCATATTCTCATCTTTGCTAAGATGAGCCATTATGCGAAGCTCAATTTGAGAGTAGTCGGCAGAGAAGAAAACATCTCCGTCATCAGGAATGAAAGCTCTGCGAATCTCCTTCCCATTTTCATCTCGAATAGGAATATTTTGTAAATTGGGATTGCTCGAACTTAAACGACCTGTTGCCGTAACAGTTTGGTTAAAAGAGGTATGTATCTTCCCTGTTCGACTATTAATAAGCTCGGGCAAAGCGTTTATATATGTGCTTAACAATTTTTTAAGCCCTCGGTATTCCAATATAAGAGCAACTATCGGGTGTCGGTTTATAAGCTTTGTAAGAACCTCTTCAGAGGTTGAGTATCCTCCTTGTTTTGACGGTTTTGCTTTTGGGTCGATTTTAAGTTTCAAGAATAATATCTCTCCTACCTGCCTTGGAGAATTTACATTAAATGTTTCTCCCGCATATTCAAAAATTTTGTTCTCTATTTCGCACGCTCTGCGTGTTAATATTCTTGAACTTTCTCCAAGTGTGGCGGTATCTATTTTTACTCCCTCCGCCTCCATATCGGCAAGAACCTTTACAAGAGGCATCTCTATTTCATAAAAGAGCTTTTCTAAACCCTCCTCTTTTAATTTTATCTCAAATATATTTTTAAGTCGCAAAGTAATATCTGCATCCTCGGCTGCATATTCGCATATATCAGTTATAGGAACATCACGCATCGAACGTTGATTCTTACCCTTTGGTCCTATTAAAGTATCAATACTTATTGTTTTATGCTTCAAATATACTTCTGCCAAATAATCCATATTGTGATGTCCGTCGGGTTGCAAAAGATAATGGGCAACCATTGTGTCAAAAAACTCTCCTTTAAGTTCGACACCATAGTTCTTCATCACAATATAGTCGTATTTTATATTTTGACCTATCTTCTGAGATTTTTCATTTTCGAGAGCTGCTTTAAATTTTTCAACAATTTTTTTTGCCTCATCCTCCTCGTCGGGAACAGGGATATAAAATGCTTCATCCTCTTTAAGAGAAAACGACATTCCCACCAATTTTGCGTTTATTGGCTCAACCGATGTAGTTTCAGTGTCAAATGCAAATTTTTCGGCACTCTCTAATTTTAACACTAAATCATCTATTTTGTCCTCTTTTTCAACAAGATAGTATGTATGTGGTCTGTTTTTTAAGCCCTCTACATTTTCATATTCTACGTTTTCCGACTCATCGGTCGCAAATAAATCAAAGAGCGAAGGTTGAGAAATAACTTTTTTTTCGCTCTTTTTCTCTTCGGGTTGCGAGGGAGAAATTTTACCCAATATTTTTTCCGATAAATTTCTAAACTCCAATTCGGCAAAAATCTTCTCCAACTTTTCGCAATTCGGTTTTTCGAATCTCAACCCCTCTTCGTCAAACTCTATGGGAACATCAATTTTTATTGTTGCCAAAAATTTTGAAAACTTAATCTGCTCTACATTTTCCTCAACTTTAATTTTTAAAGCTCCCTTAAGTTTATCGGTTGAGTTGATTAAGTTCTCAATCGAGCCGAATTCATTGATAAGTTTTATTGCCGTTTTTTCGCCAACGCCCGGACAGCCGGGTATATTATCGGCACTATCACCCATCAATCCTAACATATCTATTATCATCACAGGAGATGATATGCCATATCGCTCCTTAACCTCATCAACCCCGTAAACATCAAAACCTCCTCCGTGTCGAGGCTTGTATTGAAATATATGCTCGCTGACAAGTTGTCCGAAATCTTTATCAGGAGTCATCATATAGGTATCAAAACCTCTCTCTTCAGCAAGTTTTGCGGTAGTTCCGATTACATCGTCTGCCTCATATCCGCAAACTTCCAATATAGGTATATTGTAAGCTCTTATAATATCTTTAATTATTGGAACTGCCGCCCTTATTGCCTCGGGTGTCTCCTCTCGTTGAGCTTTATATTGTTCAAACATTTCGTGTCGAAACGTAGGACCTTGCGGGTCAAAAGCCACTGCTATATGCGAAGGGTGTTCCTTATTAATAACCTCTTCCAATGTTGTTACAAACCCATATATAGCCGACGTGTTTAACCCTTTGGAATTAATACGGGGATTTTTGATAAATGCGTAATATGCCCTATATATTAAGGCATATGCATCCAATAAAAATAATTTTTTCATTGTTCTTTACTAAAATGTTGAGTAAATTTAATGTAAAGATAGTGATTTTATATTGTTTTATTACTATTTTTGCACTCAATATACAAAGCAATGGATATAAAAGAGTCTATTAAAAACATTATTGGAGTTGAGATGGAGAGTTTTAATAAAGCCCTCTATAGTGCATTGTCAACTGATAATGTTTTGCTTCAGAGCGTAATTGACTACTACCTTCAAACCAAAGGCAAACAGATAAGACCAATGTTGGTCATCTTGAGTTCCCGCCTGTTTGGAGAGGTTAACGATACCACAATGAGTGCCGCTGTTGCCGTTGAGTTATTACATAACGCAAGTCTTATCCATGATGATGTAGTTGATAGTTCGCCACTACGAAGAGGCAGAAAAACAGTTAATAACATTTGGGACAATCGTGTAGCTGTATTAGTTGGCGATTTCTTTGTATCGACAGCACTGCAAACAGCAATCAAATCAAATAATCTTAATACTGTTTCGTTAATTGCAGCACTCGGAAAAGAGTTGGCAACAGGTGAAATAGACCAAATTGAGACTGCCGACGAACACATCATTGACGAAAAAAGATATTTTAATGTCATAAAACAAAAAACAGCATCGCTATTCTCATCATGTATGCTAATGGGTGGTTACTCAAATGGAGCAACAAAAGAACAACTTGAAGCAATAGAGATATTTGGACAAAAACTCGGACTCTGCTTTCAAATAAAAGACGATATATTCGACTATTTTTCTGACGATATTGTCGGAAAACCAACAGGTTCGGACCTCAAAGAGGGTAAAGTTTCGTTACCTCTATTATATGCTATTCAATCGAACAATGACGAAAGAAACTCAAAGATGAGAGAGTTGCTTATGAGTCAATCTCTTACCGGTGATGAGATAGCAACATTGGTTGAGTACGCCAAAGAGATGAAAGGAATTGAGTATGCCGAATCTGTTATGCAAAAATTAAGAGACGAGGCTATGCAATCTCTATCAATATTTCCTAAATCAGAGATTAAAGATACTCTTATACAAATACTTGATTATATTATCAGTAGAAACTATTAATGATAAATAATAACAATAAAAGGAGAGAAACGATGTTTCTCTCCTTTTATTGTTTTCCTATCTCACACGATGAACTATTCGTTTATTGCAGCAATTAGATTATTAGCCAATCCTGCTGCACCAATACGGAACAGATCTTTATTTAACCACTCTTCTCCCAATACCTCTTTTACGATTGTATAATATTTGGCTGCATCTGAGGCTGTTTTTATACCTCCGGCTGCTTTTATTCCAATTCTTGTGCCGGTTTCAGCAAAATAATCCTTAATAGCATTACACATAGTATAGAATGTATCAGGAGTTGCTCCTACACCTATTTTGCCTGTAGAAGTTTTGATAAAATCGGCTCCTGCATATATCGAAAGTATTGACGCCTTTCTTACTTCATTTAAACTCTCCAAAGCCCCTGTTTCAAGTATTACTTTTAATTTGGCATCACCACATATCTCTTTTATTTCGTTTATATCGTCGCACATATCCTCATAATTACCGATTACGAAGTTTCCTACGTTCATGACAATATCCAACTCATCAGCTCCATCTTTTAGAGCCAAACCTGCCTCAATTGCTTTCACCTCAGGATAAGTTTGCGATGATGGAAATCCTCCCGCAACAGAGGCTACTTTAACTTCTGAAACCTCTAAGGCTCCTCTTACAGCTGTTACAAAATTCGGATATACACAAATGGCTGCGACATTATTCATTTCGGGATAGTCGTTATCCATTTTGTTTATCATATCAACAAGCTTTAATACCGATTCATAGTTATCAGTTACATTAAGAGTTGTAATATCCAAACATGAGAAAATGGTTTTATATACATCCTTGGTACAATTTTGTGCTAAATTGTTTTTTAATAGATTCTCAACCTCGTTCTTTACGATTTCATCGTTTAAATTTTTCTCATATTTTGCGATTGCTTCATTATATCTATCCATAATATTTATAGTTTTGGATTATTTATATGTCTTGTCTTATCTCTCTCTGTTTTCTTTTCAATATTTCTTTTTAGTGCTTTGGTTAAATCAACTCCCGTTTGATTTGCAATACAAATCAAAACCCATAAAACATCAGCTAATTCATCGGCTAATTCTACCTTTTTATCACTATCTTTTGAAGATTGTTCGCCGTAGGTTCTTGCCATTACTCTTGCAACTTCACCCACCTCTTCTGTTAAGATAGCCATATTGGTTAGTTCGTTAAAATAACGCTTGCCGTAAGTTTTTATCCACTCATCAACCAATTTTTGAGCCTCATCTATCTTCATTTACTCTCTGTTTTTTGAATCTATAACAATTGTTACCGGACCGCTGTTTTCAAGCGATACAAGCATATCTGCTCCGAATTCTCCCTGTTTAACCTCTTTGCCTATCAAAGTTTCTATCTCTTTACAGAAATTTTCATACATAGGAATTGCGGTAGCATGTCCGGCAGCCCTTATATACGAAGGACGATTACCCTTCTTGGTAGCTGCATACAGAGTAAACTGACTTACAACCAATACCTCACCCGAAACATCCTTAACCGAAAGATTCATTACTCCGTTTTCGTCATCAAATATACGAAGGTTTACAGCTTTTGCCGTTAACCATTTCAAGTCTTCGTCAGTATCTGCCTCCTCTATACCAAGTAAAATAAGCAAACCTTTCTCTATGGCTGACTTAATTTTACCATCAATAGTTACAGATGCTCTGTTTACTCTCTGTATTACTACTCTCATCTTATAATATTTTCTGTGCGAAATTAACTATATTTTCTCACACATTTACTATGTAATTTAAAATATCTATCCCTTTAAAGCTTTTATAATTAACTCTGCTTTTGAAGCACCAATAATATTTATAATCTCTTGAATATCAGCATCTTTTATTCTTTTTACACTCTTAAAATGCCTGATTAACAACTCTTTACTCTTTGGTCCTATTCCTTTTATGTTATCCAGTTCCGATACTACCTGTGCTTTACTTCTCTTCTTACGGTGATGGGTAATGCCAAATCGGTGAGCTTCATCTCGCATATGCTGAATAACTTTAAGCGATTCTGAATTCTTATCTATATACAAAGGCACTGAATCATTTGGGAAATATATCTCCTCCAACTTCTCGGCAATACCGATTATAGCTATTTTACCATATAAGCCCAACATTTTAAGAGTCTCAACAGCTACACTAAGTTGCCCTTTGCCTCCATCAACAACTATTAATTGAGGTAAATCTCCTCCTTCATCTAAAAGGCGTTTATAACGACGAAAGATTACCTCTTGCATCGTTGCATAATCGTTTGCACCAACAACTGTTTTTACGTTAAAATGGCGATAATCCTTTTTCGAAGGCTTCGCATTTTTAAATACAACGCAAGCTGAAACCGGATTTGTACCTTGTGTATTTGAGTTATCAAAACACTCCATGTGTCTCGGTAGCTCGTTTAAATGAAAATCTTTTGCCAATTGCGTCAATATTCGTGTAGTACGTTGCTCCGGATTAAGTTTTTCCGATTGCTTTGTCAAATCAATTCGATATTGTATCGCATTTTTTGTACTTATTTGCAAAAGGTGGCGTTTATCGCCTCGTTGAGGTACAGTAACTATATAGCTATTTGAATTTACGCCAAATTCAAAAGGTACGATAACTTCACGTGCATCACTTTCGAACCTCTCGCGAAATTCTGTAATACCAAGTGCCAATATATCTTCTTTCTCCTCTTCTAATCGTTTTTTGTAAGATAATGTCATACTCTGCACTATTGCCCCTTCACGAATATTCATATAATTAATATATACGGTACCTTCGTAATCTTCATAACCGAAGACATCAACATTATGCACACTTGAATTTACAATTACCGATTTTGAACGATAATTTTCAAGTAATTGATACTTCTCTTTTACCTTTTGTGCCTCTTCAAATTTTAATTCTGATGAGAGTTGCTGCATCTCCTCAATTAGAATTCTCGATAATTCTGAAGTCTCGCCATTAAGGATTTGTCGTGCCTGTTTAATATATTCGCCATATTTCTCTGCATTTTCGATACCGACACACGGGGCATTGCAGTTTTTTATATGGTATTCCAAGCATTTTGAATATTTACCAGCCCTTATTTTATCACTGGTCAGTAATAAAGAGCAAGAACGAATAGGATAAAGTCGCTTAATTAACGATAATACAACCTTTGCTACGTTAACATTACTATACGGACCATAATATTTAGAACCATCTTTAATTACAGTTCTTGTAAGGAATATACGTGGAAAAGGCTCCTTTTTTACAACTATCCACGGATAGGTTTTATCATCTTTAAGAAGTATGTTATATTTTGGCTGATACTCCTTAATCATTGAATTTTCAAGATGCAAAGCATCCTCTTCGGTTTCAACTATAAAATATTTCAAATCCTCAATATGTTTTACCAACATTGAGGTTTTTATACTTTGATTATTCTTGTTAAAATATGATGATACTCTCCTCTTTAAATTTTTAGCTTTACCTACATAAATAATAACACCATCTTTGTTGAAATACTGATAAACTCCGGGTTTTTCAGGCATTACAGAGATGATGTTTTTTATTTTATTTAGTGTTTCGTTATTCATATTTTTATTATTGTTTCACGTGGAACAATTAATTTATGAATAGAGTTTTGAGATATAGAGAGAAAATTTGAGAATTATCTACCTAAAAGCATTAGCAAAATATTAATATCATTTGGTGATATTCCTGGAATACGACCTGCCTGAGCAATTGTTTCTGGGTCAATTTTTGAAAGCTTTTGACGTGCTTCAATTGTAAGTTGAGTAATTTCACTATAATTAAATTTACCTTTAATACGAATATTCTCCAAACGTGAAATCTTTTCTGCTATAAGTTTTTCTCTTTCAATATATCCCTCATATTTTAAAAGTATCTCTGCAGCCTCAAGAATTTCATCTTTACGTTCTTTAATTTTATCTACCTCACGCTTGAAAGGAGTAACAATCTCAATAATATCATAAATATTTAGTTGAGGACGAAGCATTAAATCTGCAAGTTTTACGCCCTGTTTTAATGGAGAAGTTCCCTTCTTCTCTAATGCATCATTCACATAGGCAGTCTTAACAGAGAAATTACGACAGAAATCTATAATTCTGTTCAACTCTGCTTTCTTAGTTTGCAATAAATCATAACGCTCTTTTGTAGCCAAACCAATATTATAAGATTTCTCAGTTAGTCGCATATCGGCATCATCTTGACGCAACAATATGCGATATTCAGCTCTTGAAGTAAACATTCTATAAGGCTCGTCAACACCTTTGGTAACAAGGTCATCAATTAAAACACCTATATATGCCTCATCTCTACGGAGAACAAAATCTTCGCCACCATGACATCTGATATGAGCATTTATACCAGCAACCAAACCTTGTCCTGCAGCCTCTTCATACCCAGTAGTACCATTTACTTGACCAGCAAGATATAAATTCTTAATAACTTTACTTTCGAGTGTATGGTTAAGTTGAGTTGGTTCAAAATAATCATATTCTATGGCATATCCGGGGCGATATATATGTACATTACGAAGAGCAGGAATCTCTTGCAAAGCTCTAATTTGAATATCTATTGGAAGTGAAGAAGAGAATCCATTTAGGTAAAATTCATTTGTATTCTCTCCCTCCGGCTCAAGGAATAACTGATGTTCCATCTTATCAGGGAAAGTATGAAGTTTAGTTTCAATACTTGGACAATAACGTGGTCCAATACTCTGTATTTGTCCATTGTAAAGAGGGGAATCGGGGAGACCTTCAAGAAGAATTTCATGAACCCTTGGGCTCGTATATATACTCCAACAACTAACCTGTTTCAATTGACGAGGCTTAAAATCGAGGTATGAAAACTTATGAAAATCATCATCACCGCCCTGCTCTATACATTGTGTAAAATCAATACTTCTTGCATCGATTCTCACCGGAGTACCTGTCTTCATTCTACCAACAATGACACCCTCCTGAGCAAGTTGTTCTGATATTCCATACGATGCAGGTTCTGATATTCTACCGCCAACAAACTGAGTACGACCAATATGCATCAATCCATTTAAAAATGTACCGGAAGTAATAATAACTGTCTTTGCAAAAAACTCAACACCCAATTGAGTTTTAACACCTGTTACAATTTTGTTTTTTATAATTAATTGATTTACAGAGTCTTGCCATAGATATAAATTAGGAGTATTCTCTATAATCGAACGCCATTCTTGAATAAATTTTGCTCTATCACTCTGAGCACGAGGACTCCACATGGCAGCTCCCTTAGAACGATTAAGCATACGAAACTGAATTGCAGTACGGTCTGTAACAATACCAGTATAACCTCCAAGAGCATCAATCTCACGTACAATTTGACCTTTTGCAATACCTCCAATGGCAGGATTACAACTCATCTGTGCAATCTTATTAAGGTCCATTGTAATAAGCAAAGTTTTAGAACCTAAGTTAGCTGCAGCCGAAGCAGCTTCGCACCCTGCATGACCGGCTCCAACAACAATAACGTCGTATGAAAATTCCATAAATATAAATCAGTTTCGAAACTTGTTGCGAAGTTACAAAAAAACTTTCAGCCAATAGGTATTGACTGAAAGTAATATTATATATAAAGTATTACAAAAATAATTTATTCAAAAATAAGAGATAAAGCTTTATCCTCAGCCGCTTCCATAATTTCACGTTCTCCCTCACCTTTATCATTTATACCGCAAAGATGAAGAATACCATGAATAATTACACGGTGTAACTCACGAACATACTCCTGAGAAAATTGTTCGGCGTTAGTACAAACAGTATCGATACTAATAAAGAGATCGCCCGAAATTGTATTTGCGGCAGAATAATCAAATGTTATAATATCGGTATAATAATCGTGTTGAAGAAACTGACGATTAACCTCTAAAATCTTCTCATCATCACAAAAAATATACGAAATTTCTCCGCATCTTTTACCATACGAGGCAGCAACTTCTTTTATCCACAAAGTAATTTTACTTTTTTCAATTTGAGGCATATCAACCCCTTCGTTATAATAATTTATAGCCATTTTATAAATATTTTACAAAAGTAATCTTATCAATACTAAACATCATATAGTATTAAATAGGCTAAACTCCCCAATTACCTCTATCTAAATTACGATAAGTAATTGCCTCTTGAATATGATAACTTTTAACCACATCACTACCCTCTAAATCGGCAATAGTACGTGCTACTTTAAGAATTCTATCATAAGCACGAGCAGAGAGATTAAATCGCTCCATAGCAATTTTAAGCATGGAAATACTATCTTTATCAGGTAAAGCCCATTTATTAAGCAATCGACTATTCATTTGAGCATTACAATATACTCCCGGAGTATCTACAAAACGCTTTATTTGCATCTCTCTTGCACGAACTACTCGCTCACGTATAATAGCACTGCTTTCACCTTTTGTTGTTGACGAAAGTTTCTCAAATTCAACAGGAACAACCTCAATTTGAATATCAATACGGTCTAACAGGGGACCTGATATTCTATTTAAATAGCGGGTAACAGCCCCTTCACTACATATACACTCCTTTGTTGGGTGATTATAATACCCACAAGGGCAGGGGTTCATACTTGCAACAAGCATAATACCCGCAGGATATTCAACAGTGTTTTTAGCTCGAGAAATGGTTATTTTACGATCTTCAAGTGGTTGACGCATAACTTCCAATACCGAACGAGAAAACTCTGGTAATTCGTCTAAAAACAACACTCCGTTGTGTGCAAGAGATATTTCACCGGGTTGAGGATACGTTCCTCCTCCAACCAAAGCAACTCCCGATATAGTATGATGAGGTGATCGAAAAGGGCGACGTGTAACCAATGCCCCATTATCAGATAATCTACCAGCAACAGAATGTATTTTTGTCGTTTCTAATGCCTCTTCAAGAGTTAAGGGCGGAAGTATTGTTGGAATACGTTTTGCCAACATCGATTTTCCTGAACCGGGAGGACCTACCATAATTAAATTATGACCTCCGGCAGCAGCAACTTCGAAAGCACGTTTAACATTCTCTTGTCCTTTTACATCTTCAAAATCGATATCAAAGAGCTGTTGTTTATCATAAAACTCAGCTTTAGTATCTATCTCAACTATTTGTAATTGCTGTTCATCCTTAAAAAAAGCAACTACTTCTGTTATATTTTCAACACCATACACATCTAAACCATCAACAACAGCGGCTTCAGGTGCATTTTGCTTTGGAAGTATAAAACCCTTATATCCCTCTTGCTTTGCCATAATGGCAATAGGTAAAGCTCCCTTGATAGGAAGTATCGAACCGTCAAGCGACAATTCTCCCATTATAAGATAATCCTTAAATTTAAAGCTCTTTATCTCTTCATTAGCAGCTAATAATCCAATAGCAATTGGTAAATCATATGCCGAACCCTCTTTCTTTATATCGGCAGGAGCAAGATTAACTACAACCTTTCGGCGTGGAAATTTAAGATTATTATGAGATAATGCCGAAATTATACGCTGATGACTCTCCTTTACGGCAGCATCAGGTAAACCCACCATAAAGAATTGTATTCCTTGAGTACAATTTACTTCAATAGTTACTATTTGTGCATTTATGCCTTGAAGAGCGGCAGCATATATTTTTGTCAGCATCTTACTGAATAGTTGAATTATATTTACTTTTTCTTACCTCTGTTTTTTCTTAAATTATCGATACTGTCATTATTAATTATGGTTTTATCAATAAGATAATTTAAAGAGTCTAAATCTAATTCTCTTCCTATTATTACACCGTTTCTGTTCAATAAAAATATCGATGGTACTACTCGTAAATTAATAGCAGATATATCTTTATTTGTCCAACCATCTTGTAAATTAGTTGTAAACGATTTTAAATCATAATTATTAATTGTCGATATCCAACTATCTTTATCTATATCCAAAGAAATTAGATGAGATGAAACTTTATCTTTATTTTTTAAACTATCATAAAACTTATCAATTTCCTGAATTTTTAAAACTGATAAAGAGTCGGAAGAATCCCAAAATGTAACAATCGTGATTTTATTTTTATAATTATAATTATAAACCAAACTATCAGTCGGAGTTTTTAATTGAGGATAAGGTAATGTTTTTCCTTTATCTAATAGCTGTATAGCAGCAAATTGCTCTATTCTGGCCGAAATTACTTCTGCTTTGGCAATAGGAGATAATTTCTCGGCTAACTTTCGTGTTAATGTTTTATATTTTGGTGATGCTACATAATTATATAAAATAAAAGTAGATGCCGGTGAAGATAAATTAGATTCTATAAACTCTGTAGCTTTAATAACAATTGAATCGTTAATTTTATTCAACTCTTCTATATAAATAGAATCCTGATATCTTTTTATATAATCTAACTTTAAAGAATCATATTTAAAGATAAGTTGACTGTTATTATTAAAAAAATCTCCAATTAATATATTGGTGGAATCACCATTAATGGTAGTCTTATAAGACTTTGACGAACCCGATAAATTTACAGCATCACCCTCCTTTATAAATATGGCAGTTATATTATTAAAATTTTCATCTAATATATATACTGGTGTTTTACTATTGTTTAATTCAATATCAAGTTCAAATTTATTATCATCTATATATATGGTATCAGTAACTATTCCCGATTTAAAATTTTCATATACCACATAAATAATTTTACCTTTATAATCAGTAAATTCTCCCTCTATTTCATTGGTAGAAAATATATCTATTTTACTACACGACGATATAATAAAAAGAATGGAAAATATGAATAATATTTTTTTCATTACAAACTAAATTATTATGGATTATATAAATCGGTATTTCTAAATTCCAATATATCAATTATCATACGATGAGCTTCACTAGCAGGAGAAGAGGGATTTATTTCAACCGCTGTTAAATAACATCGTATTGCTTGAGAAATATTTCCTGCTTTACGGTAAGCATTACCCAATCTAAAAAAAGCTGTATCATCTTTTTTATTTTCTTTGGTATATATCTCTAATTCCAAAATCAACTCATCTAAATTATCACTCATAATTTAAAAGTTTATTTATGGTATTAACATAAAGTTTATGTTCAACTTTAAGTAATTTTTTCTTTAAATATTCTATATCATTACCCTCATATGGAACAGTTTTTTGAGCTATTATTTGTCCACCATCTAAACTACTATCAACATAATGAATTGTAATACCATATACTTTTACACCATACTCCATTGCCTGTTCAACTGCATCTTTACCTCTAAACGATGGTAATAAAGAGGGATGTGTATTTATTATTATTCCTTTATATCTATTTAATAATATTTCTCCTACAATTCTCATATAACCTGCCAAACATATTAAATCAATGTTATATGAAGATAATTTTTTAACTATTACTCTCTCATACTCATCTTTAGATGAATAATCTTTAGGTGAAATAACTAAACACTCTATACCTAAACGTTTAGCTCTTTTAATGGCAAATGCATCTTTTTTATCGCATACCAATAAAATAACCTGAGTATTTTCTATATTATTTTTTTTACAAGCTTTGGTAATTGATTCGAAATTAGAACCATTACCGGATGCAAATATTACTAAGTTTTTCAATATAAGTATATATGAAATAATTTTATAATTTTAATTTTTCAGATATATCTAACATACGTTGTATAGATATAACTGCCTTTTCTCTTATCTCTTCATCTACAAAAACCTCATATTTTTCATTTAAAAGAGCATCATATAGCTTTTCTAAAGTATTATACTTCATAAAAGCACATTCATTACATGCACAAGAAGAATCTTCGGGAGGAGCAGGAATAAACTCTTTGTTGGGACACGATAATTTCATCTTATGTAATATACCCGATTCGGTTGCAACTATAAACTTTTTACAATCCGATTTAATAGCATAGTTTAACAAAGCAGCTGTTGAACCAACCTTATCTGCTACAATTAATATATGTTTTTTACACTCTGGGTGAGCCAATACTTCAGCATCGGGATTTTGATCTTTAAGTTCTTTTATTTTTTGTAGTGAAAATTGTTCGTGAACATCACAAGCACCATTCCAAATAACCATATTTCGTCCGGTAACAGAATTAATGTAGCTTCCTAAATTTCTGTCAGGACCAAATATTATTTTTTCATCTTTAGGGAATGATTCAACAATCTCCTTGGCATTAGAACTTGTAACCACAACATCAGTCAAAGCTTTAACCTCAGCTGTAGTATTTACATACGATATAACTTTATATCCTGGATATTGTTTAATGAATTCAGCTAAATCATCAGCCTTACAACTATCGGCCAAAGAACAACCTGCAGTATTATCAGGAATAAGAACCTTTTTATCAGGACATAATATTTTAGCGGTTTCGCCCATAAAATTTACACCACATACCACTAATATATCGGCATCTGTTTTAGCAGCCCATTGTGCAAGTGCTAAACTATCTCCTACAAAATCTGCTACATCTTGAATTTCGTTACGTTGATAGTAGTGAGCCAAGATAACAGCATTTTTTTCTTCCTTTAATTTTTTTATTTTATCTACTATATCCATATAAAAATTTAAAAATCTTTTTTATTACTCCTTTTTCAACAAACAAATAATTATATATTCTTTATTTAATAGAAAAAAAATGATGATGATAATATATTGTTAATATGTTTAATATCTTTTTTTATATTTATTTGGATATTTGGTTATTAATATTCAATTAACAAAATAAACATAGTAATCAACATCTTTAATATTTGATTTTAAATATAATATATACTTTATTAACATAATGTTGATAAAGTACAAAGTTAATTATTTTTTTTATTTTAGATATTGATAACCATTAAATATGATGTGAATAAATAAAAACAAAAGAAATTTAATAATAACAGTACATATTCAGATATTTGATTATACAAATTTCATATTTATAAATACAACTATATTTTTTAAAAAGTTATTATCTACTATTAACAACTTATCAACATGTTTATTAATAACTCAATTTTAATAATAAAAAAAAGAACTCATAAAGAGTTCTTTTTTTATGTAATTTATTATGTATTATATTATTAAGAAAAAATATTAATTAATACCATTCTCTCTTAATACCTTATCAGTTATAGTTTCAATCCATCTTAAAATATATTTCTCTTGAATATAAGTAGAAACTTCAATCATAATAGTCTGTTTTTCTTCAATGGTAATATCATTTGGCAGATTTTTTAATTTATTATTAAAATAAGAATATATTAAAATTTTAGTATCGTTAATATATATAGGATTACTCATTGTATCAATTTTATTTTCAATATCACTATCAATAACTATATTATCAATATCATTACACATATTGGTAATAATATTATTAAATGTTTGTTTTCTCTTTAAAAGTTCCTCTTTGTCTTGAGTAATAATCTGTTCAATACTATCTATTTCGGGAGAAATTTGATTATGAGCACTTTTAATAGTAGCAATATAAAAAGTAATAGAAATTATAATAATAAAAATAGAGATAAAAATATATTTAGGAAGTTGCCACGCAAAATTCAACCAACGTTTAACAGAAGTAAAATTATTAAAGCGTTTATCTTTATCAACACAACAACGTTTAATAATAAATTTAGTAAAAAAGCCTGTATTTAAGGTTTCAAGTAGTTTACCAAAAGAGTATATATCAGAAGGACCATCAGGAGCCATATAACCACTTGAGCCCACCGCCTGTTTAAGAATAGCATAACTATCCGTATCGCCTAATCCAAAATCAATAAGTTTAATATGTTCACCATTATTGGTAACCATAATATTTGAAGGCTTAATATCGCGATGTTGTGTATGTACCGATTCAATATATTTAAGCGCATCAATAACTCTTCTAATAATATTGCGTCGTTCACTTTTTGAGTGAGTTTTAGTAAGCCATTCACTAAGAGAAATACCATCAATCCACTCCATAACTATAGCCTTTCCAATACCCTCAATATTTTCAAAAGAGTGTACCTGAACAATATAGGAGTGATGTAAGTTGACTAAAATATCATACTCCTTTTGTAAAAAAGATTGATACATAATATCATCTTGCAACTTTTTTTTCAGAGCCTTAATCAACCACCATTTACCATAACGTTTAGCACGAAACAGAGTGTTAAACCCTTCATTTCTAATTTCTGAAATTTGAGTAAACTTATTTTGGTTTAGAAAATTATCACCTGGCTTTATAAATGACGAAGTATCAGACATATAAAATTATGTATAAATAACAATTGCTAATATACAAAAAAGATTTCTTTTGAATATATTATTATGTACTTATATAATTAACAACTTCTATATTAACCCCCAATTAAAACCCTTATATTAACGCCATTATTTTCGCCTGCAACATATGTAAGAGGGGTAGAACCTTCATGAATAAGATTACTTAAATATAGAGGCTCATTTTGAATAAACAAGTTACAAGAGAAAGTATCGCCAACACTAAGTTTTGAATTGATACTTTCAGTAACCTCAAAACGCGAGTTCCCCATATACTTTACAATAACCGACCGGTCAGGTAACCATGTAATATGAAGAAGTTCACCTCTAAGAAGATTTTTAACATCAATACTATCAGAACCAATAATCCTGCTCTGAACACACTCAAAATCTTTGCGGTGGTTACAAAAAGCATCAAAATTTCTGTATCCAACAAATTTAGCAAGCACATCAAGAGTGTGAGTACGGGTTTCAACCTGCTCGTTTTTGAGATATCTCCAAAAACGCTTTAAGGTAGTAGGAGATAATCTTTCCTTTGTTCTTTCCCAAACAGCGTTGCTTAACTCTTCAAAATTATCGTTAGCAGTATGGCTACACTCATTATTCAGAAAAGATGATTAGAGAAATTATTTATGTAAAAGATAAAAATGCTCCATCTCAAATTCCTCCAATTTTTCAACCCGAGGTGGAGGCAATGAAACAACTTGGTATTCGTGTAGGAACAACTCCCTCTTCTGATAGCGAACAACTTTTTTATAGAGGGTTTATTATGCACAGTAAAGAGCAATATCCTAATGATAAACGTTTTATTCAGGGCTGGAAAGAGTATGATGCAATACTATCTATGTCCAAGAATTATGATTTAATAAAGGATATATCTATTCCTACTTTTTTTGTAGATAAACTTGACAAAAGTGTTTCCGAAAAAATTATTTCAAGAGGTTGGGATAAGGCATTTATAAAGAACGAAAAAAAATCGTTGTGGGACGAGGGTGAATTGGCTTCGGTGTGGCCTATAAACTCTATTGAGGAGTTGCGATGTAAATATGAAAATCTACCCTACAAAGGGGTTTATGCAGTCAGAAAATTTATAAATCCCGAAATTTTTTATGATGAGGAGAGATATTGGGTTATCTTGAATAAAATATATCATAGGTCGGGGGTTATTCCCGATATAGTGCGTGAAGCCGTAGAAAGACTATCTGTTTTAGGTAGTAATTACTATACCATAGATGCCATTACTGATATGATTGTGGAGATAAATCCAGGAGAATCATCTGACCGATTAGGTGTTAATTCAGGCGAACTTTTTGCTATGTGGTGGAAAGAAGCTTTTGATCTATAACGTATATTACAAACTTTATCTTTTTCGCTTACTTCTGTGATTTTAGCGGAAGTCTTTATTGCGCTATGATACTCTCGTACTCATTGAAATAATCCAATAAACTTGATGTTATTTCGCTTACATAATAGTATCTTTGTGAAAAACATTGAAAAATGAAAAAGTTATCGGTTATTGAGTTGGATAGAGTATCAAAAGAGGAGTTTAAACAACTTGATAAAACTCCTTTGGTTGTGGTTCTTGATAATATAAGAAGTTTAAATAATGTTGGTTCGGTTTTCCGTAGTTCTGATGCTTTTAAACTTGAGAAAATATATTTATGTGGAGTAACAGCCACACCTCCCAATGCTGAGATACATAAAACTGCACTTGGTGCAGAGGATAGTATGGATTGGGAATATTGTGAAGATACAAAACAGGTGGTAGAAAAACTTAAAAATGATGGTTATAAAGTATTTGCTGTTGAACAGGTACAAAATAGTATAATGCTCGATAAAGTTGAACTTGATAAAAATAGCCGTTATGCCCTTATATTAGGTAATGAGGTAAAAGGAGTTCAACAAGAGGTTGTAGATATGTGCGATTTTGCAGTTGAAATTCCTCAGTTCGGTACTAAACACTCTCTTAATGTATCAGTGGCAGGTGGAATAGTAATATGGGAATTCTTCAAAAAATTACAGTTTTAAAAATAAAAGTAAAAAAGAGTTTTTAAAACTCTTTTTTACTTTATATACTAAAATAGAATAGGTAATTTTTTAATTTGATAACCTTCATCAATCAACCATTCTATTGTTTTTGGTAAAACTACTTTTAAATTACGTTGTGCCTTTAATGAGTCGTGAAAAACAATAATTGAACCGTTGCGAGTATATTTTTTAACATTATAAAAAACTTCATCAGGAGTTAAATTTTTACTGTAATCACGACTTACCACATCCCACATTATAATATGATATCCTGCTTTTTGTAGAGCTACTTTTTGACGAAAACGCATATGTCCGTGAGGAGGACGAAAAATAGTGCTATTTATTAATGTATTGGCTGCCTCAACATTTCTTAAATAATTTTTTGTTCTGAATTTTATACCTTGAATATGATTTTGTGTATGGTTTCCTGTCAAGTGTCCCCTTTTTATAATCTCTTTATACAACTCTTTATTTCGAGCTACATTATCGCCTACGCAAAAAAATGTAGCTTTAATATTATAATGGTCTAAAACATTCAGTACCCAAGGTGTAACCTCGGGTACCGGACCATCGTCAAATGTTAAATATACTGTTTTGTTTTTACAGGGTATTCGCCATATTGTTTCAGGATATAACATCCTATACATATATGGTGGCTGTTCTATTAACATATTCTATTCTCTAAACAAGTTATAACCTAAATCACTGAGAGCATACAGATATTTTTCGGCACTCTCTTCATCACCTTGTTGAATAAAAAATTGAATAATTGTTTTTAAAGTATATTCTTGTCTTAAATACTCTTGTGATATGCTTCTTACCTTATCTGTACCCAATTCTCTAAACCACTTCATATATTCCATTGAGCTATCTGCAATTTCAGTTAAGATGGCTTTACCTTTTTCTTCTTCTCCTAAACTGTAATATGCCATGGCAGGTTGAATTGATAGATAGTCGTGTTTACTTGCCGATGCAGGAATTTTTTCCATCATCTTATCCAAAACATTCAAAGCCATATCATATTTCTCTTCCATAATTAAAGCTTCTGCAAGGTCTATGAATAACATACGCATAGTATAACACATTTTACGAGTGGTTTCATCTAAATAAACATTAGAATTATCTACACCTCCCCACTCAAATTTATTCATCATATTATCGTACATTGTTTCGGTATCGACCAAACCGTCGCTATCAGCATTTGGATTATAAACAGGTAAAATTCTATATGCTAAACCAACCTTAACAAAATATTGGTCTAAATTCATATACATATCAGGCCCGACCGTTACAGCATAGTAAATAGGTCTATCCCAATTATCTTTTGCTATAGAATTTAACATACTTAATATTGATATTTGATTAAGCATGATAGCATTACCGTTTTGTAAATTTATATCAACTCTGTCGGTGATATAATCTTTTAAACCAGTAGGAATTTTATTCACTATACTTGCTGTATCGACATCAATATATAAATTACTGCATGGAATATGATCTAATTTTATATTTTCATATTCAGGTAATATTTTTGTATTTTCATCTTCAGATATTAAGTAATCCATTGCAATATCAAGTTCGCAACTATTTACCATACCTCTGTCTATGACATAAGCATATTGCATTTTACCATTGCCATATCGTTTACGATCCATTTCTATTGGAAGAGGAGATGACTCGTAAGCTTGGCTCTTCATTTGGTCGGTGTACCAATCGGTTTGCAGGTAACTTAGGTTACAAACTCTAACATCGGTTCTGTAACCTTCGGTCTCTTGAACATACCATAATGGGAATGTATCATTATCTCCATTAGTGAAAATAATACCATTCTCTTCAACACACGATAGATAGTTTTTACCGAAATCACGTGCGGCGTATCTTCCTGAGCGGTCGTGGTCATCCCAGTTTTGAGCTGCCATTTGTACAGGTACAAGCAAACACATAAGAGTAACAGCAAAAGCTGCAATGGAATTATCTTTTCTTTCTAATATATATTTTTTTACAAAACTATATATACCTAATACTCCCATACCAATCCAAATTGCAAAGGCATAGAACGAGCCGGCATAGGCATAATCCCTCTCACGTGGTTGATATGGAGTTTGGTTAAGATATATTACAATTGCCAAACCAGTCATAAAGAACAAGAAGAATGTTACCCAAAAACTCTCAATACCCTTTTGACCCGAGAATGCTTGATATAGTAAACCTATTATACCAAGTAATAGTGGTAACATATAATATACATTACGACCTTTATTATTCTTTAAGTCTGATGGTAAGTTTTCTCCTTCAATATGTTTGTCGATGAAGTGGAAACCTGTAATCCAATTACCTTTATGAAGTTCGCCATTTCCTTGAATATCGTTTTGGCGACCAACAAAGTTCCACATAAAGTAACGCCAATACATATAGTTAACTTGGTAACTTATAAAGAAACGAATGTTCTCGGCAAATGTCGGTTTTGTAACATACCCCTTCGATGTTTTTACCTTTTTACCTTTATAATTGCTCCACTGCTTATATGCCTCAATGTGGTGAGATTGGTTACTATACATACGGGGGAATAGCATATTCAATTCCGGTTGATAAACATAATCCTTTTTATGGTCGGTAACCACATATTTGTCGGGTTCGTTTTCGTTGTTTTTTATAGCACGTTTCCAAATAGCTTTACCTACTATTTCTTTTGGTTCGTTATTGCTGTTACGAACTATATCCGAAGCAAAAGTATGTCCATAAAGCAAAGGTCTTTCGCCATATTGTTCTCGGTTAAGATAGCTTGACAAATTGAAAACATCTTCAGGTGAGTTCTGATCCATAGGAGTATTTGCCGTAGAGCGTAACAATATAACTGCGTATGACGAGTAACCTATGAATATTACCATAATGCTTGTTAGAATTATATTTAGCAATCTTATATTCAGCTTAGGTATAAAAGTTAAAGCTATCAGTATTGCAACAATCAAAAGAGAGATAAAAATGTTATCACTTATAAACGGAAGTCCAACCATTATCAAGCTAATTATAAAGGCAAACTTCATTCTTATTACGCTCTTTTGAGTAAATGTTTCATATAATCCCCACGAGATACAAGCAATAACCAAGAAGAAATATACAATAGCACCTGTGTTAAATGGGGTACCAAATACATTAACAAATAGTAATTCAACCCACCCGGCAACTTTGATAAATCCCGGAACCAATCCGTAAAGGATAAAGAATATAATAGCAAACGATACAAGAATTGCTAAAAGAGAACCTTTTCCTGATGTTTTAGGCCATTTCTTATAGTAGTAAATAAGAACAATTGCAGGGATACACAAAAGGTTCAACAGGTGTACGGCAATTGAAATGCCAATAATATATGCAATTAAAATAATATATCTATCGGCATGTGGTTCGTCGGCATGATTTTCCCACTTTAAAATAAGCCATACCACTAAGGCTGTACAGAAAGATGAGTATGCGTAAACCTCACCTTCAACAGCCGAAAACCAGAAAGTGTCGCTGAAAGTGTATGCCAATGCACCAACAGCACCCGCTCCCAAAATAGCAATGGTTTTTGCTAAAGAATACTCATTATTTTTAACTGTTATTTTTTTACCAATAGCAGTAATTGTCCAGAATAACAGAAGAATAGTAGCTGCACTCAATATTGCCGACATAAAGTTTATCATCCATGCAACTTGGCTTGGGTCAGAGGCAAAGTTTGCAAAGAATCTGCCTGTCAACATAAAGATAGGGTTGCCTGGGGGATGTCCCACCTCTAATTTATATGCAGATGAAATAAACTCTCCGCAATCCCAAAAGCTTGCGGTAGGCTCCAAAGTAAGGGTGTAAACTGTAGCGGCAATCAAAAACATTACCCACCCTGTTAGGTTATTCAATTTTTTGTATAATTCCATATTTAGTTGTTAGTTATTAGTTGTTAGTTGTTAGAGAATTCCTCATTGTTAAACAGGTTTTCCCAAAAGTGTAGCCGATGATGAATCATAAATCTCAACCATTACTCTATCTCCTATATGGTAGTTCTTTTTATCAAAAACAACGGTCTTATTTTGAGGAGTACGTCCGCAAAGTTGTTCACGAGAGCGTTTCGAAAATCCCTCAACCAATACCTCAAAACGTTTACCAATATCACGACGGTTGCTCTCTGCCGATAGCTCGTTTTGCAACTCAATCATACGTTGTAGGCGAGCAATCTTAACCTCTTCGCAAATATTATCGGGAAGTTTCTTAGAGGCAAATGTTCCGGGACGCTCAGAATATTTGAACATAAACGAAGAGTCGAAACCAACCTCACGCATAAGCGATAGAGTCTCTTCAAACTCCTCCTCTGTCTCAGAGTGAAAACCACTGAACATATCGGTTGAGATACCGCAATCGGGTATATATCGTCTAATAGCGGCAATTCTCTCCAAATACCATTCTCGAGTATATTTTCTGTTCATAAGAGCCAAAATTCTGTTCGAACCCGATTGAACAGGAAGGTGAATATGATTGCATATATTATCACACTCGGCAATAGTCTTTAAAATATCATCGCTCATATCTTTAGGATGCGATGTGGTAAAACGTACTCTGATACCATTACCGGCCTCTTTCGATACCATACGCAATAGAGCAGGGAAATCGGTTTTTTCACCCATCTCATTCTCAAAAAGGTACGAGTTTACATTCTGACCTAAAAGAGTAACCTCTTTAATACCATTTGCTTTAAGCTCACAAAGCTCATTTAATATGCTTTGTGGTGGACGACTTCTTTCTCGTCCCCGAGTATAAGGTACAATGCAATACGAACAGAAGTTGTTGCAACCACGCATAATAGATATAAATCCCGAAATGGATTTACCTATTTTATGAGGTAAAACATCTTTGTAAGTCTCAACGGTTGACAACTCAATATTAATAGCTTTTTCACCACACTCAACAGCACCCACAAGGTTTGGAAGGTCGTTATAAGCATCGGGTCCCGCAACAAGGTCAACACCGTGGTTTGCAATAAGTTCATCTTTAACTCTCTCTGCCATACAGCCAAGAACGCCCACAATGAGTTTACCCTTTTTATTACGTAAACTATTCATAAATTGAAGGCGACCTAAAACTTTTTGTTCGGCATTATCTCTAATCGAACAAGTATTTAGGAATACTGCATCGGCATCATTGATATCATCGCATAACGAGTAACCGCAAGTGGCCATAATAGATGCTACCACTTCGCTGTCTGCCACGTTCATTTGACATCCGTATGTTTCAATAAATAGCTTTTTATCCTCCGACATATTTTATTTATCAGAATAATTTGTAAATTTGACACAAATTTACGAATAAGCGAGCAAAATAATATCAAACTTGTTTGAATATTTTTACAGCGAGCGAAAGTAAATTCGACGTTTACGTCAAATATACGAATAAGCGAGCAAAATAATATCAAACTTGTTTGAATATTTTTTACAGCGAGCGAAAGTAAATTCGACGTTTACGTCAAATATACGAATAAGCGAGCGAAAGTAAATCGCAACATAAGTAAATTTTACAATAAAATTAAAACAGTTTCTTATTGAGAAAATATAAAAATAAATATTTATTATGGCATTTAAAGTAATAACAGCTCAAGAGGCAGCATCATATATTGGAAATGGTGCTAAAATAGGTTTTGGAGGTTTTACCGCTTCGGGAACACCCAAAGTAGTATCGGCTGCATTGGCAGAAAAAGCAGAAGCAGAACACCAAGCCGGACGTGAATTTAAAGTTTCGTTATATACCGGAGCATCATCGGGTGATATGCTTGATGGAGCTTTAGCCCGTGCAAAAGCAATAGATGCACGCACACCCTATCAGTCAAACAAATCATCTCGTGAGGGAATAAACAAAAACGAAATACAATATTTCGATATGCACCTTTCACACTTGGCTCAAAATCTACGATATGGTTTTTATGGTAAGTTAGACTTTGCCATTGTTGAGGCGTGTAAAGTTTATGATGATGGTCGTATAATACCTTGTATGGGAGTAGGTATTGCTCCTACCGTATGCGATTTGGCTGAGAAGGTAATTATAGAGCTAAATCATCATACACCTGAGGCAATAGAGGGATTTCATGACATATATCAACCAGCCGACCCTCCATATCGTAAAGAGATACCCGTTTATACTCCATCCGATAGAGTTGGAGTACCGTACATACAAATCGACCCATCTAAAATCATAGGTGTTGTAGAGAGCAATCTACCCGATGGAGTGGCACCCTTTACTCCTGCCGATGAGACAACAAATAAAATTGGTGAGAACGTATGTAACTTCTTGGTATCGGAGTTGAAAGCGGGACGTATTCCTGCATCATTCTTACCAATACAATCAGGAGTGGGAAACATAGCAAATGCAGTGTTGGGTTCGCTTGGCTCAAATCCTGATATTCCACCTTTTGAAATGTACACTGAAGTAGTACAAGACTCTGTTGTAGGTTTAATGAAGAGTGGAAAATGTAAATTTGCCAGCGGTTGTTCACTTACTGTAAGTGATGCTGTAATGGATGAAATTATTGCCGATGTGGATTTCTTCCGTGACAAAATAGTTTTGCGTCCTCAAGAACTTTCGAACAATCCCGAGGTTGTACGACGAATGGGACTTATAACCATAAATACGGCACTTGAAGCAGATATCTTCGGTAACATAAACTCAACTCACGTTACCGGAACCAAGATGATGAACGGTATTGGCGGGTCGGGCGACTTCACTCGCAATGCATACCTTTCAATTTTTACTTGTCCCTCTGTTGCAAAAGGAGGAAAAATCAGTGCAATAGTACCAATGGTGTCGCACCTCGACCACAGCGAACACTCGGTATCAGTTCTTATCACAGAACAAGGAGTTGCCGATTTGAGAGGAAAATCTCCCCGTCAAAGAGCCGAAGCTATTATTGAGAATTGTGCACACCCCACATATCGTCCGTTGTTGCGTAAATATCTTGAAATGGGAAGTGGTCATACACCTCATACTTTGTCGGCAGCATTCGCAATGCATACGGCGTTTAACGAAACAGGAGATATGAGTACAGCTGAGTTTTAAATATAAATGCCTTCAATTTTGATAATGAATTAAGAGCTTGAATAAAAAAGAACTGACCCCAAAAGTTTAAACAAAAAACTTTGGGGTCAGTTATCTTTTTATTTTCAGTTAACTTTATAATATACCAAATCTATTTTTTTACTCTTTAACAACATCAGGCATTTCTCTAATTTTCTTGTTTTCTCCCGAAATTTTCAAGTTACCTTTACAATATGCGGCACCCCTACCAATACTTCTAACAGAGATATCTTTATCGACGTGGCAACCAATATCGCCTTTACCAAAAATTTTACAAACAACCTCATCGGCAACAAGGTTGTCAGCATCAATTTCTCCATTTCCTATAATAGAATATGTGGCCTTTTTAACTTTACCGGCAAGAAGAATATCGCCATTACCCAAACCACGTTTGGCATAAACTTCGTCGTAAATAATATTTTTGCAACGTATTTGGCTTCTGTTTAAAACTTTAAGTTTTAGTTTACTACCCGACACTATACCTTCGGTTGTAAAGTTTGCTCCTACCGAGCAGTTAACTTGTGTAAGTTCTTTAGAATATACATACACCATAATAACGCCATAATCCATCTTATATCCTCTTCCGTATCTGATACTTAATAGTCCGTTTTTAGATGTGAGGGATACGACGTTTTCTCCTTCGGGAGCATATATTCTTACTTTACCAGCCTGACTTTCGCTTTGAGTATATACTACGTTAATACCATTTAATATACTAACCTCTTTAAAGTCGGCAATAGTTGTGTCGCTGTAAACATAGTTGTATTTTTTAGCCACAACCTCTTTTGCATTCACCTTTGCACTTGCAATAAAAATTGTAATTACTGCAAGAAATAGAATTTTAAATCTCTTCATTTTCTATTGTATTAGTTAAATATTTCTCTTGTATAGTATCAAAAATAGAGTTGAGTTCATCCTCTTTCTCTGCTCTTAACATTGCAATTTTTATATCACGGAAGTTAGGGATGCCTTTAAACAGCGTTGTAGCTGCAAGATGGCGACGAATGTGCAGTATTCCACGTCTCTCGTCCAATCGGGCAATACTTTCACGCATTTGGCGACGGAATACGTCCATCTTCTCTTCAACGGTTAAAGGCTTATAAGTATCGGGATTTGTCAAATAACCTTTAATATCTCTAAATATCCAGGGAGCACCAATAGCTCCTCTGCCAATCATAATAGCATCGGGATTATATTTGTCGAATCTCTCTTTTGCAATCTCTGCCGATGTAACATCTCCGTTACCTATTATGGGTATCTTTATCTTAGGATTAGCTTTAACTCTGCCAATATAGTCCCAATCGGCTGAGCCGGTGTACATTTGACTGCGTGTACGTCCGTGTATCGAAAGAGCCGCAATTCCGCAATCTTGTAACTCTTCGGCAAGAGTTTCAATAATTTTAGAGTCGTGGTCCCATCCCAAACGAGTCTTTACCGTAACAGGAATATCAACAGCCTCAACAACGGCACGGGTAATGGCAAGCATTTGAGGAATGTTTCGTAACATTCCTGCCCCGGCTCCTTTCCCTGCCACACGTTTAACAGGACATCCGAAGTTAATATCCAATATATCGGGGTTTGCCTCTTGGCATATCTTTGCGGCCTCAACCATTGGTTCAATCTCTCTGCCGTAAATTTGAATAACAACAGGTCGCTCTTCGTCGCTTATCGATAGCTTTGCCTCTGTTTTATTAACGTGTCGTATCAAAGCATCGGCAGAGACAAACTCGGTATAAACCATATCAGCACCAAACTCTTTGCACATAAGGCGAAACGATGCATCGGTTACACCCTCCATAGGAGCGAGAAAAAGGGGTTTATCGCCAAAGTCAAGTCTATCTATTTTCATAATCTTTCAACTCTTATCCGTTACTTTAGGAAGCTGTTTTTAAAATTTATCGTTTATTACATAAAAAATTCGACGCCTTTAATCACACAAACATAGCGAATAAATTTACCTAACAGCATCGATATATTTGTTGTTAAAACGTTTGCCCGCATATATCCCAGAGCGACAATAATTAGTTCTCCCCAAATAGGCAGAAACGATAAAAACGCTACTACTGCACCCGGACCTTTTTGAACAAAACGTGTACCCTTATTAAGCTTTTCGGGCTTTATTTTAAGATATTTTTCTATCCAACTCAACTTTCCTAATCTACCCAGATAGTAACAGGTGGCACCACCCAATGAGTTTCCTATTGTTGCAACACTTAAAGCAATTGCGGTATCATAGCCAGCAGATACCAAAAATATCAGAACAGCCTCCGAACATAGGGGTAGAACCGTTCCCGAAATAAACGAGGCTATAAACAAACCTATATAACCCCATTCCGAAAATTGAGCTACAATATCCATACAATATAAATGGTTATGTATGTTAATATTATAGCATAAAGAAATCTTAATTTTGCTTTACTCTTAATACTATTGAAGTAGTGAGCAACCAGCAATGCCGAAACACTATTGAAGATGGGCATATATGTTGCAATACTTAATGGGTTTATAACCATAAGCAGAGTTGTTGTTATCAATGCTGAATTTAAAAACAGGATGTATCGTTTAATAGATATCTTTTCGTGAGAGTCGGCATATATATTGGTTAAATTATATACCATTATCACAATAAGAATAGCCATAACATACACTATGTCATATATAATGTTATTATCGATATACTTATAATCATTCAACATAATTACCGATTTCAGCCCTTCGCCAAAGTCGGCAAAATTAAAATTACCCCATCCCAAATACGACGTAGCCCACAATATAAACGTCGAAGTTGCAATTGCCAATATTGATGCGGCACCACTCTTAAAGGTTAGCATATTCAACTGTGCAAGACCAATCCAAAAGAGAGGAATAAAGAAAATAATCTTATCCCACAATATGGCTGATACACACAAAATAAGAGTAATACCATATACTATTTTTTCTACTCTTTTTTTTCCGTAATTCTCAAACAGGTAGTATGTCGAAATAAGAAATGATATTGCCCCTAAAATACCTATGTTAAATGAAAGCAGAATATTGGGGTTACAACATTGCAACAAAAGAAAAAATAGTGTTGGAAAGAGAGAAAGCAGTATTGTAAGAGAGTATTTATTGGCAATGGTGGATATGGCGGCTGTAAGAATAGTCATCAAACAAACATTTACAACAATGGCACTAATGGAGGAGTACCACTCTTGCGATAGTTGTAAATCAACCAAATTGCCAAACGGGGTTATTACGGGTGTAAAATATATTGAGGCGATGGCTACAAGAGCCACCGCCGCAAATAAACAAATTATATGAGATACCAATGAAGTAGGTATCTTTATCACTCCATACTCTCTCACAGGTTTTTTTATTTTAAATCAAAACCAATATCTCTGCGATAATATTTCTTGTCGAATTCTATTTTTTGAGCATTTTCAAACGATTTAGCCAAAGCTTCATCTTTGCTGTTTCCGTATGAACTTACGGCAATAACCCTACCGCCCGAAGTAACTACTTTGCCATCTTTTAAAGCTGTACCTGCGTGGAATAGGATGCTATCTGTAATACCCTCCAAACCTGTAATCTCTTTGCCTTTTTCGTAATCTCCCGGATAACCTCCCGATACTAACATAACGGTAACGGCATAGCGTGGGTCTATTTCAAGCGATTTTTCGTTAAGTTTTCTCTCTGCTACTGCTTCAAACAACTCAACAAGGTCGGAAGCTATACGCAACATAACCGCCTCGGTTTCGGGGTCGCCCATACGTACGTTATACTCAATAACCATAGGCTCGTTTTCAACATTGATGAGTCCTAAAAATATAAAGCCTTTATATTCGATACCCTCTTTTTTAAGACCTTCAACGGTAGGGATAACAATACGCTCCTCAACCTTTTTCATAAATACCTCGTCGGCAAACGAAACGGGCGAAACTGCACCCATACCTCCGGTGTTTAAACCTGTATCGCCTTCGCCAATACGTTTGTAGTCTTTTGCAACGGGCAATATTTTATAGTTTTCACCATCGGTTAAAACAAATACCGAACACTCTATACCCGATAAGAACTCTTCGATTACCACAGTGCTGCTTGCCTCGCCAAACATTCCGTTAAGCATAGCCTTCAACTCCTCTTTTGCCTCCTCAATGTTATCGATGATAAGAACACCTTTTCCGGCAGCCAAGCCGTCGGCTTTTAAAACGTAGGGAGCTTTAAGTGTTTTCAAGAATTCGACAGCCTCATCATACTCATTAGCAGTAAATTCTTTGTATGCGGCAGTAGGAATGTTTTGACGCATCATAAAAGCTTTTGCAAAAGCCTTGCTACCCTCAAGACGAGCACCCTCTTTTGAAGGACCTATAACTGGGATGTTTGCCAATTCGGGACTGTTTTTGAAATAGTCGTAAACACCTTTTACCAATGGATCTTCTGGGCCTACAACAACCATCTTAATATCGTTGGCAAGAACAAACTCTTTAATGGCATTAAAGTCGTCTGCTTTAATAGCTACGTTTTCACCTACATTTGCAGTACCGGCATTACCGGGAGCAATAAACAACTTGTCGCATTTTGCACTTTGAGTTATTTTCCATGCAAGGGCATTCTCTCTACCACCCGAACCTAATAAAAGGATATTCATTTTTTACTATTTAATTATAATACAACATCAAAAAAAGTAAGAACGTAGTTCTTATCACTGATGCAAAGTTAGTTTAATTGTGCCAATTGACAAAAAGAAAGCCGATTTTTAGCTGTTGTATATAAAATTATACTGACATCTTTTGCTTATACTCAAACAAAAAATAGACAGGCTAATCCATCTTACGATTTTTTTAGCCTGTCTATTAGGTATAGTTTTTTTAAAAATTCGCTAAAAGCAAAAACAGTTTTTTGAGAACAAATAAACTTAGTTAATAAAACACAAAGCAACTTCTTATGTGAAGTTATTTATCTATAATCTTTTAGTAATTGTTGCAATCGTTGTCGTGCAAAAAAAATTCTGCTTTTTACAGTTCCGAGAGGTAGTTTCATATAGGTAGCAATCTCTTGATATTTATAACCTATAACGTGCATCGAAAAAGGGACTCTGTATTCGGGAGGAAATGAGGCAATAGCTCTGTTAATCTCTTTTATGGTGTAGCTTCCTTCGGGAGTGTCAAAACCCGATTCTTGCGGAAGATTTAGGTGATAAAGATCTTCTGTTTGGTCAATCATAGTTTGATTGCGAACAACTCTGCGATAGTTGTTAATGAATATGTTTCTCATAATTGTAAACATCCAACCCTTAAAGTTTATGTTGTCGATGTACTTGTCTCGATTATCGAGAGCTTTCATTGTTGTATCTTGCAGTAGGTCTTTTGCCTCCTCTTTATCCGATGTGAGCATATAGGCAAAATTGTAAAGATTATCTTGAATTTTTAATAATCTCTCTTGAAACAAATCGACGTATTCATCCATTTTTAGTAGTTTTATTGTATTACTACTCAAAAACAAATTAGAAATGGATAAAGTTCATTAATAAAAAATGTGCGAATATCAGAAACTCTCCAATATACGCACAATAACATTTATTCGTTTATTTATTTGGCTATGTTCTAATTAATAAATACAATTTTGGTTACAACACCCTCTTTGCCATCTTCTGACGATGCCCATACGTAATACACACCGCTTTTTACACGTTGTCCGTTTGTGGCATTACCGTCCCAAACAATTTGACCTCCTTTTGAGTATGCTTGGTATATCAGATTACCAACTGTATCGGTAATTTTGACGAGCGAGTTAAACATCAGTCCGGTTATGGTTACTACTCCTGTATATTCGGGGCGAACAGGATTGGGGAACGCATAAATGTTTTCGTAACTTTCTTCCTCTTCTGTGGCTTCAGCTCTGAATGAGGCCAACCCCTTGTCGGTAGCAAAATATACCTCTCCGTTCTCTTGATTAATAGCTATGTCGTATATATTATTTGAAGGAAGAAGAGAGTTCTCCATTGTAAAGTGTTGAATTGTTTCAAGTCCGTCGGGAGAGAGTAGAAATGCTCCATTGCCGTATGTTCCCAACCACTTGCAGTTTGCTCCGTCGGTTCTTATTGCCCTTATTGTCTCGTCGTCGAGTAGAAGGTCGGCATTATTTGTTCCGTCGTTACGAGGTATTTTTACTCTTTGGCAAGTAAAGTTGCTGTTCATAAAATTATCGGGGCGTGATATTATTATGGGACCTCGGTCGGTTCCAATCCATAATTTGCCGTCTCTATCTTCGTTTATGCAATAAAAGGTTGTGGCATCGATGGTTTTACCATCCTGATCGGTAAAGGTGCTGAATTGGCGAAACTTATCGTCCGAAGTTTTTTCAAGAGTTCCGTTTATATTTAAAGCTATTACACACGATTTTGTGGGGTCTTGTGATACAAACCACTTTGCATTTGATTTTGTTGGATGTATCATACAGCTCTGATATTTTTGGTTTATCAATGGTGTTATATGGTCAAACACAACCCATTTGCCATCGTGCTTTAATATCAATACTCCTTGTTCTCGGCTGTAGCTTGTCATCCAAAGGTTTCTATCTTCGTCGAATGACAAACTGCTAACCATGTTGGCATAGTTATTATCTGTTCCCACTATGGGGCTGTTCATATAGTTCCAATTCTCTTTATATTCGCCTTTTTCGAATTTGTATAAACCGTCATACCATGTTCCTACAAATGCAATCTCGTCGTTATCGGGGTGTATTGCCAATTTTGAGGGCAATATGAAATTATCCACACCCGAAGGTTTGTCTTTGGGACTTGGTACATTATTGCCAATTATGTTGTGCCATTTGTAATCTTTCAAGTATGAGATATTGTTATTGGGTGCTGTTGCTCTCGTTTCATTATCGATACATATTCCAACAGGAATGCAATATAGCGTGCTTCCCGATATTGAAAGAGAGTAGGGTGTAGATACTGCCAATTTATCAGAAATGGGTATGGTATCGTTTTTGCTAAACTCCTCACCTGTCATTTTATACGATGCAATGCCATTTTGGTTTAATAGCCAATATAGCGATTTCTTGTTATTGTTTGAGACACTTACCGGAGTGTAACCTATATATGAGAGTAGATTAATTTTATTAAGTTTAGTGCAATCAGGAGAAAATACCTCTATGGTTGTGTTTACGGTTCCGTAAGCGTATATCTCTCCCAAAGGGTTAACATCCAGCGAAGAGTATTTGCCGTATGCAACATTTTTGACCCCTTTGGCAGTGTTGTACGACCATATTTCTCCGGCTGTCTGAATCCATAGCACATCGCTTAAAGCAAGCAATGTTTTCGGATTTGTTGGAAACTTATATTTAATATCCCAATTGCCTATTTCATATGGTATATTATCCTCCGAACAGCTGCATAAATTTCGTTCAGAGTCAACCATAAAGTATCTATCCTCAAAGAAGGTGGCGTCTAAAATCTTTGTCTCTAACTCAAAACTGTTTTTAATCTCAAACTTTTTACTGTTTACGATTACAATTCCAAAATCGGTAGAGAGATATATTTCATCTCTTTCGGGCAAGAAATTAATGTTATTTATTTTTTTGGAGGTTGTCGTTATGGCCTCCTTTATATATGGGATGTTATATGTTTCGTCTTTATATAAGATATCTACGTTGCTGTTTGCGTATGCAATAACGAGCATATCTTTTATGACATCGTATTTTATCAATGTTATTTCGGTGTCGTACAGATAGTTATTTCTGTTTATCTCTGCAAGTTCGGCATACTCTTTATCGTATGAATATAGATATCCGTCCGACAAAATATAAATACAATCTTTGCCCTCAATAACCTGTTGGGGTGCATCAAACGCAGAGTATGTCTGCCATTCAAACATTTCGCTTTGTGAAAATATGGGGCAGAGATATACCAAAAGAGATAATATTATTAGATAAACTCGTTTCATACAAATTGATTTAGTCAATCAGATTATTTAAAAACTGTGCCAATTTTTCCATGGCTTTTGCTCTGTGGCTTATTTGGTTTTTTATATCATCGCCCAATTCGGCAAAAGTTTTATCGTAGCCAAAAGGCTTAAAAACGGGGTCATATCCAAATCCGGCATTGCCTTTGGGTTCTTTGGTAATCTCTCCGGCTATCTCTCCCATAAAAATATGTTCGCTACCTCTTAAACTTAAAGCTACGCATGTAACAAAAGCTGCACTTCTATACTCTATGCCATTTAGTTCGTTAAGGAGTTTTTCCATATTCTTTTGCGGATTGCAATCCTCTCCGGCATATCGTGCCGAATATACACCGGGGGCTCCGTCAAGTGCATCAACCAACAAACCTGTATCATCGGCAAAGCAGTCATATCCGTAGTGCTCTTTAATATATCGGGCTTTTATTAATGCGTTGCCCTCTAATGTAGTGGCAGTTTCGGGAATATCGTCATTGCAATCTATCTCTGAAAGCGATAAAACCTCTACCATTCCCTCTAATATTTTACGTGCCTCTTCTAATTTATGTTTATTATTTGTTGCAAATACAAGTTTTCTCATAATTGTATGTTTTTACTATTAACGTTTAATTAGGCTTCTCTATTGCATAGAGGCTCTTATATTTTGTCAATTCTAATAAACAATTAAGAGGCTGAATCAAAATTTATTTCGATACAGCCTCTTTGTAATAGATGTTTATATTATTCTTTTCCTGTTATATCGCTTATTTTAAATTTACCATCCATTTCTCGGACAGAGATTTTTCCATCCAATATTTTGAATAAGAACTCTTTTATCTTTTCGACGCTGAGTATTGCTTTTTCGCCGTTTGCGTCGATACCCATATCGTAGGTCCTTAATAGTTGAGAGCCCAAACTTGCGGCTGTCAGTAAGAAGTGGTTATTGAATTTCTCAAAATCAACTAAGTCGGCAGCCAAAACTTTACCTATTACCGTGTAACTGCGAAGAGTTTTTTGAACCTCTTCATTGGTTAGTTTACTTTTAATCTCGTCGCTCTCAACAAAAATTTCAATCTTACCTGAATTCTCAGATTCCGGTAATCCTTTATATAGCGATCCCAAATCGGCAAGACTCAGGTTGTAAAGTTTTGTGTTTGTATCTGAAATCATTTTTTCAATTGAGAATGCACTTGGCAATAGGAAATATACAGTGTCTAAAACTTTTACCGATGGGGTATAGAATGTTCCCACCATCGATTTCCTAATCTCTAATGTTTGTGTGGCAAATACTCCGCCCACTACAACACAATCTTCAAGAATAATTTCATCGGCATATATACTTCCTGCAACAAAGGCATTTCTTAGTGATACGCTTTTTGCATTTATGTCAGAGTAGAATAGAACTTCTCCTTGTGATGAGCGAGAAACTACCGAGTTTGAGGAAGCGACGCTTTTCTTCATCTTTATCACACCTTTTGCATCGGAATTTATATAGAACTCGTTTTGAGCAAATACGGCTCCTTGCAATTCCAAATCACCCTCTTGTATCTCTATTCTATAACCATATATAGCACCTTCTACAATGGTGTCTCCTTTGAAAATAATGTTTCTGTTTAATTCCGAAATCTTTTCGGGAAGTATTGTGCCTCTTACGAGGTTATCTTTTAGTAGTACTTCTTTGTCGTTAAAACGAATCTCTTTAAGCTCTTTCATAACTTATAGGATTTAAATATTATTTGAATAGTTGTTAAAAAATTGGGTAATATATCTCTTTACTCTCTCGTCGTGTTGGTTTGATGATTTGTAAAGTTCGCTTACCTCATTGTTGAAATTGGTTTGCAACAACTCAAATTGAGCTGAGTTGTCGAGATTTTTGTTCTCGATTTTGCTAATTAAATTATCATTGTTGTATGCCTCTAATTTGTCAGGGGTATAGATTTTTTTATTAATTATTTTACCTTCTTCTGTTTGAATAAAGCATACGGGAGCGTAAAAAGTTCCGCAATTGTTGTCGTCCGTAATGCTATTTTTCAAGATCGTTTCGGTCTGTTTTTGTTTAAGCAAAAATCTATTAGACTCATTTATGGCTTTGCATGCTAAATTCTTCATATGAGAAGCCTCAATTTTTGCATCAAGGTTGCTGTTTTCTGCATTTGATACAATTACAGTTCCCACTAAATCATTGCTTATGGCTCTATCGTTTATTAAATCGCAATTTCTTTTGAATTTGAAAGTAGGTTTGTCTATCTCAAATATTCTGTTTTCAAGTTCTTTGTTAAGGTCTTCAAAAATTTTAGAGTAGCGATTTGATAATTGATTATAGTCGCTTTGCATCTGCAACAATTTACCATTACATCTTTTTGATAGTTCGTGAAGGTGAATGAGGGTAGCTTCAATTCGTGAATTTAATTCGCAAATTTGCTGACTTATCTCTGATTGAACCGTTTTAAAGAATCCACTTATTATGGTATCACCTACCTTTTGGGCGTTTTCCTTTATTGATGCAACTTGTGCTACCTCGGTGGCTACAATCGAACCGGTAAGCATATTGACATCATTGTTACAATCGATAATACTGCTGTCAAAAGGGTCGGTATCAACGTTTATGTTTACAGTAACATCTTCATGAGCATATCCGCTATATGATACCGAACCTCCACGTTCAGAGGCAGGGTACGAAACGCTACCAGAATAATATACTGATATTCTTTTGGTAAAACTTCGTCTGTAACTCATAATTCCTAAATTTTGCTTGTTTTAAAATTATTGGAGATAAACAACTTCTCGGTCATTTTCTTTACTCTCTCCGATGCGTTTGAAGCAGAGAGATATTTATGAAATTCGCTTTTGAGTTCGTTGTTTATTTCCTCCTGCTCTTGCCAATTTAGTGATGATGTATTAATGCTGTTTTTAATGTTGTCTTGAACATTTTTTGACAATCCTGACCTATTGGTCTCTATGTTTAAGCATTTATTATCATATTTGTCGTAGTTACTTTCAACAATTACAACAGGAATCATTATTGTTGATTTGTCTTTATCTACATCTCCGGTCAATAGGATATGTTCTGACAACTCTTTTTGTTCTTTAAGACCACCAAGAAATCTATTCATCGACTCAATAACTTGTAAACCAGAATATTTCATATTCGATGCAATTATTCTTTGGCTTGTTGTTATTGATTCGGTTTGAGACACAGGAGCTATAGCCGTTAAAAGTTTACCTCTGTTTGAGATAGCATTCATCTCTTTAACAGCAAATGTAATTGTAGGCTTATCAATTTCATATATTCTGTTTTCGAGATTTTTGTTTAATCTTCCAAAAAGAGTAGTATATCTTTCAGAAATCATATGATAATCTTTTTCCATACGATTTCTTATGGCTGAAAGCTGTTTGTTTAGTTGGTTTAATTTAAGTAAGTGCGAATCGACTTCACTCTTTAATTTTGCAATCTTTTGTGATATTTGAGAGTGGATAAGGGTGTAAAATCCTTTATTAACATTATCACATACTAAATCTGCTGCATCGCTTTCGGCTTTTATAACAGCAGCCTTCATCCCTATCACAGCTCCGGTTGTCTTGTTTACGTTGTTAGAAACCGTGGCAATCTCCCTTGCCATAGGCTTGGTATCGACTACACAATCTATATATGCCATAATATGAATTTTATTCGTTATTACTTGATAATAAGAACTCTATCGCTGCATCTCTGTCGAAGTCTTCTTTATCATACACAACTTCTAACTCGTCAAGGATAGCCATTAATTCTTCGTCCGACAGATTTCTGATCACCTCTTCATCTATCTCCTCATCTTCAAGGTCTTCTTCATCTTCAAGGTCTTCTTCATCTATCTCCTCATCTTCAAGGTCTTCTTCATCTTCAAAGTCTTCTTCATCTATCTCTTCATCCTCTAATTCTTCGTCCTCCTCGACATACTCTTCTTTTATATTTTCGTTTTCGAGTTCTTGATTTTCGTCAATATTAATCTCCTCTTGCTCTATTGCAATATCTTCATTGTTTATCTCTTCCTCGTCGATATTCTCATCGGTTGGATTATATTCAGATTGTTGTTCTAAATTATCGAGAGCATTTTTAGCTATCGAAGGAAGATTTAGAGATATGTGTTCAAACGTTATATCCTCTATATTGGGTTGAGGAGGCAAGTTTGAAGTTTTGGCGAATAGTGGGTTTGCTGCCGCCAAAGGTTTACGACGGTCGTCAAGAGAGTGAACTTCGCTTGCTGCAACGGCAACTTCATTAGAGTATCCGTCTCGAAGTTTTCCGTCATAATATTCAACATGTCCAAATTTTTCTGCTTTGAAATTAATATCATCTTTAAGTCGCTCGATATACTCCTCAAACTCCTCTTGAACCTTTTGGAACTCTTGCGATTGTAGTTCAAATGCTGCCAATGTTTCATTTGTGTTATCTACGGTATCAACAATGGTAGAATCTAACTTCCCGCCCGATTTTTTCATACTATTCTCGGTTCTTTGCAATGATATAAGTGTGTTATATGAAGCAATATACTCTCTCAAGCTTTCTTGCATCAAGTTAATTATATCGCTACCCTCCGCTCTGTTTGAACGGTAGAATGCATCGGTATCTTGATGCCATTTGTTTAGGTAGTCAAGTTTTTGGCCTTTAATGTGATTATATACTTTTAAGCGTTCAAGACGGGTCTCCTCCAAAAGATTTTGAACAACCGGAGATACAATCTCTTCATATATTTGGTGAACTCCAAATGGCATATTTGTTGTATCTCCATCTTCCGAAGTCCACTCTCCCGAAATAAGATTTAATTTAACTCGTGAACTCTGTTTTAAATTGAAAGGCTCATAGTTTTGAACATCTTCCGAATAATCGAATTTTTCATTTTTGATTTTTTCGATTTCATCATATTCAAGAGTTGGAGAGTAGTGGTTATATGGCGATTTTAAAATTTTTAAAAGAAGTTTATTTGAATCTACAACCATTTTATCAACTGATGCCAATTTGAGTGAAGATATGGTTTGTACCGAACTGGCCATTGTTTTCATCAACGATTTTAAAACATCTTCAAATTGATGTGTTTTGGTCGACAAAGAGTCTTTAAGTTTGTTCAACTCTTGGAATTTATCAATACTATCGGCATATTTCTGTTTATCAAATACATTAACAATTGTTGCCTCTTGGGGGATATCTTTTGTAGCATATTCATTTAAGAAATTCAAATGTGAGCTATCTTCGGTAACCAATGGCAGTGATACAGAAGATATGTCCAAATCGTTCATACAATATGAAATTGTTTTGAGCGATCTTTCAAGTCCGCCGAGGTAGTCGTGTTGATTAATCTCCTGAATTGAAGATGAGTAATTATCTGTCTCAATTTTTTCAGTATCAATCGAAGTTTCAACAATTGGTATCTCGTTTGAATTCTCTTCTAATTTTGCAATGGTGTCAATCAGTAAGTCGTTTCTCTTTGATAGCTGCAATACTACATTCGAGTTGTTTACCGAATTTGTATAATCTACAATGAAACTTTTATCTTCATACTTAATTTGTTCTGCAACGGGAATATATGCAACTCCCATTTTTGAAACTTTGTAATCTCTGAATATCTCGTTATGTTGTTTTTTGAATTCTTCAATTCTTTCGTCAAGAGCAGCAATCTCTTTCTCGAACGAACTCTTTTTTATGAAATATACAAAAAACAAGATAATGGTTAACCACCATATCCATAATTTTGAAATCTCTGTTTCAATTTCAGCTTTTTCCTCTTCCAACTTTTTAATTTCTTTTTCTATTCTCTCTTCTTCTGCAACTATTTTTTCAGCAGCTTGTTGATAATAGTTTAAGAGAATTTTGGCTTGATCCTGGCATACATTGCTGGATTCATCAAAAATTTTACCGCTCATAATTTTTTAGTTATATATGTTTTTCCTACTTTGAAATAAAAACTCTGCTTTTTTCAGACCATTAAGAATTCTATCTTTATTTAGTTCGTAGTTAGAAAAAGCTATCTCGACACTCTTAATTTCATCAATTAAATCTTTCTCTAACTTTACAGCCTCGCTATTGCTCGAAGGAGATAAAAATCTAATATCTTCGGTTAGTCTTTTTATAATAGTGCTAATCTCTGTATCTATATCAGCCTTCTCGTATATCTTGGCATTTAGCTGATTTATAGCAGCTTTAATATTGTTTTTGCCTTCGTTTTTAATATCAATGCTCTCTTGTGTTTTTGAGGCTCTGTCTCCTGCCGCAATAATTCCCATTACTCCAAAAAGGAAAAATAACAACAAAACGCATTGAATAATCAATTGTAGTTTAAATGTTAATTCAGGTATTATTTTCCCCAAAAGAATTATTGTAAATACCAAAATGGTATAAAGAATTGTAAAGGTTAGTTTCATCCCCAAAGAGGCAACGCTTTTTTGCTCCTCTTTACCTTTGCCAATCCATTGAGAAAAACTGCTTAAATGAAGTATTGTATATGCAAAGAGAGAGACCAATAAATTCAAATAAAATATATTGACCGCTTCTCTATTTCCCCAAATAAAAAATGAGGCTGTTATTATTGCTACACCTCCGAAGAGTGTAGCCCATTTTAATATTGCGTATTTCATAATAGTTATCTTTTTTTACCACAAACAGGACAAAATTTCACATTCGATTTAAATGGCGTTCCACATCTTTGGCAGACATCATTGCTGATTAACTTATGACCGCAGTTGCTACAAAATGGAGAGTTTAAGTCAACTTCGCATTTACAATTGGGACATACTGCCGATATAATTTGAAGACCGATTCCGCAACTTACACATCTCTTAGCGTTAATGTCATTATCTGTACCGCATTTTGGGCAAGGATTATAAGGGTCTCCGCAATGAGGACAGAAATTCATCGAACTTGAGAATTTCTTTGAACAATTAGAACAATATACCATTCTTTCGTTATTGCTCATTTGAGGATTTTGGTTAACCGCATTGCTATTATTAAACCTTGGTTGGTTATAGTTAGCCTCCATCATTCGGCCACCCATATTACCTCCATTGCTGTTAATCATATTCATAGCCATTAATCCTCCGAGTAATCCCATATTGCCGTTCCCGAATTCTCCAATTGCATTATTGGCTGTTTTGAAGGCTTGTTCTTGTTGCCAAGTATGTCCGGTAATGCTCATCTCACTTTGCATATTGATAGCATTCTTTATACGCATACCATCCTCTGAATTGTCGATACCAATAGAGTTGACATAAAATTTGGTAAGCTCTATGCCTAACTCTCCCCAGAAAGGAACCATCTTCTCTTTTAAGAATTGAGATATGCTTTCGAGGTGGGCAGAAATTCTTTTAAAGCCGATTTTGTTCATATCCAAAAATTGAGTAATTGCCGATTTCGTTTTGGTAGAAAACTCGCCGGCAAATTGTTCGGTTAAGTCTCTTTGGGTAAATCTGTTTTTGGTTCCAACGGCTTTAATCAAGAATTTTTCGGCATCAACAATTTTTATACCATATTGACCATAAGCTTCAAGCGGGATATATGTATCATAATCGATATCGTGGGTACTTATTCCATCAACACTCCAAGTAAGGTTGTAGAGATGAAGTTTATTTATAAACCACACCTCTGCCGTAAATGGGTTTTTCTTACCAAAAGGCAATCCATATAAACTTCTTAGTATAGGTAGGTTCTTAGTGTCGAGAGTATATTTCCCGGCTCCGAACTTTCCTGCCAACCTTCCCTCGATGAAAAGGATGGCTTCTTGCGATTCATGAACAATTAGTTGAGTATAGGTACTCAAGTTTGTTTCGGGGTAGTGCCATGCAAAAATTTCGGCGTTCTCCTGTGGCGACCAGCTGACACAATCTATTATAGCCATAGTTATATATTTTTGATTTATAATTCCAAATTTCCTTTTTGCAAATGTAAAAAATTTTAATAATATTTAGAAGTTGTTTAATAAAAATTAGCGGTGAATAAAAATTTATATTATCGACAACATTTAAAATGTGTTATTTTATTGATAAATTTTAAATTTATAATTTACTTTGTAAAAGGTTTGGAGATTGTTTAGATTAAATTCAAGGCAAGTCTCTTTTTAAAATATATTGGCTATGGCAAAAAGTAAAAAAGGGAAAAACTCTGCAAATCAAAGAATGACAAAAGATGAGATGATTTCTCGCATCGAAAAATTCTTTAAAGAGCGTCCGACACAAATATACAACTACAAACAGGTAGCTCGAGGTATTGGAGTAAAGAGTGAGCCTGCAAAAATTGAGATTGCCCATATTCTCAATCAAATGCGTGCCGACCTGTTTTTAACCGAAACCGACCCGGGTCGGTTTCGTAGAAATCCCAAGAAAGATCTTCGTGAGGGAATATTTCAACGAAAACAAGGAGGACATTATATTATCCCTGAGGGAGGAGGAGTGCCTATTGCCGTTAAGGAGGAGGATTCGTTGCACGCATTGTCGGGCGACAGGGTAAAATATTCGTTACTGACAAAACGTCGTCGCCACGATTTAGAGGCTCGTGTTCAAGAGATAATTGAGCGTGCCGACAACTCTTTCGTGGGCATATTGGAGGTAAAAAAACATTATGCGTTTTTAGCAACAAACTCTCGTTCGCTCGATTACGATATATATATTCCGTTAGACAAACTCAAGGGAGGAAAGGATGGTGATAAGGCTATTGTAAAAATAGTGTCGTGGGACCCTCTGGCATCAAATCCCGAAGGAGAGGTGGAGGATATTCTTGGTATCCCCGGAGAGAATAATACCGAGATGCACGCCATACTTGCAGAGTTCGGATTACCATATAAATATCCCGAGAAAGTTGAGGCGGCCGCCGATAATATTTCTGATGAGATACCCAAAGAGGAGATTACCCGAAGAGAGGATTTCAGAGGGGTAAATACCTTTACAATCGACCCCAAAGATGCAAAAGATTTTGACGATGCCCTCTCTATAAGAGAACTTCCAAACGGAAATTTTGAAGTCGGAGTGCATATTGCCGATGTAACCTATTATGTATTACCTGGTTCGGTAATAGATAAGGAGGCATTTAAACGAGCAACGTCGGTATATTTGGTTGACAGAACAATACCTATGTTGCCCGAAAGGCTATGCAATAATCTCTGTTCTCTTCGCCCCAATGAAGATAAACTTGCCTTCTCGGCAATATTCGAATTAAATGAGAATGCCGAGATAGTAGCCTCTCGTATTGCAAGAACAGTAATCCGATCGGTTCGTCGTTATGCGTATGAGGAGGCTCAAATGGTTATAGATACAGGAGAAGGAGAGTATAAAGAGGATATTCTGCGATTAAACGACCTCGCCCAAAAACTTCGAGACAAACGATTTAAAAACGGTTCAATCGATTTTGACCGTTGCGAGGTGCGATTTGATATTGACGAAAAAGGTAAACCCATAGGGGTATATTTTAAACAGAGCAAAGAGGCGAATAAACTCATCGAGGAGTTTATGTTGCTTGCAAATAAGACAGTAGCCGAAAAGATAGGAAAGGTAGAGCGAGGTAAATCTGCAAAAGCCTTTGTATATCGTGTACATGACCTTCCGGATAGTGTTAAAATGGCAGATGTCTCAAAATTTGTACGACGTTTGGGCTATTCGCTTAAAGCCGACGGAACACGTTCGCAACTCACAAATTCTATAAAGGGAATGCTTGCCGAAGCAAAAACACGTCCCGAAGCAAATTTGATAGAGACCATAACAATCAGAGCTATGGCTAAGGCCATATACACAACCAAAAACATAGGACATTACGGTTTATCATTCAATTACTATACCCATTTCACCTCACCCATTCGACGTTATCCCGATATGATGGTGCATCGTCTGTTGGAACGCTATTTGAACGGAGGAAGAAGTGTGAGCGAGGGACGCCTTGAAGAGGCGTGCCGACACTCTTCTGATATGGAGATTACGGCGGCAAATGCCGAGAGAGCTTCAATAAAATACAAGCAAGCCGAATACCTTGGTGATAGAATAGGCGAGGTCTATGAAGGTACCATATCGGGCATAAATAAATTCGGAATATACGTTGAAATAGACGAAAACAAATGTGAAGGAATGGTCCCTTTCAGAGATTTTGAAGATGACTTCTATGAGTTTGATGAAAAGAACTATTGTGCTTGCGGACGGGCACATCGTAAAATTTACCGATTAGGCGATAAGATGAAAATCTCTGTTGCTCGTGTAAATATGGAGCGTAGGCAGGTCGATTTCACCATAGTTGAGGAGTAGCTTTATATGAATCTTACCAACTATCACTCACATTCGCCATATTGCGATGGGCGATGCAACATCGAGGAGTTTGTTGCAACGGCTGTTTTTTGGGGTTTTACCTCATATGGGGTTTCTCCTCACTCGCCAATTCCATACCCGTCGTCGTGCAATATGCGACACGATAGGGTTGAAGAGTATATCTCTGAAATGAACAGACTCAAAAAAAAGTATGCGTCGAAAATAGAGCTATATATTGGAATGGAGATAGATTATTTTGGAGAAGAGTGGAATGCGTCGAATGACTATTTTCAAACAATACCTCTCGATTATCGTATAGCATCGGTTCATTTTATAGCAAACCAAGAGGGGGAGTATTATGATATAGATGGCAATGCTCAAAAGTTTATAAAATTAGTTGACACCCATTTTGGAGGAGATATAAGATATGTGGTAGAGACCTATTTTGAGAATATGATTAAAATGATTGAAATAGGAGGCTACGATTTTATAGGTCATCCCGATAAAATATCAATGAACGCATCGGCATATACCCCTCATATCACCGATAGCACATGGTATAAAGATATAGTTCACGATTACTTCAAATTTATAGCAAATAAAGGGGTTATGTTAGAGGTAAATACAAAAGCATTTATACCTCATTCATATCTTTTTCCCAATGTTCAGCATCTTAAATATCTTAAAGAACTAAATATTCCCTTGGTGGTTAATAGCGATGCACACATACCTTCATTAATGAAGAGTGGATTTAATGAGACATACGCTCTCTTAAAAGAAGCAGGATATAAAAATACCATGCAACTTTCGGGAGGGGAGTGGGTTGAAAATCACATTCAGATTTAATTATAAATATTTTATAAGTGCAGGCAATGTTATTAAGGGTACTATTAATGCTGTTTCTTTAAAATCTCCTAAAACTATCCAATTAGAACTCTTATGTTCACACCCTCTTTTTCCCCTGCAACATAAGTTAGAGGAGTAGAACCTTCATGAATAAGATTACTTAAGTAAAGAGGTTCGTTTTGAATAAACAGATTGCAGGTGAAGGTATCACCGATACTTAATTTTGAATTAACGCTTTCGATAACTTCAAACTGTGAGTTTCCCAAATATTTAATAACAATTGATCGGTCGGGTATCCAAGTAATATGTAGAGATTCTCCCCTTATAAGATTTTTCACATCAATACTATCCGAATCTACAATTCTACTTTGTATATTCTCATAGTTATTTCTATTATTACAGAAAACGTCAAAGTTTCTGTATCCCACATATTTAGCAAGTACATCCAGAGTATGAGGACGAGTATCAACACTCTCGTTTTTTAGATAACCCCAAAAACGTTTTAAGGTAGTAGGTGATAATCTTTCTCTTGTTTTCTCCCAAATAAGGTTACTCAACTCCTCAAAGTTGCCTGCAGTAACCATCTTAAATCCTGCAGTGCGTTCAACTGTTTGTCTTAAAATATCGTGTATCATTTCTTTATGTTTTTAGTTGTCATAATTTTTAGCAACTGACAACTCTTTCCACTGCAAAGGTATAATCAAAAAATTAAAGTTGTATCACCTTTATTTCAAAAGGACAGAAAAGGACTTGACCACGCAATTTAGCCACACTACTTTTGCCCCAAAATAAGCATTGTGCTATCTAATAAGCAGGTTAATAGAAGACTTCTAAATTATACATTTATTAATATTAAAACACAAAATTATTATGAGTAAGAGATTATTACTATTGCTGGCAGGCTTATTGCCTTTATTTGCTTTTGCGCAGAGTACAGAAAAAGTTGCTCCGGCACCATCATTTGATTATAGTAGAAATAGTTTGACTATTATTTCTGTAATTGATGATAATTGTACATATGGATATGGTCAAGGAGCAATTGAAGCTTTTATTGATTCGGTGTATTATGCCGAAGGTCGTTATGATAAATTTGATTTTAACAGAATTCCGACCGAATACATTTCAACAAGCAATACTTTAGAGAATGTAAATAAGGCTCTTGAAGAGAAAGGTATCGGAAAACAAGTTCTTGACTATTGGGTACAATTTGATGGACAATATTTTAATGAGTCATTAATGGAAAAACGTGCTTGTTATAATGCAACAGATGCAGACGTTTTAGCTGATAAATCAAATAAAGTATCTCAAATAGCAGCATCGGGTAAGGCATTAATGAATAACTCTTATGTTGTAGTTGTAGGACCAACATCATCACCAACACAAAAGAAAAACAATAAGGGCGAAACTGTTTACGAAACCAAATATGCAGCTCATGTTTATAAAGTTAATTTTAATGATACAGTAATGACTACCGTATGGGAAAATTGGCTTTATGATGGAATGCCTGAAGATGAATTTAAAGTTCAAAAGAGTGTTTATGATAATTTGAAAGTTGAACTTACTCACATTGAAAGTGTAAACGGTTCTGTAACAATAAAAGATAAGGACGCATCTTTCTATGCATCTTTTGGAGAGGGTATCAGTAGCTTTGATGGTAAAATAGATGCATGGAAACCTGTTACATCTGTATATGACAAAAGACCTCTTCAAGCAAAAATAGGTAAAAAAGAGGGACTTAAAAACTCAGATCGTTATAGAGGATATAAAGTAATGGAAGATGCTGAAGGAAATATAGAGTACAAACCTGTAGGTTATGCTCGTGCTACAAAAGTATATGACAATAGAACTGAAGCAACAGGTGAGAGTGAGTGCTCTTATTTCTATCAAATATCAGGAGGTAAGAACTTCTCTGAAGGTATGATTATGAAAGAGGATAAAGATGCTCATGTATCTATTTCAGTATCGGGAGCTTGGAATGGATTTAGCTATGGTACTATAGGTGCTGACTATTTGTTCCATACTACTCGAGTAGCAGGTATTATGCAATATGTGGGATTGGAAATTGGTTTCGACATGGAAAAAGTTAATCTTTTAGGAGATGATTATCTAAATATGTATATCCCCATTGCCATTAACTATAGTGTAGGTTTCCACCCTGTAAGATGGGTTGAGATTCAACCATATGTAGGAATAGGTGCCGATTACTTTATGCCTGCAAGTGAGATGAAACCTGATGATAGTTCATTCGCAAAACAACTTGCTTACTTTGCTCATGGAGGTTTAAAAGTTGGAGTAAATGTATGCTATCCAGTACAAGTGTTTGCTAAAGTGGGTTACTCTTACAAATTTATGGAAGGAGATTACTACTTTAGTTCAGAGAGAGATCGTTTTGGAACATTCAGTATAGGAGGTGGAGTAAAAGTTAGCTTCTAATATAATATCTAATCAGTATGAAAAATTCATTAAAAACATTGGGCTTAATAATAATGTTATTTGCCCTTGTACCGGCTCTATCTTTCGCTAAAAAGATAGACAAAAGAGAGGTTATTGCAACATGGTCAAAATACGAAGTATCTACTGTTGCAGTTGGACAAAATGGAACTAAAAGCTTGAAAGTTTGGGGCTATGGAAAGAAGATAGACAAAGCTATTGAGCAAGCAAAGAAAAATGCTGTTCATGCATGTCTCTTTAGAGGTTGCCCAGGAGCAGCTAATGCAAGAGAGACTCCGGCTATTTTTAAATTGCAAGGAAGTGAACAAGTGTCAATAGATAATTTTGAATATTTCTATGACTTCTTTGAAGAAAACGGAGACTATATTGCATTTGTAAATGTAACAACAGACGGTATCCCTTCAGGTCAAGATCGTCGTCAAGTTAAGGGAGGTTACAAAGTGTGTATCAGCGTACAAGTTATGTACGATAACTTGAGAGATAAAATGAAACGCGATGGTATTCTTAACGATTCTTCATCACGATTTAGTTACTAAATAATTATAGATTGTATATGAAAAAAATATTTCTATTGGGGTACCTATTGGTTTTTTCTTTAGGCATCTTCGCCCAAGCTAAAAAACCCGTTTTGATGATTGTCCCATCTGATAGTTGGATGGCTAAAAATAACTTTATGAAGCCTATTCAAGATATGTCAGGGGAGACTAAATATGTGGCAGATTATAGCATGGCCTTTCTTCAAAATGATGATTTAAGTAAAGTAATCGGAGCAATGGAGAATTTTATGAACCAAGAAGGTTATGAAATTCAAAGTTTGAATAGTGCTCTAAAAGATTTGGAACAACAAGATGCAATATCAAATGTAGATGATGCAGGAGGAGGCGTAGATATGAGTCCGTTGGATATGATCTTAAATACGGTTACTTGTGATATCAAGGTTGAACTATTTTATGAGATAAAGAGAGAGGGTCCCTATAAATTTGTTGAGTTTAACGTTAGTGCAGTAGATGCCTATAATAATAAACCTGTATCACCCGGAAACATAGGAAGAGGAACAGCAGCTCCAAATGCTCAAATTGTTAATCAATTAGAGGAGGCAGTATTGAGTTTTAAAGATAAATTCATCAATGATATGGATTTATATTATAATCGACTCTTTGAAAACGGACGTCAAATTATGGTACGTTGTATGAAAACAAGCAACAGCTCTGTTACTTTTGATGATGAGGTAGGAGATGACGAAGAGATTCTATCTGATCTACTTGAAGACTTTATTACTGAAAACGCCTTCAAAAGCAATGCTTCAACACAAGGAGCTGTAACTGCTAACAACATTACATTCAGAGTACAAATTCCTATGACTTACACCGATTCAAAAGGTAGAGAAAAAGGTACAAGTGCAAAATGGTTTGGTAGAAAGGTTCAAAAATTCCTTGAAGAGACAACAGGAGTACAATGCTCTATGCTAACTCAAGGATTAGGAGCAGTGAGAATTAGTTTGGGAGGAGGTGAGTAATGAAAGCGAAACTTATATTAACCTTGTTAGTAACAATATTGTTTTGCGGTTTCACATCTGCACAAGATGTAAATAAGATTGCGTTAAGTGCTTATATCCCTGATAATTGTGGAGTACCACCGGCATCTCGAAAGGTATTGGATACGAAGTTAAAAAGTCTTGTAACTTCGTGTGGTTTTGGGGCAGAATCGAATAAACGATTTATATTGACATCTCAAATCAATATATTAACAGAGGACATTCTTCCCACAACTCCTGTTATGTTTTCTTATACTCTTTCGGTTAATATGTATATAGGAGATGGAGTATCAGGCACACTATTTTCAACCACTTCAATGGAGGTAAAAGGTACCGGAAAAACCAAGGATAAGGCATATTTGCAAGCTCTAAAAGCAATAAATCCAAAAAATGCCGAGTTCAAAGCTTTTATAGAAGAGGGTAAACAAAAAATAATCGATTATTATAAAGTAACCGCTCCTTCTATAATTAGTAAGGCTCAAAGTTTGGCTACATCTCAAAAATACAAAGAGGCAATATATGTGTTATCAGAGATACCTCAAGAGTGTACAGAGTTTTATGAGCAGGCTAATAAATTGACATCAGAGTTTTATATAAAACATATATCTGAAGAAGGTAAAATATTATTGGCAGAGGCAAGAGGAGTATGGAACTCTTCACAAGACAGAGCTGCTGCCGATAAAGCCGGAGAAATATTAGCCAAAATAAATCCTGCAGCACCACAATATGACGAAGCCGCAAAGCTAGGTGAGGAGATTGCTAAAAGAATAGAAGCATTAGATGCTCGTGAATGGCAGTTTAAACTTCAAAAACAGAAAGATGAAACAGAAATTGCTAAGTTACAGATAAATGCTGCAAAGGATATAGCAATAGAGCAAGCAAGAAACCAACCAGACATAGTATATGATATATATTGGTGGTAAATAAATTCATAGTTAAATTATTTTTATAGTGGGGTTAATCAACCCCACTCTTTTAAAGAGACACATTTATATAAAATATTGACTTATTGTAAACTGTTGTACCTATTAATTTAGCAAGATTTCCTAGTGCTTATCAGCAGAAATGGGTGCTTCAGTACTTATAAAAATTATTATTTCCACATAGTGGGAAGATAAGTTTCGTAAACAAAAAAATTCTTTCTAGTGGGTAGGGGCTGTTTTAGAATGTATAATTCTATGACAGCCCCTATTTTTCTAATATATCAATTAATTCAACTATGTTGGTATATGGTTAAAATCTCATTTCGAATTTATTTGAAAATAGTCCTTAAATAAATTTTAAACAACTTCTTACTTGTAACTGAATTTATTTTGTTTATTTTGCATAATGATTGCTAAAATGCGGTAATATGATTTTGTCATATCCCATATTACCTATTAACAAAATAGATGATGCGAAAAGAAAAACATGCACAATCAATAAGAGAGGCAGTGGAACAACTCTCAAATCAGGAGTCGGTGCGTATATTATGCAACCGACAACAAGAGGGCGAACCAATGCCATCGGCAAAGGAGCTTTACGAAATAATAGACCTGTGCCGATCACTAATATTTCCGGGATATTTCGGACATTCTCGAATTGACATAGATACATTACCTTATCATATAGGAGTTAATACTGAAAAACTGTTTAAACTATTGATAAGTCAGATACTTGCGGGAATGTGTAGCGGAAATCCGCAACAAGGTACGAGTGTAGAGGCTCGCCGTGAGACAGCAAAAGACATAGCGGCACAGTTCGTAGCATCGTTGCCTGAATTGCGACGAATTTTGGCTACCGATGTTATAGCAGCTTTCAATGGCGACCCCGCAGCCGAGAGCTATTCTGAGGTAATATTTTGTTACCCTGCCATTAGAGCCATAAGCAACTATCGTATAGCACACCGTTTAATGGAGTTGGGAGTACCCCTTATTCCTCGAATAATATCAGAAATGGCACACTCCGAAACAGGAATAGATATTCATCCAGCGGCAACCATTGGCGAATATTTTACTATCGACCACGGAACAGGAGTGGTTATCGGAGCCACTGCCATATTGGGTAACAATGTAAAACTTTACCAAGGAGTTACACTTGGGGCAAAGAGTTTTCCATTAGACGAAGACGGCAATCCGATTAAAGGTATTGCCCGACATCCGATTATAGGCGATAATGTAATAATATATTCAAACGCTACTATCCTTGGCAGAATAACCATTGGTGAAGGAGCTGTCATCGGAGGTAACATCTGGATAACCGAGAGTGTGGCACCGGGCGAGGTGGTAACACAATCAAAAGCAAAACAGAAAAAAGGAGAATAACAAGGTGGATAACAATAAATTTAAACTAATAGCAAAAACTTTTCAGGGAGTTGAAGAGGAGCTTGCAACAGAGATATCGCAACTTGGTGGCGAAGAGATAACCATTGGTAAAAGAATGGTATCGTTTGTGGGAGACAAAGAGTTGATGTATAGAGCAAACTTTTTTTGTCGTACAGCTTTGCGTATATTAAAACCAATATACACATTTGAAGCAAACGACACCGATGAGTTATACTCAAAAATAAAAGAGTATGATTGGAGCAGTATAATGACTTCGAAGAGTACGTTCACCATTGATTCGGTAGTGAATTCTGATGAATTTCGCAACTCTCGTTTTGTAACCTATCGTGTAAAAGATGCAATTGTCGATTACTTTACCGATAGAGGAAAAGATCGCCCTTCGGTTCGATTGACCAACCCCGACCTATATATAAACATACATATATCGCATAACGAGTGTACAATATCGTTAGACTCTTCGGGAGAGAGCCTTCATAAAAGGGGGTATCGTGTGGCACAAACTGAAGCTCCTATAAATGAAGTTCTTGCTGCGGCAATGCTTCTAAAAGCAGGTTGGGATGGGTCGAGCGACTTTGTTGACCCGATGTGTGGTTCGGGAACAATTCTTATTGAGGCAGCAATGATTGCCACAAATACCGCACCCGGTCTGTATCGTCAGGGATACGCCTTTGAAAAGTGGAACGACTTTGATGCCGACCTTTTGCAAGAGATATACAACGACGATTCGGCAGAACGTGAATTTACCAATAAGATATTCGGAGCCGATATAAATCCTCAAGTAATAGAGGTGGCCCGCCAAAATATAAAAGGGGCAGGAATGGAGCGATATATAACACTCGAAACACGTTCGATTCAACGTTGGGAAGAGGCTCCACAAAACTGTTTGGTAGTAACAAACCCTCCATATGGCGAGCGTTTGAAACCTCGTGATTTGGAGGAAATATATGCTTCGCTTGGAGAAAAACTAAAACATGTCTTCACAGGCTGTTCGGCTTGGATAATAAGCTCGTCTCGTGAAGGGTTCGACAAGATAGGATTAAAACCTTCACAAAAAATAAAGATGATGAATGGCTCGTTAGAGTGCGAGTTCAGAGAATACCAAATATTCGGAGGCACATACAGTCAGCATAAAAAAGATATAGCAGAGGGCAAAAAAGAGGACAAACGAGAAAAGAGAGTATCGAAGAGAGATAATTTCAAACGAGAGTTTGAGAAGAAAGGTAAAGAGAAGAAGAGTTACCGTTTTGACGATCGTAAAGCCCCAAAACAGGTAGAGAAGAAACAAAAAAACGGAGGAGACAAGTTCGTTTCAGAGAAGAGAGTAAAACCTGCACCAATACCTAAAGAGAATTTTGAGAAGGGTAAACGAGAATTGCACGGCGACGAATTTGTATCAAAATTTGTAACCTTCCGCCAACCAACGATGATTGAAGAGGGAGCAACAGAAAACAAACAATTCCGTAAACGTAAAAATAAAGAGTAATGTATAATATAAAAAAAGTGTTGTTAATATCGGCAACACTATTAATATCGCTATTAACAATGGCACAAAGCAGTAAAGAGTTAACATTGCAACACCTAATGCCCGGAGGACGAAACTATTCGTCAATTGTGCCTCAAAACTTAAAGCAATTGCAATTTGCAGGAGATAGTTATATCTATGTCTCGGGCAATAAAATAGTAGTTGGCACATTAGAGGATAAAGAGGAGCAAACTCTTATAACAAAGGGCGATATAGATAAAATTCTTACATCGCTAAAAGCCGATACACTTAAAACCATACCTCAAATTTTTGCATCAGAAGAGAATGGAAATATCGCAATACGATTTAAACATAAAACAAAAATCTATAAAATAGATTGTGTTGCAAAAGAGCTATTGTCGGAATACTCGTTTGAGAAAGGAGATAAACACGCCGAGTACTCTTGTGAGGCAGATGCATATGTATCAACTACACTCTCAGCTTTATATCTGCATACCTCAGATGGCAAACGAAAAAAAATGGTAAGTGAAGATGCAAAAGACGTATCGTTAGGCTCAAACTATGTTCATCGTAACGAATTCGGAATAGAGAAAGGAATATTTTGGTCGCCCGATGGAAGTTCGGTAGCATTTTACCGTATGGATGAAAGCAAAGTAAAAGATTACCCGTTGGTAAATATTTCGGCTCGTCAGGCTCAACTTGCAAGCATAAAATACCCAATGGCAGGGATGAACAGCCATACCGTAAAGATAGGAGTGTATAACATAAAAAAGGGGAAAACAGTATATCTGAAAAGTGGAAAAACCGACGAACGCTATTTTACCAACATAAGTTGGTCTCCTAAAGCAGATAAGGTATATATATTGGAGGTAAACCGAGGGCAAGACACCTGCAATTTGGTATGTTACAATGCAAAAAGCGGAGCAAAAGAGCGAGTTCTGTTTACCGAAACAAACGATAAATATACCGAACCCGAAAACCCATTGATATTCATTTCCGATAATGAGTTTATATACCTATCACGAAAAGATGGTTATCGTCATGCATATCTATATAATACAGAAGGCGAACAATTAAAACAACTCACATCGGGAGAGTGGGAGATAATAGAGGCAACGCTCTCAGCCGATAAAAACAGTTTGTATGTTGTATCAACCGAAATCTCACCATTACAACGTACCCTATATAAGATAGATATAAAATCGGGTAATCGTGAGAGAATAACAAAAGAGGATGGAGTGCACAATGTACAAATATCATCATCAACCAACTATTATATCTCTAATTATAGCAACCATAATACTCCTCGAGTAATAAAAATAGGAAGCTTGATGTCTGAACGAGCAGATAAAGAGTTGCTTAGAGCAAAAAATCCATTCGATAAATTTGATATGCCTGTTGTGATAGAGAGTGGAACAATAATGGCGGATGATGGACAAACACCTCTGTATTACAGAATGACACGTCCTGCAGAGGTCGATTCTACTAAGAAACTTCCTGCAATAGTATATGTATATGGAGGTCCTCACGCACAACAAGTAACCGATGCCTTTATGTGGAACTATCGAGGTTGGGATATATATATGGCACAAAAAGGGTATGTAGTCTTTACTCTCGACAATAGAGGTTCGGCAAACAGAGGATTACCATTCGAAAGTGTAACACATCGTAGGCTTGGAGTAGCCGAACTTGCCGATCAGCTAAAAGGAGTTGAGTTTTTGAAGTCGTTGCCATATATCGATGGCAACCGATTGGGAGTACACGGTTGGAGCTTTGGAGGATTTATGACACTCAATATGATGTTAAATCGTTCTGATATATTCAAAGTAGGAGTAGCAGGAGGAGCCGTTACCGATTGGAAGTACTACGAGATAATGTATGGCGAACGCTATATGGGAACACCTCAAAACAATCCCGAAGGGTATAAAAACTCTGATATGAACGCATTATCGGGCAACCTAAAAGGACGTTTGATGTTAATTCATTGCGATACCGACCCCGTAGTGGTATGGCAACATACCTTACGTTTCTTGGAGAGCAGTATCGATAACGGAACATATCCCGATTACTTCGTATATCCGGGACACGGACATAATGTTATAGGTCCCGAACGAGTACATCTTTACGAAAAGATAACACGCTATTTTGACGATTTTCTTTAATAAGAGTTGTTAGTTGTCGGCTAAAGCCGCCCCTTTGGGGTAGTTGTCAGTTGTTAGCTGCTAACAACTAAAAACTAACAACTAAAAACTACAATTACCCTCCCATTTCGTTAATAAGTTGCTTGCGAAAGGCACTGGGCGAAATACCTTCGGAACGTTTAAAGTAGCGTCCCATATAAGATTGGTCGGGGAATGCCATTTGGTGTGCAATATCCTGCATCGAAAGTTGAGGATTATGCAGACGTACCTTAATTTCTAAAACAGCAAAGTTGTCTATTATTTTTTTTGCCGACGCACCAACCACGTTGTGGCATATATCGGTAAGGTATTTGTTTGATATGCAAAGCTTGTCGGCATAAAAGGTAACTTCACGTTCGGTCGAACAGTTTTTGTGAATTAAATCGACAAACCCATCAAAGATTTTATTTCTCGCACTCTCTTTAATGTTTTCATCGGGACAATAAAATCTTTGATATCTGTCGTATGTAAACAAAATAAATGCATTAAGTGCACTACGAACAATTTGTTGTCGGTAAAGATTTTCGACGTCGGCATACAGCCTCTCAATGAACAGACTGAATGAACTTGCAACTTTTCTTCCTTCTCCTCCTAATTTTACGCAAGGGTTTGTGCGTATCATCCTAAAAAAAGTTGGGCTGATGTGTGTGCTTATCTCTCTGAAAAGCGACTCTTTAATCTCTAAAACAAAGAGTGATATATCTTTCGAAATCGTTTTTATTTTAGTGATTGAATTTGGCAGGAGTATAAGCTGGCAATCTTTCTCTACTTTTATGGGATTAAGATTTACGAGCATCTCAATCTCTCCTCTTGAACAAAAACATATCAGACCATTATTATTCTCGTTGAAAAGTTTCTCTTCAAAATGAGAGTTTATCTCAACAACTCTGAAGAGTTCGTTATTATTCATACACAATTTCATATTCCGAAAAGCCTTTAATCTGTTCAATGAGTAAAGATATGTAAAATTTAGCAATTTTTATTAGTTTCTATTCCGAAAATGAACAATATATTGTAAAATTTGAAAGTTAATAGTCTAAATTAAAGCACTATCTTTGCACGAAATAAATTAGGCAAAAAATTTTCGGTTCAACTTTTAAGAACAGATATATCTTTTGTCTTATTTAAAAATACGATTATTTAAAACCAGTAATTATAATTATTATGAGAAAAATGTTTAATCTAAAGCAGCTATCTTTTATTCTATGCTGCACATTGTTAGCAAGTTGTGGAGAGGCTCCTGTAATGCCTGAGACAACTTATGCTTGTTTGGCAGTTGAGAATAGCGACAAAACAGTAACAAACGAGTATAGTGCCACAATAAAAGGAAGGCAAGATATTGCTATTATGCCACAAGTCGGAGGAACTCTGACAAAATTATGCGTAAAAGAGGGAGAGAAGGTAAAAAAAGGACAAGTAATGTTCATAATCGACCAAGTTCCCTATAAAGCTGCATACGAAACTGCAAAAGCTAATGTAGAGGCTGCAACAGCTGCATACGAAACTGCAAACTTAAACTATGAGAGCCGTCAAGAGTTATACAAAGAGAATGTTGTTTCGGAGTTTGATTTAAAAACAGCAAAAAACTCAATGCTTGCTGCAAAGGCTCAACTTTCACAAGCAAAAGCACAATTGGTTAATGCCGAAAATAGTTTGTCTTATACAGAGGTTAAAAGTCCGGCAGACGGAGTTGTAGGAACACTTCCTTTCCGTGTGGGAGCTTTGGTAGGTCCATCGATGATGCAACCTCTTACAACAGTATCTGACAATACCGAGATGTATGTATATTTCTCAATGACTGAAAATCAATTATTGGCAATGGTAAGAGAGTATGGTTCAAAAGAGAATGCTCTAAAAAATATGCCTGAGGTAGATTTGCGATTAAATGATAAATCGGTTTATAACCAAAAAGGAAAAATTGAGACAATCAGTGGAGTTATCGACCCTGCAACAGGAACTGTAAGTTTACGAGCAATCTTCCCTAACAAAGACGGACTTCTTCACTCGGGAGGTGCGGGAAGTGTGATGCTCCCCATAACTTATAAAGATGTAGTTGTTATTCCAAGAAATACAACATTTGAGTTGCAACATATGACATTTGTTTATAAAGTGGTTAACGGAGTAACAGTGGCAAACCCAATACAAGCTATGCGTGTAGATGGAGGTAAAGAGTGTATCGTGGAGATGGGTCTATATCCCGGCGATACAATCGTAGCAGAAGGTGTAGCACTTCTTCGTGAGGGGACACCAATTAAACCTAAACAAGCACCTGCCGCAGAACAACCTGCAAAATAATTAATTTAGGAGGGAAAAGATAATGAATTTAAAGAGATTTATAGAGAGACCCGTACTTTCGGCGGTAATCTCAATCATAATAGTAATTATGGGTGTGATTGGATTAACCAATCTTCCCATAGAGCAATATCCTAACATTGCTCCTCCTACAATTGTGGTAAATGCAACCTACTATGGAGCCAATGCCGAAACAATTCAAAAGGCGGTAATTGCACCACTTGAGGAGGCAATCAATGGAGTTGAGGATATGACATATATGACATCAACTGCCTCAAATGCAGGTTCGGCTCATATCACTGTTTTCTTTAAACAAGGAACCAACCCCGATATGGCAGCTGTAAACGTACAAAACCGTGTGGCGAGAGCAAACGGACGTTTGCCCCAAGAGGTAAAACAGGTTGGTGTTACTGTAATGAAACGCCAAACAAGTATGTTGCAAATCTTCTCATTGCACAGCCCTAACGGAATGTACGATGAAAACTTCCTTGCAAACTACATAAGCATAAACCTTAAACCTCAAATTCTTCGTATCACTGGAGTTGGAGATATAAATGTAATGGGAGGTGAGTATAGTATGCGTATATGGTTGAAACCCGATGTTATGGCTACATACAAACTTATGCCAAGCGATGTTACCGCAGCGTTGGCAGAGCAAAACATCGAGGCTGCAACCGGACAGTTCGGAGAGAATTCGGGCGAGACATTCCAATATACAATGAAGTATAAAGGACGTTTAATGACTCCCGAGGAGTTTGGCGATATTATAATCCGTTCAACACCCGATGGCGAAATCTTAAGAATAAAAGATATTGCCGATGTGGAGATGGGTAAAGAGAGTTATGCCTACAGAGGAGCAATGAACGGACATCCAGGAGTTATGGCAATGGTATTCCAAACTGCAGGTTCAAATGCAACTGCGGTGAATGAGGAGATTGACAAACTTCTTGACGAGGTTCGTAAAGATTTACCAAAAGGTATAGAACTTGACCAAGTAAACAGTTCGAACGACTTCTTGTACGCATCAATCGAGAATGTAATCCGTACTCTGTTTGAGGCAATATTACTTGTGATATTGGTGGTATATGTATTCCTTCAAGACTTCCGCTCAACCATTATTCCATTGATAGGAATTGTTGTATCATTGGTGGGTACATTTGCCTTTATGTATGCGGCAGACTTCAGTCTAAACCTTATAACCTTGTTTGCATTGGTTTTGGTAATTGGTACGGTGGTGGATGATGCCATTATTGTTGTTGAGGCGGTTCAGGCAAAATTTGATGCAGGATACCGTTCTCCCAAAAAAGCGAGCGTCGATGCTATGAAAGGTATCAGTACGGCTGTAATAACATCGTCATTGGTATTTATGGTGGTGTTTATTCCCGTATCCTTTATGGGAGGAACATCAGGAGTATTCTATACACAATTCGGATTGACAATGGCTGTAGCGGTAGGTATCTCTGCGATAAATGCCTTAACATTAAGCCCTGCCCTATGTGCCTTGATGTTGAAACCATATTTGAACGAAGATGGTACACAAAAACAAAACTTTGCCGCACGCTTCCGTAAAGCATTTAATGCAACATTCGGAGCAATTGCCGAAAAATATCGCAAGGTTGTAATGCTGTTTGTAAAACGCAAATGGCTTGCATGGGTGCTTATCGCATGTTCGATTGGATTGTTGGGATACTTTATGAAGACTACCAAAACAAGTCTTGTACCACAAGAGGATTTAGGATTTGTGATTGTCAACGTAAGTGCAGCACCCGGTAGTTCATTAAACCAAACCGATGAGATAATGATAAAAATTCAACAACGTATCATGATGATACCTCAAGTTGAATATCTTCAAAAGGTTGCAGGTTATGGTGTAATATCAGGACAAGGAAACTCTTTCGGATTGTTTATGGTTCGTTTGAAAGATTGGAGCGAACGTACCGAGGAGGGAGAAGATGCCGATAGCGTAATAAAGAAGATTTATGCTTATACAATGGATATAAAAGACGCCCAAGTATTTGCCATATCTCCCGGTATGATACCAGGTTATGGAATGGGTAATGCTCTTGAAGTTCATATGCAGGATAGAGCAGGAGGAGATGTAACCGACTTCTTTATGGAGACTCAAAAATATTTGGGAGCACTTATGCAACGTCCTGAGATAGCGATGGCTTATTCGACATTCGACATTCGTTATCCGCAATGGAATGTAAGTGTAGATGCTGCAAAATGCAAAAGAGCAGGAATAACTCCAAACTTGGTGCTTAATACATTGTCGGCATACTACGGAGGTCAATATGTATCAGACTTTAACCGTTTCTCTAAAGTATATCGTGTAATGATGCAAGCCGATCCTAAATATCGTTTAGATGAGAAATCGCTTGATAATACATTTGTTATAACCGGAACAGGAGAGATGGCTCCTTTAAGTCAGTTTGTAAGTATAGAAAGAGTATATGGAGCAGAGACACTGTCTCGCTTTAATATGTTCAACTCAATACAAGTAAGTGCTTCGCCCAACCCGGGATATAGTACAGGAGAGGCTCTTGCGGCAGTAAAAGAGACAGCGGCACAAGTATTGCCACGTGGATACGGATACGATTTCGGAGGTATAACACGTGAGGAGAACAATCAATCAAACAATACCATAGTGATATTCGCAATCTGTCTTTTGATGATGTATCTGATTTTGGCGGCATTGTACGAGAGTTTCGTAATACCATTTGCAGTAATTTTGGTAATACCTGCAGGTTTGATGGGAAGTTTTGCTTTTGCCAAGATGATGGGACTCGAAAACAACATTTATCTGCAAACAGGTTTGATTATGCTTATCGGTTTGGTGGCAAAAACAGCAATTTTGTTAACAGAGTATGCAGTTGAGCGTCGCCGAGCAGGAATGGGAATTACCGAGGCGGCATTAAGTGCGGCAAAAGCTCGTTTACGTCCTATCTTAATGACAGCTCTTACAATGATTGTGGGTATGATACCTTTAATGCTATCGCACGGAGTAGGAGCAAATGGTAACCGTTCACTTGGAACCGGTGTTGTTGGAGGTATGTTAATAGGAACAATCGCATTGTTGTTCATAGTACCATCGCTATACATTACATTCCAATGGTTAGAAGAGAAGATAAAACCCTTAAAAAGACAAAAAACTCAAGACCTTCAAATCAAACACGATATAGAGGAGGTTATAAAAGAGAAGAAGTCAAAAGAAGGAAAAGCATAAAACAAAGATGAAGAATATGATGAAAAAACTATTAATACTTACCGCAGTTGCTACCCTTTTGGGTAGCTGCGGATTGTATGGTAAATACAAGCCACAAGAAGAGGTTCCGACTAATTTGTATGGCGAGGAGATTGTTGCAACAGACAGCAGCAGTTTGGCAGACCTCTCATGGAGAGAGATGTTTACTGACGCCAAATTGCAAGCCCTTATCGATACAGCATTGGTTCGTAATGTCGATTTAAGAACAATACAATTGAATGTGAAGCAAGCCGAAGCAGCAATGATACCGGCAAAGTTAGCATATCTGCCTTCGATAGCAATAGCTCCACAAGGAGGCTATAACTATACTGCACTTAACGGAGGAGTAACAACAAAAACATATACTGCACCGGCAACAGCATCTTGGGAGATAGACATTTTCGGAAAACTTACAAATACAAAACGAAAAGCCAAAGCAACCTTAGAGCAAACTCGTGATTACGAGCAAGCAGTAAAAACTCAGTTGATAGCAGGAGTAGCAACAACATATTACAGCTTGCTTATGCTCGACAAACAATTGGAGATTGCACAAGCTACCGAAAAAAATTGGGAGGAGACAGTAAAAACTGCTCGTGCAATGAAAAAAGCGGGAATGATGAACGAGGCAGGATTGGCTCAAACCGAAGCTACATACTATAATATATGTACAACTGTTTTAACACTAAAAGAGTCGATTAACGAAACTCAAAATACCTTGTGCCTATTGTTGGCAAAAACTCCTCAACATATAGAGAGAGGTTCGTTAGAAGAGGCAGTATTACCCGAAAACATATCAGTTGGGTTACCGATAAGTGTACTTTCACGCCGTCCCGATGTAAGAGCAGCAGAGCATGAACTTGAGGGAGCATTCTACGATACAAACAAAGCACGAGCATCGTTCTATCCTCAAATCTCTTTGTCAGGAACTGCGGGTTGGACAAACAGCGTAGGTTCGGCAATAGTAAATCCAGGAGAATTTATCGGTTCGGCTATGTTATCGCTTCTTCAACCTATATTTAACAGGGGAGCTTTGATTGCAAATTTGAAAATAATGAAGGCAAACCAAGAGATAGCCTTTATCAATTTCCAACAATCAATCTTAGAGGCAGGTAACGAGGTTAATTTGGCATTGGACAAATACCAAACAGCCAAAGCAAAATCGGACTATTACGCAAAACAGGTTGAGTCGTTGAAAACAGCCGAGAAGAGTACAAAACTCTTAATGAAGCATGGAAACACAACCTATCTCGAGGTATTGACTGCACAAACAACACTATTGAATGCACGACTAAATCAGGTATCAAACAAATTTGTTGAGATACAAGGAATGATTGAACTTTACCGTGCATTAGGAGGAGGTCAAGATTAATTGTCAATCAAAAATAATAAAGAAACGAGGAGTCTGATTCTTATTATCAGGCTCCTCGCTTCTTATGTGTGGAGTGTTGTTTTCTACTTACAGCACCTTTTTTATCTCTTCTTTGAAGATTTTATACCCTATTTTGCAGTTAATGCAGTTACGAGGTTTGCAATAATTATTATTAAGGGCAATGAATGCTTGTGAGGCAAGTGCCGATTTACACTCTATCTCCGCATCGGTGTATTTACGAACAATTGCATTGTTTTCGGCTTTGCAATCCTCTAAAAGCGATATGGCTTTTGCGGCAAACGTTTCGTTGCCGATATACTCCGAATAGGCATAAAGAAGTGGTGCTACCGAATTTATAATAATAAGGTCTATTGCCGCTTTACCCAAACATTTTCGAAGAGGAGGGGTTTGGCTTGTAAACGAATAGTGCGTATCCCAAAAATCACTTGGATAAATATCAAAAATTTTACGTAAATCATTATTGCTCTTCGCATCAACAAATTTAGCAAATAGGGGAAGTGATGAGTGGATGAATGAAGCAAGCATCGCTATTCTTTGGTGTGGAAAGTTTGATGGCCTCATCCCTGAAAACGTCCATAATCCTATATCGTTTGCTTTGAGAGTAAATTTGTTTTTCAAAAAAGCGAACTCGTTCGACAAACGTTTATAGTAGGGGATATTCATAAACTTGTTATCCTCTAAAAATCCTGCTACTCCAAAGAGCATAGCTTCAAGTTGAAAAAGCGAATCGGAGTGTTTTTGAAGAAACCTCAGAGGCAGAGCTTTTGCCAACGCTTCAAAAGCGTCGCCATTAATCCCGAAACCTAACGAACGGGCAATTGAAATGTAGCAAACCTCTTCCCAATCTCCATTATAAAGCGAGTGCCACTCTTTTATGCGATTGCTTTTATCCGACAGCCTTTCTATGGCAAGAGAGGTAATGAGGTCGGTAACAAAAATCGAAGGCATACTTTTTATATACTCTTCGCAAGGGAGCACCTCAAACTTTGATAGAAGTTTTTTTCGCACACGCTCTATTTCTCCTAAAAAAATGGGATTAATGATAAGCTCTATTTTACTGCCGTTTTCAGGTTTATCCGTAACAAAAATATCACAATCTTCATTTTGTGCAGGAGATATAGCAACACGCATTTTATGTGTAGTATCTTCTATTCTCAGAAGAGCATCTGAGAATAGCAGGTTGTCTTTACAATCGCACCCCGGAGTTATAATTTCAACACTCTCTCCATTTGAGAGAGTAAACTTACAACCCTTCAACAAATTATATCTCCATACGAAAGAGAGTATATTTTCCATAAAAAATTAGTATATTCGCACTTCAAATATAATGAACAAACGAGCAAAATATATCAAGCTCGCTTGAACATTTTGTAGTTTACGGCAAATATACGAAAAGAATATGAAGATAGCACTTATAGGATATGGTAAAATGGGTAAAACCATTGAGCAGATAGCCATTGCAAGAGGGCATGAGATAGTTGCCCGAATAGATATAGATAATCAACAAGATTTCGATTCCCCCGAGTTTCGAAGTGCTGATGTGGCAATAGAATTTTCTCAGCCACACTCGGCAATGAGCAACTATCGCAGAGCATTTGCCGCAGGGGTAAAGGTGGTTTCAGGGACAACAGGTTGGTTGGATAATATGCCTGAGGTAAAAGAGGCGTGTGAAAAAGGGAACACATTCTTTTACTCATCAAACTATAGTTTGGGTGTAAACATCTTTTTTGCAGTCAACAAATATCTGGCACATATTATGGATGGTTTTGCCAACTATGAGGTGTCGATGGAGGAGACTCACCACATTCACAAGTTGGATGCTCCAAGTGGAACCGCAATAACTCTTGCCGAGGGTATCATAGAGAATATCTCTCGTAAAAAGGGTTGGGCTGAGGGTGTTGAGCCAAAGACCGATGAAATAGGCATAACCTCATATCGCAGAGATGAAGTTCCGGGAATTCACACCATTAAGTATGAGTCGGATGTCGATACCATAACAATTACACACGATGCAAAGAGTCGTGCGGGATTTGCACTTGGTGCCGTGGTGGCAGCTGAGTTTATAAAAGATAAAACCGGATTTATCACAATGCAGGATATGCTAAAATTTTAATTCTTCATATTCGGTAAAAGAAGAAAAACATAAAACCAAATCATAAGTACAAATGTCTGAGCAAGAAAAGAAGAGAAGATTTTCAGGTATAAAAAAATCTCGTTGGATACGATTTATATCGGCATCGTTACTACTCATTGCCTTTACAATATGGAGCAGTAATTACTATTTGCTGTTATTGTTGTTTCTATTTGTAGATATATACATAACCGAGTATATACCTTGGAGAGCGTGGCGTAAAATAGAGAATAAACCATTGCGTAAAGTTTTTGAGTGGATAGATGCAATATTATATGCACTGATAGCAGTCTATTTAATAAACAACTTTGTATTTCAGAATTACAAAATACCCTCATCGTCGCTCGAGAAATCGTTATTGGTGGGCGACTATCTTTTGGTCAGTAAGGTAAGTTATGGTCCGAGAGTGCCAATGACGCCATTGTCATTTCCGTTGGCTCAACACACCTTGCCAATACTAAATTGTAAATCATACATTGAAAATCCCCAATTGGAGTATAAGCGATTAAAAGGGACAGGAGCGATAAAGCGTAATGATATAGTTGTTTTTAACTTTCCTGCAGGCGATACGGTTTTAAGCAAAGTTTCAAATCCCGATTACTATACGCTTTGCCATATATACGGAAAAGATAAAATAACCAATAACAAGGCATTGTATGGTGATATAATTTATCGTCCTGTCGATAGACGTGAAAATTATGTAAAACGTTGTGTCGGAATGCCCGGAGATACGTTCGAGATACGTAACAATCAGATATATATAAACTCGTTGGCGGCAAAAAATCCGAAACACTTGCAGTTTAACTATTATGTAATGATGTCGGCTCCCGACAAACGACTCTCGAACAGACATTTTGAGGAGTTGGGAATATCTGTGGACGATCGTGAACAAATTGTCGTAGAGTATAATTATGACATACTCAACTTTATCGGCTTCGAGCAAAACGAACAGGGTTCGTATAATCCTGCCTATTTCTTACCATTAACCGAGGAGGCAAAAAACAAATTAGAATCGATGTCGATTATTTCGCAAGTAAAACCAATCCCTAACGAATTATATGGCAATGATGTATATCCGTTGGGAGCAACCAATTGGACGGCTGCAAATTATGGACCATTGTGGATACCGAAGAGTGGAGAAACAATTGAGTTGACATCAGAAAATTGGCCTATATACGAGCGAGTAATTCGCAACTATGAGGGAAATGACACTCAAGTAAAGGATGGCAAGATTTATATTAATGGAGTAGAGGCAACCACTTATACCTTTAAAATGGACTACTACTATATGTTGGGAGACAATAGAGACAACTCTGCCGATAGCCGTTATTGGGGATTTGTACCTGAAGACCACATAGTGGGTAAGCCGCTTTTTGTATGGTTGTCGCTCGACCCTGACAAGGGAATTTTTAACGGAGGAATTCGTTTTAAACGAATGTTCCGTTCGGTAGAGACGTTAGCAGAGTAGTAATGGTAATATTAACTCCATCATATTTAGCCCCTATATCATATTACAGGCAGTTGAACAATTCGCCTGTAATTGTGGAGTCGTACTGCAATTATCAAAAACAGAGTTATCGCAATCGTTGTAAAATAGCAACAGAGGCAGGAGTTATGACACTATCCATACCCGTTGAAAAACCATCGGGAAAGGTTCTTACTCGTGATGTACGAATATCGTTGCACGACAATTGGCAACATCTGCATTGGACAGCCATAGAGTCGGCATACCACTCATCACCCTTTTTTGAATATTATCAAGAGGAGTTGCGACCCTTTTTTGAACCTCAGAAATTTAAATATCTGTTCGATTTCAATATAGAGTTGCAAAACACAATTTGCAACCTGCTTGATATAACTCCGCAAATAGAGTATAGCAAAGAGTATGTGCAAGCACAAGCGGGAGATGTTGATTTACGAGAGCTTATACACCCCAAACGACCAACTATCGAGGAGGAGAAACTATTACCCTATTATCAAGTCTTTTCGGCAAGACATGGGTTTATACCCGACCTCTCAATCATAGACTTACTATTTAATATGGGTCCCGAAAGCATATTCCTTCTTCTCGATACCCCAAAAGAGATTTAGAGCAATGGCAGAGGAGAGGCTTTTCAACAGAAATTTTTTACTTGTTCTGGCAGGAAACTTTTTGTTATTTTTTGCCTTCTTTACCATACTGCCCGTATTGCCTATCTATATGCAACAAGAGTACAACGCAACTCACACCGAGATAGGAGTTGTGTTGTCGCTATACACCATAACGGCACTGATAATACGTCCATTTGCAGGGTTTATATTGGATACACTTCCTCGTCGCCCTATGCAGTTGCTCTTCTATGGAGCATTTGCACTTGTCTTTTGCACATATATAATCCCCGGGGGAGCTCTATTGTTTGCAATATTACGGGCTCTGCATGGTTTGATATTTGGTTTTATAACAGTGGCAAACAGCACAGTGGCAATAGATGTGTTGGCTCCGACGAGACGTAACGAAGGGATAGGCTACTACGGAATAAGCAACAATCTCGGAATGGCACTCGGGCCTACAATATCGTTTACCGTTTATAACCTTTTTGGAAGCTATGATGCACTGTTTTTATGTGCATTTGCGGCATGTGCCATAGGCTTTGCAATGGTGCTGTGTGTAAGAATGCCGAAGAGACAAAAAACGAGCGAAATTAACGCACCAAAACCCTCTCCCATATCGTTAGACAGGTTTTTCCTTATGAAAGGAATACACGAGAGCATAACCTTTATGCTTCTTTCGTTCAGTTACGGAATACTCTCAACCTTTTTGGCGGTATATGCACGTGATGAGGTGGGCATAGCTAATGCAACCGGTCCATTCTTTATGTTGATGGCACTCGGGCTTATAAGTGCACGAATAAGCAATGGACCTCATTTGCGAAAGGGTAGAGTCATTCAACTGATAACAGCAGGAATGGCAGGATTGTTCATAGGTTATGCAATGTTCATATTCATAAGTCAGCCACTTATGTTTTATGCATCGGCATATGTATTGGGATTTTCGTATGGTATGATATGCCCTCCTGTGCAAACGATGTTTGTAAATTTAGCACCTAATAATAGAAGAAGTACGGCAAATTCAACCTATCTCACCTCTTGGGATGTAGGGGTTGGAATAGGAGTTGTGGTAGGAGGTGCAATAGCTGACATTCATAGTTATAGGGCAGCATATATATTAGGGGTATTATTAATTGCCGTAGCTCTGATACAATTTCGAAAAGTAACCGCACCATATTTTCAGAAGAACAGACTACGGTGAGAGATAAAAGAGTAAAACTCCATATAAATATTTTTATTTAAAAAAGCAGAAAATAATAGTTAATAAATAATAATTTAGATAACTTTGCAGAAGACGAAAGTTGAAGCAACTGTTTTGACAATACTTCGCCCTTCCGAAAAGATAAAACACAATAACTTAAAATATTATGCTTAAACAAATTATCAACGGAAAAATTCTTACACCACAAGGTTGGTTGAAGGATGGTTCGGTAATCATTCGAGACAACAAGATTCTTGAAGTAACAAATTGCGACCTTGCTGTAATAGGGGCAGAAGTAATAGATGCAAAGGGTATGTACGTAGTACCAGGAGGTGTAGAAATTCACATTCACGGAGGCGGAGGATGCGACTTTATGGAAGGGACCGAAGAGGCTTTCCGTGGAGCGATAAAGGCTCATATGAAACACGGAACAACAAGTATCTTCCCAACATTGTCATCATCGACAGTACCTATGATTGAGGCAGCTGCCGAGGTTTGTACCAAACTTATGGAAGAACCTAACAGTCCCGTGCTTGGTCTCCACTTGGAGGGGCACTACTTGAATATGAAGATGGCAGGAGGTCAGATACCCGAGAATATAAAAAATCCCGATCCGAATGAATATATCTCATTAGTGGAAAAATGGCATTGCATTAAACGTTGGGATGCTGCACCCGAGTTGCCGGGAGCAATGCAATTTGGTAAATATATCACATCAAAAGGTATTCTTGCATCAGTGGCACATACTCAGGCAGAGTATGACGATATTCACGCAGCACGCAAAAACGGATATACTCACGCCACTCACTTCTACAATGCAATGCCCGGATTTCACAAACGTCGTGAGTATAAATATGAGGGAACAGTAGAGAGTATCTATTTGCACGAGGATATGACAGTAGAGGTTGTAGCTGACGGAATTCACGTTCCTCCCACAATCTTGCGTCTGATACATCACATAAAAGGAGTTGAGCGTGCATGTGTCATAACCGATGCTCTTGCTTGTGCAGCAAGTGATAGCACTACAGCATTCGACCCACGTGTAATAATTGAGGATGGAGTATGTAAACTTGCCGACCGTTCGGCACTTGCAGGTTCAGTAGCAACAATGGATCGCCTAATCCAAACATTGGTACAAAAAGCTGAAATTCCATTGGAAGATGCAATCCGTATGGCATCAGAGACACCTGCTAAGATTATGAATGTGTACGATCGCAAAGGTTCTTTGCAAAAAGATAAAGATGCCGACATCATGATTCTTGATGCCGATTTGAACGTACGTGCTGTATGGGCAATGGGCGAACTTGTTGAAGGGACATATAATTTGTAAGAAACTATCAGTTTCTTACAAATTAGAAATGAGGAATGAGGAATTAGGAATTATTTTTTCATTCCTAATTTTTATATAAGAACTAACAATAATTTTCGATATGATTTTTTTTGAAGTACTATTTCTAATCTTATTCTTTGCAGTGTTATTTTATCTTACATATAATCGTAATAAGATTAAAGGAATGATTGGGGAGAAGAAAGTATCTTCAATGTTATTGTTTTTAGATAAAGAGGTGTATCATACATATAATAATCTTTATTTACAAACAAGTAGGGGAACTTCTCAAATTGATCATATAATTGTATCTCAATATGGAATTTTCATTATAGAAACCAAAAATTATAAAGGGACCATTTCTGGAAGTTTCAAAAGTGATAAATGGACTCAAAATATTTGGGGCAATAAATACTCAATGCCAAATCCTATACGTCAAAATAAGACACACATATATGCTCTTAAATCTATTCTCCCGAGTTATGCATGGTTTGACTTAATCTCTATAATAGCTTTCTCCTCAAAAGCATCTTTATATATAACTACTGATGAAAATACTGAGATTGTTTATATCCGAGAGATTTTAAGTGTTATAAAGTCTTACAATAATATAAAATTCTCAAGTGAGCAAGTAAAAGAGATTTGTGATGCTATATATTGGGCAAATGTAACAGATAAAGACATTCGCAATAATCATAAATATGCAGTTCAGCAAAAGATATATAATCGTAATACCTTAGTAGATGCTGGCATTTGCCCAAATTGTGGAGCAGAATTAGTAGAGCGTCAAGGGAGATATGGTTCTTTTACCGGTTGTTCTCGTTACCCGAAGTGTAAATTTACTACGAAATAATTATTCCTAATTCAACGAGCAAATGCTCGTTAACTAACAACTAAAAACTAACAACTGTGGCGCAGCCACGAACTCATTCCTAATTAAGTTAAAGCATTCCGCTCTCAACCAAAACGCATACTCTCTCTATAATGCGGTCTTTTTCGTTCTTTTCAGGCTCATATTCCTTCTTAAGGTTTAGACCAAACATTCGTCCAAAACTCTGCCAAAAGCCGGCTCTGAAACCGCCTAAAAAGGCTTTTATAATGTGGTGTGAATTTTGATTACACTCTCGGTCGATAAGAAGAATAAGCATCTTTGCTTGTGAGTATGTAAACTCTTTCAACACAGGTTTATATTCATTAAAAATATCCTTCTCCATCTGTTTAAAGTGGGCAGAGCGTTGCTCCTCAGGAAGGGTTTGAGCATATTCGTATGTCTCAATAAGGGCGGCTCTTACCATCTTGGCATATGGCAAAGTCTTTTTAACATCCCTCACAGTTTTCCAATAAAACTTTTCGTCTTTCTTGTTTTTAAATTTATACTCGGGAAGGCAAACAACAGGTCTTATATTTACCATAATAACAGTATCACCTGTTTCAATTACAGCCAAATAAGGTTCGCTGAAAATGGAGTATCTATCCAAATAAGGGTTTGTGCTTCCGTCTGCCTTAATGTTTGGCGACAACAGAAACATAAAAACAATACATACTATATATGACCCAACCCTTTTCATTTTGCGTTGTAAAGATAGTTGATATTTATCTAAAACAAATTTCATTTTACTAAATATTAGTTATTTTTGTAGTCAAAACAGTTTTAAAATGGCAACACAACTATTTGAAGATATAATATTCGGTCCTATTCGCAGTCGCCGACTTGGTATTTCGTTGGGGGTAAATCTATTGCCAACGCATGGTAAGGTATGTTCGTTCGATTGCATATATTGCGAGTGCGGGTATAACAGTGAGCGTCGTGGAGACAAGCGTCTGCACACACGCTCAGAGGTTCGTGAGGCACTGCAACACCGCCTTTCTACAATGAAAGAGGCAGGCGAGGGGCTCGATGTAATAACCTTTGCAGGAAACGGAGAGCCAACACTTAACCCCGAATTCGAACAAATCATATCAGATACCATAGAGTTGCGTAATTTATATTATCCCAATGTAAAGATATCGGTATTATCAAATGCAACACGCCTGAAAGATGACTCTGTATTTCGTGGATTGATGCTGGTTGATAACAATATCCTCAAATTAGACTCGGCAATTGACGAAACGTTTAAATTGTTGAATGCACCAAACATCTCGAGCTACACAGTAGAGGAGCATATCGAGGGGTTAAAACGATTTAAAGGAGACTTTATCTTGCAAACCATGTTTGTGCGAGGCACTCACAATGGCGTGGAGTTAGACAACACCACACCAGAAGAGGTTAATGCGTGGTTAGAGGTGGTAAAAGAGTTGAATCCTAAATCAATAATGATATACACAATCGACCGGGATACCCCCGAAAAAGATTTACAAAAAATTTCCCCCGAAGAGATGCGTGAGATTGCCCGTAAAGCCGAGGCTTTAGGCTATACCGTATCGGTTTCGTGCTAATTCAGGCACGTTGTGCCAATTAGTAATTAGAAATGATAACTAAATAAAGGTCCAAAGTTTCTTAAAACCTTGGACCTTATTTTATAAGAATGTGAAAGGTTTACTTTACATTCTTTTTAATGTGTTCTCACGATAGAGTGTTTTTATTTTGTTATTTGAACACTTTTAGTATATTTTGATGAGGTTGGAGTTGCGTAACTGCTCTTGCTATAATATTGAGGTTTATATTCAATATAGAATTCCTTTGGAGACGTTTGAATGAACACTATATCTTTTGTTTTGTATAAATCGTTTTCACATCCTGCATCAACCTTATGAAATGTGGCATTATAATGTTGATTTGTAACTTGGCTCAAATAAAATCTATTTTCTACAAACTGCTCTTTTTCTTCATTTGCAATACATATATAGTTTGTGAATTCTATTGGTGTATTTTCCTCAGAAAATGACATAATTGCATTATCCTCTTTATTGGGGGCTTCTTTTAAATCACAATCTTTGTATTTAGATTTCATAATTGAGTATTCGCAAAATATTTTAGTAGAATGAGGTGGTATAGCAATAATAGGTTTTTCTATGTATGATATTGAAGATGATTTTTGTGAAGTTATAGAATTGGATAACGACACAGAAATGCTACCAGGAACTTTATTGCCATATATATCCCAATATCCTAGTGCAGTACCATATATTCCATAACTTTTTGACACAGAACTAGATGTTGATGAACCTGTTGTGCGATTTAAAAAATAGTCGAATGCTATACCATTTTTTGTTAGGAATGATTTAGTTAGATTTATATAAATAACACTGTCTGTTTTATTACTTATAGCAAAAAGAATGTCTCCGTATTCAGACCAAAAGTTATATGTTATATCAAAAGATGGCGTACTATAATAATATGCTCCATTTTCGTCGGTTGGTAAATTACTAGATATTTTACAGATTTGATAATAGTGTGGATTGCAAGAACTTAAGCATGCAATTACGGCAAAAAGAAGAATGAAATTTCTCATAACATAAATCTATCTAAAAACTAACAACTAAAAACTAACAACTTTACTTTTCATCATCCTCAACTAAAACTCTTGTAATAGAGTTTTTTCCAATAGTAACATCGCCACCAAGAGGATTAGATATTTGGATATAGAAGTCTTTTGCGCCTTCGTTATTTTGGTTGTTGATAAGATCTACAGTAAATACTTGCTCATTAACTCCTGCGGGGAATTTCAATGTAGCAGTTTTGTCTTGATAAACTTTACCTTGAACTCCTGTTCCGGGAACAGTTGCTACATATACTTGTACCTCTTTATTGCTACGATCCTCAAGTTTAACCTTCACGCTAACAGTTCCGTCAGTCTCTTTTGCAGTAATAAACTCTTTCTCCAAAACAAATTGTCCGTCAACTCCGGCAGCAGGTGGAAGATCTGATTCAATTAGGTCTTCATGAGCACGGAATACCTCTAAAGAGTTGATTAGTGGTACTGCAAGAGAACCTGTAATTGTTAATCTTACAGCAGAAGCTTGAACCTCTTTGGCTTGAACAATTCGTTTGTAACCGATTGTTGATCCTGTAGCAAACTCTTGCCAGTTACCATTAACTTTAACATCAACTTTCCAGCCACTTACACGTTGTCCCAATGGAATGTACTCTTGGAATTGAACAATATCAAATCGAATGTCAGCTCCAAAATCAACGGTAACACTACCTGTTGTTGAACCATCGTTCATAGTCCAATATGTGTCATAATCATCGTCCATAACTTTATCTGCTCCAAAAGTTGCGTCGTTTCCACGAACTTGAGTTGCTGATGCAGTTGCTGAAGGAGGAGTAAGTTCGGTACCGAATGTAGTATCCAAGTATTCTTTATATTTTTGAAGAACAGCAATGTACTCTGATGTAAACTCTCCTGATTGATCTGGTGGAACGTTAAGAATTAGAGGAATACCACGACCAATTGATTTCATGTATCTCTCTTTGAATAGGTCAACAGCCGATTTCAAACCACCGCCATCGCCATAGAACCAACCATTACGAATTGATACGTCTGCTTCAAGAAGGAAGAAGTATTGTCCGTTAGGTTTGTTTTTACATGCATCAGTGTTTGAACCGTTTGTGTCCATTTTATTCCAACATGGATCGGGAGCTTGACCGGCCTCGTTCATAGCCCAAGCACCATCAACTTTACAAGTATCACCTGCAACGCAAGTTTGGAATGCACGCAATGCATCAATCCAGATATATGCAGTAGGTTGGTGTTGACGCATAACATTAACAAAACGATTGAAATCGTATGTGGGAGGATTGTTTGAACCTGTTGCACCGTCCAACCAAATCTCAACCAACTCTCTACGTCCCAACTTTTCGTTGTAGCGGCCATAAGAACCTAATACCTCGTTAAGTTGAGTAACATAGAAATCGTTGTATTTTGCAGATGTATAGTTACCACCAACGTTTTCTTCGTAAGCGTCCCATGGTGATAGATATACACCCATGTCAATACCATATTTGGTACAAGATTGAGAAAGTTGCTCATACAAGTCTCCTTGTCCGTTTTTATATGGAGATTGAGTAATTGTGTGAGGTTTTGATTTGTTTGCTTGAGAAGGCCACAAGCAGAAACCATCGTGGTGTTTACCGGTAAGCACGATACGATCAAAGCCACACTCTTTTAAAACTTGAGCCCATTGGTCGGTATTAACCTCTTTTGGGGGGTTGAAATAAGAACAACTCTCATAACCGGTACCCCACTCTTTATTGGTGTAGGTGTTCATACCGTAGTGAATGAATGCGGCGTGAGGGTTATGAAGATAATACATTTGGCGCTCGTTAGGCAACGGATACAAAGGAGCCGGAGCCGATGCTGCGAATAAATCCGGCATAAACATAAGAGCTGTTATTGCCAAAATAAACAATCTGATTTTTTTCATAAATAGTGTTGTTTTATAATGATACATCTATATTAATTCTTAAATAGAATGAAGATGCTATATCCTCAAGAAACAAATATATATATATCAAAATATTTATTAAAATTTTTAATAATTTCTTTTCACAATAGCATTTGTAATATTTAAATTCTCTATTTTCATTGATTTTTTATAAATTTGCTCACTCAATAAATAACAGTTTGTAAAATTTATTGACGAGACTGTTTAAAATTTAATAAAGATGAACGAACAATTGATACAAATAGCCACAAGATTGAAAGGCTTGCGTGATGCTTTGGATTTCACATCTGCCGAAATGGCCGATAAATGTGGTATTGAAGAGAGTGAATATTTAAACTATGAGTCAGGGAATGTTGATATTCCTGTAAGTATATTGCATAGAATCAGTCAAAATTGTGGAGTGGATTTATCGGTTCTTATGTTTGGAGATGAGCCTCACATGAGCAGTTATTTCTTAACTCGCAAAGGACAAGGTGCAGCTGTTGAGCGTACACAGGCTTACAAATATCAATCGTTGGGAGCTGGTTTTAGAAATCGCAAAGCAGATCCATTTATTGTAACCGTAGAGCCAAAAGAGGACGATGCACCTATCTATGAAAACAGCCACGCAGGACAAGAGTTTAATATTATTCTTGAAGGTCGTATGATGTTGAAAATTGCCGGTAAAGAGATTATCTTAAACGAAGGCGACAGCATCTATTTCGATGCTTTGCGCCCTCATGGAATGAAAGCCCTTGATGGCAAACCAGTTAAATTCCTTGCAATAATAATGTAAAAAACGGGGTTATCCCCACTTGAAATATGTTAGAAAGATATTTAAAACAGACTAAGTTCTCCTCACAAGAGGATTTTATGCAGAATTACAAAGTTAATGTTCCTGAGAACTTTAACTTTGGATACGATATAGTTGATGGTTGGGCGGAGAAGGAACCTGATAAAATAGCAATGACTTGGGTTAGCAGCGAAGGCGAGCATATCGACTTTACCTTTGCCGACATCAAACGTGAGAGTGATAAAACTGCATCTTATTTCAGTTCATTGGGAATTGGACATGGCGATATGGTTATGCTTATCCTTAAACGCCGTTATGAGTTTTGGTTCTCAATCATAGCACTTCATAAATTGGGAGCAGTATGTATTCCTGCCACTCACTTGTTAACAGAAAAAGATATTATCTATCGTTGTAATGCGGCCGACATAAAAGCAATTGTGGCTGTTGGCGATGATATAGTAATAAATCATATAAACAACTCTCTTGAGAAATCTCCTTCTCTTGAAAAATGTATATCAATCGGGCCCAAAATACCTGAGGGATGGGAAGATTTCCACAAAGGAATTGAGAGTGCATCTCCATTTGTAAAACCAGAAAATCCTAATAAAAACGATGATATATCGTTAATGTACTTTACATCCGGAACAACAGGTAACCCCAAAATGGTTATTCACGACTTTACATACCCGTTGGCTCACATAATAACAGGTTCGTATTGGCATAACCTAAATGAAGAGAGCCTTCACCTTACGCTTGCCGATACCGGTTGGGGTAAAGCCGTATGGGGAAAACTATATGGACAATGGATTGCAGGAGCTGCAGTATTTGTATATGACTTCGAGAAATTCGAGGGCGATGACGTTTTGAAAATGATAAGCAAATACAAAATCACATCGTTCTGTGCGCCTCCAACCGTATTCCGTTTCTTCATTAAAGAGGATTTGACAAAATACGATATATCATCACTAAGATATTGTACAATTGCAGGAGAGGCATTGAACCCCAAAGTATATGAGGAGTTCTATCGTTTGACAGGAGTTAAACTTATGGAGGGATTTGGTCAAACTGAAACAACTCTTACCGTTGCAACATATCCTTGGATTACACCAAAACCGGGATCAATGGGAGTTCGCAACCCCCAATATGATATAGATCTTTTGACTGCCGACGGACGTTGGGCAGAGGATGGAGAGCAAGGACAACTTGTAATTCGCACCGACAAAGGCAAACCTCTTGGACTGTTTATGGGCTACTATCGTAACGAGGAGTTGACTCGTGATGCACACCACGACGGAATATATTATACAGGCGACGTTGCTTGGCGTGATGAAGATGGTTATTTCTGGTTTGTTGGTCGAGCCGATGATGTTATTAAATCGTCAGGTTATCGCATTGGTCCCTTTGAGGTTGAGAGTGCTTTGATGACACACCCTGCCGTTGTAGAGTGTGCTATAACAGGTGTTCCCGATGAGGTTCGTGGACAAGTCGTAAAAGCTACCATTGTTCTTTCAAAAGAGTATAAGAGCAAAGCAGGAGCAGAGCTTGTAAAAGAGATTCAAGACCACGTAAAACGCACCACTGCACCTTACAAATATCCTCGTGTAGTAGAGTTTGTTGATGAGTTGCCAAAAACAATCAGTGGTAAAATTAAACGTTACGAAATACGTAAAAAGTAATATCTATTGATATGCAGTACCGATTTAAACGCATAGCAGTAAAAATAGGAAGCAATGTGCTTACAGGCAAAGATGGTATGCTCGACACCGAGCGTATGGCTTCGCTTGTGGCACAAATTGCCGAACTGCATAATAATGGCGTTGAGGTAATATTGGTCTCTTCAGGAGCTGTGGCTTCGGGAAGAGGAGAGTTACATCTCGATAAAAAGATTGACGCCGTAAAATCACGTCAGCTCTTCTCTGCTGTAGGTCAGGTAAAACTTCTGAATAACTATTACGAACTATTTGCCAAACATGGTATTAGTTGCGGGCAGGTTCTTACAATGAAGGAGTGTTTTTCTACACGTCGTCTATACCTTAACCAAAAGCAGTGTATCGAGGTTATGCTCGAAAATAAGGTTATTCCAATTGTAAACGAGAACGACACTGTTGCAGTAACTGAGTTGATGTTTACCGATAACGATGAACTTTCGGGATTAATGGCTACCATGATGGATATGGAGGCTCTTGTCATATTGAGTAACATCGATGGCATATACAATGGAAATCCTGCCGATGAGGGAACGTTTGTTATCAGAGAGATAACCGAAAATGATCGAGACCTATCTCGTTTTATACAAACAAAGAAATCGTCTTTTGGACGTGGAGGGATGATAACCAAAACCAACATTGCCCGTAAGGTGGCAAAAGAGGGTATAACAGTTATTATTGCAAATGGAACCCGTGATAATATCTTACCCGAACTTTTGAAGAATGAGAGCGATGTGGTTTGTACAACATTCACTCCATCGAAAAAGGAGATTTCGAGCATTAAAAAGTGGATAGCACACTCTGACGGTTATGCAAAAGGCACACTTGTTATAAACGAAAAAGCAAAAGCAAAACTCCTCTCTGATGAGGCAGTCAGCTTATTGCCAATCGGTGTGGTATCGGTTGAAGGTGAGTTTGAGAAAGATGATATCGTAAAAATTGTTACCGCAGAGGGCATTTCAATAGGAGTTGGTAAGGTGTCGTGCGATAGTGCAAAAGCCCGTTCAGTAATTGGAAACAAGGGAGGAAGAGCATTGGTACATTACGATTATCTCTTTTTAGAGTAATAAATTTAATTTTTCTTAAAATATTTTTTACCTTTGTCATATTGGCAAAGGTATTTTTTTGTACCTACACTTAGTAATCATAAAAACATATAGGATATGAAGCGAATTTTATTTACTCTTTTGGCATTGTTTATGGTAATATCTGCAAACGCATATAAGATATATCCAAAGCCTCAATCAATTACAACCTCAGGAGGCGAGGTAAAAATATCGGACCGTATAAATGTTGTGATAGAGGAGGGGGTAAATGAAAATGTAAAAACCTTCGTAACAGAGGCATTGGAAGAGAAAGGCATAAAGCCGATATTCAAAAGGTTTGTCTCCTCTCTTAATTATCTTTACATAGGAGTTAATGGTTCGGGGGGCGAGGCTGATAGTTATGCTTCGCAATGCGGATTGTCTCGAAGCGTATTCTCTTCGGGCAACAACAAGTTCGACCCATATCTGTTGCACATTGCAAGCGACGGAACTATGCTAATACTTGGTGATAACAATAACTCGGTATTTTACGGAGTTTCAACTCTTCGTCAAATGTTGAATAACAACCACACTGTTACTCCTGCAACGGTTCAAGACTACTCATATACTCAATATCGAGGATTGGTTGAGGGATTTTACGGAATGCCCTTTACTGTTGACCAAATTTTGTCGATGTTGGATTTCTTTAAACTCTATAAGTTAAATACATTTATCTATGGTCCTAAGGCCGACCCTTATCATGCAGGCTCATGGGATCAAGATTATCCTATCACGCTGACAGATGCTGAACGTAAAAAAGGACTTTTGACTCAAGATGATTTCAAAGCAATTACAGCCAAAGCAAAAGAGTGTAATGTAAACTTTGTCTGGGCAATTCACCCGGGATTGCACGGAGGAATGAGCTTCGATTCAAAGAGTGCGATGAATCCCGGAATTGAGAAGATAATGGATAAATTCGACAGAATGTATAACCTCGGAGTTAGAGGATTTGGAGTATTTATCGATGATATGAGCTTTGTGCCAAGTGCCGAGATGACAGCATATCTTCCGGCTCAAGTACAGGCAAAGCTAAAAGCAAAATATAATACTTCAACTGCAACAGCCGATGAAAAGGTATCACCTCTCTTCTTTGTGCCAACAGCATATTCAATTGCTCATACAACATCTTCTCTGACAAAGTTATCAAGCATCGATAAAGATGTTGTTATTGCATTTACAGGAGATAACGTGTGGTCTAATATCTCTGCATCAAACTGTAATACAATGAAGAACGTATTGGACCGTAATCCACTATTTTGGTGGAACAACAACTGTAACGACAACTATGACGATAGATTATATATGAAACACATGAACTATCGTTATACAGCTCAAAATGCACCCATAACAGCATTGGGAGGAGTGGTGTTCAATACAATGCAAGAGGCATCGGCATCAAAAGTATTTTTATTTGGTGGAGCAGACTATTGCTGGAACACTGCATCGTTTAATTCAGAACAGAATTGGAACGATTGCTTTTCGCATCTTTTCCCGAACGACCCTGAATTGGCGGCAGCATTTAAAACATTCTGTATAAATACCGATGCTACTGACGAGCCATCAGAATTAATCAACCTTTACAACTCTTTTAAAAACTCATACAGCAATAACGGTATGCCTTCGTCGGCATCTCAGCTTATATCAAAGACAAAAGAGATATATAATGCATGTATGAAGGTAGAGGAGATGAAAACAAGTGAGATTGAGGAGGAGTTGTTAATGTATGAAGATATAAAATGTTGGAACGGCAAACTTGCCTCAATGGCCAATATAATAAACGGAGCATTGACATGGATGAAATCGCCCGGCACATTAACCGATTGGACAACCTATGCAAACGTGTCAGGCGAGTACTCAAAACTACACAAAGACTCGGCATATATAGCATACACCGTTGAGGGAACGGGAGATGAAGCATCTCCACGTTATTTCGAGGTTCACCCTGCGCAACAGAATATGGAGCCCTTTGTAGATTACCTGATGACGCTCTATCCCCAATATGCACCATCATTGCCCGAACGTAATCGCACACCCGAGATAGTGCATAACCTTTCAACTTTACCAAGCAATGTTTCGTTGTCGGCAACATCATCGGCAGTAACATTGAAAAACTTGAGCAGTGTCAACTTAAGCTCGAGCGACTACGTGGGAATAAACATGAACAAAAAGAATGAGGTAACAGTCTCTGTCCCCTCAAATGCGTTGCCTGGGGAGTTCTATTATGAGTATTCTGTAAACGGAAAAGAGTGGTTCAACTTCACTCCCGACGGAACAACCCCAATAGAGTTGGCATACGTTAGAGTTCGTAATGTGTCTCGTGATGTAACCAAACCCATAGGAGTAAGTTCAATAACTATCAATATACCCAAATCGGGAATATTAACACCTGTGAATGCTGAAACAAACATACCTCAATATGAGAATAATGCTGTGGCAAATGTAATTAATTACAGCAACGACCACTTCTTCTGGAGTAGTAGAGGTCAACAAGCAGGAGATTATATTCGTGTCGATTTGGGAGCATCAAAAAGCATATACAAGGTTGAGATAACATTCGATAGCAACGACCAGCCATCGGGCGACTGTGTATTGCAGATATCAAGCAACGGATCGTCATGGCAAAACTTGGCAACATTTACCAGTGCAGACATATCAGATAAAGCATTCTCGGTAATTGGAAGCAATGTTGGACGTTACATTCAATTTAAGTTGAATAGCGCAGTTGGCGACAATTGGATGAAGGTTATTAAAATAAAGGTTTATGAGGGCAAAGAGATTGCAGTTGCACGTGATAACAGTGGAACATACACAGCAGCTCTTGACGACCGTTCATTGGCAACATCATACCAGGCACAGAAAGAGGGATGGTTAGAGTATGAATTTACCGAAAATCTTGAGTTTGAGACAATAGAGATATATCATAATTCAAAATATGAAAGCACTACCGAAGAGTTGCCAACAATATCAATAAAAGCCGACGGAGAGTGGCACGATATGGGCTATTTGAACGCCCCATTAACCGAATTAGATGTTCAAGGATTGAAGAATATCTCTTTAATGAAATTTGAGTGGAACTCTGTAAACAAACCCGATATATACGATGTAGTGGTTAAGGGCACACCCTATGTGGGCAATCACGACCTTACCGGAGTAGAGGAGGCAGAAGCCACAGCAGAGGAGAAGATATACTTTGAGGGTGGCAATCTTAATATCTCAGGCGTAACAGGTCCTGTAAGCGTATGCAATGCAGCAGGTGTTGTAATTATGCAAACCGTTGCAACCGAAGGAATGGTAATACCTCTGTCAGACAACGGAGTATATATCGTAACAACCCAAAAAGGAAGCTATAAAGTAATTAGTAATTAGGAGTTAGAGAGCCTGATTATCCCAATAAAAAAGAGAGAGCATCGTAAAATGCTCTCTCTTGCTATATAATGAGTTGTCTACTCAAAAACAGGCATTGACCAGTGTGGGTCAATCGAGATGCGATGTTTAAACTCGCCTGTTCCAGGGATTCTATATTTCTCTATTGTTTGGGGTCCGCAACTTGCATTACCCAATCCTCGTTGCATATAGTCGATATGAAGTATAATATTATCTCTTCTTGCCTCGGGCAACTCCCAAACGTGTTTAAGTTTTGAAAGCTCCATATCGGTAAAGTATAATGCAGAGAATGCTGCTCTACCTTTTACGTTAATCTCTATTCCGTGGTCTTCGTTATCGGTTAAAGAGAGGTAGCGTAAATCCTCACGATTACCCATTGTTTGAGGTTTCATATAGCTCTCTTCCATCTCCTCAACGGTTGTTTTGTGATTTACCAAGTATGCTCCTGTTTTGCGGTCAACATAGTTTTCCCAAGGTCCTCTTGCGTAATATTCAACATTATGTTTGTTTCCTGCAACAACTGCCGACAAGCCCATGCGACGAAGATTTTCGGTTAGCGGACGGTAGGTAATGTCCATTACTATATGCCCGTTTGCAAATATCTCATATGCAATGGTGTAGTTGCATTTGTTTATTGACGATACGGTTGCTGTTACAAGCATACTCTTTTTGTCTTTGGCTCTTTTGTAAATAAACGACTCGGTAAGTAGAGTATCAACCTCTTTGTATCCGTCATTTTCTATGAAACGATGGCTGTCAAATCTTGGACCTTCACCGGTTGGGAACATCTCTTCGTGCATATCTCCGTTATGATATTTTAAAGATGTTATGAAGGTAGTGTTTTTATTGAAGGTTACTTCCATGTCGTGCCCTTTTATTATTAGTAAAGAGTCGTTCTCTTCGAAAGAAATTTTGTCAACAATATACTCTCTTAAAACTTGAGTCTTGTCGCTACCCTCTCTTACAATAAATTGTTCAGATGCAAATGCGTGCTTAATGCCCCAAGTTGTTTTACGTTTTGAGAATAACTCTACTGTAACTGTATATTCTGCATATGGGTCGGTCATCATATTAACTCCATAAGGAATCTCCATCTCTACAACCTCTCCTGGTTTGCAATCGGGACAATTTACCATACTTCTGCGTATGGGTCGCTCTATTTTTTTTCCATCGCAAGCCATACTCCATACCAAATAGAAGTCTTTAAGATTTGTATCGTGGAATTTGTTTCTTAGTTTTACTATTTGAGTTTTGGGGTTAAAGTCAAAGAAATCGACCGATTGGTACGCTTTTGTAACCTCTTTAAGTTTTGGGGTTTCTTCTCTCTCCGAAGTTACTATACCATTACAACAGAAGTTGCCTTGGTGAGGTCCGGGGAAGTCGTAACCTGTTGCAAGTTGTTTAATGCCTTGTTTCAACAACTCAGGGTTATATATCGATTGATCGACCCAATCCCAAATGCATCCACCAATAGTTCTGTTGTCTGCCTCAAAATAATCAACATACTCTTTTAAATTTCCTATTGCGTTACCCATTGCGTGAGTATATTCGCATACGAAGTGAGGTTTGTATGTTCCGTCGGCAAAGAAAGCTTTGGGATTTGAAGTTGTGTCAATCTCTGTTAAATCTTCGATAGTGCGGTACATATTGCCTGTAAAGTCAGAGTATTCCCATCCTCCCTCATAGTGTATCGGTCTGTCGTCAACAGCCTCAATAGCAGCTCGCTCGGCAGCGAAGTTTATTCCGTCTCCACTTTCATTGCCGAGAGACCACATTATTACCGATGGGTGATTTCTGTCTCGTAGAGCCATTCGTAAGCCTCTATCCACAAATGCGGCTTCCCATGTGGTGTCGTGGCTTATTGTTTGATTTGCATGACACTCGACATCTGCCTCACATACGGTCATCAATCCGTAGTAGTCGAACATATCGTACATTTTGTCTTGATTGGGATAGTGTGCTGTACGAATAGTATTCATATTGGCACGCTTCATCATTAAAACGTCTCGTAACATCGACGCTACATTAACTGCTCTACCAAATATGGGGTGAGTATCGTGGCGGTTTGCACCTTTAAGTGTGATAGGGGTTCCGTTAAGTAAGAATTTGGCATCTTTAATTTGAATATCTCTAAATCCATATTTAACCAAGAATGCCTCCTCTTCAATGCCCTCTTCGTTTTTTAAAGAGAATATGGTGTTGTACAGATTGGGATGCTCAGCACTCCAAAGTTCAACATTCTCTACTTTGCCGTTAAGAGTAACCTTTGCCTCTTCTCCCGCTTTTAATGTTACAGTTTGAGGCTCAAAGCATACAATAGTGTCGCCTTTAAGGCTTTCTATAACAACGTTTAATGATGAGGTTTCGGTTTTGTTGCTTCTGTTGTTAATCCACCCCTCAACTTTAACTTTTCCTGCTTTGTATCCCTTCTCAGGGTTAAGCTCCGATGTTATATAGTAGTCTCGAATAAATGTTTTGGGAGTGGCAAACATATATACATCTCTGTATATACCGCTCATTCTGAACATATCCTGACACTCCAAGTAGCTACCGTCGCACCAACGGAATACTTGAACATCAACTCTGTTCTCTTTGCCGGGTTTAACGTATGGAGTTATGTCAAACTCGTGGTCGTTGTTAGCCCCTTGAGTGTATCCTACTTTTTCCCCATTAACCCAGATATAAGCTGCTGAGTAGATGCCTCCGAAGTGAAGGAAAATCTGTTTGTCATTCCACTCGGCTGGGACTGTAACTACTTTGTGGTACGAACCTACGGGATTTACGCCATAGCCATCATAACCTTCTCTTCTTTGAATATAGGGATAGTTGCTTTCGTGAGGGTATTCAACGTTGCAATAAATAGGTTTGTCATACCCCAACATCTCCCAATTTGAAGGTACGGGGATGGTATCCCAATTCGAAAAATCATATCCCTCGTTCATAAAGTCGAGAGGACGTTTTGAAGGTTCGTCAACCAAACTGAAAATCCAATTGCCGTTTAACGACTTAAAGTAATCAGATTTGCTTGTTACCCAAGGGAATCTAACTCTTCTGTCATCTTTAAAAATCTCTTCTCTGTTAGGATATGGCATATATGTTGCATGTCCCTCCTCTTTATTTATTGCGAAAACTTGTTGGTTTTCCCAATCGTTGTTTTCGGTTGCCGATACGCAAAAACTCGATGCGAGCAACATAAAACAAATAAACAAACAGTTTTTGATAATCGTTCTCTTCATTATTATAATTTGTTGTGTATTAACTTAATAACATTTATTTATCTTGTTTTCGATTGAAAATGTATTTGCATTGCCGCCAATGCAAACCAGCCTTTGGTTTAGGTTGGTAAATATCAAACTGCAAAAGTACTGATAATAAAACTTATATCCAAATTATTAGTATATTTTCCCTTTTTAAAATAGATAAATTACAGAGTGTTGATTTGTAAAAAAGATAGTATGCGTTTCTTTTAATGAAATAGCTTCTATTTTTTGAAATATAAGCAAGTTGCTGCTTGTGATAATTTAGTCTCTATTAATTAGGAGATAAAATTTTTATTTTGTATTTTTACCAAAAATTTGTCCGTTTATTCGGGATGGAATATGCCAATGTATTGAAAACAAAGAAAATAATATAAACTAATCACATTTAACTTATGAAAAAGTTCTCAACATTAGTTACACTCTGTTTAGCAGTTGTGTTGTTTGCAACAGTATCGTGCAAACCTTGCAAATCGGAATATACAATTATCCCGATGCCAAATTCACTTGAACCAAAATGTGGCGAATTTGTTTTGCCGAGCGAAGTTGTAATTGCTTACTATGGCGATATGGATTCTTCGGCAGTTAAAGTAATTGAAAATTTTGCATCGATGCTTGCAAATGTAACAGGATATTCGGTTACAACTGAGAAGAATGCAACCGATGCATCAATAACTTTTGAATTGGATAAAACTTTGGGTAAGGAGGCATATACTCTTGATATATCAAAAACAAAAGTTCAAATAAAAGGAAGTGCATCAAACGGAATGTTTTATGCAATTCAAACTTTAAAACAGTTGATGCCTGCTCAAATATATGGAAAAACTCTTGCAGAGGGTGTCGAGTGGAAAGCTAATTGTGTGTCAATTAGTGATGCTCCCCGTATGGCATATCGAGGAAATCACTTAGATGTTGCTCGTCATATGTTCTCTGTAGAGGAGTTGAAAGAGTTTTTGGATTTGATGGCAATGCACAAAATGAATGTATTCCACTGGCATATAACCGACGATCAAGGTTGGCGTATGGAGAGTGCCAAGTATCCACGTCTTACAGAGGTTGGAGCATATCGTAGCGGAACAATCATCGGACGTCCTGACACAAATGAGTATGACGATATTCCTTATGGAGGATTCTATACACGTGAAGAGATGAAGGATATTATCAACTATGCTGCGGAGCGTCAAATAACTATTATACCCGAGGTAGATATGCCCGGACATATGGTTGCTGCAGTTGCAAGTTATCCTCACCTTGGTTGCTTCGATAAAAAATGCGAGGTAATGAAAACCTGGGGTATCAGTCGTGATGTTTTGTGTATGGGAAAAGAGAGTACTTTTGAGTTTGTTGAGGATATCTTGAAAGAGGTAATAGAGTTGTTCCCCTCAGAGTATATTCACATTGGAGGTGATGAGTGTCCGAAAGAGGCATGGGCAAAATGTCCTCGTTGCCAAGAGAGAATTAAGGCAGAGGGTATTGTTGGAGACTCAATTCATTCGGCCGAGGTATATTTGCAATCATATTTCAACAAACGCATTGAGAAATTCTTGAATGATAACGGACGCAAGATGATTGGATGGGATGAGATTTTAGAGGGCGAGTTATCACAAAGTGCAACAGTTATGTCGTGGCGTGGAGTTGCAGGAGGCCTTCAGGCAGCACGTAAAGGTCATGACGTTATTATGACACCTAACACACACCTATACTTTGACTACTATCAAACATTGGATACAGAGCGAGAGCCTCTTGCTATTGGAGGAAACATTCCTGTAGAGATGGTTTATAACTATAATCCTGTCGATACATCGTTAACAGCAGAAGAGGGTGCCCGTATTATCGGTGTTCAAGCAAATATCTGGACAGAGTATATTAAAGATTTTGATTATTTGCAATATATGCTTCTTCCTCGTTTGGATGCTTTAAGTGAGGTTGCATGGACAAATGTTGAGAATAAAGATTGGGCAAGTTTCTTGAAACGCCTCGATAAAAATGTTCAGGTTTACATCCAAAATGAAAACAACTTTGCAAAACATATTTTGGAAGTGGCAATGTCGTACGACGTAAATATGCAAGACAATACTATCGACGTAACTCTTCGTACACAAGGGAATGCCCCCATCTACTATACTTTAGATGGAACCGAGCCTACAACCGAGAGTGCAGTTTATAGCGATGTTATTAAATTAAACGAAACATCTACTCTTAAAACCTTCTCTGACAGAGCTGGTTTGGAGAAGAGCATTTATGAGTGTACATTCGCTTTCAACAAAGCTACTGCAAGCAAAATTACTTTGGACGAGCCTATCTGTGTAAAATATGTTTATGACGGAGCAAAAACTTTGGTTGATGGTTTGACCGGAACTCACGCATTTAACACAGGTCGTTGGATTGCTTTTGAAACAAAAGACCTTGTAGCAAACCTTGACTTAGGTAAGGTTGAAGAGATTTCAGAGGTTTCGGTTGGTCAGCTTTGCGACCTTGCAAACTGGATTTTCCCTGCGGCAAGCTATAAAGTTGAGGTATCTGCCGATGGAAAAGAGTTTACAACCGTAAGCGACCAAACATTTGAAATTCCCACAGGATACGAGGGATACAAACAAGAGCGTCAAATGCTTGAAGCTAAATTTGAGCCTGTTAAAGCTCAATATATAAAGATAAAGGCAGAGAGTGTGAAGGTAGGTCCGGAGTGGCACGACGGAAAAAATCTTCCTCTATTCCTCTTTGTAGACGAAATAGTAGTAAAATAATACGAGTTGTTACTTTAAATTTCATTTTTTGATAACCTAATATATTTCTAAATTAAGGAGATGAAGTATATAAAAAATTTTGTTCTGCTTTTTGCTGTGGCAACTCTATTGTTGAGTTGTAATAGCGGAAACGAGAGAGTTGTGGAGTTGCTTATTCCGCAACCTGCCAAAACAATAATAAAATCAGGACGTTTTACACACGATACTCCGGTGGTATATTTCAGCAATGTAAGCGATAGTGATAAAGAAAATCTGTTGGAGCTTATTAAAGGAGTATTCCCCTCTGCCACCGAAACTCTCGATAGTACGGAGAGCGGAGTAATCAGAGTAAAACAACTCCCATATTCAAATAATGCAACCGAGAGTTACGATTTATGCGTATCTCGTTCGTCAATCGATATTGAAGCACGAACTCCTGCAGGATTGATATATGCAATTCAAACCATAGCACAGCTAAACTATCTTAGCACAAGAGGAGTTCCTTGTGTAATTATCAGTGATGCTCCACGCTTTGCATATCGAGGAATTCATTTGGACGTCTCTCGCCATTTTTATAGTGTAGAGTTCATCAAAAAACAGTTGGATGTAATGTCGTTTTATAAGATGAACCGTTTTCATTGGCACTTGACCGACGGAGCAGGATGGAGAATAGAGATAAAAAAATATCCTCGTCTGACAACATTTGCAGCATGGCGACCATACAATAATTGGAAAGAGTTTTGGTTTGGCGAAAGATTATATTGCGAGCAAACCGATGCCAAGGCAAAAGGAGGTTATTATACCCAAGAGGATGTAAAAGAGATTGTGGCGTATGCACAAAAATTGAATATTACGGTAATCCCTGAAATTGAGATGCCCGGTCATAGCGACGAAGTGCTTGCTGCCTATCCCGAACTATCTTGTAAAGGTAAACCCTATACAAGTGGAGAGATGTGTATAGGAAACGAGGCAACATACAAATTCTTAACAGATGTTTTGTCGGAGGTGTGTGAGTTGTTCCCTTCTGAGTATATTCATATCGGAGGCGATGAGGCTGACCATAAAAATTGGAAGGAGTGTGCAAAATGTCAAGGAACAATTCGAGCAAAAGGTCTTAAAAACGAGCACGAGTTACAAAGCTACCTAATACAACGCATCGAAAATTTCTTAAGCACCAAAGGAAAGAAATTGATTGGTTGGGACGAGATAATAGAGGGAGGTCTTTCTCCATACGCAACCGTAATGGCTTGGAGAGGCGAAGCCGGTGGTATTAAGGCGGCACAAATGGGACACGATGCTATAATGACTCCCGGAAATTGGCTCTATTTTGATGCATATCAAGATAACCCCGCAACCGAGCCCGAAGCAATTGGCGGATACCTTCCGTTAAGCAGGGTATATAGTTATGAGCCTGTACCCGATTCTCTATCTTTAGAGGAGAAATCGCATATAATCGGAGTTCAAGCAAACCTTTGGACAGAATACATACAAACCGAGGAGCATGTTGAGTATATGTTATATCCCAGAGTGTTGGCACTTGCCGAGTTGGGATGGTGTATGGCTGACGCCAAAGATTGGGAGCGTTTTTTGCCTGCGGCTAATCGCCATCTTGAGATACTTAAAGATAAAGGAATAAATGCTCATCAAATTTCGAACAGTGTAATTGCCGAAGAGGTTGTAGATGTAGAGAAACAAAAAATAGAGTTGTCGTTCCGTTGCGATAAGATGCCTGTCGATATAAGATATACCAACGACGGCAGTGAACCTACAATAGAATCGGAACTATACAACGCCCCGATTTCAATCAAGGATTCGGCAATAATAAAAGTAGCCATATTCCAGAACGATGAGAGAATAACAGAGGTACAGACATTCACACCTTTATATCACAAAGCAATAGGAAAGAAAGTTTCTTATAACATACCGCATTGTTCACACTATGTAGCCAAGGGAGAGGCAACACTAACCGACGGCTATAACGGAGGAGCATCGTATGGCGATGGAAGTTGGCAAGGCTTTAATAAAGATGTAGATGTAGTGCTTGATATGGGAGAGGTAACTCCTATCAGAGAGATAGAGGTAAACTTTATGCAACAAGCCGGTCCTTGGATTTGGTTCCCCGAATATGTTGATATATATATGAGCGAAGATGGCGAAACTTGGCGTAATGTGAAACATATCTCCAATGATGTTCCACGTGATACCGAAGGAATGTTAATTAAGAACTTTGGTTTTGCAGGAGAGGAGAGATGCCGATATATTCGTTACACAGCACACCAATTACCTAAAGAGGGAGCATATATGTTTATTGATGAGATAAAAGTAAAATAAATTAAAAGGGGGGGATGTACTTTTATGAAGTACATTCTCCTATTATAATTTTAAGAGGATAAAAATGAAAGAAGGAAAAGTGAGAAATCCCATAGCGTGGGTTCCATCGGTATATTTTGCAATGGGTATGCCGTTTGTTGCACTATCATTAGTATCGGTAATTATGTTTAAAGACCTCGGAATCGACGAGGCATCAATAACTCTGTGGACATCGTTAATAATATTACCCTATTCGTTAAAACCGATATGGAGCCCTCTTCTTGAGATTTGGGGGACAAAAAAAGGAGTAGTAGTGATAACTCAGATGTTATCAGGATTGTGTTTTGGATTTATAGCATTTATGTTGCCTATCCCAAATTTCTTTGCCTTTACAATTGCAATGATGGGAGTGATAGCGTTCAGTGGAGCAACTCACGATATAGCAACTGACGGAATATATCTTACATCCCTTGATAAGGATACTCAAGCACGTTATATAGGTTGGCAAGGAGCATTCTTTAACCTTGCAAAAGTTCTTGCGAACGGAGGTATGGTAGGATTGGCAGGAATCCTTATGGATCACTTTAAGGAGACAGAGCCTGAAAAAGCCGCCATGTATGCGTGGATGATAATAATGGGATTGATAGCAATACTATTATGTGCCTTATCGATTTATCACTATTTTGTATTGCCAAAAGGTGCAAAGTCGGCCGATGCACCAACATCGGCATACAGAGCAATGGTGTCATTTGCAGAAGTATTCAAAGCTTTCTTCCAAAAGAAATATATTTGGATATTTATTCTATTTATAGTGTCATATCGCTTAACAGAAGGATTTGCGGTTAAAATGGTACCTCTATTCTTAAAGGCATCTTTAGAGGAGGGCGGATTGGCATTATCTAATGGACAAATAGGATTAATATACGGAACTCTTGGAACAATAGCCTTTATCATTGGTTCAATAGCGGGAGGATATTATATAGCTGCGGGCAAATTAAAACGAGTTCTCTTTTCGTTGATATGTATCTTTAATATTCCATTTGTAATATATTATCTGTTTGCACTATTTCAACCGGCAAATATATACTTAATAGGTAGCGGATTGGTGCTTGAGTACTTCTGTTACGGATTTGGATTTGTTGGATTGACAATGTTTATGATGGAGCAAGTTGCACCAGGTAAACATACAATGGCACACTATGCATTTGCATCCGGAATTATGAACTTAGGCTTTATGATTCCCGGAATGATAAGCGGTTGGATATTCCAACAAGTAGGATATGAGCAATTCTTCTTCATAGCGTTGGTAGTTTCAATACCTGCATTTATAATGGCGTGGGTAGTTCCGTTTGACAATGCACAGCTATCAAAGATAAAAATGTTATGTTCAAAAATAATAGGAGCAGTAGTAGTTGGAGCCGTAATATTTGTAATATATTTGTTGCTAAATCCTACAAATGCAAATATGTCGGGACGTATTACAGCTGAATCGACCAACGAGAACTTGAAAGAGATAAATGTTAGAGTAGTAGGAACAACATTTAGTACAACAACTAATGAAGAGGGTTGTTATTCATTTGAGAATCTTCCCGTTGGAGAATTTAATGTTGAGGTTACAAAAGAGAATTATGCAACACAAACTCTTAAGGTAAATATTGTTGAAGATTCGACATACGTTGTAAATTTTGTGCTTGAAGAGTTGAGTGAAGCAGAACCACTCAAAGAAGCTTCCGAAAATATAGAGCCTGTTTTGAACGAGCAAAAAGAGGAGGTTTCAGATACAACATCGAAGAATGACTCTACCCCCCCTTGCTAACGAATTAGAGTACAAGGCTTTAAGTGTAATTAGGGGAGATTTTGGAAATGGAGAAGAGAGAAAAGAAAAATTGGGAGTTGATTACCAAGTAATCCAAAATGAGGTAAATAAGATGTATAAGAACGATTTTTATATTAAAAAATATAAGATAAGAAATAAAATTTATTAATCTAAATTAAATAAGAACTATGGGAAAAGTAGAAATGCCATGGGAAGATCGTCCCGAAGGATGTAAAGATGTAATGTGGAGATATTCAAAAAACCCGGTAATTGACCGTTATCATATCCCCTCATCAAACAGTATATTCAATAGTGCAGTAGTGCCTTTTGGCGATGGATTTGCAGGAGTATTCCGTTGCGACAACAAAGCCGTACAAATGAATATCTTTGCAGGATTCAGTAAAGACGGTATCAATTGGGAAATCAATCACGAACCAATCAAATTCAAAGCAGGTAATACCGAAATGATTGAGTCGGAATACAAATACGACCCTCGTGTAACTTGGATTGAGGACAGATATTGGATTACTTGGTGTAATGGTTATCACGGACCAACAATCGGAATAGGTTATACTTTCGATTTCAAAGAGTTCTATCAATGCGAAAATGCATTTTTGCCATTTAACCGTAACGGAGTATTGTTCCCCGAGAAAATCAACGGCAAATATGCAATGTTGAGCCGTCCAAGCGATAACGGACACACTCCATTCGGAGATATCTATATCAGCTTCTCTCCCGATATGAAATATTGGGGTGAGCACCGTTGTGTTATGAAAGTAACCCCATTCCCTGAGAGTGCATGGCAATGTACAAAAATAGGAGCAGGTTCGGTTCCTTTCTTAACTGACGAAGGATGGTTGATGTTCTACCACGGAGTTATCACAACTTGTAACGGTTTCCGCTACTCAATGGGTGCGGCAATTCTCGACAAAGAGGATCCCACAAAAGTATTATATCGTACTCGTGATTACATTTTGGCTCCTGCAGCACCATACGAAATGCAAGGTGATGTACCCAATGTAGTGTTCCCATGTGCAGCTTTGTTTGACAAAGAGAAAGACCAAGTTGCAGTTTATTACGGTTGTGCCGATACTGTTACAGGAATGGCATTCGGTAAAATCAGTGAGGTAATCGAGTTCGTTAAAAAAACAAACATCCTATAAGAAGCTATTTGAATTTATTATCAACAAATAACCAAATGAGGGTGCATCAAAATATGATTTTGACACACCCTCAATGGTTTTTAATAAAAAAGTATGAAAATATATAGTTATCTGTGTGCTGCCATGATGCTTTTTGCATCGGTGGTCGTAGAGGCCAAAACAGCAGCCGACTACGTAAATCCGTTTATCGGAACAACAAACTTTGGAACAACCAACCCCGGAGCCGTATCGCCCGGAGGATTTATGTCTGTTGTCCCCTTTAATGTAATGGGTTCGGCAGATAATAAATATGATAAAGATGCTCGTTGGTGGTCAACACCATACGAATTTTACAATTCGTTTTTTACGGGCTTTTCGCATGTAAACCTAAGCGGTGTCGGATGTCCCGAGTTAGGTTCACTTTTGTTAATGCCGACAACAGGCGATTTGACTGTCGATTACAAAGAGTATGGCAGTGCCTATAAAAACGAAAAAGCAATACCCGGTTACTATTCAACAGAGTTAACAAAGTATGGGATAAAATGCGAAGTCTCGGCAACACCTCGTACAAGTATTGCTCGTTTTACATTCCCTAAAGGGCAAAGTAATATACTTATGAATTTAGGCGAAGGCTTGACAAACGAATCGGGAGCAACTGTTCGCAGAGTAAGTGCAACCGAGATTGAGGGTAGCAAACTTATGGGAACATTCTGTTATACCCCTCAAGCAGTATTCCCTATCTACTTTGTGATGCGTGTCAGCAAAGCTCCCCAAAATTATGGTTTCTGGAAAATGCAACGCAACAAAACCGGCGTTGAAGGAGAGTGGGACATAGACAATGGAAAATATAAACTATACCCAAAATACTCTCGAGTAATGTCGGGCGACGACATTGGCAACTGGTATGTATTTAATACAACAGAGGGCGAACAAATTGAGGTTCAAATAGGAATATCGTTTGTAAGTTGCGAAAATGCTCGAGAGAACCTTGATGCCGAGCAACAAGGTTTCAACTTTGAGAAAGTTCGCACCGATGCCTATAATACTTGGAACGAATATCTATCAGCGGCAACAGTAGAGGGTGGAACAGAAGATCAAAAAACAGTCTTCTACACAGCATTGTACCACTCATTAATACACCCCAACATCTTGCAAGATGTAAACGGCGAATATCCCGCAATGGAGAGTGGCGAAAACCTTAAAACCTCAACAAACCGTTATACCGTCTTCTCTTTATGGGACACATTCCGTAACGTACACCAGTTGCAATCGTTGCTATATCCCGAACGTCAATTGGATATGGTACGCAGTATGGTTGATATGTATAAAGAGAGCGGATGGTTACCTCGTTGGGAACTTTACGGACGTGAAACCTATGTAATGTCGGGCGATCCGGCAATACCAGTAATTGTTGACACTTGGTTAAGAGGATTAAAAGATTTTGATGTAGAGGCAGCATATGAAGCGATGATAAAATCTGCCACTACATCCGGTAAAGATAACCTATTACGCCCTGACTGCGACCCATACAACGAAAAAGGATATATCCCTTATGGAATATTCTCTGCCGACCTTTCGGGCGACAACTCGGTATCTCGCTCATTGGAGTATTATGTAGCCGACTATGCTTTGTCGCAACTTGCAAAAGATTTAGGCAAAACAAAAGATGCAGAGTTCTATTACAAACGCTCATTAGGATATAAGAGATACTACTGTAAAGAGTTCGGAACATTGCGTCCTGTAACTGAGGATGGCAAATTCCTATCTCCATTCAATCCAAAACAAGGCGAGAACTTTGAACCATCTCCTGGTTTCCACGAAGGAACAGCATGGAACTATACCTTCTATGTGCCTCACGATATTGAGGGATTGGCAAAACTTATGGGCGGTAAAAAGAAATTTGTAAACAAATTACAAATGGTATTCGATGAGAAACTATACGACCCTGCAAACGAGCCAAACATAGCATACCCATATATCTTCTCGGCATTCAAAGGAGAGGAGTGGCGAACTGATAAAGAGGTGAGAAGATTGCTTGCAACACACTTTACCAACACTCCCGACGGAATACCCGGAAACGACGATACAGGAACAATGTCGGCATGGGCAGTATTCAATATGATGGGATTCTATCCCGATTGTCCTGCAAAAGCAGAGTACACCGCAGTTGCACCAACATTTGATAAGATAACACTTACTTTGGATAAGAAATATTATAACAACGACAAAGTGGTTATCACAACCGAAAAATGCACACCTGATGCAAACACAATCAGTTGCATTAAAATTGACGGAAAAAAAATAAACGGACGCAAACTAACTCACGAGCAGATAGTAAATGCAAAAGAGATAAAATTTGTATTGGTAAAAAAGTAAGAATATAAAATGTTAAATATTGAGAGCGGAGAGATAGTGAAATATCTTTCTGCTCTCTTGTTTGTAATATAAACAGATTATTGTAATTTTGTAGCTTGTAATTCAATAAAGAATAATACAATAGACAATATAATTATGGCAGAATTAAAAAATCTAACCAAAAGAGGCGAAAACTATTCGCAATGGTATAACGAGCTTGTTGTTAAGGCCGACTTGGCTGAGCAATCGGCAGTTCGTGGTTGTATGGTAATAAAACCTTACGGATATGCAATTTGGGAGAAGATGCAGCGTCAGTTGGACGATATGTTTAAGGAGACAGGACACGTTAATGCATATTTCCCATTGTTGATTCCAAAATCTTTCTTGAGCAAAGAGGCAGAACACGTCGAGGGATTTGCAAAAGAGTGTGCCGTTGTAACACACTATCGCCTTAAAAATTCTGATAACGGACAAGGTGTAACGGTCGATCCTGCCGCTCGTTTGGAGGAGGAGTTGATTATTCGTCCAACATCTGAGACAATCATTTGGAATACATATAAAAACTGGATACAATCATATAGAGATCTTCCAATTCTTTGTAACCAATGGGCAAATGTAATGCGATGGGAGATGCGTACCCGTTTGTTCCTTCGCACTGCAGAGTTCTTGTGGCAAGAGGGACACACTGCTCACGCAACTAAAGAGGAGGCTGAGGAAGAGGCAGTAAAAATGTTGAATGTATATTCTACATTTGCCGAGAAATATATGGCTATGCCGGTTATCAAAGGAGTGAAATCGGAGAGCGAGAAGTTTGCAGGTGCTGTAAACACTTACACAATTGAGGCATTGATGCAAGACGGTAAAGCATTGCAATCGGGAACATCTCACTTCCTTGGTCAAAACTTTGCTAAGGCATTCGATGTTCAATTTTTGGATAGAGATAATTCTTTATCATACGTTTGGGCAACATCGTGGGGAGTATCAACTCGTTTGATGGGTGCTTTGATTATGTCTCACTCTGACGATAATGGTCTTGTATTGCCTCCAAAGTTGGCACCAATTCAAGTTGTAATTGTGCCTATATATCGTGGCGAGGAGCAACTTGCTCAAATCGATGAGAAAGTTGCAGGTATTGTTTCTGCACTTAAAGCAAAAGGAATTTCAGTTAAATACGATAATGCAGACAACAAACGTCCCGGATTTAAATTCGCCGACTATGAGTTGAAAGGTGTTCCTGTTCGTTTGGTAATGGGTGGACGTGACCTTGAAAACAACACAATTGAGGTTATGCGTCGTGATACTCTTGAAAAAGAGACTCGCACTTGCGATGGCATTGTAGAGTATGTTGAGCAACTACTTGAAGATATTCAAAACAACATATTTGAGAAAGCACGTAAATTCCGTGATGCAAGCATCAGAGAGGTTGATACATATGCTGAGTTTAAAGAGGAGATTGAGAAAGGTGGATTTATATATGCTCACTGGGACGGAACAGCAGAGACAGAGGCATTAATTAAGGAGGAGACAAAAGCTACTATTCGTTGTATCCCCGAGGATATGGATGCTACTCCCGGAGTATGTATGGTAACAGGGAAACCATCTGCTCGCCGAGTACTTTTTGCTCGTTCATACTAAGAGATTGTTTTGAACTTTATAAAATAAATTCGGAATAAAATTCAATGAGAGTTAAAGAGAAAAGATAAATATTTATATTCTACTATAAGGAGGGTATTTTTAATGCTCTCCTTATTTTTTTGATTAACAGACCCTTTTATATGTTTTTAAACATATTTCCTCTAATGCATTGAAAATCAGTAGTATAAATTATGTTTAATTTAAGGTTTAAGATTTCATATAAAATTTTTATTGTTGCAACTTGCTAATAATCAAAAGAAAATGTTTACCTTTGAGGCGAATTTGGGTAAATATCTACTTCCCAAAACAGGAAATAAGGCAAATAAAACTATGGTTAAAAGTATAAAAATAACAATCTTTATTCTTTTGTTTGCAGTAATGCAATCGGGCTTGTCGTATGCCCAACCTACTCGTATTAATGCACAGGAGCACCATGCATTAATGCAACAAAACCTTATTGCCTATAATAAATTTCTTCCTAAAATTATGAATGTTGTTGACTCAACGCTTATAATAAACCAACTCATATCGGAGGAGGACGATTTAGATGCAATGTTAGAAGATGGATGGGATGAGAAGTGGCTCGAAACTTTCTCTGCTCAAAATTCGAAAGATACCTTAGCCATTAATGTAAAAGATCATTGTATTCCTGTTCCAGGACATGTAACTTCGGCTTACGGATGGCGTTGGGGACGTATGCACAAGGGTATTGATCTTAAGTTATATACAGGAGATTCTGTTCGTGCTGCATTTACAGGAAAAATCAGTACAACAGCGTATCAGGCAAAAGGATATGGTTACTATGTGAAAATTCGTCACACCAACGGTATTGAAACTGTTTACGGACACCTATCAAAAATTCTTGTTAAACCAAATCAGGTTGTAAAAGCAGGAGAGGTTATTGCATTGGGTGGAAATACAGGACGTTCAACAGGTCCTCACTTGCACTTTGAGACTAAGATTATGGGTATGACCATAAACCCTGCAGAGATATTTGACTTTAAAAATCAAGTGGCTCATACCGATACTTATATGTTCTATAAAAAGAAACAACAAAAAAGTGCGGTTAATAGTTATGCTACACACCGTATAAAGTCGGGCGAGACACTATCTTCAATAGCTAAAAAATATCGAACTTCGGTTACTCAAATATGTCGCTTGAATGGCATAAAGGCTAATAAAGTGTTGCGTGTAGGAAGTGTTCTAAGGGTAAGATAAAGTAATATGCAGAATATAGGAAAAGAGATTGATTACAATCTCTTTTTTTTATCTTCAAAAAATTGAGATTTTATTTAAAAGTATCTATCTTTGTTTTGAGAAAAACGACAATATCAATACCAAATAATGATAGAGAAGAACATTATAATCGATGAAGTTGATCCCGTAGTTTTTTATGGGCCCAACAACGACAATTTGCACTTTATAAAAACACTATATCCAAAACTTCATATTATTGCACGAGGTAATGTAATGAAGGTGATTGGTGAGGAGAAGGATATTGTACAGTTTGAAAAGAGTATCTCTTTGATTATAAAATATTGTTCGGAGTATAATCGTCTTGACGGCACAATAATCGGAGCCATAGTAAATGGCGGAACTCCACTTGAAATAAAACAGGAGCATCTTATAATTCACGGCATAAACGGAAAACAGATAGTAGGGCGTACCGAAAACCAACAAAAGTTGGTAAAATGCTTTGAAAAGAATGATTTGGTATTTGCTCTTGGTCCTGCCGGAACAGGAAAGACCTATGTAGCAATAGCTCTTGCGGTTAGGGCTTTAAAAAACAAGGAGGTAAGAAAAATAATTTTAAGTCGTCCGGCAGTTGAAGCAGGGGAGAAACTTGGTTTTTTGCCGGGAGATATGAAAGAAAAAATCGACCCGTACCTGCAACCATTGTATGATGCCTTGCAAGATATGATTCCTGCTGTTAAGCTTCGTGAAATGATGGAGAACAATACTATACAGATAGCTCCACTTGCCTTTATGAGAGGTCGAACTTTAAACGATGCGGTAATAATATTGGACGAGGCTCAAAATACGACAGTTCCTCAAATAAAGATGTTTTTGACACGTTTGGGAAGTAATGCCAAGATGATAATAACCGGAGATATGAGTCAGATTGACCTTCCCTCAACTCAAACATCGGGGTTGGTTCAGGCAATAAACATACTAAAAGATATAAAGGGTATTGGCTTTGTTCGTTTCGATAAAAGCGATATAGTGCGACATCGTTTGGTTCAGGCAATAGTTGAAGCATACGAGGCATACGCAAAGAAACAAAAAGAGATGAAAGAGAATAGAGAGAAATAAATAATTAATTAATATAAAAATAGAAACAATGGAAAAAGCTTTGGTAAGAACCGATTTTGAGTTCGAAGGACAGAAGAGTGTGTATCACGGAAAAGTACGTGATGTATATAACATTAATGATGAGCTATTGATAATGGTTGCTACCGACCGTATATCTGCTTTTGATGTAATTCTTCCCAAAGGAATACCTTTTAAAGGAGAGGTATTAAATAAGATTGCTGCTAAATTTTTGGATGCAACATCAGACATAGTTCCCAACTGGAAACTTGCCACTCCCGACCCAATGGTAACTGTGGGTTTGCAATGCGAAGGATTTAGAGTAGAAATGATTATTCGTGGTTATTTAACAGGTAGCGCTTGGAGAGAGTACGCTACAGGTTGCCGTGAAATTTGTGGAGTTAAACTTCCGGAGGGAATGAGAGAGAACGAAAAATTCCCTACTCCAATAATCACTCCTACAACAAAAGCTGATGAGGGACACGATGAGAATATTTCAAAAGAGGAGATTATTGCTCAAGGTATCGTAAGCAAAGAGGATTATGAGTTGATGGAGAAATATACTTACGCTCTGTTTGAGAGAGGAACTCAAATGGCAAAAGAGAAAGGTCTTATTCTTGTTGATACCAAATACGAGTTTGGTAAACGTGATGGCAAAGTATATTTGATTGATGAGATTCACACTCCCGACTCATCTCGTTACTTCTATGCAGAGGGTTACGAGGAGCGTTTCGAGAAAGGTGAGCCTCAAAAACAATTGTCAAAAGAGTTTGTTCGTCAATGGTTAATCGAGAATGGTTTCATGGGCAAAGAGGGACAAACTGTACCCGAGATGACAGAAGAGTATGTAAATAGCGTATCAGAGCGTTATATCGAACTTTATGAGCATATTGTAGGTGAGAAATTCTCACGTTCAGAGAGCGACGATATAAATGCTCGTATTGAGAAAAACATCTCAGAATACTTGAAAGAGCGTAAATAATTGATTAAAAAAGAGAGTGAGAGGCTTGCTTCTCACTCTTTAAATATATATAGAAAACAGATATTTGGTTATGTCGCAAAAGAGAGTAGAGAAGGTAACGCCATACAACACAGGAGAAAAAAAAGGAACGCAGATTGCTAAGATGTTTAATGCAATAGCCTTTCGTTATGACATTATGAACCGACTTATATCTCTTGGACAAGACAAACGTTGGCGACGTAAAGCAATAGAAATACTAACCCCCCAATCTCCTAAAACCATTCTCGATATAGCAACAGGAACGGGAGATATGGCAATAAAGATACATTCAATGCTCTCTCCTTGTCGAGTAACAGGGTGCGATATTTCAGAGGGAATGTTGGATGTTGCCAAGAAAAAAGTTTTGAATTTGGCACTATCCCATGAGATAGAATTTACAATTGGCGATTGCATCTCACTTCCATTTGACGATAATAGTTTCGATGCAGTAACAATATCATTCGGAATTCGTAATGTTGAGGATATCGAACGTGGTATATCGGAGATAAACAGAGTATTAAAACCTTCTGGGAAATTGGTTATATTGGAACTATCTGTTCCGGAGAAAAAGTTCTACAAATTTTTCTATAACATATATACAAAATTGTTTATCCCAACGCTTGGAAAGATTATAACAGGTGAAAGAAGTGCATACGATTATCTACGAAAATCGATAGCGGTTGTTCCTCAGGGTAAAGCAATGACTGAAATTATGGACAAAGTGGGAATGACAGATTGCTCATATAACTATATGACCTTTGGTGCCTGTGCCATATACTCATCGTCTAAAAGATAAAAGAGCAGATAGAATATTCACTCTATTCGTTAATCTTTTCCCAAATATTTTCAATTTCGGCAACATACATATAGTGTAGGTCGCCATCTTTATACCATTGTGGGAGAATTGATTTATCAATAAAACTATTTTCGCTAAGTAGCGATTTATATAGTTTTTTACATTTTAGAACCAATCGAGCCTCTTTAAACGCAACGCAATCTTCTGTTGGAGCGTAAGGAGTTATACCTGCCTCCTTGGCTTTATCTATATCTCGTCCCGATTTAGTTCCACATAATGAGAGAGCCTTACGGAACTTTTCAGCAAAGAAAGATAGTGTAAAGAAGTCCGATTTTTCAACAAACCCATATGTGTAGCGTTGGGGTCTTATAAAGATTGTTACGACGGGTTTCCCCCATAAAAATCCCATGCTACCCCAGCTTGCTGTCATCGTGTTGTATTTGTCAATATTACCGGCAGTTATTAGCATCCAATCTTTGCCGATAAGATTAATTACGTTTTCATTTAGTTCCTCAACAGAAATCTCTCTCATATGGGTATTGATTATAATCTGTATTAATAAAATCGGTTAAGACTCTTAATCCCATAGTTTCATTTGGGCAGGGTCTTCAAAAGGAATATCCAATGAGTTTTTCTCCTCTTCCGATTTTTGTTCTTTCTCTTTTTCTCGTTTTGCTCTGGCTCTAATCTCCTCTTCGGTTTCAGGCTCCATAACAACTAACCAATCGTCCTCTATAATTTCAAATAACCTATCGTTTTCTTTTGGCATAGCGTTACGTAGGCTCTCTACCTCGTTGGTGAGAGCAACAACATTCATCCTTGCTATCTCTGCATCTTTACGAGCCTTTTCGTTTCTCTTTTCAGCCTCTTCAAGTTTTAGAGTTAGCTCTTCAATCTGTTTGGCTGCTTTTTTATTTTCGGCAACTCTTTCACGTTTTATCTGTATTTTCTCAATCTTCTCGTTTGCTTCTGCAATAAGATTATCTTTGTCTTGAAGCTCAATTTGAAGATTTGTTATTTGTGCTTTCAATTCGTTGATGTTCTCCTCGGCACTTTCGGGAATATCTTTTAAAGCTGTAATCTCTTTATCTTTTGTCGCAATACTTTCTTCTGCCTCTTTTAGTTTTGCTTCAAGCTCTGAATTTTTGCTGTCTGCATTTTCAAGTTTCTCCCTTAAATCTTGCATTTGTGCAATCAGATTGTCCGCCGGCAAATTGTTGTTTTTTTCAACAGCTTCTAATTTTGAATTTGCTAAAGCAAGGTCGGCATTAAGTTGCTCGATACGTTTATGCAGTTCCCCTTCCGACTCTTCAAAGATTTGGTTTTTATACTTCGATAATTCCGATTGTAGAGCTTGATATTTTCTTGTTATATCGATTAATCGGGCAGTAAGAGCCTCATCTCCGCCCTCAGGTATTTCACTCTTCTCGTTAAGTCTGTTTTGAAGTTCCTCAATTCGAGTTTGAAGAGTTTTTTCTCTCTCAACAGCCTGCATAACTGTCTCGTCTTTTACGTGAAGAGCGGTTTCAAACGATTGAATAACCTCTTTTATATGCTCGTCGTTGGCATTGAGTTTCTCTTCCATTTCGCCATTTTCTGTCTCCAAGGCTATTATTTTTGTCTTTAGCGACTCAATAAATTCGCTTTCCGAGAAACCTTCGCTTTGTCCCATAAGGTTATTGTTAACCTCTAATTGTTTATAATGTTCAACTTCTAATTTTAATTGTTCTATCAACTCTTCAAGTTGACCATTCTTTTTATTAAGCTGACGCAAACTATTGTTCGACTCGATACGAGAGTTTTCCGACTTTGTTAAATCTTTCTCTTGCTTCGCAAATTTCTCTTCAAGGTCTCTGACTTTATCGTTTAATGCTCTTTTTTGACGCTCGGCACTTAAATATCTGTTTTTATAATCCTCTTCTCGTTGTGATGCAAGTTTGAGTTTCTCTTCAAGTTCCGATACAAGTTCTACATTATCGTCGCCCTCTATAAACAGGGGAGCTCCGTCGGCACTCTCGGCTTTTAGTAGCAGATATTTAACATATTCGCAGAATATAGGACGCAAACTCTCTCTAATCTCTGTTTTTTCTGCCTCTCTGTCTATTGTTTTTAATATTACTTCGGGCAGAGGTTTGTTTACAATATCTGTTATAGCCTCTAACAATGTGTCCGGAATATCACAATCGATAAGGGCTTTATCAAAGTCTTTATTCTCAAAATCAATTTTTGCTTTCTTGTGAGCTTTTTTTGCTGTATCCTTATTTTGAGCCTCTTGCTCTGAGGAGAATATTGAAAGCAGTGATTTTTTGAAGTTTAGTTTCATTATGGCTGTTAAATTATCTGTTATATATTAATCTTCTTTTTGTGGTTTTATTACTATTCCCACATTCTTTTTCCCATTTATTTTAATAACTGCCGGAGCCGTAAGTTCAACAACTCTGACATATTCGCTTTCGTGTTTTGCAGGCAGGTTATCGAGATACTCTTTATCGTATATGCCACCGCAACTTGTCGAGTCAATAGTAAAGTAGCCTACGCCAAAAGATGTAAGATTTTGAAAGAAGTGAGTTCCTTGACTTGGTTCAATCCAAAAATCTTTTATGGCTGTCTCAACTATAACTTTGGCTGCCGAGATATGAGGCCATTTAATAGGAATTCCAAGAGCTGTGTCGCTCGAACCCCACCTTCCGGGTCCTATAAGAATATAGTTCTTTTTATCGGCTAAAAATTGTTTGTTTATCTTCTCAATTTCTCGTGCTATGTATGAATTCGCAAAGTAACCGAAAACATTATCTTTAACATAAACAACATCTTTAACCCCTTCATGAATACCGTGTCCCAAAGCCGAAGAACTTTTTACCAATATATCCTCGTCATTGACATTCTCTATCTCGTCCTCTCTCATCTCTTTCATATCTACGATAGGACGTATTTGTAACCAATAAACCTCTCCATTATCGTTATCGCCACCTTTCAGATTTCCTGCAAATTCAATCTCAACAGGGCGACCCATCTCCTCTTTGCCATAGTTTAGCATCATATCTAATATTTTGGCAAGAGGGAACATATCGTGTTTAAGGATATTTGCAAAGGTAACAACTTTACGTCCTTCGTCATAATAGCCATCTCGTATAACTTGATCGATATGGTCGAATGTCGATACCATGCCGTATAGTGATTTATCACTGTCAGCATCGGCAATGGAGAGTTTTTTGATATTGAAACTATCGTCTATTGAGAAGTTCTGATTAACATTTTCCATATCAAGGGCATAAAAGCGAGTTTGAGTATCGCTTAATGCCATTTCCATTGTGCTTGTTTGTAATATAGAGTTTGGATGTTTAGGCGAGAAACGTAAACTCCTGCCTCCGTCAACAATATATTTTCCTAATCCTACGGCAATATCAACCACTCCGTCTTCTGGCTTTTCGTCATTTATGGGGTAGTAATTAAGAGAGCGGCCAACACCCGAAAAAGAGGGATAAAAGCGTTTGTCGTACATATTACCCACAACCTCTTGAAGTATTATAGCCATCTTCTCCTGGTCGATAATATTTGAGGTGGCCTCCATATATGCTTTACTATCGGAGTAATAAACCGATGCATATACTCCTTTTATCGCATCTTTTAGAAGGTTAAGCATAATCGTTTTATCCTCGATGTAGGGAATCATATATGTAGAATATATTCCCGCAAAGGGTTGGTAGTGCGAATCCTCCAACAAACTCGACGAGCGAATGGCAATGGGTCCCTTTATTACATCTAATAGGGCTAAAAAGTCGTTATCAAGACGCTCGGGGAGTTTTGCATTTAAGAAATGTTCTAAAATCTCTTCATTCGGTATATCGCTTAATGCTACCGAGTAGAGGAAATTCTCCTCCATAAACTCGTCAAATATATCGGTACTTAAAACTACAGTTTTAGGAACAGATACTTTAACTCCGTTGCAATTGGCAAGTTCGGGATGTCGTTTAATGATGGCATCAACAAATGCCAATCCACGACCTTTACCACCTAAAGAGCCTTGTCCTATGCGGGCAAAGTTTGAGTACTTGTCAAATCTTGTTCGCTCAAATATTGCAACAACACCACTGTTTTTCATCTTGCGATACTCGACAATGGCATCAAAAATTATATTCTTAATCTCGTCGGCATTGTCGCACGAACGTACAGGTTTTTGTCTTAGCAGCTCGGCAAGCGGAAACATCGCACGAGAGTAGAGCCAACTTGAAATATGGTTTCTGCTTGCGTGGTATAGAACCGAATCGTCGGGAATTTCAAAAATTTTATCTTGTAGCTCTTTTAAATCTTTAATTGTGGCAACAACCTCTCCTGTTATGGGACTAATAAACTCAAAATCGCCATATCCGAAATTGCGTAAAACGGCATATTTTAAATCGACAGGCAGAGTCTTTGAGTTTTTGTAAAGAAACGCCGCATTGTATTTTGCTGCTGCCACACCATTCTCAATATCAGAAGAGTCGATGATAATAGGCAAATCTTCGTTGTGTTTTCGTAGGTATTCGCAAAACTTCAACCCTGCCTTGCTATCTTTCTTTCCTCCTTTGATAAAGGAAACATCGGTAACAACACCCAATACGTTATTGCTATATTTGTCATATGTTTTTACAGCCTCTTCGTAGTTACGAGCCAAAACAATTTTTGGACGTCCACGCATACGTAACATCTGTTCGTGTCGGTTAAGAGCCTCTGTCGAAAATATTTGTGATTGTTTAAGGACTACTTTGTACAGGATAGGAAGTATTGATGAGTAGAAACGTATAGAGTCTTCTACTACAATTATAACTTGCACACCCACCGACGATACATCTTCTTCGAGGTTCATATTGTCCTCCATCAGTTTGACAATGGCAAGAAGAAGGTCTGCATTGCCAAGCCAACTGAAAGTGTAGTCAACCGCAGTTAAGTCTTCTTTTGCCAATCTTCTCGACACCTCATGAGAGAATGGGGTTAAAAGAACAAGAGGAATGTTTCTGTGATTTGCTTTTAATCGTTTTATATTGCTGAAAACATCGGCATCCTGCATTGCAGGCATAACAATAATAAGGTCGTAGTTTTTCTCTTGTAACTCTTTTTTAGCCTGCTCGAAAGTATAGGCTTCGGTTACACGAGGAGGAGAGGTTAAGTTAAGAGACATATACTCCATGAATATATGCTCTTCAATTCTTCCGTCCTCTTCAAGTATAAATGCATCATAACGGCTTGCTATAAGCAAAACATTGAATACACGCTTTTGCATAAGATTTACAAAAGATGTATCTTTCATATAAAACGCACTAATACTACTCCCTTTATTTGTCTTTTTCTCCGAGGTCATTATAAACAACGTTAAAAATTAATACCTGAATATGGTGCAAAAAGAGACGTCAAATCGGCTTTGCTCTATTTTTATTCCATCGATGTACACTATACTCGCAGTTTAGTGCAAATATAGTTAAAAACGAGCGAAATATATCAAGCTTGCTTGAATATTTTACAGCGAGTGCAAGCTATATTCGAGGTTTACCTCAAATATGATAAAAAAAACGAGCGAAATATATCAAGCTTGCTTGAATATTTTACAGCGAGTGCAAGCTATATTCGAGGTTTACCTCAAATATGATAAAAAAAACGAGCGAAATATATCAAGTTTGCCAGCTTTTGAGCAATGAGTATTAATCCGATAGGGTTACTTTTGTCTGGGAGCAATGGAGACGGAAATAAAAAAAGGTACTGCCGAAGCAATACCTTTTTGTCCTAAACCTGGTCTCTCTATTTTACCTCCCAAGTACCTTCGCTTAGTAATAGATCTCGAAGAGTTTTACCTGGTTTTTTATCTCTAACTTCTTCCATCTGACGTTTAACCTCTTCGTCGTAGCAAAGAGCTTCGGCAGAGCGAATAACTCCAACGGCAAGAGGAAGTTCGTGTCCGTCCATCATTGCAAGGCGAAGATGTAAGAAACTGTCTTTTGTGGTAGCGTCGTGAACTAAGATGTCGTCCATTGTAACTCCATTCTCACCAATCTTAACCGCTTTTAAATTGAGTCCGTCAAGAACCAATCCTTTATCCATATCTTTACCAAACAACATCTTTTCTCCATGTTTTAGGTGGATTGTGCGTTCAGCCCTAAACTCTTTGTCTGCAACAAATTTATGAATTTGGTCATTGAAGATTACGCAATTTTGTAATACCTCAACAACTGAAGCTCCTTTATGTTTTGCAGCCTCAACCATAACTTCTTTTGCTGTTACGAGGTCAACATCAATTGTACGAGCAAAGAAGTTTCCTCTTGCACCAAAAGTAAGCTCAGCAGGAATAAAAGGATCCTCGACAGTACCATAAGGTGATGATTTAGTAACAGCACCTCTGTCGCTGGTTGGTGAGTATTGACCTTTTGTCAAACCATAAATCTTGTTATTCAAAAGAAGAATGTTAAGGTTTACGTTACGACGTATCTCGTGAATAAAGTGGTTACCACCAATAGCGAGACAGTCGCCATCGCCAGAAACTTGCCATACTGTCAAATCGGGGTTGGCAGTTTTAACGCCTGTTGCAATAGCTCCCGAACGTCCGTGTATAGTGTGGAATCCGTAAGTTCCCATGTAGTAGGGTAGGCGTGAAGAACAACCGATACCCGAAATTACTGCAACCTTATGAGGAGGGATACCTACCTCTGCCATTGCCTTTTGTAGAGTGTTTACCACAGCGTGGTCGCCACAACCGGGACACCAACGCACATATTGGTCGCTCTTAAAATCTTTTGCTGTATATTTCATAGTTATATCCTCCTATAAACTTTTAAGAAAATCAACAATTTCGCTAACCATAAATGGTTGACCTTGTACTTTATTAAATTTCTTAACCTGTAATCCCTCTATTTTAGAAACGAGGTGAGTTGCAAATTGTCCATTATTCAATTCGCAAACAACCACATTCTTGTATTTTTTAAGAACTTCTTCGGTGTTGGCAGGAAGCGGATTTATGTAGCGGAAATGAGCAAGAGCGGTTTTTTTGCCCATTGCATTCATCTCTTCAACAGCCGAAACAAGATGTCCGTAAGTACCACCCCAGCCTACAACTAATGTATCGGCGCTTTCGTCTCCTTCAACATTCAATGGCTCTACGCAGTTTGCAATATATTCAATTTTGTTTTTACGAATATCTACCATCTTTTGGTGATTTACGGGGTCGGTTGATATGGCACTTGTTGCAGCATCCTTTTCCAAACCTCCCAAGCGGTGCATAAATCCTTCGGTTCCGGGTATAGCCCAGTAGCGAACAAGAGTCTCTGCATTGCGTTTGTAAGGTTTCCAACCCTCTTCCAACATTTCGGGTTTAACAAAGTTGGGTTTTATTTCGGGGAATTCATTATTTTCAGGAATACGCCATGCAGCAGAACCATTTGCAATAAAGGCATCGGTAAGTAAAATTACAGGAGTCATATGCTCCAAGGCAATTTTTGCAGCATTGAAAGCCATATCAAAACAGTCTGTCGGAGTAGCAGCAGCCAAAACAACTGCAGGCGACTCTCCATTACGTCCGTATAGAGCTTGAAGAAGGTCTGTCTGTTCGGTTTTTGTTGGCAATCCTGTTGAAGGTCCTCCACGTTGAACATCTATTACCACCAAAGGAAGCTCTGCCATAACAGCTAAGCCTATAGCTTCACTCTTAAGAGCCAATCCGGGTCCTGAGGTAGATGTCGCTGCCAAGTTGCCTGCAAATGAAGCTCCAATGGCTGTACATACACCGGCAATTTCATCTTCTGCCTGAACCACTTTAACGCCTAAATCTTTGCGTTTGGCAAGTTCGTGCAAAATGTCTGTTGCAGGAGTAATGGGGTAGCTACCCAAAAATAGAGGAAGTCCCGATTTCTCCGAAGCCATAATCAAACCTAATGCTGTAGCTCTGTTTCCATTAATATCTGTGTAAATACCGGGGCGTTGAGCTTTACTCTCGATGCGGTATGTAGAAACCGAAGCGTGGATGTTGTTGCCGTAATCGTATCCGGCAGTCATTACCTTTAGATTAGCTTCAAGGATTGAGGGCTTTTTGCCAAATTTATTAGATAATAGTTTTGACGCTTGATCTATTGGACGATCAAATAGCCAACAAACCAAACCAAGAGCAAACATATTTTTGCATCTCATAATCGATTTATTATCCATTCCGCTGTCAGCAAGAGCAGCAGCCACCATCGATGATATTGCAACAGGAACTATCTGTGTTGTTGCAGGAGCCCCAATTTCAGCAAATGGGTCATCGGTTTTAAATGCTGCTTTGTCTAAATCGCTTTTGGCAAAAGAGTCGGTATCATAAATTACAATACCGTCATTTTTTAAAAACTTGAAATTGGTTTTAAGAGCTGCGGGATTCATTGCCACTAAAACATCAGCTTTATCACCCGGAGTATAAACACCATTACCAATGTGTACTTGAAATCCCGAAACACCACCAAGAGTCCCTTGAGGAGCACGAATTTCGGCAGGGTAGTCGGGGAATGTAGATATTTCGTTACCGATTGCGGCAGAAATATTAGAGAAGATGTTTCCTGCTAATTGCATACCATCTCCCGAGTCTCCCGAGAAACGTACAACAACCTTCTCTACATTTTTTACTTTTGTTGCCTCTGACATAATATTCAGTTCTTTATACTATAAAATTCAGTAGTAGAAATAGTTAAGAGTTTCAAACTCTCTCAATATCTATTTTTCTTTATCAAAGGTACAAAGTAATAAAAAATTAAAGTAATAAGCAACTCTAAAATATTAGATTGTGTTAAAAGTTTTACACTTGCTCTAAAGTTGTAACATATAATTAATGAGCAGAGAAAACACCTCTGCTCATTATATAGAGATATCCTCACCCCCAACCCCTCTCCGGAAGAGAGGGGAGATGAGAGAGGTGCAAACCTCAATGGACTTATACATTCTTAGTTTTCAGCAATTAATTACAAATTACCTTTACAACTTCGTTATTTACATTTACGATTATCACACCATTTAATGTTGCAGGAAGAGGAATTTGGATAGAGGTATCCTCACCCCCTGCCTCTCTCCGGAAGAGAGGAGTGCCGAGAGAGTTATAAACCTCTACGGAGGTTATGCCTTCCTCTTTTTCAATATTAAGCACTCCGTTGGCAATATACGCTTTTGTTTTGTTTGCGTCAATAACAGTCTCGCTAATTCCCATTACTGCGGGAGTAAGGTCGATTGTCTCAAATTCATTGTTTTGGAATTTCAACAATTTATCGTCTTTTAACAATATCCAAACAATATCTCCATCGCATAGAATTGAACGGGCTTCGTTATAATCCGGGCAAGTATATGTGGTAAAATCAGTTCCATCATACTTCATCAATGTTGTAGATGATGAGAACCATATATTACCTATATCATCAGTGTCGTTAGCATAAAATTGGGTAGCAGGTATATTGGGGTTGGTAACATTTGTCATGATACTATCTTTCCCCGTTATTTGATTATAGCAATGTATTCCATCTTCTATAGCAAACCAAACATTGTCATTTTTATCTATGGCTATCGAAGAAATATTTTTCTCTCCACCTATTAAAATTTTACTTATTAAGGATTCTCCTTTCTTTAAACACAATAAATGGTTATAATCTCCATATATTGCAATCCATAAATTATCTTTACTATCGAACTGAGTGTCTGTTATGGAACATAGTACAGCAGAAGACATATTGTCTGGAACACTATAATAGAATGGATATTCAATGTTATCTATATTCGCAGGGAATATATTACCTCTTGACGTAATCCACAATGAGTTTGATTTATCATAACTACAGGATAGCGAAGATAATAGATTTCCGTAAAAGTATGCTTCATAAAGTTTTGTTTCTTCTCCGTCGAAAATATAAACTCCTTTACTGTCTTCATAATACAAATACTCTGCACTCGGAGCAACAGTGTATAATATATAATTATTTGGCGTAACAGAAATCATAATTATCTGTTCATCTGCACATGTTCCCAAATTTTCAGATACATTATATATCTCTTTATTTACATCGTTATATTTTATAATTCCTTTGCTGGTGGCAATTAATAAATTCACATCGTATTTTGACATTCTATTTGAATAGTATTCATCAACCCAAGGCATATTATAAGATTGCTTTGAGAATACGTTATGTGTTATTAAAATAAACAATGCTAATATAAATATTTGTTTCATATTTTGTGTTTTATACTATTTAACATTAATTTTTTTTGCATTTATATTACCATTTAAGTAATACGCCACAACATAGTTCCCGCATGGAACATTTATGTTATGCTCATACATTCCTGCTTGAACTCTTATTTCAGGAACTACAGTTTGTATGAAGTTTGTTTTTAAATTCACAACTTCAATGCTATATATAGATGCTTCTTCTATATCTATATTAATTTTGATAGTATTACTTGATGAAGTGATATTGAAATCATCTGTATTACTAAAACTTCTTCCTGTTCCGTAATTAGAAACATTTGTTCGTTCTTCAATCATATTTTGAATAAACAAATTAACCTTTGAGGTTTGGGTGCGTATTACATTTTCCATATTGCTATTATCAAATGCCATCCTCCAAATTTCTTTAGTATCTTTAGATGAATAGGCAAAGTCTTGAATTAATAACATAGCGATAAAATCACCTTCTGCAAATTTACTATATACCGAATTCTCCATTTTCTATATTTTGCATACATGTTAATAGTGCTGTGTATTGAGAATATTCTTTATGAGACCACAAGTTAGCTTTATTTTTATATTGCTCAACACATAGTTTCCAATTATTATAGAGTGTCTCAAAATTGGATTTTTGTATTGAAGGAATATTTATAGTAATATTATTTATAATTTCCAAATCAGTATCAGTTAATAAATCTGTTTCAACAATTATATCCTCTTCTGCTACTTGCTCTTGTATTGTTCTGAATGAATATGTGGAATTTTCATCGATAGGTCTATAATATGCCACTATTTGACCATATCCAGGTAATGAATCATTGCCTCTTAGAGCATGGCATGGATGGAATAATCTAACTCCTAATCCCAACTTACTTTCCCAATCATATCCATGAGGAATTCCGTCATATATATTATTTCTTATGGAAGCATGAGTAAACGTCGTATCACCATTAGGTTCTATTATTCCCCACAATGCAACTACTGCATTTACAGAATCATTTCCACTACGAGTATATCTTTGCATAGATGAAGGCCTTTGGAAAGTTTCTGTTCTACTATGCACTGGCTGATTATTGTATAAACTGTCAAACCACAAAATATTATTGTTTCCAACAGAATTACTAGGCCAAAGATTCTCATAAGTAATCCCTGCACTCCAGCTAATACAATTATATCGTTCTATATTAGAATTTCGTATTGCGGATACAATTGCATCTTCGTGTTTAAGCATAGGGAATCCAGCTATATTCCAACTTGTTTCAGATTCTCCTCTTAATTTAGAATGATATACATCGCACCATTCTACATTTGAAAATGTTCCAGGATTCGCAGATGAAAAGAATATTGTATGCCTAGGAGGGAAATAATATTGTCCTCCGCTTACATAATATCTTATTCTCGCATTCTTCCCCCAATAGAAATCAGATAAGGTATTATTATTATCATTGTATGCTACAATGATTGGAGGACCATTATCTCTATATTTTTTTAACCATAATATGGGGTCTGCCTCTTGATTCATACTTTCACTACCAACCCATGTATTTGTGGTAAATATATTATAATAACCACCTATTACTGAATATGCTTCTTTTATAAAGGATACATCTATATTTACACTTGAAACATAGCTATACTTATATAGAGTAGAATTAATTCTTAATGAAGCATATCCAAATTCATTATTTGCTTCTAAAAGGACATAGTAGTTCCCTGCAGGTATAGAATCTTGCCAATGGATATACTTATTATTAGTTGAAACACTTTCTGAGTAAGAGAAATCCGTATTAAATATATACGCAGTGTATTCTACTTTACTTTCATATGGTCCAAACATTGGATCGTTTGCTGTCGGGGCATATAATGTTAAGGATGTCTTCTCGCTGAAGCTCAAAGGAATATATGTAGTATAAAAATGTGGATGATTTCTATAAAAACCATAATATATAGAATCAGACATTAAGACAGAAGAAGATTCAGATATTGTAGTAATTTTGTTTTGAGCTGCACTTTCTTTTAATGAGAAAGGCTTGTACTCAATATAATTTTTTACGTTTGACACCAAAGGCACATCATCTCTTCCTGAAATGAATTGAATGGTGTTTTCTCCCTTATTAAGGGTTACGGCATTACCTGTTGTATTGGCAGACTGCCAGCCATAGGTATTAAAAGTAATAGGGCTGGATAGTGTCGTTCCATTTACTTTAAGAGTAACAGAAGTGAAAGAACCATCTTCGTACTCTCCGGGCATAATCAGGAATGATAAATCGCAAGTTTGAGTTTCGGGAGATGTTACCTCAAATGTTGCAACACCTTTGCCATCGATCGAAGAACAACCTAAAGCTTTTGAAGCCACTTTTAGGTTTGATGCAACTATCTCCAATGATAGAGATAACGATATTAGCAGTGCTAACAAAATGTAGAACTTTTTCATAATAGCCTC
>JAFYPQ010000043.1 GCA_017559955.1 Bacteroidales bacterium
AGATAAGTTTTCCTTATAGGGTCGTCAAAGACGATGACGTAGATAGGTCGCAGGTGTAAAGGCAGTAATGTCATAGCCGAGCGAAACTAATTGCCCGAAACTTTTGCGTCGTACGGAGGTAAGCGAGATACGATGCCTTGCCGTTTAGGTTGTTCTTTGAAAAAATAAAAAAAGCTTTTCGATTATGTCTAAGAATATTTAGGTGGCTATAGCGTCAGGGCTCCACCTCTTCCCATCCCGAACAGAGAAGTTAAACCTGACTACGCCGATGGTACTGCGCAAGTGGGAGAGTAGGTAGCCGCCCCTTAAGAAAGAGAGAAACGAAAGTTTCTCTCTTTTTTTTTATCCCAGCCCTAATTCCACTCTTGAAAGAGTGGGATAATCGACGTTAATATTAGACTAATTAGTCTAATAAGGCTAATTGGTCTAATAAGCCCATATCTAACTTAGTAATCATAGTTATCCTATTAATTCAAATTTTCAATAGTTAAAGTTGCAAAATCAAATATAATTATATTCCTTTGTGGAAGGTTAAATAAAATTCAACAATAAATTATGAAACATTTAAAACATTATGTAAGTTTGCTAAGTATGTTAATGGTCATTTCAGTATTTTTCTCATCGTGTGGTGGTGAAGATGATGAAATGTGCAAAATATCAGTTCTAAGTGGAGAGGGAGGTGCCGCTTATGCGTCAGAAAGAGAGGTTGTTCCCGGTTGGGAGGTAACTCTGACTGCTATTTCAGAGTCAGGCTATCAATTTGTCAATTGGACTATAGCCGGAGTTGAAGTATCAAGAGTAACCCCTTACACAACAATTGTTACTGAGGATACGCAGTTTAAAGCCAACTTTGAGAAGATATATGTAGGAGAAGAAGATGGTGATGACGATGAAATAGGTAGCGGAGATGATAATGACAATAATGGAGGAGTAATAATAGAAAACAGACACAACGGACACGAGTACGTCGATTTAGGATTATCTGTGAAATGGGCAACCTGCTATGTTGGAGCTGATACTCCTGAAGAGAGTGGCGATTATTTTGCATGGGGCGAAACAGAACCTAAAGATATATACAATTGGGCTACCTACAAATGGTGTAATGGCACGTCAGATGTGATGACAAAATATTGTACTTCTTCTACCTATGGAGAAGTAGATAATAATAGAAGTCTTGAATTTTCAGATGATGCTGCTCGAGTAAATTGGGGAGGAAGTTGGCGAATACCTACAGAATTGGAGCAACAAGAATTAACCAATAATTGCTCTTGGATTTGGACTACTCAAAAAGGAGTGTCTGGCTATAAAGTAATAAGCAATATAAACCACAACTCTATATTTCTTGCAGCTACAGGTATGCGAGATGGAAGCTCTCTTGGTTGGACAGATAGTTATGGTACCTATTGGTTGAATTCGTTGCATAACAATAATACGTATGCAAACTACTTTAGTTTTGAACAAGGGAAAAAGGGAATATATTGTCTTAATCGTTACTATGGACGAGTAGTTCGAGCAGTCTGCCCTTGATAAATCTACCTATTAAAATCAGTTTTAGATTTTCCGACTTCAAATACTCATACAAAAAAACTCTGTCGATTGATGACAGAGTTTTTTTGGGTAATATTAAGATATTTTAAAAGAGAACTATTATTATTTCACTATAACTTTTTCTGTTTTAACGAGTTTGTTGTTCTCAAATATCGAAACAAGGTAAATTCCTTTATCTGCGATATATACCTTAGTCTCTTTCTCCGAAATTTTGGTTTCATTGATAGCTCTTCCCATAAAGTCAAATACTTTAATTGTTGCGTTTTCTACTGCACCATTGATAATGATTTCGTTACCCGAAACATAAACTTTGCAGTTGTCAACCTCTTGCTCTTCTACTCCTAATGGGTACGTAAATGGAGCTGTTTTTATATATTTTACGTCATCTATATCTGCAATCTCGCCATATACTGGAACTATATTGTCTTGACCAATATTTACAATGACACCATCAGCATTTTCCCATAGTAATTCTGCTCCATTAGCTTTTAATTTAAAAATTGCTATCTCTTCAGCATCTTTAATATCATTGCCATCACCTAATATCACTACTACCGGAGTTCCTGTTTGTGTTGCAAAGTTTTCCCATTCAACCAAGGTCTCAGATAATTTACCTGCACCACTCCATGTAATAATGGAGTTACCATTAGCTGTAGCAACAGGAGCAAACATATTTGCTATATCCTCGTAAGTAAGGTTTGTTTTTCCGTTCCAACCGTTTAGAACTCCAATTTGCATCCAGCCCTTAGATATATTATAACCGTTGCTATAAACGGTTTTAATGTTAGCTACACGTTTGTTTATATTTGATATAGTCATGCTTCCGCTAATTTCAATGGGTTGAGAGCAATTTCCATTAAGAACCACCACATCAAAAGCAGGCATATTGAATGAAATTGTTTGGTCAATATCAATGCTTTCGCCTGTGATGCCTGAGTATTGAGTTTGATTTTTAAATGCGTTTGTAAGAGTTATTTTACCTGTTACATACGATGGAATATCCAATGCTTGACGCAATGTTGTTGTGAAAGTTCTTGATGTAGAGTTGGGGTTACGGAGAGTAAGAGTGGCTTTTTGTCCGTTCCACGAAGCCCATCCATAAACATTAGCTTTGCTACCGTCCCAAGGATTACCACCTACCCAGTGAATGTCGGCAAGTACATCCTCATTCTCTCTGTGCCATTTAATACACTCAGCTAAGGCTTCCCAAAGTTCACCGTCGTTTCCGATAGTACTCATAAGGTCGTTATCAACATAAAGCTCGATTAGCCCCGATCCACAACCAAAAGCACAGTGCATTTCGCGAATAATACCTTTTGCAGTAGCATCAGAGTCGTTACGAGGCATAGCTGCAGGAGGACCATATTTTGTAACAATTAATCCGTGTGTCATTAACGAGTTGATAGGACATATTGGGGATGCGGTTGGGAAGTTTTTGTAAACCATATAGTCGCGATATGTAATCCATTTCTCGCGGTTGTCTCCTTGGTTACCTATATTATCCCAGTCTCCGTCTTGACGCCAAACAGCATCAGCATATTGGAACCAGAATGGCGATGACCATGTTCCTACAGTACAGTTAAAGAATAGGTCGTAACGAATTTCGCGAAGGGCAGTCAAAACTTTTAAAATACCTTCAGCATCCTCTTCGTTTTTAGGACCTGTTGCATTGCTAATATCGCTAATACCGTCGAATTTAAAGTAACGGAAGTCATAGCTGTTTACCATATTAGAACAGCTTCCAACAAAACCGTTAAAGTATTCAGGATTAGATAACTCAAAGTTGTCAATCTTATTAGTGTGATTGTTATTCCAATAAGTAAGTCGTTGTTGTTTTGAAGAACCATATCCTCCAACAGGGCCTAACCAAGCACCAATACCTGTTCCCATTGAAGCGGCAATGCTGTTAAGATTTGAGAATCCGTTAGGGAATCCAACGTGGAAATCCCATAATGAGTTAAAATCATCCCAACCATCGTCCCAAACAAAAGCATCAATACCAACACCATGTTTTTCGAATAGGTTTGTCTTCCACGCATTAAGAACAGGAATACATTTCTCCTCTGTCATTCTGTTCATTGGATTAGAGTCGTTGTTACGGTCGATGTTTAGCTCATACCATGAGTTATAGTGAATAAACGAGCGGTATGCAACGGCACGTTCTCTCTCGTGGTAAGCAAGGAACGAACGGCGAAGTTGTCCTTCAGCTACAAGACCAACAACACTTCCAATTTTCCAAGTTTCTCCTGCGTTAATAGTGGTGTTTCTACTCCAGCGACCTGTAATATTATTACCACCTGCTGTTGCTAAACTTACTGAAGGACCTGAAATTGTTATAGTTCCCGAACTATTAATCTCTTCAGTTTTTGTTTCGCCAAAGAAGCGTAGAGTATATGTACCTGCCGAAGGAACTGATACAGTATATGTGTTTTTATTAGCAGCATCACCGGTGTAGCCAATATGGTAATCTTTGGCAACAACACTACCGCTTTCGTTGACAATATCAACACCTGTGAGGTTCATTCTGTGGAAACCAGTAGAGTATTGGAATTTTACGCTAAGGCTACCAGATGAAGATATATTAACTTTACCCTCAGTTGATACAATTTGGCTTGAGTTAAAACCTAAAGATGTAATGCCTGAAGGAACACTTGAAGGAGTCCCCCAGCTTTCAGGAGTCCAAGATGTGAGACTAAAGTTGTTAGGACCACTTTCGCTACCCACGCTGTTAATACCCAATGGGTTTTCAATACCTGCAAATATTTTGTTTGATGCCAGAGGCGCACCACGAACAGTACCTTTTACATCAACAACATCGGCATCGGCAGTTAAGTTGTATAGCATGGGAGTAATATCCTTCATAGAGGTATTAGATGTTGCTGTAATATCCAACTCAGTTCTGATATAGTGCGAACCGTCACGAAGCACAGCTCTCCAAACAAAATTTAGAGTAGAGTATGAATATTTAACTGTCAATACCTTACCGTTGTATCTCTCTGAAGCCTTGTCAGAATTAGGATTTGCAGTTAAATTAGATATAACAGGAGATAAAGTCATTGCCATATCTGAAGCTTTAACCACAGTTCCATTACCTAATGTAATTTTAAAAGGCTCACTACCGGGTGCAAGTTGTAACTCTTCGCATCCGTTAAAGAATAAATCGCCATTAGTTAGCACGTATTCAACCGAAATAAGATTGTTATACAATGTCCAACTATTAGCAACAGAAGTAGCTTGAGCAGTACCAGGTTGGTCTAGCGAAGGAAATTTAACTGATGCAGCATAAGAGAACTGCAAGCAACAAATAAGTAATAAGAGTGTTGCAAAACATCTAAATTTTTTCATAAACAGAGTATTTATATATTTATAATTATTTTAATATCAGTAATTAAAATAGATTGGATTGAAGATATGGATAATCCCCAATTTATTGCCAATACTATATTAGTTATATGTAAAAAGATATTATCTGTTGTAAAGATAATCTGCAACAAAATATTGGTCTGATTTACAATGTATGTCTACGAAGTTTTACGACTATGGTAACGATTTGAATACTTTATTAACTTATTCTTCATATAACATTGCATATAAAGGTTTCCATTTGCTCTATCTTTTTTGATAAATTCTCAATATCATCACTTACCTTTTGTGCAATAATCTTAGCATATATTTGTGTTGTTCGGATGCTTGTATGTCCCATTAGTTTCGAGAGTGTCTCAATAGGTACTCCATTTGACAAACAAATAGTTGTGGCATACGAATGTCTGCTTTGGTGCCAACAAATATTCTTTTTAATTCCACAAAGCTTTGTAATGACTTTTAATCCATGTCTGCAATTTGCATAACAAGGAACAGGTAACAATTTATTACCCTCTGCTATTCCATGATATTTTTCAATAATATGTTTTGCAGTTTCAAGCAAACGAATATCTGTTGCTATTCCCGTCTTTTGTCTATATGTAGTTATCCATAAATGTCCATCAAAAGAGGTTTTGAGATTATCTGTGGTAAGATTATACATATCTCTCCAACTCAAGCCACTAAAACAACAAAATATGAAAAGATCTCTTATTAGTTCATAACTCTTTTTTTTGAACTCTCCATTTATCAACATAGTAATTTCGTCTTTTGTAAGATATCCTCTCTTTGTATTCTCTTTAGAGACGTGATAATTGTTAAATGGATTGTTTTGCAACCAACCATTATCTACTGCAATGTTTATTACTCTTCGAAATGGCATCATATATGACCACACTGTATTTGTCTTATGTCCTTTTTGCCCTCGCAAAAAAAGTTCAAAATTGGAGATAAATACAGGGGTAATTTCATGTAAGGGTAAATCATCTTTATCGTAGTAATATTTAACAAACTCCTTTAGATGATTATATACTGTACAATATTTCCAATAACTGCGCTGACTCTTTATCTTCCCTACCTGTTCTGAATAATTTTCATTATATTGCTTAAATACAGAAAGTAGTGTTTTATGAGATTCTCCTAACCCCAAAAACAGATTTTTAACCTTTTCGGCTGTTGCACAACAACCTTTTTCAATAGTGTCATAATAAACCCTGGTTAATCCTATCCTGATTTTATCAAGTATAGTATTTGCCTCTTGTGCAACCATACTTCTTCCCGACAATCTACCAAAATTTGCATCCCATAATTTCTCTTGAACATTTAGTTTGCAACTAAACTGTGATATTTCGCCATTTATGGTAATTCGACACATCACAGGCGTTAGTCCATTTTTCTTTTGTGCATTTCGTTTAAGATAGAATAGTATTCTAAAAGTACTTCTTCCCATAACCATATACATTATTTATTTTTAGGTAAATAATAAAACTTTATTCATGTTTTTTTTATATCTTTACAACAGATAATAACTATTTCTGATAAAAAAAGTTTGTATAAAATTTTTGTAATTCAATGAAAAATAGTACTTTTGCACGCCGATTATATCCAAAATAGAGAGAAAATGACGCAAACATAGTTTCAAGTGTGTTCGGAAACAATGTTTGTGTCGAGATTTAAATGTTTAATAATTAAAAAGATACACAGTGGATACATTAAGTTACAAGACCGTGTCTGTTGGAAAAACCGCAGCTCAAAAAGAGTGGGTTATTGTTGATGCAACAGATCAAGTTTTGGGCCGTTTAGCTTCAAAAGTGGCTAAAATTTTAAGAGGTAAATATAAACCTTGTTTTACTCCCAACGCAGATTGTGGAGATAATGTTATTATCATCAATGCCGACAAAGTAAAACTTACAGGCAATAAATGGAGCGACAAAATCTATTTGTCATACACAGGTTATCCTGGCGGACAAAGAGAGATTACACCAGCGAAACTTATGCAAAAAGGTGAGTCAAAATTGTTCTTGAAAGTTATTAAAGGTATGTTGCCTAAAAACAGATTGGGAGCACAACTTCTTCGCAACGTTTACGTATATGCAGGAACTGAGCATCCTCACGCAGCACAACAACCTAAAACAATTGATATAAACACTCTTAAATAAACATAATCACAATGGAAACAGTTAACGCATTAGGAAGACGTAAAGCTGCCGTAGCACGTGTTTACGTAAAAGAGGGAAATGGTGTAATCACTATCAACAAAAAAGACCTTGCTCAATATTTCCCATTGGAGATTACTCAATATGTTGTAAAACAACCTCTATTGAAATTAGGAGTTGCTGAGAAATACGACATCAAAGTAAATCTTAACGGAGGTGGATTTAAAGGACAAGCAGAGGCATTGCGTCTTGCAATTGCTCGTGCTCTTGTAAAAATCAATCCTGAGGACAAACCCGCATTGAAATCAGAAGGATTTATGACTCGTGACCCACGTGTTGTAGAGCGTAAAAAACCGGGACGTCCCAAAGCAAGAAAGAGATTCCAATTCAGCAAACGTTAATATTTGCTGCTTAGGAACCCTTTATGGACGTTTAGTATCCAAATTGCAAGGACTCTTTCGTTTGTTAGGAAGCAAAGAGATAGGTGTAGAGAATATTTGAAAATTTAATTCCTAATTAAGAAACATCCGTTTCTTGATTCTGCTCACGCTCGGCAAAATTCAAATAAATTTGTTTTGCTCTCGCTTACTCGCAGAATTCCTAATTAAAAAGATTACCTTGTAATTGAATTAGTAGAATGTAAACGAATAAATAAAAAAGAAAACAATGTCACTAACAACATTTGATCAATTACTCGAGGCCGGAGTACATTTTGGCCACTTAACTCGTAAATGGAATCCCGCAATGCGTCCTTATATCTTTATGGAGCGTAACGGAATTCACATCATCGACCTTAACAAAACAGTTGTAAAAATCGACGAGGCTGCAGCAGCTTTGAAACAAATCGCAAAATCAGGAAAAAAAATCCTATTTGTTTCAACTAAAAAACAAGCTAAACAAGTAGTAGCAGACAGAGCAACTGAAGTAGGAATGCCATACGTTATCGAGCGTTGGCCCGGAGGTATGTTAACTAACTTCCCAACAATCCGCAAAGCAATCAAAAAAATGAACGCTATCGATAAAATGATTAAAGATGGCACATTTGACAACCTTTCAAAACGTGAAAAACTTCAAGTAACTCGCCAACGTGCAAAATTGGAGAAAAACTTGGGTAGCATCGTTGACCTAACTCGTCTTCCTGCTGCACTTTTCGTTGTTGACGTAATGAAAGAGCACATTGCAGTAGCAGAGGCTAACCGTTTGGGTATCCCCGTATTTGCTATGGTTGATACAAACTCAGATCCTTCAAATGTAGATTTCGTAATACCTGCAAATGATGATGCTTCAAAATCAATTGATGCAGTATTAGGTGCACTTTGCGGAGCAATCACAGAAGGCCTTGAAGAACGTAAAATAGAGAAAGCTGACTCTGAGGCTGCTGAAGCACAAGCAGAGGAGGGAGCTGAGGAGAAAAAAACTCGCAAAACTCGTGCACGTATCCGCCGCGAGGAAGAGGCTCCTGTAGCAGAGCCTAAAGCTGAGACAGAAGAGTAATTGTATAATAAACATTTAAACAAATAATAATATGGCTGTTTCAATTCAAGATATAACAAAGCTTCGTAAAATGACAGGTGCAGGTATGATCGACTGTAAAAATGCACTTGGAGAGGCTAACGGCGATTTTGATAAAGCAATTGAGCTAATCCGCAAACGTGGTCAAGCAATCGTTGCAAAACGTGAGGATCGTGATGCTTCAGAGGGTTGTGTACTTGCTGCTGCAAAAGACGGATTTGCTGCAATCGTAGCGTTGAAATGCGAAACTGACTTCGTTGCAACAAATGCAGATTTCGTAGCGTTGACACAAACTATTCTTGACAAAGCAATGGAGGTTCGTCCTGCTGATGCAGAGGCTCTTCTTGCAATCGAGGTAGAGGGACGCTCAATCTCTGACCTTATTACTGACCGTAGTGGTGTAACAGGTGAGAAAATGGAGTTAGGAGGTTATGTATTCCTTGATGGAGCTGCAACAATCTCTTACATCCACCCGGGAAATCGTTTGGCTACAATCGTATCATTCAACAAAGAGTTGGAGTACCAAGTAGCACGTGACGTTGCAATGCAAGTAGCGGCAATGAACCCAATTGCAGTAACTCGTGAGGAATTCCCCGCAGATGTTGTTGCAAAAGAGTTTGAGATTGCAAAAGACAAAGCACGTCAAGAGGGTAAACCCGAAGCAATGCTTGAGAAAATTGCTCAAGGTCGCATCAATAAATTCTACCAAGAGAACTCACTATTGGAGCAAGCTTTCGTTAAAGAGAGCAAAATGTCAATAAAAGAGTACTTGACTTCAAAAGATAAAGAGTTGACTGCAACAGCATTCAAACGCTTTACTTTAAATGCAGAATAATTAATACTATTAAAATAGTAGCTAACGAGGAACTCGACAGAGTTCCTCGTTTTTTTTACCTTATATAGTATCTTAGAGATAAATAATTTCATAAATTCAAAATAACATCTTATAATAAATTTGAGTAGGATACGTTTTATATAAACAATTTATCCAAAACAATTATGCGTAATATATATCGTAAACGACAAAAATTTAAAATTACATTTATTGTAATATCGCTTCTTATGGTAGGTGTATTTTTATCGGTATCCGATAAGTTGGTTCAGGACCTATCAAAGGAGGAGTTGAATAAAATGGAGATATGGGCGGAAGCCACACGTTTGGCGGCAAGCGACACAAATACCGATTTAGGTCTCATACTTAAGATATTGCAAAGTAATTCAACAATACCCGTAATTATAGTCGATGAAGAGGGTAGAATTATGGGTAGTGCCAATATATCAAACAACGACTCCATATACCTCGATAAAAAGTATCACGATTACAAAGAGGTTGGCAATATAATTGAGATACCTATCGATGAAAACACAAAACAGTATCTCTATTACGACGATTCGGTTATGCTGAAATATTTGGCACTCTTTCCGTATGTGCAATTAGGGGTAATGATTCTGTTTCTGTTAATATCGTATGTCGCATTGATGAACAGTAAACGTGCCGAGCAAAATCAGGTATGGGTCGGATTGTCAAAGGAGACAGCACATCAGTTAGGAACTCCCATCTCTTCGTTGATGGCGTGGATGGAGGTATTGAAAATGAATGATATGGACAAAACTCTTCTTGCGGATATGGAGAAGGATGTGAACAGACTTTCCGTTATAGCCGACCGATTTTCAAAGATAGGCTCGTCGCCCGAGTTAGTTCCATCTGATATATCGCAAGTTGTGGTAACGTCGGCAGAGTATATGCAGCGAAGGATATCAAGCAAGGTCGATTTTAAAGTTGATATATCGGAAGTGAAGGGTTGCGTAAAAATTTGCGTACCTTTAATGGAGTGGGTAGTAGAAAACATCTGCAAAAATGCTATAGATGCAATGTCTGGAACAGGAACGCTGAAACTCATTTTAAGACAAGAAGATAATTTGTGCTGCATCGATATAATAGATAGTGGAAAAGGAATAGCTCGAAAAAATTTTAAAACCGTGTTCCGTCCGGGTTATACCACAAAGGAACGAGGCTGGGGCTTGGGATTGGCACTTGTTAAGCGAATAGTAGAGGAGTATCACGGAGGAAGAGTGTATGTGAAAGAGAGCGAATTGGGGAAAGGAACAACGTTTAGGGTGGAATTACGCCTCTCTTAAATAAAAAAATAGAGGTAAAAGTGTAAAAAAATAGGGGCTTTACGTCAACTTATTTTGCCGAAGGAAAAATTTTTATTACCTTTGCATCGCTTTTTGGCACGTTTACTAATTATATGGCACAAACAGAAACATATAAAATTGAGTTAAAGGGCTTATCAGACGGAACTTACGAATATGATTTCTGTCTCGATGATAACTTCTTTGCAGGAGTAGAAGATGCCGAAGTGGCGAAGGGAGATGTAGAGGTACATCTAACTATAAAAAAAATTGAAGGAAACTTTGATTTTAAATTCACCTTAGAGGGAGTCGTAAAAGTTCAATGCGACCGATGCTTGGACGAAATGGATTGCCAAATCGACGCAGAAAACGGTTTTACCGTTAAGTATGGGAAAGAGAATGTCGATGAAGGAGACAAATTGGTTATAACAGAAGATTGCAACGAGATAGACCTATCGTGGTATCTATACGAGTTTGTAGCACTTGAAATACCAATTACCCACGCACACCCCGAAGGAGAATGTAATAGCGAAATGGAGCAGCTTTTGCAACAATATAGCGGAGCAAAAGAGGAGGCTTCGGACGGAGAGCCCGTAGATTTGCGTTGGAGTGAATTAAAGAAATTAATAGATAATAACTAATATAATTAAATAAAAATGGCACATCCTAAACGAAAACAATCAAAGACCAGAACAGCAAAACGTCGTACTCACGATAAAGCTGTAGCCCCCACAATGGCAGTATGTCCTAACTGTGGTGCATGGCACTTATATCACACAGTATGCAACGAATGCGGATACTATCGCGGAAAAGTTGCTATTGAGAAAGAAGCCGTTTAATGCATCGCATAGCTTAGTGATAAGCCGTGGCGACACAAAAGAATTAAAGCTACAACTCGGCAATACAAAATAATGTAATAGTTGTTGAGTATAGGCAGGTTCAAGAAACAAATGTTTATTAAAGCCTTAAGGGTTTTATCAACTCTTAAGGCATTTTTTATCAAAATCAAAAGAACCACTCATGAAAAAGATAAACACAGCAATAACCGGAGTAGCGGCATATGTGCCTGAAGATAAGTTGACCAATGAGGATTTAACCAAGATGGTTGATACTACCGATGAGTGGATATACTCTCGAGTTGGAATAAAAGAGCGTCGTATCCTAAAAGGGGAGAATTTGGGCTCGTCATATATGGGTTCGAAGGCAGTAGATTTGCTTCTCGAGAAAACAGGAACAACAACTGATGAGGTTGAGGTTATAATCTGTGCAACATCAAATCCCGACTATCGTTTCCCTGCGACAGCGGCAGTAATAGCCGACCGTTCGGGAATAAAAAACTGTTTTGCATACGACATACAAGCTGCATGTACAGGATTTGTAGTAGCTTTACAAATAGGTAAGGCATATATCAATGCAGGTCTGTATAAAAAAGTAATAGTAGTATGTGCAGAGAAGATGTCGTCGATGGTAAACTATCAAGACCGAGCAACCTGCCCACTGTTTGGAGATGCTGCAGCGGCGGTACTTCTTGAACCAACTTACGAAGATGTTGGAGTAGTCGATACATTGTTACATACCGACGGAGAGGGAATACCTTATCTTTTAATGAAAGCGGGAGGTTCGGCACAACCCATAACATACGGAGCCATAGACCGAGGCGAACATTTCTTGTATCAAGAGGGACGTACTGTATATAAATATGCGGTATCGAATATGATAGATGTATATAAGCAGATAATGATTCGCAACCAACTCACAAACGAGTCGGTAAATTGGTTCATACCACATCAGGCAAATGCCAGAATTATTGAAGCTGTTGGTTCTCGATTGGGAATATCATCAGAGAAGATAATAATGAATATCGAGAACTTCGGAAACACAAGTTCTGCCACAATACCTTTGTGTATAGCACAATGGGAAGATAAATTCAAAAAAGGCGATAACATTTTATTGACAGCCTTCGGCGCAGGATTTACATGGGGTTCGACATATATAAAATGGGCATACGACCCTAAAAAATAGAAAGACAAAAGTTGCATAAAACGTTGAAGTTTGTTGCATCTCTGTTGCCTATGAAATAAAAAGTAGGATAATACGAGACCAAAACCAACCTTTTATGCAATTTTTTTTATAAATTTGAAACAGAAAGAAAAGAATAGAGCAAGTGAGCGATAATAAACAACACAGAGCCGGATTTGTAAACATTGTCGGAAACCCAAATGTGGGAAAATCGACACTGATGAACTCTCTTGTGGGGGAACGCATATCTATTATAACCTCAAAGGCACAAACAACACGCCACAGAATAATGGGGATAGTAAACACCCCTGATATGCAGATAGTGTATTCCGATACACCCGGAGTGCTGTCGCCCAAATATAAACTGCAAGAGGCAATGCTAGACTTCTCTAAGTCGGCGTTAATCGATGCCGATGTGTTACTATATGTAACAGATGTGGTTGAGACTCCCGATAAAAATCCTGACTTTGTGGCTCGTGTAGCCCAAGAGGAGAATGTAATACTCATTATCAACAAGATTGACTTGTTAAAAAATCAATCCGATTTGGAGGGCATTGTAGAGAAGTGGCGTGCCATACTTCCCAAGGCCGAAGTAATACCCATATCGGCGTCGTTAAAGTTCAATGTCGATTACCTGTTGAAACGAATACAAGAGCTTTTGCCTCCCTCTCCGCCATTTTTTGAAAAAGACGCTTTGACCGATCGCCCGGCACGTTTTTTCGTAACCGAGATAATTCGTGAAAAAATACTATTGACATACGACAAAGAGATTCCATACTCGGTAGAAGCAGTGGTAGAGAAATTCACCGAGAGTGAAACAGCGATACATATAATGGCTGTGGTATATGTCGAACGAGATTCGCAAAAAGGCATAATAATAGGCAAAGGCGGAAGCTCACTAAAACGAGTAGGAGTTTTGGCTCGAAAAGATATAGAGACATTCTTTGGGAAAAAAGTATTTCTCGAACTCTATGTAAAAGTAGAACGTGATTGGAGAAACAAACTAAGTAAATTAAAAAATTTCGGATATTCACAAGAATAGACACATATGGGAAATTTAGTAGCAATAGTGGGACGCCCCAACGTGGGAAAATCAACCATATTTAACCGCCTTACAAACACCCGTAGGGCTATAGTAAACGAAGAGGCGGGAACAACACGTGATCGTCAATACGGAAAAGTAGAGTGGTGCGGAAACGAATTCTCAATCATCGATACAGGAGGTTGGGTGGTAAACTCCGACGATATATTTGAAGATGAAATCAACAAACAGGTCTCCATTGCCATAGAAGAGGCAGATGTACTTCTCTTTGTGGTGGATGCAATAACAGGAGTAACCGACCTCGATGATAGAGTGGCAGCAATTCTGCGTCGCACAACAAAGCCCGTAATAGTGGTTGCAAACAAAATAGATAGTAACGAGTGGCAATATACCTCGGCACAATTCTATTCATTCGGGCTTGGCGACCCGTTCAGTATATCTGCAGCAAATGGTTCGGGGACAGGAGATTTGCTCGATGCCATAATCTCTAAGTTTACTAAAAAAGAGGAAGAAAAAATCGAAGAGGAGGTGCCTCGTATAGCAGTGGTCGGACGTCCCAATGCAGGAAAATCATCAATAATAAATGCCTTCATCGGAGAAGACCGAAATATAGTAACCGATATCGCCGGAACAACACGAGATTCGATACATACCCGTTACACAAAATTCGGATTCGACTTCTACCTTGTCGATACCGCAGGAATACGCAAAAAGGGAAAAGTTACCGAAGATATAGAGTATTACTCTGTAATACGTTCAATCAGAGCAATAGAAGATGCCGATGTATGTGTATTGATGATAGATGCCACACGTGGAATAGAGGGGCAGGATATGAACATTTTCTCGCTAATTCAGAAGAACAAAAAAGGTTTGGTGGTATGTGTAAACAAATGGGATTTGGTAGAAGATAAAAGCCAAAAAGCAATTAAGGCATTCGAAGAGGCAATCCGTAATCGCTTTGCACCATTCACCGATTTCCCAATCATCTTTACATCGGCACTAACAAAACAACGTATATTTAAAGTACTTGAGTGTGCAAAAGAGGTGTTCGAAAATCGTCGTCAACAAATTCCGACAGCACGACTAAACGAAGAGATACTTGCCGCAATTGAGGCTTATCCACCACCTGCACATAAAGGTAAATATGTAAAGATTAAATATATAACACAATTAAAAGGCTCATACGTGCCAACATTTATATTCTTCTGCAACCTGCCGCAATGGGTAAAAGAACCATATAAACGTTATCTCGAAAATCAAATTCGTCAGCGTTGGAATTTTTCGGGGTCGCCTATTAATATATTTATGCGTCAGAAGTAAAAAAGTTGTTAGTCGTTAGTTTTTAGTTGTTAGTAATAACGATGCAACAAATTAAATATTAGTGAGGTAGAATTTTCTATCTCACTTTTTTTATTGCGACTGTAATCATATCATCAGTTCTCATTTATTTCAATTTTTAGGAGATATAAAAACTAAGGTTTTTAGTAATTGAAATATATCCATTTCAATAGCATTAAACAAAAAAAAATTAGTACATTTGCACATTGATTAACATTGTTCAACAACTAACTTAAAAATCAAATTTATGAAAAAACTTTTCTTATTAATCGCAGCGTTTATGTTTGTTGCTTCAAACATTTTCGCTCAAGAAGGCGAAAAGTTATCAGGAACGCTCACAACAAATATGAGTCATTACTCATCTTACATTGAGTCATACCCTATAACTAACGCTAATGACGGAAGTTATACAACCAAGTTCTGGTCAGACGGAGGACCAAGTGCCGGAGATTATGTAACAATGGAGTTGGCTTCTGTTTCAAGTATTGGAGACGTTAAATTCCACTTTGAGAGTGGTGATAAGCCAGAGCATGCAACAGTAGAAATATCTTATGATAATTCAGAGTGGGAGCCTATTGCGACAATTACACTTGCTGATATCTCAGGAGATAATACCTTCTCTTGTAATGCAGGAGGTCTTTTGGCTCAATACGTAAGATTGAGATTTACTGAAGAACAAGGCAACTGGTTCCAAATGCAAGAGTTTGAGGTGTATGAAGATCCAGTAGTTCTTGCTGAGAGAACAATTTCTGTTTCGGTAAACGATGCAGCAATGGGTTCGGCGTATATCGGAGAAGAGGGAATAACTGAGGTAACAGGACAAACAAAATCAGTTAAAATGACTGCGGTACCTGCAGAAGGTTTCAAATTCATAAACTGGACATTGAACGGAGAAGAGGTTTCAACCTCTGTATCATATGCCGATAGAACAGAAGGCGATAAAGCATATGTGGCTAATTTTGCCGCTAAAGAGGTATATCAAGTATCAGTAGTTGTAAATGATGCAATTATGGGAACTGCTGTGGCTACAGTAGAGGGTTCTGTTTATGAAGGAACAGAGATAACTCTTGTTGCTACTCCTGCCGACGGTTATGAGTTTGTAAACTGGACAGTTGGCGAAGAGGTTATTGGCGATGAAACAACTATTGTTACAGTAGTAAATGCAACAACTGAGTATAAAGCTAATTTTAAAGTAACTCCAACTAAATTAGCTGTTTCAAAAGTAACAACATCAATGTCTTTTTCGGCATACTATGATATTAATGACCTTGTGGATGGAGATTATACTTCATACTTGTATTCAAGTGCAAGTGCTGGTTCTTCGGTAACATTGGAGCTTGCGGAAGAGTCTATGGTTGGAGATATAAAATTGTATTTCCCAACATATGCTTATTATATTCCGGAGGAGGCTAAAATTCAGTTCTCATCAGATAATGTAACATGGACAGATGTAGAGGGTTGCTCATTTGTTAATGAAGATGTAAAAAAAGATCCTAAGACAGGATATAACTTTATTGCGTTGGATGCAAAAGCTTCAACGGCAAAATATGTTAAATTGACCTATGTAGCACTACCTGCTTATGGCTCATTCTATATGAATGAGATTGAATTATATGAAGCTTCCATAGAGGTTGCTGCAAGAACAATCTCAGTTTCGGTAAACGATGCAGCAATGGGTTCGGCATATGTAGGAGTAGAGGGAACAACAGAACTTGCTGATCAAACAGGTGGCGTTAAATTGGTTGCAGTTGCAAACGAGGGTTACGAGTTTATAAACTGGACTCTTGAAGGAGAGGTTGTCTCTACAAATGCTGTGATAGTTGACAAAACAGAGGGTGATAAAGCGTATGTTGCTAACTTCATCGCATTGGCAAAATATACTCTATCTGTATCGGTTAATGATGCAATCATGGGTACTGTAGAGGCATCTCAAACAGGAGAGATGTTCAAATACACTGAGGTTACTCTTATTGCTACTCCAACTGAAGGATACGAGTTCGTAAACTGGACAGTAAACGGAGAAGAGGTAAGCAAACTTTCTACAATCATAGTTTCTGTTGAGGAGGATGTTGAGTACAAAGCTAACTTCCAAATCATTCCTACAAAATTAGCTCTTGTAGAAGCAGAGGTTTCAATGGATTACTACTCTTCATACGTTGCTGCTAATATCATTGACGGTAAATACGACACAATGTATGACTCATCAAGAAAACAAGATTATGACAATAACGATGCTTACGCTACTGTAACATTGGAAGAAGAGTCATTAATTGGTGATGTTAAAATCTACTTCTCAGGAAACTATCGTCCTGCTAAAGCAAAAATCCAAGTTTCAACTGACGGAGCTGAGTGGATTGATGTTGAAGGAAGTGAATTTGCAGGATCAGATGCAATTGATGCAAGTGCAGTTCAATCAGGTGCTAAATTAATCACTGTTAACTGTAATGGTGTTTCTGCAAAATATGTAAGAATGTTTATTACTGAGAAAGCTTCTGCTTACTTGACAATGTTTGAGTTTGAGGTATATGAGGCTCCAGTAAATGTTGAGGCTCGTACAATCTCAGTTTCAGTTAACGATGCAACAATGGGAGAAGCATACATCGGAATTTCTGGTGTTACAACTCTTGAGGGACAAACAGGTGCAGTTAAAATGTTTGCTGTTGCTTCAGACAACGCATACCGTTTTGTAAACTGGACAGTAAACGGAGAAGAGGTTGCAACTTCTGCATCATTTGTTGACCGCACAGAGGGCGACAAAGCATACGTTGCAAACTTCGAGGCAAAACCAATCTACACAGTAGGCGTATCATCAATCAATGAAGAAAAAGGAACAGCATCATCAGATGCAGCAGAGGTTGTATATGAAGGCGATGTAATTACATTTACAGCGACACCAGCAGACGGATACAAATTTACAGCATGGACAAACGGAACAGATACAGTATCTGTTGCCAACCCATATACAGTGGCAATAACAGAGTCGATGGCTCTTGTAGCAAACTTCGACCGTGATCCACTATTGGATCGTTCAAATTGGACAATCACTGCATCTTCTGAAGAGACTTCAGGAGAGGGAGTAGGAAACGGTGTCGCAACATGTATCATCGACGGTAAAACAAATACACATTGGCACTCTGCATGGAAAGAGTCTTCACCTGCATATCCTCACTGGTTCTTGATCGATATGAAAGAGTCTAAAGCATTTGATGCATTTGAATATGTATCAAGAGGAGCAGGAACATCAACAGATGATTCAAACAACAATGGAAACATTGTAAATTATACACTTTATACAAGCGACACAGAGATCGACCCCGAGGCTCTTGAAAATGCAACACTTGTAACACAAGGACAATTTACATATGACGGAGTAAACAAAGTACACAAAGTAGAGTTTAACTCGGTAAAAGGTCGTTATGTAATGTTATATGCTACAGGTGTATCAGCTAATGGTGGAAAACACGCATCTTGCGTTGAGTTCTATCTATACTCAAGTGCATTTGCGGTATCGGTAGTATCTTCAAATCCTGAAATTGGTACAGCATACATCGGAGAAGAGGGCGTAACATCAGTAGGATGTTCGGTAGAGGGAACAGATGTTGTTACTCTAACAGCTGTAGCAGCTCCTAAATATCAATTCGTAAACTGGACATTGAACGGAGAGGTTGTTTCAACCGATGCAGTTTATACAACCGATCTTGTAACAGAGAGTCGTGCATATGTTGCAAACTTCGAGTTTGCACCCGTTGCACCTCGTACTATCACAGCAACAGTTAACAATACAGCAAAAGGATCGGTAGTATTCTTGGCACCGGAGTCAACTGAGGCTTCTGTGGTGTCTGATAACATTGTTGTAATAAAAGCAGTACCTGCAACAAGCAATGACTTCTTTGTAAACTGGACAATCGACGGAAAAGTAGTAGGAACAGAGGCAACTTACGAGTATCTCGATGCCGAAGCAGTAACTATCCAAGCAAACTTCGAAAGCAGATATGAGGTTATAGTAAATCAAGTAAGCGGAGGAACAATCTCGGTTAAATCAGGCGGTGTAGCTTTAGCATCAGGCGACAGAGTATTGGAAGGAAATTACATTGCTATTTCAGTTAATGAGAACAACCGCAGCGAACTTAAAAAACTATTTGTAAACGGCGAGGATGTATTCTTGAAATGGAAATACAACCCCGACTATTGCGTTCAAGTAACAAGTACAATTACAATCACAGCCGAATATGGCGAACCAAGATGTATCTTTACATGGGAAGCAACCGGAAACGGATGGATTGAAGCATGGGAATATGATACTTACGATGAGTCAGCCGAAGAAGAAGGAACATTAGAGTTACCCGTATCACCTGACGGAGAGCAATATGCATATGGCGAAGAAGTTCCATTCTTAGGAACATTAGCAATATTTGCAAGACCCGGAGAAGGAGAAACATTATTGTCATTGACAATCAATGGCGATGAAGTTGATATGTCAGAAGATGGCGACTTTATGTACTATGGCGACTACTTCTTTGATTCAGTAGAATCAGCAATTCACGTAGTGGCAGAGTTTACAGGAACTTACACAGGCGTTGAGAATGCAGAGACTGCAGCAACTAAAGTATATGCAGTAGCAGGCGGTATCGCAGTAGAAGTTGCCGAGGCAGCAAATGTTCAAGTTTACACAATAGCAGGAACATTGGTGTCAGAGCAAACAGTATCGGAGAAAGCAACAATAGCAATGACACAAGGAGTATATATTGTAAAAGTTGCCGACAAAGTTTCTAAGGTAATTGTAAAATAAGTTGTTAGTTAACGAGTATTCGCTCGTTGAATCTGCTCACGCTCAATAATACTCAAACAAGTTTGGTATTATATTCGCTTACTCGCAGATTTGTCAGTTTTTAGTTGTTAGCAACAGAGACGCAACAAACAATAAACATAATTTAAGTGGGACAGATTATTTCTGTCTCACTTTTTTTATTGGACAAATTAGCCTTATCGGTCTAATCTATTCCTTAACATCCCATTTAGCCCTTTCTGGCTTTTAGGTATTTTAAGGTAAAATCTAATTGAAAAAACTTTTTGCAATTTAATACTAAAAAGGTATGGCAAAAGTTTTTAATTAAGAATATATTACACTACCTTTGCACCCGATTAAAGAAAAATTTCAGTAATATATAAAACAATCACAAATTAATCATTTTTTAGTATGGAAATAGCAATTATTATTGTCTTTATTTTGGGGTATGCAGCCATAGCTTTGGAGCATCCTTTAAAGATTGACAAAACTGCATCTGCATTGCTGCTTGGAATGTTATTGTGGACAATGTATGCAGTAGGAGTATTAAACGGGAATGTTTTTCCCGACACCAACATTCACGACCTTGTAAGTGAACACGGTTCGATACGTCATCACTTGGGCGAGATTGCAGAGATTTTGTTCTTCTTGATGGGAGCGATGACTATCGTTGAACTTATCGATGTTCACGGAGGATTCTCGGTTATAACCGACAAAATCAAAACTCGCAAGAAAGTTAAATTGCTTTGGATTTTAGCTCTTCTAACATTCTTTATGTCGGCAGTGTTAGATAACTTAACAACTTCAATTGTAATGGTTATGTTGTTGCGTAAAATCATTGCTGAGCAAAAAGATCGCTGGATATATGCAAGTATGATTATTATTGCTGCGAATAGTGGTGGTGCGTGGTCTCCTATTGGTGATGTTACAACAATTATGTTGTGGGTAAAAGGTAATGTAACTACTGTGCCTATTATGACATCGTTGTTTATTCCCTCATTCTTGTCAATGGCTGTTCCTGTATTGTTAGCATCATTCTATTTGAAAGGAGAGTTGTCTCCCGTTGCGAAAGATACAAATTGTAAAAAAGCGAGCTGTATAACCTTCCGTGAAAGAAATACAATATTCCTTTTGGGTATATTCGCACTATTACTTGTTCCTGTATTTAAAACATTAACACACTTGCCTCCGTTTATAGGAGTATTATTTACTTTAAGTATTTTGTGGATATTCTTGGAATTAATGTATAATCGCAAGAAGTTGGAGAAAGAACAAGAGCATCGTGTTCCCAGCATATTGCAACGTATCGATTTGGCAACAATCCTATTCTTCTTAGGAATATTGTTGGCAGTTGGAGTATTGCAAGAGGTTGGAATATTGAAAAACGTTGCAACTTACTTAACAGAGAACGTAGGAAATGTATATGTAATTAACTTGGTGTTGGGAGCATTATCTTCAATTGTAGATAATGTGCCTCTTGTAGCGGCTGCAATGGGAATGTACCCAATTGCCGATGCTGAGGCAACAGGATTTTTACAATACTGTGTGCAAGACGGAACATTCTGGCAATTCCTCGCTTACTGTGCAGGAGTAGGAGGCAGTATGCTTATTATCGGTTCTGCTGCTGGAGTAGTTGTAATGGGATTGGAGAAAATCAACTTCGGATGGTATCTTAAGAAAATTACACTTCTTGCAATGGCAGGATATTTGGCAGGAGCAGGATGGTTTGTGGTTCAAAAAACAATGTTCGGAGAGTCTGAGCAAACAGAAACTACCGAATGTGTTACTTCTTCTCCCGAACAAGATGAAACTACTGCTTGTTGTGCAACAATAGACGGCAAATGGGTGTTGACAAAAATCGGCTACCAAGAGATTGCAGTTGAAGAAGAGGCGGAGCAAGCATATGTTATGTTCAATATGCAAGATAGTACAGTGGCTGCATATGACGGATGTAACAATTTTGGAGGTTTTATAGTTAAAGCCGAAGGCGGTAATCTTGAAATGAAAGACCTCTCATCTACAATGGCGGCTTGCCCCGACCAAGGAGAGACTGCAAAACTTGGCATTATTTTAAACTTTGCCGATAAATATGAGGTTAAAGATTGTCCCGAAGCAGGAAAATTCCTTATAGTTACAAGCAGCAAAGACTCAGTTTCTGCAACATTTAAATTCGTTGAAGAGGTAAAATAATAATCTCGTTTAAAAAAATAGTAGAAGGAGATATGCTTTAATGCGTATCTCCTTTTTTGTGAATCTCCTCCATTATCTAACAACTAAAAACTAACAACTAACAACTAACAACTAAAAACTAACAATTTTTTATCAAAAAAGCTTGTTATTCGTTATATTCATAGCAAATAATTCTCTTTTATTACTATATTTGAGAAAAAACCTTAAATATGCTATAGTTTGTGGTAAAATATTCAAGAAAACTTGATATTATATTGTTGGCTTATTCGTATATTTGTAGTTTAAAATATGGCACCATGGGGTGCAAATAGAATAAGATATGAAAGTATTAAAATTTGGAGGAACATCAGTAGGCTCGGTAGAGAGCATTAAGTGTGTAAAGAAGATTGTTGAGGCTCGTGAGGATGAGAGCATCGTCGTTGTGTCGGCATTAGGTGGTATAACCGATAAATTAATAGAGTGTGCAAAGACGGCATCAACGGGCAATCTTGATTATACGCAAATAATGGATGTCATAGCTACTCGACACTTCGACCAAATAGCAGGAGCCGTAGCACCTGAGAAACAAGAGGGGGTTCGTCAAGACGTGGCAGCAATGCTCGACGAACTTGGTAATATTATGCGAGGTGTGTCGTTGATAAAAGACCTGTCTGATAAAACCCTTAATACCATATTAAGTTACGGAGAGAGATTGTCGTCTCGAATAATAAGCGATATAATAGAGGGGGCAGAGTGGTTCGATTCTCGTGAATTTATAAAAACAACTACACAATTTGGAAAACACATTGTTGATTTCGATGTTACAAGTAAACTTATAAAAGAGAAGTTTGCCAAGTTACCAAAAGTGTCGCTTGTACCGGGATTTATATCGTCCGATAAAAACACTAACGATGTAACAAATCTCGGACGTGGTGGTTCTGACTACACGGCTGCAATATTGGCTTCGGAGTTAGATGCCGATATGCTTGAGATTTGGACCGATGTTGACGGCTTTATGACAGCCGACCCTCGTACCATAAAAACATCGTATGTGATAAAACACCTCTCGTTTGTGGAGGCAATGGAGTTGTGTAACTTTGGTGCAAAAGTTATATATCCACCAACAATATATCCAGTATATCACAAAAACATACCTATTGTAATAAAAAACACCTTCAATCCCGATGCTCCGGGTACGCTAATAACAGAGCAAATACCCGATGGCGAGGCAAAACCTATTAAGGGAATATCGTCAATAAACGACACCTGCCTTATAACAGTGTCGGGCTTGGGAATGGTTGGTATCATAGGTATAAATTCTCGCATATTCAATGCTCTTGCAAAATCGGGTATCAGTGTGTTTATGGTATCTCAGGCATCTTCTGAGAACAACACATCGTTTGCGGTAAAGAATGCCGATGCCGATTTGGCTGTTGCCGTACTTAATAAGGAGTTTGCACAGGAGATTGCAATGGGTGAGATAAGCGAGGCTCAAGCCGAACGAGACCTTGCAACCGTTGCTATTGTTGGTGAGAATATGAAACATACTCCCGGTATTGCGGGAAAATTGTTTAACGTTCTCGGTCGTAACGGTATCAGTGTAATAGCATGTGCCCAAGGAGCATCAGAGACAAACATATCGTTTGTAATCGAACATAACAGCCTTCGCAAGGCGTTAAATGTAATACACGACTCATTCTTCCTTTCTGATGTGCAAGAGTTGAACCTCTTTGTAACAGGTGTGGGAACAGTAGGCCGAGACCTTTTGGAGCAAATTCGTTTACAACAGCCAAAACTTTTAAAAGACAAATCGTTAAAGTTGAATATATGCGGAATTGCCAACTCCCGCAGATGTATCTTCTCTCGAGACGGAATTTCGTTAGAGACATATGCCGAGCAGTTAGAGGCTTCCACACTCCCCGCATCAGCAAAGACAATAAGAGATGAGATAATCGAAATGAACATTTTCAACTCGGTATTTGTCGATTGTACGGCAAGCGAAGAGATAGCAGGAATATATTGCGACCTGTTGGCTCACAACGTTTCGGTGGTTGCGGCAAATAAAATATCTGCATCATCGCCCTACGCAAACTATGCAGCACTAAAAGAGACTGCTCGCAAGCGTGATGTTAAATATCTGTTCGAAACCAATGTGGGAGCAGGTCTTCCCATTATCAGCACCATAAACGGATTGATGAACAGTGGCGACAAGATATTACGTATCGAGGCTGTGGTGTCAGGTACTCTAAACTATATATTCAGCACTTTAAGCGAGGATGTTCCATTGAGTAAAGCTATAAGAATGGCAAAAGATGCGGGTTATAGCGAGCCAGATCCTCGTCTCGACCTCAACGGACAAGACGTGTTGCGTAAATTGGTAATACTTGCACGTGAGTCGGGATATGCAGTAGAACAGGCTGACGTGGAGAAAGAGTTGTTTATTCCCAATGAGATGTTTGAGGGTTCGCTCGAAGACTTTTGGCGTGATATTCCAAAACTTGATGCAAAATTCGAAGCACGTCGCAGAGAGGTGGCAGCACAAGGACGTCGTTTGCGTTTTATAGCAACACTCGATAATGGCAAGATGCACATAGGATTGAGAGCGGTTGATCAACGCCACCCCTTCTATCAACTCGAAGGAAGCAACAATATAATACTAATAACAACCGAGCGTTACAAAGAGTATCCTATGATAATAAAAGGTTACGGAGCAGGAGCGTCGGTTACGGCGGCAGGAGTGTTTGCTGATATTATAAGTATTGCGAACATCCGTTAGAATCGGATTGAGATAGAAGAAAAGATATATTAGATGAATTAGGAATGAGGAGTTAGGAATGAGGAATTAATTTCTAATTCATAATTGGCAAGAAGTGCCGAACTAATTCCTAATTAGAACGAAGTGAAGAGATGAAATACATAATAATACTTGGTGACGGAATGGCTGATGAGCCAATAGCAGAGTTGGGTGGAAAAACTCCGCTTCAAGCGGCTTATACTCCATCGATGGACTGGATTGCCCGAAACGGGCGATGTGGTCTGTTGAAGAGTGTCCCCGAAGGGTATGCTCCCGGTAGCGAGGTTGCAAACCTTGCCATACTCGGGTACAACCTCGATGCAGTGTTCGAAGGACGTGGTTCGTTGGAGGCAGCAAGTATGGGCGTAAAGATTGAGGACAACGAAGTAGCAATGCGTTGCAACCTCATTTGTGTACAAGACGGAAAAATAAAAAATCACTCAGCAGGACATATCTCAAACGAGGAGGCAACCGAGTTGATAAACTATATGCAACAAGAGTTGGGAGGAGGAGATATAAACCTCTATCCCGGAATATCATATCGTCACCTATTAAAAATAAAAGGGGGCGACAAACGCATAAAATGTACGCCTCCGCACGATGTCCCCGGAACACCATGTGCCGAGGTTATGTTACAAGCTGAGGTTTCCGAGGCAGATGAAACAGCACGAAAGATAAACGAACTTATAATTAAATCGCAGGAGTTGCTGCCCCTACATCCCGTAAACATAAAACGAGTTGCAGAAGGCAAAGACCCTGCAAACAGTCTATGGCCGTGGTCGCCCGGTTATCGCCCTGCAATGCAAACATTCCAACAACAGTATGGAATAGAGAGCGGAGCGGTAATTTCGGCAGTAGATTTGATAAAGGGAATAGGTGTATATGCGGGACTCACCCCCATTGAGGTTGAGGGTGCAACAGGTTTATACAATACCAACTACGAAGGAAAAGCCGAGGCGGCAATTGAAGCATTGAAAACAAAAGACTTCTTGTTCCTTCACGTAGAGGCGAGCGATGAAGCAGGACACGAAGGCGATTGGGAGTTAAAGAAACGCACAATCGAGTATCTCGACTCTCGCATAATAGCTCCTATATTGGAGGCTATGCCTACACTTGGCGATGAGCTTACTATTGCTCTGTTACCCGACCACCCTACGCCATGCCGATTGCGTACGCATACACGCAATGCCGTACCCTTTGCAATATACACCCCCGGAGTGGAACCCGACGATGTAACCGAGTATAACGAGGAGAGTGTAAAGCAAGGCAGTTATGCAACACTTCGTGGAGAACAATTTATAAAAGAGATATTTAAAAAATAAGATAATGATATATTACAGTACAAACGGACAAGCCCCGGATGCAACACTATCCGAAGCAGTGGTAAAAGGATTGGCATCGGACAAAGGTTTGTTTATGCCTGAAAAAATAGAGGCTCTTCCACAAGAGTTTTTCGATAATATAGAAAATATGACTTTCCAGGAGATTGCTTTTGAAGTGTCAAAAGCATTCTTCGGAGAGGATATTGAGAGCGAAACACTTCGAAAAATAGTTTACGACACATTGGCTTTCGATGCTCCAACAGTTAAAGTAGATAAAAACATTTACTCATTAGAGTTGTTTCATGGACCAACCCTTGCGTTCAAAGATGTAGGTGCACGCTTTATGGCACGTCTTTTAGGACACTTCATCTCGCAAGAGGCAGACGGACGTGAGGTAAATGTATTGGTAGCAACATCGGGAGATACAGGAAGTGCCGTTGCAAACGGATTCTTAGGCGTACCCGGAATAAAAGTGTATGTACTTTATCCCCACGCAAAAGTTACCGAGATACAAGAGAAACAATTCACAACTCTTGGACAAAACATAACAGCTATTGAGGTTGAAGGAACATTCGACGACTGTCAAGCACTTGTAAAAACTGCATTTATGGATAAAGAGTTGAATGAGGCTATGAAACTGACTTCGGCAAACTCAATAAATGTAGCACGATTCCTACCCCAAGCATTCTACTACTTCTATGCTTATGCTCAACTTAAAAAAGCAGGCAAGGCAGACAAAGTGGTATGCTGTGTGCCAAGTGGAAACTTCGGAAACATAACAGCCGGATTGTTCGGTAAGAGAATGGGATTGCCAATCACACGTTTTATAGCAGCCAATAATCGCAACGATGTATTCTTGGAGTACTTGAATACCGGCAAATACAACCCACGCCCATCGGTTGCAACAATAGCAAATGCAATGGACGTAGGCGATCCAAGCAACTTCGCTCGTATTTTAGCATTGTACGAAAACTCGCACTCGGCAATATCGGCGGAGATAAGCGGAACATCATACACCGACGAAGAGATTCGTGAAACAGTAAAAGAGGCATACACTCGCACAGGTTATTTGTTAGACCCCCACGGAGCATGTGGTTACCGTGCATTGCGTGAAAATCTAAAAGCAGATGAGGTAGGCTTCTTTTTGGAAACAGCACACCCTGCTAAGTTCCTTAACACAGTAGAGGAGGTGATAGGTGAGGAGGTAGCAATACCCGAAAAACTACAACACTTTATGCGTGGAACAAAAGAGAGTGTAATGATGAAACCCGACTTTGCAGAGCTAAAAACTTTCTTGTTAAGTCGCAAATAAAAAAGATAAAACAGACATAATCTCAAAAGCACTGCCATTCGGCGGTGCTTTTTTGTATATAACAATCATCAAAAAAAAGTAGGGATGTGGACTGCTATGTCAGATGAAAATACAAGGAGGAATTATTTCTGACTTAGCTCTATTAACTCCCCAAAAGGCTAACAACAAACAACTACCCGTAGGGCGGCAAAGCCGACAACTAACAACTCTTTAAAGTGTCCCATCAAGAACCATCATAAGGGCGAAGCCAATGGCAACACCGATGGTTGCAATGTTTGAGTGTTTGCCCGATTGCCCTTCGGGGATAATCTCTTCTACAATCACATACATCATTGCTCCCCCGGCAAAGGCAAGAATGGCAGGGAATATGGGCATAGTGCCATCGATTAACAGCATAGTTATTATTGCTGCAATGGGTTGCACCAAACCTGTTGCTGAACCCATTAAAAACGATTTGAATTTGCTTACTCCCATATTGTTAAGCGGAGCCGATACAACAGCACCTTCGGGAATGTTTTGCAGAGCCATACCAACTGATAGGGCAATAGCTGTTGCTCCTGTAATCATATCTCCTCCTTCCAAAGCCCCTGACAATACAACTCCAATAGCCATACCTTCTGGAATATGGTGAATGGTAATGGCAAGAATAAGCATAGTGCTTTTTTGTAGTTTTGAGGGCATACCCTCAACCGAATTTGATGAAGGGTGCAGGTGCGGGGTAACACTATCGAGAATTAGAAGAAATCCCATTCCTAACAAAAAACCGATTGTTGGCGATAACCAAGGAATTGATTCCTTTTCGGCAGCAAGTTCCATGGCTGGCTGCATAAGCGACCATATAATGGCAGCAAGCATAACACCTGCGGCAAATCCCAGCATAAGTTTTTGGGAAGGGGAGTTGCTGTCGTTTTTTAACAGAAACACAGATGCAGAGCCAATTACGCAACCGATTATTGGAATAATCAATCCTGCAATAAGCAGAGCTATATCGTTACTAAAAAAGTTTTCGAACATAGTTGATGAATTTAAAATATAAGTTTGCTGTATATGGGGCTACAATCATAGCCATCACTCCTCCTGCAATATTACATAAAAAATCGAATATATCTCCACTGCGAGTATCTGTCAAATAGAGTTGCCCCAATTCGGTCATTGCCGCCAACAGAGAGGTAATTGCCATTGACAGAATTGTTGCCCCTTTGCGTTTTAACCAGATAAAATCGATATAAAGAGCCAATGCTACACCAAAGTACATTAAGAAATGTATAACCTTGTCGGCGTATGGAAACATAAGAACTTTAACATCATCAAAACTATCTGTGTTGGCAAACGACAGATATAACAACAGAGCAATGGCAAACATACTTAATTTATACTTGTTTACTGTTGTTATAACACCTCTTGTCATATTGCTGTTTAAAATCTTAAAATTGTTTGCTAAGATACCTATTTTTTATTGTATCTTCGCAAAAGATTTAGAGATATTATAAGTTATTTGAATTTATTAAATGAATAACATAGAGATAATGGATTGGGGGCGTTTGTTGTCCTCGAAAAGGTTTGGACTCGAAGATTACGATGATGATAAACATCATAATCGCACACGCTTTCAACGAGACTATGATAGATTGATATTTTCGGCTCCTTTTCGCCGACTACAAAATAAAACGCAGGTCTTCCCATTGCCCGGCAGTGTTTTTGTTCATAATCGCTTAACTCACAGTTTGGAGGTATCGAGTGTCGGTCGTTCGTTGGGAAGCAACATTGCTTCGCATATAGAGGAGAATACTAACGACGAGGAGTTGTTACGAAAACTTCCCGGGATACCCGATATTGTAGCGACAGCCTGCTTGGCTCACGATATGGGAAATCCGCCTTTCGGACACTCTGGCGAGATGGCTATAGGCTCGTATTTTTCAGAGGGTAAAGGCTTGGAACTGCGAGGTATTATGGGCGATCGCTTATGGTGCGACCTTTCTCATTTTGAAGGAAATGCAAATGCTTTCCGTCTTTTAACGCACCACTTTAACGGACGAAGAAAAGGAGGTTTTGCTCTGACATATTCAACTCTTGCATCGATAGTAAAATATCCATACGAGTCGGCTCTTGCAGGGACAAAGGGTAAATTCGGATTTTTTGTAACCGAAGAGGAGCATTACAAAAAAGTGGCAACGGAGTTGGGAATTTTAAATAAAGGCGAAGGAAAGTATGTAAAATATTGTCGCCACCCGTTGGTTTATCTTGTTGAGGCTGCCGATGATATTTGCTATCAAATAATGGATATCGAGGATTCTCATAAACTTAAAATCCTGACTACAAACCAAACAAAAGAGTATCTGTTATCATTCTTTTCTGATGAGAGTTTGGCTCATGTCGAAAGTATTCTGTCGTTTATCGAAGACAAAAACGAACAGATTGCATATTTGCGTTCATCTATTGTGGGCTTGTTGGTTGATGAGTGTTCAAAGGCGTTCATCGAGCATGAAGATAAAATTTTGCGAGGAGAGTGCAATAAACCTCTTATCGATATGATAAGTGAAACTCCACGTAAGGCATACGAGGAGTGTTCAAAAATGGCGTACGAAAAAATATACAACTATTCAGGAGTGTTGGATATTGAGTTGGCAGGTAATCAAATTGTAAATATGTTATTGGAACGATTGATTGATGCTGTACTTCATCCCGATAAGTCATATTCGAAATTGCTTTTGGCAAAGGTGCCACAACAGTACGATATGAGAGCTACCGATATCCCATCACGTATTCAGGCGGTAACCGACTATATTTCGGGAATGACCGATGTTTATGCTTTGGATTTGTATCAAAAACTAAATGGAATGAGTTTGCCGGTAATTTAATATAGTTTTTAGTTTTCGGCTTTGCCGTCCCTACGGGGTAGTTTTTAGTTGTTAGAGATTTATAACTAAAAACTAACAACTAACAACTAACAACTTAAAGAGGAATGAAAGAATTTATACTTACAGAACAGGAGAGCGAGCGTACCGTATTGGTTGGTTTGGTAACTCCGCAGCAAAATGAGGCAAAGGTAAAAGAGTATCTTGATGAACTTGCCTTTTTGGCGGATACTGCGGGAGCAGTACCGGTAAAAAACTTTATACAAAAATTAGACTATCCTAATCCCGTAACCTTTGTGGGAAAAGGAAAGTTGGAAGAGATAAGACTATTTGTAGAAGAGAACGAAATAGGGTTGGTTATATTCGACGACGAACTTTCACCAAAGCAACTAAAAAATATAGAGGAGGCATTAAAGGTAAAAATCCTCGACCGAACCTCTTTGATATTGGATATATTTGCCAAACGAGCTCAAACTGCACACGCAAAAACGCAAGTTGAGTTGGCTCAATATCAATACCTATTACCCCGTTTGACACGTCTTTGGACTCACCTTGAACGTCAACGAGGAGGTATCGGTATGCGTGGACCCGGTGAAACACAAATCGAGACCGACCGTCGTATCGTGTTGGATAAAATATCGCTGCTTAAAGAGGAGTTGAAACAGATTGATAAACAAAAATCAGTTCAACGCAAAAATCGTGGAAAAATGGTGCGTGTGGCACTTGTAGGATATACTAACGTAGGAAAATCGACACTGATGAACTTGTTGTGTAAATCTGATGTATTTGCCGAGAACAAACTCTTTGCAACACTCGACACAACGGTTCGCAAAATGATAATCGAGAACTTGCCATTCCTGATGAGCGATACCGTAGGTTTTATACGTAAATTGCCCACCAACCTGATAGAGTCGTTTAAATCAACGCTTGATGAGGTTCGTGAGGCCGACATATTGTTGCATGTGGTAGATATATCACACCCTGCATTCGAGGAGCAAATCGAGGTGGTTGAGAAAACGATTGCCGATATATGCAAAGGTGGTGAGCCTAAGCCTGTTATATTGGTGTTTAATAAAATAGATGCCTTTACATATGTTCAAAAAGATGAAGATGATCTTTCGCCTCGTACACGAGAAAACATTTCGCTCGACGAACTCAAAGCAACCTATATGGCTCGAATGGGGGACAATTGCATATTCATCTCAGCCGTAGAGAAGAGCAACATAGAGGAGCTAAAGTCTTTGATGTATGAGAAGGTAAAAGATATACATGTAAAACGCTTCCCTTATAACGACTTTTTGTTTAACAAATACGACGAGAGCGGAGAGACTATATAAGTTTATAGTTTTTAGTTGTACGATGCTTCGCATCTTAGTTGTTAGAATATATTATCTAAAAACAAACAACTAAAAACAAACAACTACCCCGCAGGGGCAACGCACTTGACAACTGACAACTAAAAATGTTACGCATATCAACACCCGATGGGTCGAATAAAGTAGTGTTACATGCCTGTTGTGCTCCTTGCTCATCGGCAATAATAGAGGCTATGTTGGCAAACAACATAACCCCTATTATATACTTTTACAACCCCAATATTTACCCGGAGGAGGAGTACCTGAAACGTAAAACGGAGATAGAAAATTATGTAACTCGATTAGGGTTAGAGATAGTAGATGCCGATTACGATTATGAGGTTTGGAAGAGTGGTACTTGCGGTATGGAGGATTTGCCCGAGCGAGGCAGTCGTTGCCTCTATTGCTTTAATATGCGACTATTGCAAACTGCCCGATATGCGGCAGAGCAAGGAATAAAATACTTCACAACAACCCTTGCCTCATCACGTTGGAAAGACTTTAATCAAATCATTGATGCAGGTCGTCGTGCAGCATCGCAAATAGAAGGTGTTGAGTTTTGGGAACAGAACTGGCGAAAAGGCGGATTGTACGAACGTCGTAACGAGCTTTTAAAGATTGAGAACTTCTACAACCAACAATACTGCGGTTGCGAGTTTAGTAAAAGGTAAGTTTGGAAAGTAAAGATAAAAGAGTTAAGATAATAGTCTCTCATTTCTAATTAAAAAAAGCTAATCCTTAAAAGAGTTTTAAAGCTTCATAAGCAATATTCTGAATTTTGGGACGAATATTCATACTCATAAGTTTTTTGTTCCAACGGTGAGGAAAAACCCTGTTTGATAGGAATATAAACATCAAATTATTCTTTTTGTCAACCCAAAAGCAAGTACCTGTGTAGCCGGTGTGCCCGAAAACCTCTTGCGGAGCCTCAGGACAACAAGGGCTTTTCTCTTCGTTTGAGAGGTCAGGTTTGTCAAAACCTAAGGATCGTCGGCTGATATCGCTTTGGGTTTGGGTAAAAAGGTTTATGCTCTCTTCCGATAAGAAACGTTCTCCTCCATATGTGCCACCATTCAAAAACATTTGTAAAAGTTTGGCAAGGTCGTGAGCTGTGCCAAACAGTCCGGCATTACCACTGACTCCACCCAAAATGCAAGCAGTCTCGTCGTGGGGGTATCCGCACATTAGTTCCTTACGCAAAAAGTCGTCTCGTTCGGTTGGCATAATCTCCCATTTGTTGAATTTATTTATAGGACAGAAGGTTGTACGGGTCATCCCTAACGGACCATAAAAAAGCGAGTCTGTAAGATAACTTAATTTACACCCCGATATATTCTCCACAACCTCTTGGAGCAGGATGAAATTTATATCGCTATATCTGTATTTTTTTGCTTTGTCGGGGTTCATTCGGGCAATTCTGTTTAATAGAGTATCTCGTATGCCGTTTGTAGCCCATAACTTTTCGCTGATTTTAATATTAAACTTAGAACTTATATTTTGAGAAATCAAATCTTTACGGAGTCTTGCCTGATTGTTGGCAAAAACTTGTTTGTCAATCTGTATCGTGTAAGGAGCCTGCTTTTTCCAATGGTATAATTTACCTGAGTAGCTATTGCTGTCTGTTAGCAGATAATAGGGGTTAATACCCGAAGGTAATCCGCTTTGATGCCATAATAATTCGCTCATTGTAATTGATGCAATATGCGAAGTGTCTGGAATTGAAATGTAACTTTTTAAAGACTCCTCAATTTTAAAATCACCTTTGCCGTGTAGATACATTATGGCGGGCATTGTAGCAGTGGCTTTTGTAACCGATGCAAGATCGTATATGTCCGATAGAGTAACATCTCTGCTCTCTTTCCCTGCTCTTTTCCCGAAAGCCTTTTCGTAAACAATCTTGCCGTCTTTAGCTATAACTATTTGGCACCCGGGGAAAGCTCCTTTTTTTATGCCGTCAATAACAATTGAGTCGATTGACGATATTGCATTACTGTTCATCCCTACAATCTCGGCAGGAGCATAACCCAATCTTATACACTCGCTACTTAATCCGTTGCCACGCTTAAAAGGTTCTGCATTTACGGGGAGTTTGCCCTTTGCTGCAATACCACCCATAATAACCTCGGCTGCACACTCTTGCATAACAGGTGTCTCTTCATAAGCCATTATAACAGCCTCAGCCCCCTCAATCAGATGTAAATACTCTTTCATATTGTAAGGCGAGGTAAAGAATATCAAAATATATCTTTTGCCTTTACAAGCCTTTATAACCTCTTCCACTACGCTTTTCTTGCCAGAATAAACCCCTACAACAGAAATTCTTTCGCACAAAGAGGAATCCTTCAAAATACCATACGAATTTATTCTGTCGCTAAAACTATTGCTTGCCGAGGAGCCAAAGCATTCAACGTCTATCGCTCTCTTATCAATGTTTTTTAATGGAATAATATTGTTTTCGTTTTTAAGCAAAGTAACAGCGTTGCTGTTTATTTGGTAAATAATCTTTTTTGCCATAGCAGATGAAATGTCTTCAACCAACCCTTCTTCGCTTAAATCTGTTTTGGTTTTAACTACAAACAGATATTTGTATAGAAGAATTTTCTTAACAGCATTTTGTAAAATCTCCTCTTTCAGCACTCCTCGTTTATATGCATTTTCAATACTCAAAACACACTCTTTTACATCAAGGGGCTTAAGCAAAATATGGTTTCCTGCCATAAGAGCCTTTAAGGCACTGTTTTCGGTAGTTGCACCTTTCATCTCTAAAGCATCGGTAAATATAATGCCATTAAACCCGAGTTCCTTTTTTAGAAGTCCGTCAACAACACGAGGCGATAGCGAAGTGGGCAGTCCCGTTATCGAGTCTAATGAAGGAATATATAGATGTCCCGCCATAAGCGAAGGCATACCTGCATTTATGTACTCTTTGAACGGATATAACTCTTCACGGTTAAGAGCCTCTCTGCTTTTATTGTTTATGGGCAGAGTTTTGTGAGAGTCGCTCTCAACGTCGCCGTGTCCGGGAAAGTGTTTACCAACAGGCAAAACTCCTTCGTCTAAAAGACCCTTTGAATATGCTATACCCAAGCGAGCAACCATATTGGGGTCATCTCCGTAAGAACGGACACCGATAACAGGGTTTTTAGGGTTGCTGTTAACATCGATATCGGGTGCAAAATTTACATGAATACCCATCCTTCTACATTGACGGCCAACCTCTCTGCCATATTCGTATGTGAGTTGTTCGTTGTTGGTAGCACCTATAACAATATTTTTAGGAAAACGAGGAGTGTCGGTTAAACGCATAGCCAATCCCCATTCTCCATCGATAGTAATCATCAGTGGAGTTTTTGAAAGCGATTGAGCATACTCTGTTAGACGAAAATGAGCTGAGGCTGAGCCTTTACTTAAAATAAAACCGCCTACTTTAAACTCGTTTACCATTCGGGTAATATGCTCTTGGTTTTTCGTATCTTCCGTGGTTAATGCACCCGCAATAAACAGTTGCCCTATACGCTCCCTTAACGACATACTTTCATAAACCGAGTCGCACCAAAGTTGGGCCTCGTTTGGAAGAGAAACAATAGGGCTATCCTTCTCTGATGCGTCTATCTTAACTCCTAAAAGTATAAAAACAGAGATTAAAATATATCTTGTAAAATTCATAAATTCTATAAATTAAGCTTATTAAAAATAGAAATTAGCAATTCATTTTTCATTCCTGATTTCTCATTTCTCATTCTAACAAACAAAGTTTGTTAACTAATATACTGCGAAGATACACCATAATAGTTATAAATACAAACCAGCTGTGTGAAAAAACTTTATGGGGAATTTGCATATCTTACATTTTTTTTGTTACTTTGCACCGCTTTTCGCAATCTCTGGCAAGGAGATGTGACTTGTTAAATTGCGGTTTACGAATATTTAAAATTAAAATAAGATGGATTTTATTAAAGTAGCAGAAGAGGCATTTGCTTCAGGAATTGAGATGCCTTCATTCAAAAGCGGTGATACTATCACAGTTGCATACCGTATCAAAGAGGGTAACAAAGAGCGTATCCAACAATATCGTGGAGTAGTTATCCGTATTTCAGGAAACGGTAACAAAAAACGTTTTACTGTACGTAAAATGTCAGACAACGTAGGTGTTGAGAGAATTTTCCCTATGGACTCTCCATTTATCGAAAGTATTGTTGTTAACAAATTCGGTAAAGTACGTCGTTCAAAACTTTACTACTTGCGTGCTCTTACAGGTAAAAAAGCTCGTATTAAAGAGAGAAGAATTGTTGAGAAAAAAGCTTAATTTTTTATCAATAGAACAGAAAAGGCGATCCACTGGGTCGCCTTTTTTGTGCTTGAAAATATTTAGAAATTTAAACAGCTTCTTAATGTTAAATCTAAATTGTTGCTTCGCTAATTGGAACCTTAGTGAGAATATTGTTTCTCTTTTCTTGTGGGAGAGGCTCCGTGTAGCAGACGTAAGTGCCAATGCAACGAGTAATAAGAATATCATCTTGATGCCCCTCCATTGCTCCGTACGAGCCATTGGGCGTTGCTGAGTATCAATTCTTGCTTTCAAAGAATAAATTGCAAGAATAGGTTGCCAATGAAATGAAAAGTTCAGTCAACGATGAAGACTAATAGGACGAAACCATTAATTGCAAATTATATTCAAAAGATACATTAGAAATGTTATTTTTTCTTTCAAAAGTTGAATCTTACAACTGATTCTGAATTACATTTATTTCCGATTCATTTAATCTTTTTGAAATGTGAGAGAATATTTTCTTATAGGCTGAACATAGGAATGTTTTTGATTGAAAATCTCTTGATTTCAAAAAACCATCGTGAAGACATCCGCCATGACATATTGTAAAGAACTCGCATTTAGAACAAGAACGATTTGCTATGTGGTTGTATCGTTTATAGATATCGCTTTTCTTTACATTAGATAAAATTTGTTCAAGGCTTTCTGTTTTAAGATTTCCGTATGAATATTGTTTCAAACTATTGTCGCAAAAACGTCCACATGGCATGACATCTCCCGTCGGTGTGATGGCTAAAAAATTATCTTGACAATTTCTTCCGAACAAGCAACCTTTCGTGTGCGTTGTAACAATATTACTTGCTATCTCCACAAAATTTGATTCTATAACTTTATGTTCTTTGTCATAAAACCATAAATCAAATAATTCTATTGCCATTGATGCATATTCATCTGGTGTTATGCTGTATTTATCAGTGTGATTTACTGCTTCACCTGCCGCAAATATAGGGTTAAACTTAAAATTCAAATTATTTTTCGACAAGAAATCATAGAGTTCTGGGATATGCCCAATATGTTTCTTATTGCCGACAACAATACATCCCAAACTTAAACCATGTTTTCTACATAATGCAAGTTTGTCCATAATAACATCATGAGTCCCTGCGCCATTAGCAAATACGCGTTGAGAATCATTTATTGTCTTGTCTCCGTCCAATGAAAACCCAATGTGAACATTATACTCCTTTAATAAATCAATATAATCTTGATTGATAAGAGTAAGGTTGGATTGTATGGAATGCTTTACGTCGAACTCCGATAATTCAATAGATGAGTATTTTAAAATCTCACGATAATTATCTATTCCCCACAACAACGGTTCTCCACCATGCCAAATGATATTTAGCTTTTTCTTCTGTAGGGTAGATAATACTTGTTTTATATTTAGGATAATTTGTTTCGCAAATTCAATGCCCAAAGAAACATTTTCTATTTTAGTGTCATTTGATAAGTAGCAATATTTACAACGCAAATTGCATGCGTATGAGGGTTTAATTATTATTACCATGATTAACTGAATATCCTGATTTAGGAGAATATACGGGTTCTGGGTCTAAATATCCATTACGGAAGTAACACTCATACATTATATCCTCCTTATAATATCGCTGACTAAAGGCATACTTTACTGAACCAAATTGATCATATGCAACAATCTCTATATCAATATAAGGTTTATTATTACCTGATTCAGAAATATTGTTAAAAAAATCCTCTAATGATTGCAGAGAATTCATTTTCGTTTGAGGTCCATGGATCTCTATTTTCATTTCATATGGGCCCTTATCCGAAACAGTTTTAATAAAAGGGTTGACTTTTAACCTTGGCAAATGACGAATCTTCGTTGAATAATAGTTTTTACTAGCAAAACAATATGTTGCATATACAGAAATATCATATACATCTCGTATCCAACTTTGGTTCTGTATCTTGAAGTTGAAATTTTTGTTCTCGTCCTTTTTTGTTTCATTTTCGGCTGTTACAATATTCTTAGATATACCCATTTTCGGCTTGAATAGTATAATAGATAAAAACTATGCGACAAGAGATGTAATGATTGCTACAATACAACTAATAATATACCCATCCATAGTTTCTTAAAATTTATTCGGCATCATAATAATCACCATGGCAATCGTTATAATCTGTGCCATAAGACTCTTCGTATTCTGTCCAATCCTGAAAACTCATAGTATCTCTTTTTTGAACGACTTTATCAAGAATACATTTTTGAGCGTATGTCATATCTTCTTGACATACGCTATTGTTCGTTCTGCTCTTTCTCGACATTTTGAACTTTATTTAAATGAATATTATGTATTTTAAATAATAATTTCTCTTTTATAATCTTTACAAAATTTTATACGCTTTATATTCTACATAATAATAATAATAATATTGACCACTATAGTCGTAGGGCTCTTTTCTTGGATAATCGCTGCTACCATAAACCCTAAATGAATAATCCTCCTCATGTTTCCATATATATGTTTCTTGAGATTTCAAATTGAATGTTTTGGTATTGACAATTTGATTATAATTTCCACCTTTACGATAACGATATAATTTCGCCTCAACAGAAACAGGAATACTATTCATATTATAAAAAGAATAACCAAACCATTTACTTGAGTAATCCAGGTCGCTATCACCTACATGATAACTTGACCCCTCGTAAATAACTAGTTTTGTTTCTACACCCTTTACTTCTTGCAATTGTCCAAAGCAAACAACACTGCTCATCATTGCGATGAAAAGAATAAGCATTTTTTTCATAATTATATACACTAAATTTGTGTCGTGCACAACTGTTAAAAATTAATAATCGTCTCGTCTATCTTTTTTAATAGGCTCCCTTCCAAATTGTACGGTTACATATTTTTCGTGCCCTTTAGGCACTTTAGCAGGCCATACATACACTTTTTTTAATTCCTCCTTTCTACATCTAATCGTACTTCTGTAATAATCACTCACTCTCTTTCCATTATATGAAAGATACCATTCAAATGAATATGAAGTTTTATAACTCACACCATCATATGGGTCGTTGTAATTTGTGTTATATAATTCAATCAAAAAAGAACCATCAGTCTGTGGTTGAATTAAATTTACATTTATTCCTTGAAATGAAGAATGTGTGTTATATTCTACATCTGCAATTTTTATAGACTGATATGCCTGAGCATTTGATGATATACTGCTACTTAGCAATACGGCAATAATTATCAGAGTCAATTTCGTTTTCATAATTTTTAGTTTTTAGTAAGAATGTTTCAAAAGGTTTATATACTTATTTCAATCCGTCTCTTATCAAGAGATGGATAATTTTATATAACTGTTAATTATCAGAATGTTATATGATGGGGCAAAATCATTATCCTAAACAATTGCAACTATTTTTTCATGGTGAACGTAAAATTTTCTGTAATTTTTTCTTTCTTTTGTTATTTTTTGCTAAATTTGCATGCGTAGATTCATCTCTTGATAAGAGTTGTGGAGTTTTGCTAAACTTATTTCCCTTATTACAACTCCTTTAATATCTTAGTGTTTGCTCTATCAACGACTGCATTATCTAACGAAGCCAAATAAATCCGAGTTGTCATTTCAGAGTCGTGCCCCATCCCCTCACTTATTACAGAGATTGGTATATTTTTATCCTTTGCTACACTTGCCCATGAGTGCCTTGCTGTGTACATGGTTAAGGGTTGTTGAATATCCACCATACTCCCTATGGTTTTGAGTTTGCGATTAACAAGAGACATTGCATTTTGGTATTGTGTCCGCTCATCTCCATTCAATGGCTTTATGATGGGTAACAGATAGTTTGATAGCGGATTATCGTACTTATCCACAATCTCTTGCATACACTTTTCCCATTTAATGAATAATTGTTGCCCTGTTTTGCGTCTGCGGTATGATAGTATGCCATTTGATAAGTCTTTCTTCTTTAGGCATGCCATATCAATAAAAGACATTCCTCGTGTGTAAAATGAGAACATAAACATATCTCGTGCAAAATCCAGCGAAGGTTGCAACGAGAGATCAAGGTTCTTTATTAGTTTGATTGTTTTTAACGAAACGGCTCGTTTTATAGTCTTATCTACTCCTGTATATACATATTTAAAGGGGTTACGATTGGTGGTAAACTCCTTTTCAATGGCACGGTTATAAACAGCACGGAGTATTCGCATATAGAACGAAGTTGTATTCTTTGTCAATCCTCTATTCTGCAAATACGCTTCATACATCAACATTGTATCTGAATCTATCTCATACAGTAGAATATCCCTGTCCTCTCGGAAACTCATAAAACTTCGTAGCGTTGCTCGATAGGTTTCTGATGTGCGTTGCTTGCCCATCTGCTGTAGTTGCGAAATAACGCCCTGCATAAAGTTGAATAGCGATTGCTTATTGTCTTGCTTCTGAAAAGTTGAGATTATTTCATCTGTCGAGTATTTTATCTTTTTACTCTCCAACAAATTGATTATCGCTTGCAATCGTTTAATATCCCAATGGATTCTCTCCCCAATGGTTTTAAGATAGTTTTGGCGACTGTTATTGGTTATGGTTATTCTGCTTTTACTCTCGTTCCACTCATGCGCATAGAGTCGATAATTGGTTTTTAACTGACGAACTACACGATTCTGAATGATTTGATAATAGATTTTTCCCTCCTTACCTTCTATTGTAGAAGGTCGAAACTTTACTTTTACACTTGCCATATTTTATAATGTTTTATATCCTATTGACAAATGAAATATTAATACAAAAGCGATAAGTGGTAAATTTATATGAAAGAATGGTAAGTGGCTCGACTAACTAATTTCTAATCAATAAACCTTTGCTTGTTGATTTTATAGAATCTATTCTATGAATTTGCACATGCTTGGCATAGTTCAAGTAAACTTGACTCTGCTCTCACTTACTCGCAAAATTTCTACTCAACAAACTAAATAGATGCTTCGCTGATAGGAATTTTAATACGACTCTTATTATAGACTTGATGTTGAGGAAGAGGCTCCGTGTAGCAGACGTAAGTGCCAATGCAGCGAGTGATAAGGATGTCATCGTGATGCCCCTCCATTGCTCCATACGAGCCGTTGGGTTTTCTCTCAAAAACATCGTGTTCGTAACAAGCATCGTAATCTCGTTCAATATACCCATTCTCTCGCAACATTCTAACCTGATGTGCAATAAGCATAAGCTTGGTAGCTCGGTTCATATGAAATCCCCATCTAATACTGCTATTGCGTATCATATTTGATGATTGTCGAGCATATAGATTTGGATAATATGACGATATTGTCTCCAAAATATACTCGGTGGAGTCGTCGTCTGTATGTTCCGTTTCAAGGGTATTGCTTTCAATAACTAACAGAGCCTTATTGTAGTATAGAGCAATTTGAGCAGCTTTCCATGCCAAAAGGTCGTGGTCGAGATGTCCTCGCCATTGAGCCACCACCTCCGGAATTCCTCCAAACATAAGCCAATAACGGTCGAACACGGCAATAACCGAGTAGTCTGCTTTATTGCTGCGTCCTCCTATGTCAACAACGGTAACATATCTGTTTGCAAAATTATTATCTGTATCGGGTTTCTCCCAAATATTAAGCATCCCACCACATTCTTCAACAAAATTTATATTTTGCAACGCCTCTTTGCCTTTCTCGCATTTACCATAAATGTCGCCTACAAATTTTGCTTTGCAACACTCTTTGCGTAGTCTCTCTACTGCAACGTGGCTGAATACTTTCTCTCCCGAATGGTTAAAGGCCTCTATCTCGTCTGATGGATATTCTGCCATCATATCGGCGTGGTCGGAATACTCTTTGCGTTTTTGTCGGTACCATGCAATAGCTTCAAGTGTAGCCCCCTTATCCCATAAATCCCATTCATATTTCGAAAGCGATTTTGCAAACTCGTAGTGGTTGTTAATCTCTTGAGAGTATATCTCAATCTCATACCAAGGTACAAAAATAAATTTCTTATCGCTTTCGCCTTGCTTGGCTCTCATACACTCTTTATGAAAATAGTTTCCTGTTCCATTTGCAGTACTCTCCATAACAATAACCGAAAGTGGGAGTAAAGCCACCGAACCGCAAACCGATCTAACCATTGACTCAGGAGTTTTGCGGGGAGTGGCGTGCCAAAAAGCAACTTCCGAGAGGTGGGCCATAACGGCATCTGTTCCACGAACCGACTCAGGAGTCTCTGCCGAGCTTATGGTTATTTTGCTCTTTGTTGCCGATATAATAGAAGTGTTTGCCATTTTCTCAAATGGTTGAAATTTAATAGGCTCGTTACAATCTAAGAGCCAAGGAGGATAGTTTTCTAAAAGTTTTGCGTACATCCCTTTAATATTCAATGCTGAATCTTTCAAATGAGCACATATAACGCTGTTCCAGTTTCTTCGGTGAACCAACTGAATCCATGCCATATATATTTGTACGAGTGTAGAACCTCCCCATTGGCGAGCTTTAAGTAATATTATACGAATAGGTTTCCCTTTTATACGCATCTCTTCCATTTCAGCCAATAATCTGCGTTGCGGACGATTGAGCTTGAAAGGAATATCTCCGTCGCCCATTTTGTTCTTTATTCGAACAAACATTACAGCCCAGAATTCAAAGTCGTACTTAATTCTGATTTTAATATAGTGTTTCCAAACCTCGTCAATAACAATGTTTGTTGCTTTAACTTTAAGATATTTACTTGCGAAGTTTTTAATGCTTCCATACTGTTTTAAAAGAGCAACCAATTCAACCTCTTCCATCTCTTTCGGAATATATTGCAGAGGGATAGGGGAGTCAGGCAAATGAAATATTTTTCGTTCGCCGTAGCCCCCCCTTCCTATATGAGGCATATACTCCTCATTCAACTTCGAAATGCGAGTTTTATTTTCTCTAACTACCTTTTCGATATTCATAGCTGTAGCAAAGAAACACTATTTATTGATATACTCTGTGGTATAATTATAAGATAAAAAGTAAAGCTATGTGGTCAGATATACTCTTCGCTTCCGACACATTTATTTGACCTCCGACAATCGTTCAAGAGTTGAAGCTATTGCCAAAAGAGTGCGTTGCCCTTCATCTTGCGAAACATTAGAGTTTTCGTGTTTCTCTAAAATCTCAATGCATTTAATAAGGGTAACCTCGTTCGAACATTCAGGTATTAGTTCTCGAAGACGAGAGTAGCACAACTCCAAAATCTCTCTCTTCTCTTTGCTCATTACGTTTTCTGTAACAACATTTTTCTTTCCCATACTACTTCATATAAATTTAACATTCAAAGGCAAAATTATAGAGTGATATTTGCAGTGCGATGTGATATTAATAAAAATTTAATCAATTACTAATTTAAAAACAGATGATAGTTTATGATTTTAGGAACAATATACGATGGCATTATGGCCCGTATTAATAACAGACGAGCCCGGCAACAAGAGGAGAAGGCTTTGCGAGTTTTAGATAAAGAGGAGGAGGAACTTGATAACCTTTTTAAATCGAAATATTATTCAAACTATTTGCAAAGAGCCGATGTGCAGAATATGATTACTTCTGCAAAAAATATCTTTAAAACCAATTCAGACAATTTGCGAGGTCGTGCAACAATAATGGGAGCAACCGATGAGTGGGTAGGGGCAAATCAAAAAAACAATGCAATGGCTCTTTCATCGTTATACTCCTCATTGGCAGGACAAGGTGTAAGTTGGAAAGATGGTGTTTTGAATAACTATTTAGACAGAAAGGCAAATATCAACAACAGAAGATATAATACCCTTTTTAATAGTGCAAATAATTATCAGAATTCGAGCCTCAATAGCATCTCCAATATAGGGAATAATATAAGAGGTATTGACAATGCACTCTTAAATATAGCTGAAGGAGGTATTTCAAAAAAATTAAACTTTTAAGATGTTGCTTTTATAAATATTAAAACAACACCTAAAAACTTTGTAGTTATGAAAACAGAAAAAAACACAATCATTGATTTAACCTCACAATTAGATAAAATAGCTGAAGGCAAAGGCTTCTATTCCGTTTTTACCGACGAGCAACAACGCAATTCACGACCTTCACGTAAAGCAATCAATGGATTGAAAGAACTTTTTGTTTTACTCTATAATCCGTCAACCGAACTGCAGACAAAAGAGAAGAGTTTGAACAGGCTATCTCAACTTGTAAAGAAAGTTCTTGTGCTTTATGAAAATTCAACTCCAAAAGATTTTTTACAAATGCTCAAAAAAAGAATTTTCAAACTTTGCGATAAGCTAAAAAGAGGAAACAGTAAAGAGTCGTACAATCCTACAATTGAAGAGTATGTGAATACAATCCCTGAATATACAGAAGAGAGATTAAGTGAAGCTCAAAAAAATGAAATTTATAACAAGCTTCTGGCGAATGGAGTTTCGCATGAAGAGGCCCTTAACGAACTTATAAAATATTAATATTATGCCTTATAGAAATAGTAATTTAGCAAAAGGATATTCTTTGTTTGCAAAGAATCCATTATTTGAAACTGCAAAAAACAGCACTCTCGGAACTTTATATCAAAACCGTTACAGCCATCCTTTAAGTCGTTATGCTCAAAATAATAATGGCACAACGACTACATCAAATAATATAAACTCGGAGCAATCGGCACAACAAATTAACCCTGAAAAAGCCACAACATTTGCACAAGGGTTTGATGTGTGGAAGAGGAATTTCGCTAACGATATGAAGTATATAGGCTCTTCGTATGACAAAGAGATAGCGGGAGACAATTATTTTAAGGAGAACATCGATTATCTTAAAAATTATTTTGGAGGAGAAATATATTCTCAGCCCGATGAAGTTATTCGTAAAAAAATAGAAAAGATAGAAGATGATAATTATCAAGTTCCATTTCCATCATTTAGTCCTACACATCAAATATCTCAAACACAAAGAGTAGATATGAAGGATGTGCATAGAAAGGAACTTTTAAAGGATCTTCTCTCTAAAAGAGAAGCTGGCTATAGCAATCAGCAGATAAAAGAATGGTTAGAAGGTCTGTACAATAAAGGGACCGAAGCCACCGTAAGCCACAATAAGGTATTGGATGAGGCAGAGAGTCTTCCTGAAACAGAAGGTTGGGGAACTGTAGGAAGTGTTGCAGGAGGAGTTCTTGAATCTCTAATTCCTGTTGCAGGAGGGGTTATAAACCCCGGATTAGGATTTGGATTAGGAGCGGCATCTCTTATAAAATCATTAACTCAGACAATAGCCAATGCACATAAAGAGATTGATTTGTATGAGAGGAATACAAATCAATCAGTACCTAAAACATCACGAAATATGTATGTAACAGGTGTTGCCGCAACCGATTTGTTATTGACAGCCTTGATGCAGTCGCAATATTTAAAAAGCATCGACTTGCCAGTGTTAGGCTCTTTACGAAAATCGTTGTTTAAGAGACTGGTTAATAACCCGAAAGCAGTGGGCGAAGTGAGTACTTTATTGAAGGAGACGGCTAAGCAAACAGGCGGGTTGGCATTAAAACAGAGTGGTGCATCTGCAGCCTCATCTGCGTCTCGAAATATGTTAAGTATGGTGTATAAAAACCCCGAACACTATCCTCAATTAAATGAGATAGTTCAGGATGCAGCACACGAGGCAATTGTTGGTGCAGGAAGCGGATTTGTTACAGGAGGAATATCAAGTGGGTTGGGAGTATTAGCTCGCCCGCAAGGACGTAGCGGATTACAACAGTCAGGCAAACATTCATATACGTCAAAAGATGTACCACTTCCCGAGTTAGACGGATTAACAAGACAAGGATGGAGAGACAGAGAAAACAAGATACAGCAAATCATAAAAGATAATTATATCGGTCGTCGTTCCGCACAGCCCGAAAGCAGTATGCCACCCCTTTACAGATTGCAGTTACCCGATGAGCGACCAATTGTCGATTTAGGCAATATGACTCTTATGGAGTATAACGCATTGTCTCCACAATTGCGAGCC
>JAFYPQ010000001.1 GCA_017559955.1 Bacteroidales bacterium
AAATTGGGGTGGCAATTGGCGAATGCCAACCAAAGCCGAGCAAGATGAGTTAAGAAATACAGATAACTGTACTTGGGAATGGACAACACTTAATGGGGTAGAAGGTTATAAAGTAATAAGTAAAAAGAATGGTAACTCCATATTTCTTCCTGCTGCGGGCGTTCGCAGCGACGACGATCTCTACAATGCGGGTAGTAACGGCTACTACTGGTCGAGTTCACTCCTCACGAGCAGCAGCGACTACGCTTACGACTTGTACTTCGATTCGGACTACGTAGATTGTGACTACTACGGCCGTTGCAGCGGGCAATCTGTTCGCCCTGTATGTGAGTAGTGTGCGTAGAATTTACCATAACAAGCAAAAACAAGCATAACTCCGCCCCCCCCCCCCCCGCGAGCGTAAGCTCGTAAAAGCGGAGTTATGCGAACAAAAAAATAAAATAAAAACAAATAAAACCATTCGACTGCGAGTACTCGCAGTCGAATTAAAAATATGGCACAGCTAAAAGAGGTATTGGAAATAGAACAAACACGCCAAACAGTAGAAGAATGTTTGGTGATTTATCTTTTTCAAGAGGGAACATTTTATAGAGCGTACGAATTGAGTGCCTGGTTGTGCTTTAGATATATAAAGCAGTTTAAGGCAACACATCGCCAATTAAAGACCGAAGGAGAAAGTTTGCTGCTTATAGGTTTCCCTGAAACAAGTTTAGAGAGATATTTGACCGAAAGCAAATCTTGAAAATAACCTTCAAGAGTTATGTGATGAATTGTTTAATAGAACATATAAAGCTCGACCATCAACCGGCTTTATAATAAGAGACCCCAAAAAACGAGAAGTGTTTGCTGCAAATTTCAGAGATCGCATAGTACATCATCTTTATTACAACTACACACATGAAATTTATGAAAGAACATTTATTCATGATACATATAGTTGCATAAAAGGCAGAGCTACTCATTACGGAATAAGCCGGTTGCAGCAGCATATTAGAAAGGAGAGTCAGAATTACAAAATACCTTGTTATACTTTAAAAATGGATATACGAGGATATTTTATGCATATAAACCGAGAAAAACTTTTGCAAATATGTTTTGGCACTCTTGAAAAAATGGCATCTCATAAAGTCTCAAAATATTTGCCTTACAAGTGGATTGAAGTTGTAGATTTTAAATTTGTAAAATATTTGACTCAGGAGATTGTATTGCTAAACCCTCTTGAAAATTGTATAATAGAAGGAGGCTCTGAAGATTGGAGAGATTTGCCTCATGATAAGAGCCTGTTTAATAGCCCTATGGGGTGTGGTTTGCCAATAGGAAATTTAACATCACAGTTATTTAGTAATATATATTTGAATATACTTGACCAATATGTAAAAAGAGAGCTCAAAGCAAAATATTATGGACGATACGTAGATGATTTTTATATAGTAAGTTCGGATAAAACCAAATTACTTGAATATGCGAATAAAATAAAAACAATGCTCCTGCAAGAACTAAATCTGAAGTTTCACGACGGAAAGATGAAAATTATATCAATCAGACAAGGAGTTGAATTTTTGGGAGCTTTTATAAAACCATATAGAATATATGCTTCACGCCAAACTATAAGTAGAATACGAAAAAAACTCCCATTACTGCAATGTCAACAGCTTACTAAGATAGTATCCTCATTAAATTCATATTGCGGAGTATTGTCGCACGGGAAAACTATAAGTTAAGGAAATACTTATTTGTGAATGATTACAATTTTTCAGAAAAAATTATATTTGATAGCAATTTACTGAAAGTTTTGGTTGTTCACTCCGGTTGCCCTTAGTCGCTTAGCTCCAATTAAAAATTAGTACGTGGCTTCGCCACAATTAGGAATTAGAAATAAAAAACATTCCTCATTCCTCATTTCTAATTGGCACAAAATGCCTTAAATCTCCCTCAAATCAACAATGCCATTCATTACGGCATAAATGGTGAGGCGGCCAATCGATTTTGAGCCTATTCTTTCGCAGATATTTTTTCGGTGGAAAATAACGGTGGAAGTTGATATGTTCAACCTGTCGGCAATCTCTTTATTGATATAGCCCTTTACAATAAGTTCAAGCACCTCTTTTTCTCTTTGCGAAAGCTCCTCGCTTTTAGTTTTGTCGCTGTCGGAGTTTAGATGTTTTGCCGAGTGTGCATTGTTTTGAATCATAAGCAACTCTTTAATCACCTCGCGTTCGGGGCGTAAAAGATTAATCTGTTTAAAACCATTAAGGGTTGTTGCATCTCCTTCGGTTAAAACAATACACCTTCTTGCAAGTGGGGTAAAAAACTCCATGTTATTGGTTACAATTTGACTCGAAACAAAGTATAGAAAAACCTTACTCTCCGAGTTTTGGTTTAACTCATCAATATTGCTATACGATACAATCTCTATATTGCCCATACCCCCCATAAAAGGCATAATATCATTTAAGATAGTGCGCATAGCAAGGCAACAAAGCGAATTTTGGTGAATTACCGCAATATGTGAGGGGTGATTTTGCATAAATAAAATGTTTACTCTGCAAAGTTAATATAATTAGGCATAATATAAAACTATAAAAAATGATAGTTGATTGCTACATTTTTGTTTGGTAATTTTGCAAACTAAAAAACTATAACTTTTAAGACAATAATCAAATGGTAAAAAAACAGATATTATTTACTCTTTTTGCTCTCTTATCGTTTACAGTATCAGCAGAAAACACGTTATCGACTGTTTCGCCCGATTCAATAAAATATAGCATAGACTTAGACGAGGTAGAGATAGTCTCAAATCCAAAAACCAATACGCCCTTGCAATATTTCCCCGGATCGGTCTCTTTGCTTGATGCAAAGGAGTTGGAGAAAAATAATGTTGTTTCAATTAAAGACCTTTCGTCGTATGTCCCAAATCTTTACATTCCCGATTACGGATCAAAACTTATATCGGCTATGTATATTCGAGGCATTGGTTCTCGTATAAACTCTCCTGCAGTAGGATTGTATGTCGATGATGTTCCGTATCTCGATAAAAGTTCTTTCGATTTTAATTTCAGTGATATCTCAAAGGTGGAGGTTTTTCGTGGTCCGCAAGGAACACTGTTTGGCCGTAACACAATGGCGGGATTGATAAATGTATATACCGTATCTCCATTTGATGACGAGGGATTGAAAGTTAAACTCGGCTCAGGCAATTACGATTCGTACAATGCAATGTTGGGATATAGAAAGAAAATTTCCGATAAATTCGCTTTTTCGCTATCAGCAAACGTTGATGCGCACGACGGCTATTTTGTTAATGAATTTACTAACGAAACTTGTGGCGATGAGGATGTTGCAGGGGCAAACGTTCGTTTGCAATTCCGCCCCAACTCATCGTTAGATATATCTCTTGCATCAAGATATGAGTATAGCAACCAAAATGGTTACCCTTATCGTAAGTATAATAAACTTACGCAAGAGGTAAGCCCGATTAATTACAATAACTATTCGGGGTATAAACGCAATATGTCGGTAACATCGTTAAAGGTGGCATATACCCATAAAAATTTCATCTTAAATTCGGTTACAAGTTATCAGTTCTTAACCGATGATATGAACCTCGACCAAGACTTTACTACCGTTCGTGATTTTACATTACAGCAAAAACAAAAGCAAAATAGCGTAACTCACGAGATTGTGGTTAAGTCGCCTCGCACAAAACGTGGATGGGATTGGTTGGCAGGAGTATATGGATACTATTCTCATATACGTACAAACGGACCTGTAACATTTTATGATGAAGGTTTGCAATATATGGTTGAGACCCCATTTAACACAATGTATGCCCAAATTGCATCACGACCGGGATTTGGTGGACCAAAAGATTTAACCTTGCAGCTTGATAAATCAACGCCGTTGTGTGTAGATGGGCTATATAAAACACCTTCTTGGGGAGTTGCCGGATATTCACAAGCAACATACAATAACCTCTTTACCGAGGGGCTTTCGCTTACTGTTGGTATGCGTTTGGAATATGAGAAGACAAAACTTAGTCATAAGACAGAATCGTTACGTAATATGACAGGTGCCATAGTGGGCAGTATGCAAGTGCCGGGTATGCCATTTTCTGTCCCCATTAACGAGGCTCGTAACGTGCCGTTGTCGGTCTCGGGCAACGAAAGTATGGATGCCTTAGAGTTCTTACCTCGATTTGAAATAGAGTATAAGATATTGCCAACACTCTTTGCCTATGCATCGGTGGCTAAAGGTTATCGCTCGGGAGGGTATAACTTTCAGGCATTTTCAAATATAATAAGAAACGAGATGATAATGGGAGCAATAGGTAGCTACTCGTCAATGTTGCCCGAATCAATGCAACAAAGTTCGGATGTGAATGCAATGATAAGTTACGCACCCGAGCATAGTTGGAACTATGAAGCGGGTATGCACTATGATAATTCCGAAAAGAGAGTAGGGGTTGACTTGGCTCTTTTCTTTATCGATTGCAAAGACCAACAAATATCGGTTGTTGAGGGGTTTGGCAGAGTAACTAAAAATTCAGGACGTACTCACAGTACAGGAGTTGAAACTTCGTTGCGATATTCTCCAATAAAATCGTTGGCACTATCAGCATCATACGGATATACTCATGCAGTTTTCCGTGAAAACTATGATGGTGAACGTTCATATGCAAATAACTTTGTTCCGTTTGCACCGGCACACACATTGGCTCTTGATGCAACCTACACTTTGGATATAAACAAAAAATGGTTGGATGCGATTGATTTTAATGTAGGTATGACAGGGCAAGGTCGCATATATTGGACCGAAGCAAACGATGTATGGCAAAACTTCTATGCTTTGCTGAACTCAAACATAACACTCCGAGCAGGAAACGCATCACTCTCAATATGGGGTAAAAACCTAACCGTAACTAACTACAACGTATTCTATTTTGAAACACTTAATGCAAAGGATGTAATGTCGCAATCGTCATTTGTGGAGAGAGGCAGACCTATTACATTTGGAGTTGATGTAGTTGTTCGCTTTTAACGGGAGTAACTTTACCTGTAATAATTTTGAAAATATATAAACAAGTATTAAGTTTGCACCTAAATGAGTGCTAAAAACATAACCTGAATGAAGTCTCTCATTCAGGTTTTTTATTTATCAATATGATGTCTACTAAGATTAAAGAAAAAAGTTTTTACCCTTGGTTGGTGGTGATATTATTATCGGGAGTAGCATTCCTTAACTATATGGACCGTCAAATGCTTAGTACAATGCGTTTAGCAATGGCGGAAGATATTGTTGAGGTTGCAGAGAGTAATACCGGTCCTTGGGGTTGGGGTGCATTGATGGCAGCCTTTATGTGGATATATGGATTGATGAGCCCCGTATCAGGAGCAATTGCCGACCGATTGAATCGAAAATATTTGATTGTTGGCAGTCTTTTTGTATGGTCGGCAGTAACATTCTTGATGGGATATGTCGATAACTATTGGCAACTATATACATTACGGGCAGTAATGGGCTTTAGTGAGGCGTTGTATATCCCCGCAGCTCTATCGTTGATAGCCGATATTCATAGTGGGAAAACCCGTTCAATTGCAATAGGAATACATATGACAGGTCTCTATCTCGGACAGATAGCGGGAGGCTTTGGCTCAATATTTTCAAACCATCTCGAGTGGCAAAATCTCTTCTTGTTGTGCGGACTTGTTGGTATGATATATGCAGTAGTGTTAATAATGTTTATAAGCGACCCAGGTCGAGAGAAGAGAGAAACATCCTCTTCTCAACCACCCGTATTAAAAGCCATAGTATTGGTGTTGAGTAATGTCGCATTCTGGGCTGTATTGTTTGTTTTTACAACATTAAGTATGCCGGGTTGGGCAACAAAAAACTGGCTGCCTGAGTTGTTGGCAAATGTAATAAACAGTAATTGGGGAATAGAGATGAGCAAAGCAATGGATTATGCCGGACCTATCGCTGTAATAAGTCTTGCAGGAGCCTCTTTCCTTGGAGCTATGATAGGAGGAAAATTATCGGACAAATGGGTGCAAAAGCATATAAAAGGCCGTGTATATACAAGTTGTATAGGACTTGCCTTAATAGTACCGTCGTTAATTTTTATGGGATTGGGAAATAGCCTTTTTGCGGTAATATGTGCCATTCTGTGTTTTGGAATAGGATACGGATTTTTCGATACAAACAATATGCCCATTCTCTGTCAGTTTGTTCCGTCAAATCAACGAGCAACAGCCTATGGTTTTATAAATATGGCAGGAGTTCTTGGTGGAGCGGCTATTACAACGGCACTTGGAAATCTATCACTCGGAACAGGATTTGCACTGCTTGGCGGAGTTGTGGTATTGTCGTTGATTGTTCAGATAACAATGTTGCGACCAAAAACAATAAATAAAGAATAAAACATTATACATAACGATTATGGAAAAGATTAAAGGACTTATTGATGCCCCATTTACCCCCTTTTATGAAAACGGAGAGGTAAACTATGAACCAATAGCGGCTTATGCCGATATGTTGTATAAAAACGGATTGAAAGGAGTTTTTATAAATGGTTCGTCGGGAGAGGGATATATGCTTACCGACGAAGAGCGTAAACGCCTTGCAGAACGTTGGATGGAGTGTGCTCCAAAAGATTTTAAGGTAATAGTTCACGTTGGAAGCTGTTGCGTAAAATCAAGTAAAGAGTTGGCTCGCCATGCTCAAGAGATTGGTGCATGGGGTATTGGTGCAATGGCTCCTCCATTCCCTAAGATTGGACGTATTGAGGAGTTGGTTAAATATATCGAAGAGATAGCATCCGGTGCTCCCGAGTTGCCATTCTATTACTATCATATACCAGCATTCAATGGTGCATTTTTACCAATGACCGAGTTATTGGCTGCAGTTGATGGAAGAGTTCCTAACTTCGCAGGAATAAAATATACATTTGAAAGCATCTATGAATACAATCAATGTCGTTTGTATAAAGATGGTAAATTTGATATGCTTCATGGACAAGACGAAACCATTCTTCCCTCTCTTGCAATGGGAGGAGCACAAGGAGGAATAGGCGGAACAACTAACTACAATGGACGAGAGTTGGTTGGAATAATAGAAGATTGGAATGCTGGTAATATTGAATCGGCTCGTGAGCGTCAAAACTTCTCGCAAGAGGTGATTAATGTTATATGTCATTATCGTGGAAATATTGTTGGCGGAAAACGCATAATGAAATTAATAGGACTTGATTTAGGCAAAAACCGCACTCCGTTCCGTAATATGACCGACGAAGAGGAGGTTGCAATGAAGAAAGAGTTGGAAGCAATAGGATTCTTTGAACGTTGTAATAAATTTTAAACAATGGATGTAAAAGCATATATAAAAGAGTGGCAGGATAGTTACAAAAACGACTTTGTAAATAATATAATGCCTTTTTGGTTGAAGTATGGTCTTGACCGAGAAAACGGAGGCGTTTATACCTGTCTTAATCGTGATGGTTCACTGATTGATACAACCAAATCGGTGTGGTTCCAAGGTCGTTTCGGGTTTGTGGCTGCATTTGCATATAATAACATCGAGCAAAATCCTGAGTGGCTGGCTGCATCAAAAAGTTGCGTCGATTTTATTGAGAAGTACTGTTTCGATAGCGATGGCAGAATGTATTTTGAAGTAACGGCAGAAGGAACACCATTGCGTAAACGTCGTTACCTCTTCTCAGAGTGTTTTGCCGCAATTGCAATGTCGGAGTATTCGATAGCTTCGGGTGATAAAACATATGCATCAAAGGCATTGGACCTATTTGAGAGAATTCTTTATTATCTCGAAACTCCCGGAGTTTTAGAACCTAAATATCTCGATACTTTAAAAGCTCGAGGACACTCAATAACAATGATATTGATAAATACCGCATCGAGAATTCGAGCTGCAATATCATCTGAAATACTTGATAAACGCATCGAAGAGTCGATATCTGATTTGAAAAAGTTCTTTATCCACCCTGAGTATGAAGCTCTGCTCGAAATGGTAGGCGAAAACGGAGAGGTTATAGACACCATCAATGGACGTACCATAAACCCGGGACACTGTATCGAAACAGCATGGTTCTTATTGGAGGAGGCTCGTTACAGAGGTTGGGATAAAGATATTGTCGATACAGCCATTACCATTCTTGATTGGTCGTGGAAATGGGGTTGGGATGAACAATACGGAGGAATAATCAACTTCAAAGATTGTAAAAATCTTCCACCGCAAGACTATTCGCAAGATATGAAATTCTGGTGGCCACAAACTGAGGCTATAATTGCAACTTTGTATGCTTATTTGGCAACAAAAGATGAGAAATATCTTGAAATGCACAAACAGGTCAGTGATTGGACATACGCCCACTTCCCCGATAAAGAGTTTGGCGAGTGGTATGGGTACTTACATCGAGACGGAACAGTCGCACAACCTGCGAAAGGTAATATATTTAAAGGTCCGTTTCATATACCCCGAATGATGATTCGCTCATACATGTTATGTAATGACATTTTGAATATGTGATAAATATGAAAATTTCAAAAAAAATTGATTGGAAACATTACTGCCTCGTTATAATCATAACGGCAGTAGTGTTTCTTGTCTTTTTCAATAGGGAAGAGGATGTTGTAGAAGAGTTTGATATTCAGTATCCTTTCCCCGAAGCAACTGACGGAGCGGAAAAGGGCTTATCTGCTGTGTATGCTGGAGTGATAGATGAGTATATGCTCTTTATGGGAGGTTGTAATTTCCCTGATGTTCCTGCTGCGGATGGAGGTAAAAAGAGATTTTATAAGGCAATTTATGCAGCTCGGATACCTGCAACTACAGACACCATATTGCAATGGAAAAAATTGGGCGATATAGAGGAGGCTTCGGCATATGGGGTCTCTGTCTCTATGTTAGGCGGAGTAGTATGTGTAGGCGGAGTGAATGGAGAGGGGAGTCTCTCAACTGCAAATATAATAATGTTGGATAAGGATTCGATGGAGGTTCTTATTAATCCTTTACCCGATTTGCCCGTAACCCTTGATAATATGGGTGGTGCTGTAATGGATACGATGCTTTATGTTGCAGGAGGCAATGCAAACGGAGTGCCGTCGAACAGGGTATTTCTGTTGGATTTTACAAATTTGCAAGCGGAGTGGATAGAGTTGCCCTCATTCCCCGGCGAGCCAAGAGTTCAACCCGTATGTGCTGTAATGACAAACGAACAAGGCGAAAAATCTCTCTATATATGGGGTGGATTTGCTCCTTCGGTTAATGGCTCCGAGCCATCTGTATCTCCTACAGGCTATAGATACTCTTTCCGTCAGGGAGAGTGGATAGAATTGTCCTCGCCTAAAATAGCAAACGAGGAGATATTTTTAGGTGGGGCTGCAGTAACAGCAATAAACGATACAATCGCTCTCTTTACGGGAGGCGTAAACAAAGATATATTTTTGAAAGCACTACAACGAGAAGCTGATTTAAAAAGAGCTATATCGCAAAACGACATAACTGCTGAAAATCGATTACGCACCGAAGCAAGAGAGTATATGTTGCAATCGCCCGAGTGGTATAAATTCAACAACAGGGTATTGCTTTATAATTCGTTAAGAAACAATTGGGAAGAGATATTTGTTACACAATCGATGGCACGAGCAGGAGCAGCATTGCTATATAAAGAAGGTTGTCTATATTCGATAGGAGGAGAGTTGAAACCCGGAGTGAGAGTACCCGAAGTGGCTGCGGTTTCTTTGAATAGATAAAACATACAAGAAAAAAAATAAAATGTAAAATTTTAGAAAAAAGTATTGTTTTTATCTTTGAAATAAAAAAAAGATATATACCTTTGCAATAATGCAATTTATATAACACATAATATAATTAAAAAACTTACTTATTATGAGCAAACCTTATGTAGTAGGTATTGATATAGGTGGTACCAATACCGTATTCGGCATCGTAGATGCACGTGGAACAATTATTGACAATGGTTCAATTAAAACAGGAAAACATTCAAAAATTGAAGATTATGTAAATGAACTTTATGAGAATTTGTTCCAACTTTTAGAGAAAAACGATGCGGTTGATAAAATTGCCGGAATAGGAGTTGGAGCTCCCAATGGAAACTATTTCAATGGAACAATCGAGTTTGCTCCCAATTTGCCTTGGAGAGGAGTTTTGCCATTGGCAGATATGTTGTCAGAAAAATTCGGTATTCCCGTTGCCTTGACAAATGATGCAAATGCTGCTGCAATTGGAGAGATGACATACGGAGCTGCTCGTGGTTTGAAAGATTTTATAATGATAACTCTTGGTACAGGTGTTGGTAGCGGAATTGTTGTTAACGGACAATTGGTTTACGGACACGATGGTTTTGCGGGAGAGTTAGGCCACGTTATAGTAAAACCTGTAAACGGACGTGCTTGTGGTTGCGGAAGAACAGGCTGTCTTGAGACATATGCATCTGCAACAGGAGTTGCTCGCACAGCTCGTGAATTTTTGGAAATTCGTAAAGACAATAGCTTGTTGCGTCAAATACCTATTCAAGATATAACTTCAAAAGATGTTTATGATGCAGCAATCGCTGGCGACCAAATAGCTAAAGATATATTTGAATATACAGGAGATATTTTAGGAGAAGCATTTGCAAACTTTACAGCATTCTCAAGCCCGAAAGCAATAATCTTGTTTGGAGGTCTTGCAAAATCAGGCGACTTGATAATGAAACCTATCAAGGAGAGTATGGAACGCAATATGTTGAATATCTATAAAAACAAAGTTCAATTACTATTCTCTGAATTAAAAGAGAGTGATGCGGCTGTATTAGGAGCAAGTGCTCTTGGTTGGGAAGCAAAAGATAGAAAATAATAAGAAACAAAACCATTTAGAGCGGCATTATTTCCTTGAGCGAAGTTGTGCCGCTCTTTTTCATAAAATGGAGGAGATGGAGAAGATAAACTATTCCGATATATATGGTATAACCCCAAATAAGAAAGGATTTGATAAGAATAGAATATTGGTGGCAAATCCTTTATTGGACGATGTATGGTTTAGCCACTCGGTAATATATTTGGCGGCATTTGATGAACAAAACGATATAATGGGTTTTGTTCAAAACAAACCATTTCCTTTTACATTAAATTCAGTATCCGATACCTTTAAACATTTTCCCGATATTCCCGTATATTGCGGTGGTCCGGTTGAACCCGATCGTCTCTTTTTTCTACATACATTAGGCAATGCAATAATAGATTCGCAATATATAGGAAACGGAATAAGTATAGGCGGCGATATAATATCACTATTGGCATATCTCTCAGCCGGGAATAAAATCGATGGCTACGTTAAATTCTTTTTAGGATATAGCGGATGGGGGGCATCTCAATTAAAAATGGAGATAAAAACTCAATCGTGGGGAGTTATCGAACCTCAAAAGGATAATATTCTCTATTCTTGTGAAGATGAAAAAATGTGGCGTAATTATGTAAAAGAATTGGGTGAAGGTTATTCTTCTTGGTTAAGAGTACCGCCTTCTCCAATATTTAATTAGCTATCACGATAATCTTCTTTCTTACAAAACTTTTTGGAAAACGAAAACATCTTTATAACCATCTTTGGTTTTAATCCAGCATTTTAAAGTTCCATTGTTGTTAAAATCACTTTTCTCAAAAAGAGATAAACATGAGAGATTGTCTGTTGCAATATGAACATACAATTGGTTTAGTAAAAGAGTATCTTTTGTATAGTTGCATAATAAATCGAGAGCCTCTTTTGCGTAACCCTTACCTCGGTAGTTGTTATCTATTAAAAGTCCGATAGCAGCTTTAGAGTTAAACGAGTCTATATCGAAAATATCAGCAGTTCCAATAACCGAGTTGTCGTTTGTAAGGCAAATCATAAATCTTACTTGTCCTGTCTCAAAAACATTTTCATTTAAACTCCTCTCTATATAAGTCTTGATAGTGAATTTTGAAAACGGAGCCAAAGTGTTGCTCTCTTGCCAAATATCTACGCAATTTTCCCATTTGTATAGAAACTCCAAGTCTTCAGGCTCAATAGCTCTTAAATATATATTTTTGTTTTTTAAAGCCATAACTATATTTTGAATGATTCGGTAAAAGGAGTTCTGTTTAAAATAGATCTGCCTAAAGTTATCTCATCGGTATATTCTAATTCGTCGCCAATAGAGACGCCTCTTGCCAAAATCGAAATCTTAACATCGCAACCTGCAAGCTTTCTGAATATATAGAAATTGGTTGTGTCCCCTTCCATTGTGGTACTTAATGCGAGAATAACCTCCTTAATGTCTCCCGATTTTACTCTCTCAACAAGAGATTCAATCTCAATATCATTAGGCGAAATGCCATCAATGGGCGATATAATACCTCCTAATACATGATATACTCCGTTGAATTGATGAGTATTTTCAATAGATATTACATCTTTAATATTTTCAACAACGCAAACCGTCGATTTATCTCGCTTTTCGTCAGAACAAATATCGCATACGTCTTTCTCTGAAATGTTGTGGCAAACCTTGCAATATTTAATATCCTTGCGTAGTTTTATAATGGACTCGCCCAAAGCAACAGCTACATTCTCATCTTGGCGAAGCAGATGCAGAACCAATCTGAGTGCACTTTTCTTTCCAATTCCAGGTAATTTTGAAATCTCATTAACGGCACTATCCAGTAAAGAAGATGAAAAAGAGTTGTTCATTCCGAAATAAAAAATAAACGGTTTCTGATAAAAATGAAAAATTTTGTTTCAAAAGTAACAAAAAAATCGTATCGAACCGAAGAATTTTATATATTTGTAAATGAAAAAGAAGAGATATGCAAGAAGAAATAAAAAGTGCAGAATTTGTAATAAGTAATACAAATGTAAATAAATGCCCCTCAGATGGCAAACCTGAATATGCTTTTATAGGAAGGTCTAATGTGGGTAAATCTTCATTAATAAATGCACTTACTCAAGTGAGTGGCTTGGCAAAAACCTCGTCAACTCCGGGAAAGACCCTTTGCATAAATCATTTTTTAATAAACAAAGAGTGGTATATTGTCGATTTGCCGGGATATGGATATGCTAAATGCAGTAAAGACGGACGTGAAAGAATTAAAAAAATAATAGAGGGTTATATCTTAAATAGAGAGTCGATGACACTTCTGTTTGTTTTGATAGACTCTCGCCACGAGCCACAAAAAGTTGATACCGAATTTATGGAGTGGTTGGGTGAAAACGGAGTGCCGTTTTCTATAATATTTACCAAAGCCGATAAACTTGGAAAAACAAAATTAGAATCGAATATAAATAATTACCGACGAAAAATGTTAGAACAATGGGAGGAGTTGCCCCCTATGTTTGTAACATCATCTGAGGATAAAAGAGGTCGAATAGAATTATTGGACTATATATTTGAGATAAACAGAGATATCAGTAATAAATAAAAAGAGGAGAAGATAATTGATGAGTGCCAAAAGTAATGCGGAATTTATGAGAGAGGCAATAGCCTTGTCATTAAAAAGTGCAAAAATAGGTGAAGCACCATTCGGTGCTGTGATAGTAAAAGATGATAAAATTATAGCACGAGGGGCAGATAGGGTTAAACGAAAAATAGACCCAACAGCTCATGCCGAGATTATTGCCATAAGACAAGCAGCATCGAGGCTGAAAAAATACGATTTGTCAGGTTGTGTTATATATCTATCGAGCGAACCTTGTCAAATGTGTATGGCAGCCATAAAACAGGCAAACATCGATAAAATATATTATGCGTGCAACAAAAAAGATCTTGAAGAGTCGGATGTGTTAAAACGTTACTCGCATAGTATGTTGATAAAAAATAAATGGTTCGAGAGTGTAAAAATGGAGAACATTTTACGTGAAGAGGCGTTAGAATCATTAGAGGTTTGGCAAAAAGTAACAAACGAAGAGTCGAAACAAGAAGAAAAAGAGATATAGAAAGATATGAGTAATTGGTTTGAATGTAAAGTAAAATACGATAAAATTATGGAGAACGGCTTACCTAAAAGCGTAAGCGAACCATATTTGGTAGATGCATTATCATTTACCGAGGCAGAGGCACGAATAATTGAGGAGATGAAACCATATATATCAGGAGAATTTACAGTGGCAAATATAAAAAGAGTAAAACTTGCCGATATATTCTTTGATGAGACAGGCGACAAATGGTATAAGGCAAAATTAAATTATATAACTCTTGATGAAAAGAGTGGTGCCGAGAAAAGAACTGCAGCTTTTATGTTGATACAAGCACAAGATTTTGCAACATCGTTGGCAACCCTTACGAGAGAGATGGGAACAACAATGATAGACTATGAAGTGGCCTCGATAACCGAAACTGCCATAATGGATGTGTATCGTTATGATGTTGAAAAAGGTTCGGGTCAATAATCAAACACCTTTCAAAGATGGGGACAATTACTGAGAATATAAACAGATACAGGGCTTCACTTCCTCAAGGAGTGAAGCTTTGTGCTGTATCAAAGTTTCATCCCATATCTTCAATACAAGAGGCATACGATACAGGTCAAAGAATTTTTGGAGAGAGTAGAGTTCAAGAACTGCTTCCTAAACAACAAAACTTGCCAGCCGATATAGAGTGGCACTTTATAGGGCATCTTCAAACCAATAAGGTAAAATATATAGCTCCGTTTATAACATTGATACATAGCGGGGATAGTGTAAAACTATTAAAAGAGATAAATTCTTGTGCTAAAAAAGAGGGGCGAGTCATCGACGTTTTATTGCAACTGCATGTAGCTAAGGAACAAACAAAAAGCGGTTTTATGCCATCTGAGTTAGATGACTATATGGCAGGAGGAGAGTGGCGAAGTTTATCCAATATACAAATTCGAGGTGTAATGGGAATGGCAACATATACCGATGATGAGGAGCTGATAGAGTCGGAGTTTAAGACCATCCGTCAAGAGTTTGAAAAAATCAAGCGACAATACTTTCCCGAAAATGAAAAATTCTCATATTGCTCGATGGGAATGTCCGACGACTATCCTTTGGCAATAGCGTGTGGTTCGAATATAGTAAGGGTAGGAACAGGAATATTTGGCGAAAGAATATACTAAAAAGGCTGTTTTTATGTTATATAACATATAGAACTATCAAACAGTCGATTTAAAATAATGCTAATTTTGTACAATCACATATTGTGAACCTTTAAGAAAAGAATGTAATTATGACATTATCAGGATTAAAACAAGCCGATTTTGAATCAGAAATAGCAGGGAAGAAAACTGCTATGTATGTTTTAAAAAACAGTAAGGGTGCCGAAATTTGCGTAACCAACTATGGTGGAGCAGTTATGTCTATAATGATGCCCGACAAAAATGGAGAGTATGCAAATGTGATACAAGGGCACGATTCAATAGAAAAAGTAGTAAAAAGCCCCGAACCATTTTTGAGTACATTGGTAGGAAGATACGGAAACCGTATAGCAAAAGGTAAATTTACCCTTGATGGAAAAGAATATACCCTTGCAATAAATAATGGTCCAAATTCTCTTCATGGCGGACCTACTGGATTTCATGCAAGAGTTTGGGACGCTGAACAAATAGATACTACAACTTTAAAACTGACATATACATCGGCTGACGGAGAAGAGGGATTTCCCGGAACCCTTGAAGTAACTGTTATTTATTCATTAAGTGAAGATAATGAGTTTATAATAGAGTATTCGGCAACCACCGATAAAAAGACCATTGTAAACTTAACCCATCATGCTTTTTTCAGTTTGTCGGGAATTAAAAAAGATACAGCATCTGTTGAGAATAATATCTTAACATTGAATGCCGATTTTTACGTGCCGGTTGATGAAACATCAATCCCATATGGAAGAATTGATGCAGTAGAGGGAACACCTATGGATTTCCGTACTCCATACGTGGTAGGTGAACGTATTGATGCAGACTTTGAGCAAACAAAGTTCGGCGTAGGTTATGATCATTGTTGGGTATTGAACAAACGTGAACCGGGAGAATTGTCATATGCTGCAAAATGTATTGAGCCTATAAGTGGTCGCACATTGGAGGTTTATACCACAGAACCCGGAGTACAAGTATATACATCAAACTGGCACAACGGATTTGAAGGAGCATTCGGAGCAACATTCCCAAAACGTAGTGCAATATGTTTTGAGGCACAACACTTTCCTGATACGCCCAATAAACCACACTTCCCCGATTGCGTGTTAAATCCCGGAGAAGAGTACTATCAAAAAACCGTATATAAATTTGGAGTAGAAGAATAATCAATAATAAAACTAAACAAAAACAATTATGAGTCAACAAAAAAAACAATGGGGAGCCATAATCGTAATGATTGCTCTCTTCGCAATGATTGCCTTTGTAACAAACTTATGTTCGCCAATGGCAACCATTATAAAAAGTCAAGGTGAAATTTCCAATGTGTTAGCACAAATCGGAAACTATGGTAACTTCATTGCATACCTTATCATGGGTATTCCTGCCGGAATGTTAATATCAAAATTCGGTTACAAAAAAACTGCACTTATAGGACTTGTAGTCGGAATAGCAGGTATCTTGATGCAATGGTATAGCGGACAACTTGATGTAGAGAAAAATCTTGGATTGGTGTTCGGTGTTTATTTGGCAGGAGCATTCATCGCAGGTTTGTGTATGTGTATCCTTAACTGCGTTGTAAATCCAATGTTAAACATCCTTGGAGGCGGTGGTAACAAAGGAAACCAATTAATTCAAATTGGAGGTGTATTTAACTCATCTGCAGCCGTAGCAGTATATATCATAATGGGAGCATTGATAGGAGAGGCAACAAAAGCAAAAATAGCAGATGCAACACCAGCGTTAATGATTGCATTATCAATATTTGTTGTTGCATTCATTGTACTTCTATTTACTAAAATCAAAGAGCCCGAAAGAGTTCCTGTTGATATGTCATTAGTTAAAGGTGCATTCAAATATCGCCACTTCGTATTGGGTATTTTAGGTATATTCCTATATATGGGAATTGAGGTGGGAGTACCAACATATATTCTACAATATCTGCCTGCAGATACACCGGAAGTATTGACAGAGAAAAAAGGTATAATTGAGAAATTTAATGCCAAGGAGATTACATCAGGAGAAGCAGCGTTGGCTTATTTGGCAACAACAGAGGTTGTAAATGTTGACTCAATTAGAGCAAAAGCAATAAAAGAGTATAAAGAATCTGCAAAAGTTCCTAATGAAGCAGAAGAGATTGCAGCAGCAGATAAAGCTCAAAAAGAGTTCGAAAAATTATTAAAAGATACTGAGGAGAAAATTGCTCCTACCAAAGAGGGTAAAAGCCCCGAAATAACAACAGAGAGCATTTCAAAGACTGCATCAGGATATGGATTGGAAGAATCTCTTGTAGGAACTATTGTAGCAGTATATTGGTTGATGATGTTGATTGGACGATTCTTAGGTGGAGCAATCGGAGGTAAAATTTCAAGCCGTACAATGATAACAGTAGTATCTCTGTTGACAATTGTATTGGTTGGATTTGGAATGTTCGCAACAACATCTATGGTTGAAATACCCGGAATTGATTGGGCAAAATTCGAGATGAAGTGGGCTGAGGTTCCTGTAGGAATATTGGCATTTTTATTAGTCGGATTGTGTACATCGGTAATGTGGGGAGGTATATTCAATATGGCAGTTGAAGGTTTAGGAAAATATACAGCTGTTGCATCTGGAATATTTATGACAATGGTATTTGGCTGTGCAGTAATGTTGGCAATCCAAGGATGGGTGGCAGATGTTGCAGTAGATTACCTAACAAGCTATTGGGTAGTAATAGGATGTGCAGTATATCTATTGTTCTATGCACTAATAGGTTCAAAACCTGCAAAAGTAAAAGAGTAAAATTAATTCATCATATAAACTAACTAATTATGAATATAGATTTTGTCAGAAGTCGTTTCATCAAACACTTTGATGGCACAACAGGAGAACTTTATGCATCACCGGGTCGTATCAATCTAATAGGTGAACATACCGATTACAACAACGGATTTGTATTTCCCGGAGCGGTAAACAAAGGAATTATTGCTGAGTTGAAACCCAACGGAACAGATAAAGTAAAAGCATACTCAATAGACGAAAAGGATTATGTTGAGTTTGGTTTGAACGAAGAGGATGCACCTCGTGCATCATGGGCAAAATACATCTTCGGAGTATGTCGTGAAATGATTAAACGTGGTGTAGAGGTAAAAGGTTTTAACACCGCTTTTGCAGGCGATGTGCCTCTTGGAGCAGGAATGTCATCATCTGCGGCATTGGAGAGTACATATGCATTTGCCCTAAACGATATGTTTGGCGATAACAAAATTGATAAATTTGAGTTGGCAAAAGTAGGACAAGCAACCGAGCATAACTATGTAGGAGTAAATTGCGGAATTATGGACCAATTTGCCAGTGTATTTGGTAAAGAGGGAAGCCTTATTCGTTTGGATTGCCGTTCGTTGGAGTACTCATATTTCCCATTCAATCCCAAAGGATATAAATTGGTATTGCTTAACACATGCGTAAAACACGCATTGGTTGGTTCTCCATACAACGATCGCCGTTTGAGCTGTGAACGTGTAGCAGAGGTAATCAAAGCAAAATATCCCGAAGTTGACTCTTTACGTGATGCTAACTTTGATATGCTGGAGGAGGTTAAAGATCAGCTTAAAGCCGAAGATTACGGTCGTGCAAAATATGTAATCGGAGAGGTACAACGTGTATTGGATGTATGTGATGCACTTGAGGCTGGTGATTACGAAACAGTAGGAAAGAAAATGTATGAAACACACTTCGGATTAAGCAAAGATTACGAAGTAAGTTGTGAAGAGTTGGATTTCTTGGTTGACGTGGCAATAGATTGCAATGTAACAGGCTCTCGTATGATGGGTGGCGGTTTCGGTGGATGTACAATCAACTTGGTAAAAGATGAGTTGTACGAACTATTCATCGAAGAGGCAGAGAAGAGATATAAAGAGAAATACGGAAAATCGCCTAAAGTTTATGAAGTAGTAATAGGCGATGGCTCTCGCAAATTGGTTGTAGAATAATAAAAACACCATAGAACTCTATTTAAAAACGGAAGTCTGCTGATTTCCGTTTTTTTGTTGATAAATATTACCAAATAAATTTAAAATATACAGAATAAATAATTAATTTTGCAGAAGAGAATAAAATACGGTCTTACCGTGCGATATAAACCCTAACGAGTTATCAAAATGGCAATCGACAAGAAAATTCAAGAGAGAGTGGCGGATAATATTCGCGTACTGACAGTGGCAATGGTTGAAAAAGCAAAATCGGGACACCCCGGAGGTGCTATGGGTGGAGCAGACTTTATAAATACGCTCTATTCAAAAGTGTTGGTTTATGACCCCGATGATGCAACATGGATGAATCGTGATAGATTTTTCCTTGACCCCGGACATATGTCGCCAATGTTATATAGCGTATTGGCTATGATTGGTAACTTTACCATGGATGAGATAAAAGAGTTCCGTCAATGGGGAACAAAAACTCCGGGACATCCTGAGGTAAATATCGAACGTGGTATCGAAAACACATCAGGTCCTCTTGGACAAGGCCACGCTATGGCAGTCGGAGCTGCAATGGCAGAGCGTTTTATGGTGGCACGTTTCGGAGAGTGGATGTCGCACAAAACATACGCATTTATCTCTGACGGAGGTATCCAAGAAGAGATATCGCAAGGAGCAGGTCGTATGGCAGGATACTTTGGGTTGAGCAATCTTATAATGTTCTTTGATAGCAACGATATACAACTTTCAACAGACACCGATGCCGTAACAACTGAGGATACAGCAGCAAAATATCGTGCATGGAATTGGAACGTATTGGAGATCGACGGAAACGATTCTCAAGCAATATACGATGCATTAATATCTGCACAACAAGAAGACAAACGTCCAACCTTGATTATTGGTAAAACAATAATGGGTAAAGGAGCTGTTAAAGAGGATGGAAGCAATTTTGAACGTCAATGTTCAACACACGGACAACCAATTAGTGCTGCAGGAGCATCAGTTGAGAAAACAATCCTAAATCTTGGAGGAAATCCCGAAGAGCCATTTACATTCTATCCTGAGACAATAGCACTTTACGAAGAGCGTAAAGCCGAGTTGCGTAAAATCGTAGCCGCACGTAAAGCCGAGCAAGCAGAGTGGGAGAAAGCGAATCCAGAGAAAGCCGAGTTGCTTAAAAAATATATGTCGGGCGAAATACCTGCAATAGATTACAAATCAATAGTATTGAAACCTAATCAGGCAACACGTGTAGCTTCGGCAACAGTATTGTCAGAGTTCGGTGAAAAAATAGGCAATATGGTTGTAGCATCAGCCGATTTGGCAAACTCTGACAAAACAGACGGTTTCTTAAAGAAAACAAAAGCATTTGCACCATATAACTTTGAGGGTGCATTCTTACACGCCGGAGTAAGCGAGATAACCATGGCGGCAGTAATGAACGGTATGGTTCTTCATGGAGGTATGATAGCGGCAAGTGGAACATTCTTTGTCTTCTCTGATTACATAAAACCTGTAGCGAGAATGTCGGCATTAATGCGACTTCCTGTAAAATATGTATGGACACACGATGCCTTCCGTGTAGGAGAAGATGGACCAACACACCAACCCGTAGAGCAAGAGGCACAAATCCGCTTGTTAGAGGAGTTGAAAAACCATAAGGGCAAAAACAGTATGTTGGTATTACGTCCTGCCGACGGAGCGGAGACAGTGGTCGCTTGGAAATTGGCAATGGAGAATACCGATTCACCAACAGCATTGATACTATCTCGTCAAAACGTTGATGATATTCCTGCTATGAATGGCGACCGTTACGAAGAGGCTCTACAAGCAGAAAAAGGAGCATACATCGTAGCAAAAGATGAAAATCCAGATGTTGTATTGGTAGCAAGCGGAAGTGAGGTCTCAACATTAATTTCGGCGTTACCATTATTACACGAAGCAGGAATTAAAGCTCAAGTGGTATCGGCACCTTCAACAGGATTGTTCTTCAATCAAACACCTGAGTACAGAGCAAGTGTAATACCAACCGATAAACCGGTATTCGGATTGACAGCAGGATTGCCTTCAGCAATGGCTCGTTTGGTAGGAGTAAACGGAGTAGTTTGGGGATTAGATCACTTCGGATACTCAGCACCATACAAAGTTTTGGATGACAAATTCGGATTCTCTGCCGAGAATGTACTAAAACAAGTAAAAGCAATGTTAGGAAAATAATCCTAACAATGGGATAACAAAAATAAAGGCTACCAATTGGTAGCCTTTATTTTTGTTTAATTATTTATTAGTTTGAGTCTTGTTACAATCAGAGATTTGGATGCCGAGATTAATATTTGTTTCACAAATGCTTTGCGTGCACTTGCTAAAAAAATCCTAATTTCTAATTGAATATAGTCTATTCTTTCCCTGCCAATGGAGTGGGAGTAACGTATGTGCGGGTGGCGAGGTCTTTGTCAATCATATATAAGCCAAACTTATTGCCATCAACTGCTCGCATAGCATCAATTTGCTCTTGAACATTCTCCTCCTCCTCAACTTGTTCGTCAACAAACCAAACAAGCATATTTGAAGTTGCAAAATCTTTCTCTTCTGCTGCAATATGACATAGTTCGTTAATAAGAGATGTAACTTTGCGTTCGTGTACTATTGTATCTTCAAATGCTTCGAGCGGAGTTTCCCAACTTGTCTTAACCTCGGGTATTGGAGCAAGTTCTACTTTACCTCCACGGGCAAGTACATAATTGATAAAAATTTGAGCGTGAGCCTGCTCCTCTTTAAACTGAACGGCAAACCAATTAGCCACGCCTTTGTAACCTTTTGCCGATGCATCAACCGACATTGACAGATATAGATATGCCGACCAAAATTCAGCATTAATTTGAGCATTTAAAGCATCTTGTAATCTTTTACTTAACATCTTGGTTTTACTATTAAAGTTTGTATTATATACTATTAATATAAGAGATGAACATATAATATGTTCAAATACTTTGCTAAGATAAATAATATTTTTATAACTTTGCTCACATCAAAATAAAAAAATCAGCTATGGAGAAGTATAAATTACCATTAACAGGAGCACTAATAGCCATAGGAATATTTTTAGGTGGCTTATCAATAGCAAACTCCATAATAAAAACAATGGAGATGTCGAGAGTTGTAAATGTAAAAGGTTTGTCGGTACGTGAGGTACCTGCAGATAAAGTAATTTGGCCTATAACATATAAAGAGATAGGAAATAATTTGACCGACCTTTACAATACTCTAAATACAAAAAATGATATAATAATCACATTCTTAAAAGAAAATGGAATAGATGAGTCGGAAATAATAGTGGCGGCTCCCGAAATTGTTGATTTGCAGGCAGAGCGATATGGAAATCAAAATTATGCCTATCGTTATAATGTAACTTCAATAATTACAGTAACTACAAATAAAGTAGAATTGGTTACAAAATTGATGCTTAAACAAGCCGATCTTATAAAGAAAGGAGTGGCTATAATAGTTGGTGGTTATGAGTATCGTCCCGCTTTTACATTTACGGGGCTTAACGAGATAAAACCGCAAATGATAGAAGAGGCGACAATAAATGCAAGAACAGCTGCCGAAAAATTTGCGGCAGACTCACAAAGCAAGTTGGGTAAAATAAAAACAGCAAATCAAGGACAGTTTACAATTAATGACCGAGATGGTAATACGCCACAAATAAAAGAGGTGCGAGTAGTAACAAGTGTAACCTATTTCCTTGAAGATTAAGATATGGCTCTATCCGATGATGAACGATATATGCAAATGGCTTTACGAGAAGCCGAGCTTGCATATAACGAAGATGAAATTCCTGTTGGGGCAGTAGTCGTGTGTAACGGAATGGTTATAGCCCGAGCCCATAACCTAACAGAGATGCTTAACGATGTAACGGCTCATGCCGAGATGCAGGCAATAACATCTGCGACAAATCAATTGGGAGGTAAATATCTAAATAAATGCACAATGTATGTAACTCTCGAACCTTGTATAATGTGTGCCGGAGCAATAGGATGGTCGCAAATGGGAAGATTGGTATGGGGTGCCGATGATTTAAAACGAGGTTTTTCTCGTTTTGCACCTGATGCTTTACATCCAAAAACAGAAATATCAAAGGGTGTAATGGCAGAAAAATGTGCTGAAATAATACAAGAATTTTTTAAAAACAAGAGATAGAATGAGCAAGAAAGTTATAGTGTCGTTTGAGATAAAACCCGAGATGGCAATACTTATGAGTATGATATTGCACGGAGGAACATACGGCATACAAACGGCGAGTAAATTATTAACCGCCAAGAGTATAAAGGATATGCACGATATCGGAACCTCTATAATTTCGCAGGTAGAGGAGCAAGAGGATTTGGAAGAGTATGAGGAGGAGTTACTATCTCAACTATCACCAGACGAGCAAGCCTTCTATAAAGAGTTAAAAAGAGCAACAGGAAGGTAGTTGTTAGTTGTGCGTAATGAAAGAGTTTGAATTGACAATATTGGGTTGTAGCTCGGCAAAACCAACACGCAAGCACCATCCTTCATCTCAAGTGCTTTCGTATAGGGGCAAACTCTTTATGATAGATTGCGGAGAGGGAACGCAACAACAATTTTATCGATATGGGCTAAATCATAACAGATTGGGCCATATTTTTATATCGCATCTGCACGGCGATCACTGTTTTGGGCTTATAGGATTTATATCAACGTTGGAGTTGCACTATCGTACTGGCGAAATAGTCATACATGCTCCGTCTGATTTGGAATGTTTGCTTCGTCCTCAAATTGAATATTATTGTGGAGGAGAAACATTGAAAATCCGTATTGAACCACTCCCACCTAAAGGAGGCGAGATATATAACGACGGAACTTTAAAAGTAACATCTTTCCCTTTGAAACATCGAGTGCCTACATTCGGATTTCGCTTTGAAGAGATAAATAAACTTCCTCATATAATTAAAGAACGAGTAGAGCGTTATAATATACCTTTGCGATTATTGCCTTCGATAAAAGATGGTGCAGACTATATTACACCCGAAGGAGAGGTAATTCCTAATGGAGAGTTGGTCTCTCCGCCAACCCCCTCTGTCAGTTATGCCTATTGTTCAGATACAAAATATACTCCCTCAATAATTCCCTATATAAAGGGGGCAACGTTACTATATCATGAAGCAACCTATTTACACGAATTAGAAAAAACGGCAAAAAAACGTTATCACTCTACTGCCCTTCAAGCCGCACAAATAGCAAAAGAGGCAGAGGTTGGAGAGTTGCTTATAGGGCATTTCTCATCTCGATATAAAGAAGAAACCGTTTTGCTTAACGAGGCAAAACAAGAGTTTGTTAACAGCCGTTTGGCAAATGAGGGATTGAAAATTAAATTTTAGAGTATAAATAAATTTTACCTAATACCAAAAAAAATGGCAAAGCATAACATATTGGGAAAACGGGGCGAGGAGTTGGCAAGGGAGTATCTTGCTTCAAAAGGTTATGCAATTTGTGATGTAAATTGGCACTCAGGTAAATATGAACTTGATATAGTGGCTCAGGATGGAATGGAGTTGGTTATAGTTGAGGTAAAAACCCGTTCAAAAACCGATTATGGAAATCCTGAAGATTTTGTAACTCCACAAAAGATAAAACGTACCATAGATGCTGCAAATCACTATCTTGAATTACAACCTCACCATCTCGACATACGTTTCGATATTATCTCTGTAATTATGGATGATGCCAATCGTGATAAGTATGAGATAGAACATATTATAGATGCATTTATGCCCGATCTTCGTACACGATGAAAAATCATATACACTACCCTCAAACAACCTCAACCAACACTCTTATAAAAGATCTGTTGTGCGATAATCCTTCATTGCCGAATATGCTGGTGGTGAGTGCAGGTTATCAGACATCTGGTAGGGGACAAAGAGAAAATATTTGGGAATCGGAACAAAACAAGAATCTATTATTCAGCATCCTATTCCGACCCGAGAAGCTGTCGGCAAAAGATGCTTTTGCCATATCTCGAATAGTCTCTGTTGCCATAGCTGGGTGGTTGAGTAAGTATGTTGGTAATATAGCGATAAAATGGCCAAACGATATATATAGTGGCGATAAAAAAATATGTGGCATACTTATCGAAAACTCTATAATGGGAACAAATCTTTCCTGCTCGATAGTGGGTGTTGGAATAAATATAAACCAAACAGAATTTTCGGAGAAATTACCAAATCCAACCTCTATAGCTAAAGAAACAGGGAAATCGTACAATATCGATAATATGCTTTCAGAGGTTCTCGTGAAAATGGAAGAGCAGTACAATCACTATTTTAATGGAGGAGAAGAAGATATAAATACCAAATATCACAATCTGTTATATAGGTTAAATATCAAAGCCAAATATAAAATACAAAGTTCTAAGCAACTTAGTGAAAATGAGATTGTCGATGCTACCATTATAGGGGTTCGATCTAATGGCTGTTTAATATTAAAACATACAGATTGTAAAATTAACACATATGCCTTTAAGGAGGTACAATTCGTTTTGTAGTAAATAATTGATACCATTAAGGATAATGAAAAGGATAAAAACAGTTGTAATATTTCTTCTTGTAGCAATAGCATTGTCTGCACAAGATTTGGATTTTACAGCCGATCGTCCGGGAGTATCAACGGGTCCTGCCACAGTAGGTCGTAATGTAATACAATGGGAACAGGGAGTACAATATAATGGAGATGGCGGTTGTGGACAATTTACATTCAGTAACACACTGTTTCGATATGGATTATTTGATGGTGTAGAGTTGCGATTGGGAGGAGATGCGTTTATCTATAATGATGGAGATAAATGGAAACCAGCCTTTGCAGGATTGATCATAGGAACAAAAATAAGGTGTTACGAAGGTAAGAAGGCTATTCCTGCAATATCGCTTCTTACAAACTTGGCTTTGCCCCAAACAGGGAATAAGGGATTTGTAGTGGAACGTTTGGCTCCTTCAGTTTATCTGCTTTTCGAAAACATCGTAAACAATTGGATGAATATAGGTTATAATGTAGGAGCAGAGTGGGATGGCAAACAAGCGACACCCTCGGCATTTGTGGCACTATGTTTAGGATTTTCGATAAACGACAGGCTTGGATGCTTTGTCGAAAGTTACAATAATTTTGCCCGATACGGAAATAATTATGGTTTGGATTTAGGATTAAACTATATGGTTGCAGAACAGGTACAACTCGATGTGGCAGCGAACATCGATGCTTGTAACCCTTCAGAATGTTGGGCTGTAAGCATAGGTTTTGTATGGCAGATTAATAACCCCTCGAAATAAACCAATCTAAATTTAATCAGCAGCTTTTTTATAGGTAAGTCTCTACTCCATGGGTTTTTCAAAGGCTTCTATTAAAGCCTCTATCTCTTTTATTATATTTTGAACATAAGGACGTTTATTTGTAAGAGAATTAACGTCTAAATAAAATCTTGCACGTTTTAGGGCAGAGTAAATATCGGTATTTATATACTTTACGTTTTCACCCTTCTTGCCTTTTTTTTCTTCTGTCTTTACGGTGAAATTTCCATTTTTAATACTCTCCTTCGCTGAGAAATAGTAGTAGTTGCCTAAATATAGGCGGGCTTCAATATTATTTGAGTCAATATCAAAAACCTCTTTCATAACATTGATGGCAGAATTTATATCTCCCATATCATTTAATGCCTTTGCTTTAATTATCATTATTTCTGCAATATTTGAAGGCTTGCTTTTAATAATAATATCAGCAATCTCAATTGTTTTAAGATTTTTTTTGCGGTCAAAATAAAAATCCAACAGATATATGTCTATTATCTTTTTTAAGCGAGGCTGTCTCTCTTTTAGAGTAATGAGCAGATTTTCATAAACGTCGGTACATCTTCTCTTTATTGATAGAGATAATGTGTTGCAGAAAACCGAATCCAAACTAATACCATTCTTTTCGGCAAGTGTTATATATCTTAAAGCTCTTTCATAATTGCTGTTTTTGCCTGCCGATATTATAGATGGAGCATATAACGATATATCACCTTTGTTCATAACAATAAGTGTGTTATAAATCTCCGAGGCCTCTATCCACTCTCCCTTGATAAAAAATTCATCTGCCTTAATCCTGTTTTTGTTTGAGGCTTCTGTTGAAAATAAAGAGAGTGAAAACACTAAAAACAATACAATTATATAATTCTTATACATATACAAAAAAGTAGAATAGAGACTCTAAATTAATAAAGAAAATTGAAATAGTAATATTGTTTAAAAAATAAATTGATAAAACGTATGAAAGTTCATACAAAATTTATAATTTTGAACAGAGAAAATAAAAAACTATTATGGAAGTAAAGTATAAAAGAGTATTGCTTAAACTCAGTGGCGAATCGCTGATGGGAGAGAAAGGATACGGAATAGATGAAAAACACCTTGCTGCATACGCACAACAAATTAAAGAGGTTGCAGATATGGGTATTGAAATAGGCATAGTGATTGGCGGTGGAAATATTTTTAGAGGCTTGAGTGGGGCCTCAAAAGGTTTTGACCGAGTTCGTGGTGATCAAATGGGTATGTTGGCAACCGTAATAAACAGCCTTGCTTTGCAATCGGCATTGGAAACTGCAGGACAGCCTGCCTCTGTTTTTACAGCAGTTGGAATGTTTCCTATCGGCGAACCTTACGGAAAGGGCAGAGTTATAGATGCTTTAAAAGCAGGTAAAATAGCTATTATGGCAGGAGGAACAGGAAATCCATACTTTACAACCGATACAGCATCGGCACTTCGAGGTGTTGAGATAGAGGCTGATGTTATGCTCAAGGGAACTCGTGTCGATGGTATCTATACAGCCGACCCTGAAAAAGATCCAAATGCGGTAAAATTTGATAGCATTACATACGACGAGATTTACAACCGCAATTTGCGAGTAATGGATTTAACAGCAACAACGCTCTGTAAGGAGAATAAATTACCTATCATAGTATTTGATATGGATACAGCAGGAAATCTAAAAAAAGTACTATCGGGTGAGAATATAGGAACATTGGTATATCAAGAATAATAAATAAAAAAAACATATAAATTATGGCAGAGGTAAAAACAATATTAGATGCAGCATCAGATAAAATGGAGATGAGCATTGCCTTTTTGGATGAGGCTTTGGCGACAATTCGTGCAGGAAAAGCATCGGCACGTTTGTTAGATCCAGTAAGAGTAGATTATTATGGCTCGTCAGTGCCTGTATCGCAAGTGGCAACAATCGTAGTCCCCGATGCAAAGACAATTATGATTCAGCCTTGGGAGAAGAGTATGTTGCGTGAAATCGAAAAGGCAATACAAAACTCATCGGTTGGAATTACTCCCGAAAATAACGGAGAGCATATCCGATTAGGAATACCTCCTATTACAGAGGATCGTCGTCGAGACTTGGTAAAACGTTCAAAAGGAGAGGCAGAAAATGCAAAAGTGGCAATTCGTAATGCACGTCGTGAAGCAATAGAGGCATTCAAAAAAGCACAAAAGAGCGAAGGAATGCCTGAGGATATGGCAAAAGACGGAGAGGATAGCGTTCAAAAACTTCACGACAAATACATAAAAAAAGTAGATGAGCTATTTGCCGAGAAGGAGAAAGAGATATTGACCGTATAACCAAAAGAGACGAGTTGAGAGGTTTAGTAACTAAAAATACCGGAAGTGGTTATTGGGTGCGTCTCAATAACGAGAAAACCCTTTTATGTAAAGTAAAAGGGAACTTTCGTTTAAAAGGAATACGTACAACCAACCCTGTGGCGGTAGGCGATTTTGTGGAGGTAGAGGAGGTTGGTAATGATGTTGCTTACATAACAAAAATAGAAGAGCGTAAGAATTACATAATACGAAAAGCTTCAAATCTCTCAAAAGAGTCGCATATATTGGCAAGCAATCTGTCTCAAACGCTATTGGTTGTAACAATTGCTCATCCGCAAACAAATTTGGTCTTTATCGATCGTTTCTTGGCAACAGCCGAAGCGTATCGTGTGCCGGCAATTCTTGTATTCAATAAAGTTGATGTTTATGACGAAGAGGAGCGGGAGCTGTTAGATGCAGTAATAAACCTATATCAAACCATAGGATATAAATGTGTAAAGGTGTCGGCCATAACGGGAGAGGGAATAGATGAATTGCGAGGAGAATTGGAAGGTAAAACAACTCTCTTGTCGGGAAATTCAGGAGTAGGGAAATCGAGTCTTATAAATGCGATAATACCCGAAGCAAATTTACGAACAGGAGATATATCCTCGTCGCACGGAACAGGAATGCACACTACGACATTTTCTGAAATGTTCGACTTGCCGACAGGAGGGGCTGTGATAGATACTCCGGGTATAAAGGGTTTTGGAACGATTGATTTTAAGGAGGCAGAAGTTTCGCACTATTTTCCTGAAATATTCAGAACTTCGGTCGATTGCAGATTTAACGATTGTACCCATCGTAACGAACCAGGTTGTGCCGTATTAAAAGCAATAGAGGAGCAAACTATAAGTCAATCACGTTATGCATCATATTTGAGTATATTAGAAGATATAACTGGCGGTAAATACCGTACAGGAATGTAAATTCAATTATGAATTAGAAATGGAATTTAATTTCTAATTGTTGCAAAGCCACAACATTAATTAATATGAAACAATATTTAGACCTATTACAAAGAGTTCTTGACGAAGGAGTCGTAAAGAGCGATCGTACAGGAACAGGTACAACATCGGTGTTCGGACATCAGATGCGTTTTAAAATGGAAGATGGATTTCCTCTTTTAACAACAAAAAAGCTACACTTAAAATCAATCATATATGAATTGTTGTGGTTTTTGAAAGGCGATACCAATGCAAAATATTTGCAGGACAATGGTGTGCGTATATGGAACGAGTGGGCCGATCCTGACGGAAATCTTGGGCATATCTATGGTTATCAATGGCGTTCGTGGCCCGATTACAACGGCGGACACATAGACCAAATATCAGAGGTGGTGAATACAATAAAAAATAATCCCGACTCACGCCGAATAATAGTAAGTTCGTGGAATGTGGCAGATTTGCCAAATATGAATTTGCCTCCATGTCACTGCTTCTTTCAATTTTATGTAGCAGACGGAAAACTATCATTGCAACTATACCAACGTAGTGCCGATATATTCTTGGGGGTGCCATTTAATATAGCGTCGTATGCCTTGTTGTTGAAGATGATGGCTCAGGTAACAGGTTTGAAAGAGGGTGATTTTGTACATACATTGGGCGATGCACACATATACAATAATCATATGGAGCAAGTAAAATTGCAACTATCTCGTGAGCCTCGAGTTTTGCCTAAGATGAATATTAACCCTGATGTAAAAAGTATATTCGATTTTAAATTTGAAGACTTTGAATTAACCGATTACGATCCTCATCCACATATAAAGGGAGTGGTTTCGGTTTAATAAAATTAGGAATTAGAAATGAGGAATTAATTTCTAATTAACAAACATACGTTTGTTGAACCTGCTCACGCTCGGCATAGTTTATGCAAGCATAATTTTGCTCTTGCATAATCGCAGCGTTGTAGCATAGTCGCAAACTAAATCCAAATTAAAAATATATTTATGGCAAAAATATCAATAATAGTAGCCGTGGCAGAAGATGGGGCGATAGGTAAAAATAACTCTTTGCTTTGTCGTTTACCAAACGATTTAAAATACTTTAAATCGCTTACGCTTGGTCATACTATAATAATGGGACGTAAAACGTTCTTGTCGTTGCCCGGAGGAGCATTGCCAGGGAGAGAAAATATCGTGTTGTCTCGAACTGAAGTTGAGTATCCCTCAACCAAAACATATCATAGTGTAGAGGAGGTTATCGAGGCTGTAAAAGATCAAGAGGAGGTGTTCTTCATAGGAGGAGCACAAATATATGAGCAAACTCTTAAATATGCCGACACTCTGTATATAACAGAAATTCATTCGGCATTCCCAGATGCAGATGCATACTTCCCGAAAGTAGATAAAGCTATATGGCAAGAGGTTTCGAGACAAGATAATCCTGCCGACGAAAAACACAAACATTCATATAGCTTTGTGGTATATGAAAAGAAGTAGTTGTTGATATATAGCTACACTTTAATTAGGAATTAGTAATACTGAAAAAGTAGGGCAAGAAAAGGAGGCAAGCGTCTCCTTTCCTTGTGTTTTCTTATAAATAAATATTTTTTTGCTTATTCTAAGAATTCTTAATTCCTCATTTCTAATTCCCAATTTATTAAAGTGCTTGCATAAATAAAATATTTATATTACCTTTGTACCGCAAAATTTTATTAACCATAAATAATTTTTAAAGATGTATTTAACTTCTGAGAAAAAGAGAGAAATCTTTGAGAAATACGGAAAGTCTAATACTGATACTGGCTCACCTGAAGCACAGATAGCATTATTTTCATACCGTATCGCTCATTTGACTGAACACTTAAAGTCAAATCACAAAGATTATAGCACTGAAAGAGCATTGAAAATGTTAGTAGGTAAACGTCGTCGTATGCTTGATTATCTAATCAAAATTGACATTGAGCGTTACCGTGCTATCATCAAAGAGCTTGGTATCAGAAAGTAATAAGGGTAAAAGACTCTGTTACGAAAAGAGTAAAAGGCTGTCGAAAAAATCGATAGCCTTTTTTAATGCTTTAAATATATTTAGTATAAAATAGAGTCTCTAAGTCGTAGAAAAATTGTAACTTTGCAACCAAAATAAAACTTTGTTTTATTCGGGTAGCGAAACTTGATTAAACGACAAGCTTTTTTAATAGCACAACCGAAAAATAAATTCTTATATATGTCGCAAGAAATCAGAAATATTGCCATTATTGCTCACGTCGATCATGGTAAAACCACTATCGTTGATAAAATGTTACTTGCCGGGAAACTTTTCCGAGACAACCAAACATCGGGAGAGTTGATTCTCGACAACAATGATCTTGAACGTGAGAGGGGAATTACAATCTTGTCAAAAAACGTATCAATAACATATAAAGGTTGCAAAATAAACATTATAGACACTCCGGGACACGCCGACTTTGGAGGTGAGGTTGAGCGAGTACTGAATATGGCAGACGGATGTTTGTTGCTTGTCGATGCCTTTGAAGGCCCCATGCCACAAACACGCTTCGTATTGCAAAAAGCAATAGAGATGGGCTTGAAACCTATTGTTGTTGTAAACAAAGTAGATAAGCCAAACTGTCGCCCCGATGAGGTTCAAGAAATGGTTTTCGATTTGATGTTTAACCTAAATGCAACCGAGGAACAATTAGATTTTCCAACAGTATTCGGTTCGGCAAAACAAAACTGGATGTCGCTCGATTGGAGAAAACCAACCGAGGATATAACAGTTCTTTTGGATACAATAATAGAGACTATTCCTGCACCAAAGGTACTTGAGGGAGAGCCTCAAATGCTGATAACATCGTTAGACTTCTCTTCGTATGTAGGGCGTATAGCAGTAGGACGTATACATCGTGGAACACTTCGTGAAGGAATGGATGTATCGCTATGTAAACGTGATGGCAGTGTTGTAAAACAACGAATTAAGGAGATGCATCTATTTGAGGGATTAGGACGTACAAAAGTAACAGAAGCATCATCGGGCGATATATGTGCACTTGTGGGAATTGAAGGTTTTGAAATTGGAGATACCATATCGGATGCACTAAATCCTGAGCCTCTAAAAAGAATAGCCATTGATGAACCTACAATGTCGATGACATTCACAAACAACGATTCGCCATTTTTTGGAAAAGACGGAAAATTTGTAACCTCTCGCCATATTGCCGACCGTTTGGCAAAAGAACTTGACCGTAATCTTGCTTTACGAGTGGAGAAAGCAGAAGACTCGGATGTATGGACAGTCTTCGGACGAGGAGTATTGCACTTGTCGATATTGATAGAGACAATGCGTCGTGAAGGCTATGAGTTGCAAGTAGGTCAACCTCAGGTGATAGTAAAAGATATTGACGGTGTGAAAAGTGAACCTGTTGAGCAACTTACAATAAATGTTACAGAGGAGTATTCGAGCAAGATAATAGATATGGTAACACGTCGTAAGGGCGATTTGATGGCAATGGAGAGCCAAGGAGATCGTATACATATGGAGTTTGTGATACCATCTCGTGGAATAATAGGCTTGCGAAATAATGTCTTAACAGCTTCAGCGGGAGAGGCAATAATGGCTCACCGATTTATGGAATATCAACCTTGGAGGGGAGAAATTGATCGTCGTTCAAACGGCTCGTTGATAGCAATGGAGAGTGGTACAGCATACGCTTATGCAATTGATAAATTACAAGACAGAGGAAAATTCTTCATTCATCCGCAAGATGAAGTATATGCAGGTCAAGTAGTAGGAGAGAATGCAAAAGAGGGCGATATAGTTGTTAATGTTACAAAATCAAAGAAACTTACAAATATGCGAGCTTCGGGAGCAGACGACAAAGCCCGTATTATTCCACCGGTAGAGTTCTCGCTTGAAGAGGCATTGGAGTATATCAAAGAGGATGAATACTTAGAGGTAACACCACATCACTTACGTATCCGTAAAATAATATTGGACGAAATAGAACGTAAACGCCAAGCGAAACAACAAGCATAAAAACAAAGCCTTGCTCCAATGAGCAGGGCTTTATTGTGTATATATAATCTATTTTGTAAATATTATTTATATTATCAACTTTTGCCCTTCTTAAATAGTTTATTAAATTTGCAATGTATAATTAAAATGCCTATCTTTTAGAATGAAGATAAAATACTCTCTCTTTATAATAATCGTTTTGTTGTTGGTGTCATCGTGCCAACCTACAAAGCATGTGCCGCAAGGGGAGTATCTTTTGGATAGAGTAAAAATAGAGGTTGACAATAAAGATGTAAAATCACAATCGCTTAAACCATATCTTCGTCAACAACCCAATCACAAAACATTTGGAATAATAGGATTGCCATTAGCTTTGTATAACTTGTCAGGGACAAAAGATAATCGTTGGAATCGTTTTATGAGAAAGATAGGAACTCCTCCGGTTATCTATGATTCTACATTAACAGAGAAAAGTAAAAATGAGATATTGAAGGCGATGAATAACAAAGGCTATATCAATGCAGAAGTTGATGTGGACACTGTTATAAAAAAACGAAAGATAAAGGTAACTTATAAAGTAAAAAGCAATATACCATATCGCTTAAACAGAGTGGTATATAATATTCCCGATGACAGTATAGTAAAATATACATCATTAAAAGATACAACACTAAATCTTTTAAAGCAGGGAACCTTGTTCGATTATTATATCTTAGACCAAGAAAGAGAGCGTATAGCGACAATCTTAAACAATCGTGGCTATTATTCGTTTAATAAAGATTATATAACTTATGCCGCCGATACGACAGTCGGAAATCATTTGGTCGATTTGGAGGTTAACCTTTTGCCATATCCAATAGCAAAGCCTGATGGAAGCGGAACTGTATTTGTTAAGCATCGAACCTATACTATTCGAGATGTATATTTCTTTACCGATTATAATCCTATGAATGTCGATCAGCGGTATAATGTGCTTGATACGGTAGAGTATAAGGGTAATACAATTTACTATGGCGAGAAGCACTATTTAAAACCTTCGGTATTGGTTAACAACTGCTTTATAAAGTCGGGAGATAAATATAGTCAAAGAGTGGTTGATAATACAATGAGTGCATATGGTCGCCTAAGAGCATTTAAGTATGTCAATATTCAATTTGCTCCGGTAGAGGTGGACGGAGAGATGATGCTTGATTGTTACATATTGCTGACAAAAGGAAAAACACAAACAATATCGACAGAGTTGGAAGGGACAAACTCTGCGGGAAATTTTGGCTTTGCGGTTAGTGCTACATATCAGCACCGAAATATATTTAGGGGTTCGCAAACCTTTTCGGGGAAAATACGTGCAGCTTATGAAAATATCTCGGGCGATTTAGGAGGTTTGATAAGCAATAACTATCTCGAATTAGGTGCAGAGATGGGTATATCTTTCCCAAAATTTATATTCCCGTTTGCTAAAAACAAACAAAGGCAGAAACTCCGTCCCACGACAGAGCTCACATTAAGTGGCAATTATCAACGACGTCCCGAGTTTGTAAGGGTTATAGCCGGAGCAGGGTGGGGCTATAATTGGTATAGCAACCGCAATCGTTTCAGGCACAAACTGGATTTAGTTGATATAAGTTACATATATTTACCAAAAGTTACAGATGAGTTTCGAGAAAATATAAATAATCTCTCAATAGACAATCCTCTTTTGAGATATAGTTATGAAGACCACTTTATAATGAGAATGGCATATGCTGTATATCTTTCGAATTTAAATCCAGAATCAATAAATCCCACAGGAAACATATATACATTCCGTATGGTTAATGAGATAGCAGGTAATCTGTTATACGGAATATCTAATGCAATCTCCTCATCCCGACCCGAAGATGGGTATTCGATATTCGGAATTAGGTATGCTCAATATTACAAGTGTGATATGGATTATACTTATACATTCCTTTTTAACGAAAAAAACTCATTATCGCTTCATGTGGGAGCAGGAGTTGCCATACCATACGGAAACTCAGAAATTCTTCCGTTTGAGAAACGCTATTTTTCAGGAGGAGCAAATAGTGTAAGGGGTTGGTCTGTGCGTAGTTTAGGTCCCGGTTCTTATAAAAGAACCGATCCTACAACAGATTTTATGAATCAGTGTGGAGATGTGCGATTAGACCTAAATATCGAATACCGAAGTAAACTTATATGGAAACTTGAATTGGCAGCCTTTATCGATGCAGGAAATATTTGGACCATAAAGGAGTATGATGCACAACCTGGCGGAGCATTCAAGATAAATAAATTCTATAAAGAGTTGGCATTGGCGTATGGATTGGGTCTTCGTCTCGACTTTGATTTCTTTGTGCTTCGTCTCGACCTCGGAATGAAAGCATATAATCCAGCTGTAACAGGTAAGAGCAAATGGGTAATTTCATATCAAAACTTCACTCGTGATGCAGCACTTCACTTCGCAGTAGGATATCCGTTCTAACAAAACACCGTTTTTTACAAAACAATATTCCTTGTTTATAAAAGTATTTCTCTTGTTAAAATAATAGCAATCAGTATCAAAAAGAGAGCAAAACTTAAATAGTTTAATCAATTTGCAATTGAAACTTATTGTCTATAACTTATTTTATTATAAAAAATAACAAAAGTTATAACTTTTATCCATTTTTATTTGCATTAATAACTAAAAGAGGGTAAATTCGCATCTTTATTATAAGAATCTGTCAGAAACAGATAAAGAAACAGAGAGAATAATTAAATTACAAACCTCTCAAGAGATAAAATTATGGCAAACAAATTACGCAGTGCACAGAGTACCGAGGGAAGAAGAATGGCGGGAGCAAGAGCTTTATGGAGAGCCAATGGAATGAAAGAGGAGCAGATTGGAAAACCTATAATAGCCGTAGTTAACTCATTCACACAATTTGTTCCGGGGCATGTGCACCTACACGAAATAGGACAAAAAGTAAAAGCAGAGATAGAAAAATTAGGTTGTTTTGCAGCTGAATTCAATACAATAGCAATTGATGATGGTATAGCTATGGGTCATGACGGAATGTTATACTCGTTGCCATCTCGTGATCTCATAGCCGATAGTGTGGAATATATGGTTAATGCACATAAGGCAGATGCAATGGTGTGTATAAGCAATTGCGATAAGATTACACCGGGTATGTTGATGGCGGCAATGCGATTAAATATACCGGCAATATTTGTATCGGGAGGTCCGATGGAGGCAGGAAACCTAAGAGGTAGAGCATTAGACCTTATCGATGTAATGATTGAGGGAGCAGATGCAAGCGTAACCGACGAACAAGTGGCTGAGGTAGAGAGAGTAGCTTGCCCGTCGTGTGGTTCATGTTCAGGTATGTTTACGGCAAACTCGATGAACAGCCTTAATGAAGCAATAGGAATGGCACTTCCGGGTAATGGAACAATCTTGGCAACACATAAAAACAGAGAGAATTTATTTGTCAAGGCTGCGGCACAAATAGTAGAAAACTGTCGAAAATATTACGAAGAGGGTGATGAATCTGTGTTGCCACGTTCAATAGCCACACGTGAAGCATTCTTGAATGCAATGACATTGGATATTGCAATGGGTGGTTCGACAAATACCGTATTACACTTGTTGGCAATAGCACAAGAGGCAGGTGTACAGTTTACAATGGACGATATTGATGCATTGTCTCGAAAAGCTCCTGTCTTATGCAAAGTTGCACCAAGCTCTCATTTTCATATGCAAGATGTAAACCGAGCAGGCGGTATTATCTCAATTATGAGTATATTGTCGCAACAAGGTTTGGTAAATACCGAGGTTAAACGTGTGGATGGTTTGATATTGGGAGAGGCTATAGATAAATATGCATTAGATGGCAAAAATTTCTCAGAAGAGGCTGCCGATTTATGGAAGAGTGCACCCTGTAATAAGTTTAATCTTAAATTAGGTTCGCAATCAAGTCAATATAAAGAACTCGATGATAACAGAGAAACAGGTTGTATAAGAGATTTCGAACATGCATACGTAAAAGATGGAGGTTTAGCTGTATTGAAAGGAAATATAGCACAAGACGGATGTATTGTAAAAACAGCCGGAGTAGATGAGAGTATTTTCCGCTTTATAGGAACAGCCAAGGTTTTTGAATCTCAAGAAGATGCGTGTGAAGGAATATTAAGTGAGAAAGTTCAGGCTGGTGATGTGGTGGTAATTACTCACGAGGGTCCCAAAGGAGGTCCGGGAATGCAGGAGATGCTCTATCCTACATCATATATTAAATCTCGACATTTAGGAAAAGAGTGTGCTTTGATTACCGACGGACGCTTTTCGGGAGGAACATCGGGCTTATCGATAGGACATATATCGCCCGAAGCAGCATCAGGAGGAAATATCGGATTATTGAAGGATGGAGATATTATTGAGATAGATATTCCTGCTCGAACAATAAATGTTCGTTTGACCGATGACGAGCTTTTGTCTCGTAGAGAAGAAGAGGAGAAAAGAGGCAAATATGCATTTACGCCCAAAACACGAAACAGAGTTATCTCAAAAGCATTAAAAGTTTATGCATCGATGGTAAGCTCTGCCGATAAAGGAGCATTTCGTATTATAGAATAATTAACTATCTTTGTTGTTCGAAAAGGATAACAAATTTTACCATTCAATTATGGCAAAAGAGAAATTAACAGGTTCTGAAATCTTGATAAAAAGCCTTCTTGCAGAGGGTGTAGATACAATATTCGGATATCCGGGAGGAGCAATAACTCCTGTGTTTGATTGTATGTATGATTATCAAGAAGAATTAAAACATATATTGGTTCGCCACGAACAAGGAGCTACTCATGCGGCACAAGGATATGCCAGAGTATCTGGGAAAACAGGAGTTGTTATAGTAACTTCAGGTCCCGGAGCAACTAACACCATTACAGGAATAGCCGATGCAATGATGGATAGTACTCCGATGGTTGTAATTGCAGGACAAATGCCCTCATCGATGTTGGGAACAGATGCTTTTCAAGAGACCGATGTTGTAGGTATAACCCTTCCTATAACAAAATGGAGTTATCAAATACGTCGTGCCGAAGATGTTGCGTGGGCAGTAGCAAGAGCATTCTATATAGCTTCGACAGGACGCCCGGGTCCGGTAATGCTTGACTTCGCAAAGAATGCACAAACCGAAGTGGCAGAATTCGAGTACAAAAAATGCAACTATATCAGAAGTTATAATCCATATCCTGCACTTAACGAGCAATCGATAAAAAGTGCAGCAGCAATGATAAACGAGGCAAAAAAACCTCTGTTGTTGGTGGGACAAGGAGTTACCTTGGGCGGTGCCGAAAAAGAGATATTGGCTTTGATGGAAAAAGCAGAAATACCTGCAGCCACAACTCTTTTGGGGTTGTCGTCAATACCAACATCACACCCTCTTAATATGGGAATGATAGGAATGCACGGAAATGTTGCTCCTAATGTGATGACAAACGAGTGCGACTTGTTGATAGCCGTAGGAATGCGTTTCGACGACAGAGTAACAGCCGTACTTGATACATATGCGAAACAAGCAAAAAAAATACACTTCGATATAGACCCCTCAGAGTTTAATAAAAACGTTGCAGTCGATTTATCGGTATTGGGTAATTCCAAGGAGACAATAGCTGCAGTAACCGAATATGTTCAGAAAACCGAACATAAAGAGTGGCTTAAGATGTTTGAAAGGCCAAAAACTGAAGAACAGCTTAAGGTTATAGATGTAGAAGTCTCACCCAAAGAGGGTGCTTTAAAAATGGGTGAAGTGGTAAATAAAGTATCGCAATATACCAATAACAATGCAGTGGTTGTAACCGATGTGGGACAAAATCAGATGATGGGAGTACGCTACTCGGGATATTCTCAACCTCGCAGTGTTATCACTTCAGGAGGTCTTGGAACAATGGGATTTGGTTTGCCTGCGGCAGTAGGAGCTAAATTCGGAGCACCCGAAAGGACAGTGTGTCTGTTTGTCGGAGATGGAGGTTTGCAAATGACGCTTCAAGAGTTGGGAACAATCAAAGCATATGGCATTAATGTAAAAATCATATTGTTGACAAACACTGTATTGGGAATGGTTCGTCAATGGCAGGAGCTATTTTTTAACCAAAGATTTTCAGAAACAGACCTTGCTAACCCCGATTTTGTGGCATTAGCCTCGGCATACGGAATAAAAGGTCGCAGAGTTGAAAAACGAGAAGATTTGGATGATGCAATAGAAGAGATGTTGCATCATGATGGCTCGTATCTTTTAGAAGCTGTTGTCGAAAAAGAGGAGATGGTATTCCCAATGACACCAACAGGAAAGAGTGTAAACTATGTAATGTTAAATCGCGACGAAATATATAAATTGTAATGGAAAAGCTATATACAATAACAGCACTATCTGAAAATGAAGTAGGTCTGTTAAACCAAATATCAATTATTTTTACCCGTCGCAAGCTCAATATCGAGTCTTTATCAGTGTCGGCATCAGCCATACACGGAGTACACAAGTTTGTGATAACAACAAATTGTGATGAAGAGATGGCAATAAAGGTGGTAAATCAGATAGAGAAAAAGATTGATGTGATACGTGCATTCTACTATGCCGAAGAAGATATAGTATATCAAGAGGTTGCCCTATATAAAGTATCAACACCGGCACTATTGGAAGCAGGCGGATTGGAAAAATTGGTGCGTAAATATAATGCCAGAATATTGGAAATACATCCAGTATATACAATAATAGAGAAGACCGGGCATACCGAGGAGACAGAAGCAATCTTCCGAGATCTTGATAAATATGGCGTATTGCAATTTGTAAAATCGGGTCGAGTATCAATCACCAAATCAACAATCGAACACGTTGATAAATATTTGGAATGTCAGGAGTTGCGTAGAAAAGAGTTAGAGGAGTAGAATGAAAACATTGCCAAATATATATGCAAAAACCTATAATATAGTTGCTTCGGATTGTAACGCACAACGTGAGGTAACATTGCCATTCCTTGCAAATAAAATATTGGATGTGGCAACAGAACATGCCGATATTTTAGGTATAGGTTATGCAGATATAACACCCAAAAATCAAGCATGGGTATTGGCTCGTTTGGCGATAGAGATGGAGAGATATCCTCTACCCTACGAAACATTAACGATAGAGACATGGGTTGAGAGTGTTAATAAACACTTTTCAGAGCGAAATTTTTGTTTGCGTAATGAAGAGGGCAAAATATATGGATATGCTCGTTCGATATGGTTTGTCATCGATTTAACGACAAGAAAATCTTTGGATATAAGCTCTTTTGAACAACTCTCTTCTTGTATAGGAAACAGAGTGTGCCCGATAGCAAAGATAGGCAAGGCTAAACCCATAGTCTCGGGAGAAGGATTTATATATAAAGTTAAGGCCGGGGATATAGATTATAACCGACACTTTAACAGCGGAAAGCAAGTGGAGCATATTATAAACCTTATTTCAATGGAAGAGTTGGATACGAAATATATAGCTCGTTTTGAAATAAGTTATATGAATGAGGCTCATTTCGGACAGGAACTCTCATTGGAACGATATGAAGAAACACCACTTAACTATACGGCAGAGATGAAGCCTGTTGGCGGAGGAGCAATGATATGTAGATGTAGAATTATTTTAAAAGATAGATAAATAAAAAATTAACCTAATAAACAATTAAAAAATTATGGCAATAATGAATTTTGGCGGAGTTGAAGAGAATGTAGTAACCCGCGAAGAATTTCCTTTGGAAAAAGCAAGAGAGGTATTAAAAAACGAAACAATAGCAGTAATCGGATACGGAGTACAAGGACCAGGTCAAAGTCTTAACCTTCGTGATAACGGTTTTAACGTAATTGTAGGTCAACGTAAAGATTCAAAAACTTGGGACAAAGCAGTAGCTGACGGTTGGGTACCAGGAGAGACACTATTTGATATAAAAGAGGCTTGCGAGCGTGCAACAATTATACAATATCTATTATCAGATGCAGCTCAAATTGAGGTTTGGCCAACAGTAAAAGAGGCTTTAACTCCAGGTAAAGCACTATATTTCTCTCACGGATTTGCTATTACATACAAAGAGCGTACAGGAATAGTACCTCCCGCAGATGTTGACGTAATATTGGTAGCTCCCAAAGGTTCTGGAACAAGTTTGCGTCGTATGTTCTTACAAGGACGTGGATTGAACTCAAGCTATGCAATCTTCCAAGATGCAACAGGTCGTGCAAAAGAGCGTGTAATAGCATTAGGTATCGGAGTAGGTTCGGGATACTTGTTTGAAACAGACTTCAAACGTGAGGTATATTCTGACCTTACAGGAGAGCGTGGAACTCTAATGGGAGCAATTCAAGGAATTTTTGCAGCACAATACGAAGTATTGCGTGCAAACGGGCATACACCATCAGAAGCATTCAACGAAACAATTGAGGAGTTGACACAATCTCTTATGCCGCTTGTTGCAGAGAACGGAATGGATTGGATGTATGCAAACTGTTCAACAACAGCACAACGTGGAGCACTTGATTGGTGGAAAAAATTCCGTGATGCTTCAAAACCAGTATTTGAAGAGTTGTATAGCGAAGTAGCAAAAGGTAACGAAGCACAACGTTCAATTGATACCAACAGCCAACCAGGATACCGTGAAGGATTAAACAAAGAGTTGGAAGAGTTGCGTAACAGTGAAATGTGGCAAGCAGGAGTTGTTGTACGTAAACTACGTCCTGAGAACAACTAAAAATATATAAATAAAACCCGGCAGAAGGATAACATTTTAGAATGTTGTCCTTTTGTCGTGTATAAAAAATAAGAGAAATAAAAAATTAATAAACTATCCCTTTTGTAAAATATCAGAGTAAAGGAGTGTGTTGGAGAGGCTCTTTATCTCTTTAAAGATTAAATCTTTGTATTTTGTAAATTTATACAAAATAAAGAGGTTGAACCAAAGTTTTAATTTTGATGCAACCTTAAACCAATTTATAAACTAAACGAAAAATATATACACTAAAAAGAAATATGAATAATCTCTTTGTTTGCAAAGATATATTCATTACAAAGTAAACACAATACCCAATAAATGGTATTTTAAATTACAAATAAAGCATCTCTAATCACTAAAAATAAGTAGATTTGCTTTTTTACTATAAAAGAGAACATTAATTGATAATAAATTTTATTGTCAATACAATATATTCCATTAATAATACGTTATAATGTAAGTTTACATTATAAACACAGCTAAAGAAAATTGAAATTAATATATCAAATATGAGAAAGAAAATATTGCTATTATCAATGTTGCTTATCTTTATGTCGTTACCTGTTATGTCTCAAACAATGACAGACGACGAGGTATTGGAGTATGTAAAAAAAGCTACCGAACAAGGAGTTTCTCAAAAACAGATAGTCTTGGATTTGGCAGCAAAAGGAGTAACCAGAGCCCAAGCCGAAAGAATAAAGGAGAAATACGATAATGATAAAAAAACGATAAATAGCAAGAGTGCTGTTGATAAAAACAGAATGAGGAATAGTGTCGAACTTCCTGAACAGATGTTTGCAGATGATAAAAAAGAGTCTGATTTGAAAGGAGAAAAACCAGCAACTCGAAAACCTTTGCAAGGAACTCGACCATACGGAACTGCTACTACCGACTCCTACTTATTAATGGACGAAGATGAACTAATGTTGGAAGAAGAGGAGGAAGATTTTCTAAGGAATGATAAAAATAAAAAGTATTTACAGTTTGAAGAAGGAGATACAATAGAGATATTTGGTAGAAGTATATTTCAAAACAGAGATTTGACATTTGCTCCAAATCAAAACATAGCAACCCCTGATAATTACAAACTGGGTCCCGGCGACGAAGTAATTATAGATATATGGGGGGCAAGTCAAAACAGTATAATGGAGCTAATATCTCCCGATGGTTATATCTCATTACAAGATTTAGGTTTAATTTACCTTAATGGAAAAACCATTAAAGAGGCATCTGAGTACGTAAAGCAGGAGTTGAATAAAATATATTCAGGAATAGGAGATGAAAATTCCTCAACAAAAGTAAAATTAACATTGGGCCAAATACGAACCATACAAGTAAATGTAATGGGTGAGGTATTAACCCCCGGAACATACTCTCTTTCATCGTTGTCGTCGGTATTTCACGCAATATATTCGGCAGGAGGAACAAATCATAGAGGAAGTTTGCGTAATATACAAATAGTTCGAAGTGGTAAAAAGGTAAACAATGTTGACCTATACTCATTTATTTTAAAAGGAGAAGACTTAGGAGATATACGTCTTCAAGATGGAGATGCAATTATAGTTCCGACATATGAAAGTCTTGTCAATATCGAAGGTAGCGTAAAACGTCCGATGTATTACGAGATGAAGAGTGGCGAGACCTTGGCTGATTTACTTTCGTTTTCGGGCGATTTCTTAGGAGATGCATATAAAAATCATATTCAAATAACTCGCAAAAATGATAAAGAGTATGAGATATGTACAGTAGATAAGGAAGAGTATGCTTCGTTCTCGTTAATGGATGGTGATAAAGCAGTTGTCGGAGAAATAATAGAGCGATTTACCAATAAATTAGAGATAAAAGGTGCTGTATATCGTCCGGGAATATATCAATTCGGCGATAAAATAAAAACGGTAAAACAGCTAATCGAAAAGGCAGATGGAGTTATGGGTGATGCTTTTTTAAATAGAGCTGTAATGCACCGGGAGCACGCTGATTTAACACTTGAGGTTATACAAGTAGATGTAAAGGGTATATTAAATGGCACAACGCCCGATATTCCTCTTCAAAAAGGAGATGTCTTATATATACCAAGTATTCACGATCTTAAAGATTTAGGAACAATATCGGTTTATGGAGAGGTTGCTCGACCCGGAGATTTCACATTTGCCGAAAACACAACAATTGAAGATATCATAATCCAAGCAGGAGGTTTAAAAGAGGCGGCTTCAACTGTAAGAGTTGATGTATCACGACGCATAAAAGATAACAAAGGAACTCAGGCTCTCAATGAAACAGGAGAGATGTTCTCATTCTCGATAAAAGAGGGGTTTGTAATTGACGGAACTCCAGGATTTATATTAGAGCCATACGACCAAGTATTCGTGCGTAAAAGCCCATCGTATAAAAAACAGATAAATGTTCACGTAAAGGGCGAAATATTGTATGAGGGAACATATGCTTTGACGCATCGAAACGAACGATTAAGCGATCTTGTGAAAAAAGCGGGAGGCATAATCGATGGGGCATATGTGAAAGGGGCACGTCTGGTGCGTAGAATAAATGAAGATGAGAGAGTAAAAATGGAGAAAACTCTCGATTTGGTAAGACAAAATGCCGATTCTCTTGATATGAATAAATTAGAGTTGGGTGATGTATATTATGTAGGAATAGATTTGGAGGCAGCAATAAAGAAACCCGGAACTTCTGTCGATTTGGTATTGCGAGAGGGAGATATTCTTGATATTCCGGAAATGAATAATACAGTAAGAATAAGTGGTGCGGTATTATATCCCAACACAGTGGTCTTTGAAGACGGACAAAAAGTGTCGCACTATGTAGAGCAAGCCGGAGGATATGCTCCTAAATCGAAAAAGAATAAAACCTATGTGTTATATATGAACGGACAGGTTGCAAAAGCAAAGAAAAGCAGTAAAAATGTTATCGAGCCCGGATGTGAAATTATAGTGCCAAATCGTTCGCCAAAAGTAAACTTGCAAAATATAATGGCATTTGCAACATCGGCGGCATCACTTGCAACAATGGTGGCAACAATTGCTAATATTAGCAAATAGCTATATTCTAATTAGAAAATGAAGAATTAGAAATGTGGGTGTGAAACGGACGTTTCACACCCTTTCTTTTATATCAGTTGATAGTTAATAACTATTTCTTGCACAATAATAAAAAAAATATTATCTTTGCACCGCTAAAAAATATAATAACCCTTTAAAAATTTAATTCAAATGGCAACAAAAATCAGATTGCAACGTCATGGACGCAAAGATGCTCCTTTTTATCACATTGTAATCGCCGATAGCAGGGCACCACGTGATGGTAAGTTTATTGAAAGGATAGGTTCATATAATCCGAACACTAATCCTGCTACAATAAATTTGAACTTCGACAGGGCTTTATATTGGCTACAAACAGGTGCACAACCAACAGACACAACTCGTAACATTCTTTCAGCACAAGGAGTGCTTATGAAAAAACACCTTCTTGGTGGTGTGGCTAAAGGTGCATTCACTGCAGAGGAGGCTGAAAAACGCTTCGAGGCTTGGGTGGCTAACAAACAAAAAGGTGTTGAGGCATTCAAAGCTCAATTAAGTGCAGCTAAAGTTGAGGACGTAAAAAAACGTCTTGAGGCTGAGAAAGCTGTAAATGCAGCAAAAGCTGAAGAGGTATCTAAAAAACGTGCAGAGAAAGCAGCAGAATTAGCTGCAGCTGCAGCTGAGGCAGCTGCCGAGGCAACAGCAGAAGAGGCTCCCGCAACTGAGGAAGCTCCTGCCGCTGAGTAATAAATATCTCACAAAAACTGAAGGACAGCTACAATAGTGGTTGTCCTTTTTTTATATCCTTACAAAGTTGTTATAAACCAAAAAAAATGGTATCTTCGCAACAAGGAACAAAAAATAAACATTATATAATTATGACTATTTTAAAAGAAGGTAAAGCCGTAGGTTTGGCATGTGATCATGCAGGATACGAAGCAAAAGAGGTAATAAAATCTCTATTAACAGAGATGGGTGTTGAGGTTAAAGATTTCGGATGCTACACAACCGATAGTGTTGACTATCCTGATTTTGCACATCCATTAGCATCTGCAGTAGAGAATGGCGAGTGTTACCCGGGTTTTGCAGTATGTGGAAGCGGAAATGGAATTAATATAACTCTTAATAAACATCAAGGCATTCGTTCGGCACTATGTTGGACAGAAGAGATAGCGTCTCTTGCTCGTCAACATAACGATGCGAATGTTTGTGTTATGCCTGGAAGATTTATACCTGAAGAGACTGTAAAAGCTATTGCAAAAATATTCTTGGAAACAGAGTATGAAGGAGGACGTCATCAACGTCGCATCGATAAGATACCTTTGTAGAAATTGGGATTAAAAATAGTAAAAAACGGCTATTCACGAAGAATAGCCGTTTTTTACGTATCTAACGTAATAGATATTAATCTTTATTCCCTAAATCGTAATTCCATTGTTTTAGAGCATAATCCCAATGCTTATCTACCAACTCAATAGTTTCGGGTTTATATTTGTAAGCATTTTTCTTATGACCTTTCTTTTTGCCAATATATGCTTTAATTGCATCTTGAGCCTCTTCCCAACCTCCAAGATTTAGTTTCTCATAAATTTCTTTGGTTTTACCGAATGGATCTGCTTCGAAATCTTCAAATCTCAATTCAACAAGGTTGCCTTCGGGAATTAGATTTTTGTCAGCCTCATAGCGGTTATACAATCTTGTATAGGTCTCCAAAATATCTTTATCTAACTCTTCGTTTGTGTAATCTTGAAATTTAAGAGGTTGAATGGTCTTAGAGAAAAAGTTTCGGGTCGATTCCAAAATTGTGTACGGATTACGAACCAAATATATGAACTTGGCATTTGGGAACATCTCCAAAAGGAATTTTATCCTTCCTGTATTAGGAGGATTTTTGGAAAGATATCTTTTACCATTGGTATTCCAAACAGATGTCTTAATCAAACGCTCATAGCACTCTCTGAATGAGGCTTTCTCTTCGTCCGAAATAGTTTCGAACAAAAGATATTTGCTGCGATACTCTTCTGTGTCTTGTGGAAATACCCAAAAGTTGTAGAATGAGTATGGCGACATATTTGACATTGCAAATTCCTCTTCTTGAGGTTGGTCGTTGTTTAATTCCATATTGTCTGCCTCACGTTTTTTTGGCATTGCCAACGCTGTCATCTTTTTAAAGAATCCTTTAAGGGTAAACATTATGAAAGGGAATACGGTTTGGTAAGTTGATGTATATCCAAACTGTTTGTCGCATGCAAAAACATTGTGGACAAAAGTGGTACCGCTACGCCAGTGTCCAATAATGAATAGTGGTGAGTCGTTTAATTCAACCTTGCCTAATCTCTTTTTGTATCGTTTATCCTCCCAAAAGTTTAGCGAACTTAAGATTCGGCAAATAATTTTGGTAAGGTGATATTTGGTTTTGTAACCTTTATCTACTCTTCGCCCTTGACAAACACCTTTGAAGGTACTCCACGAAGCACCCACCAAAGTATTTACAGGAAGATTTTGAAATTTAAATCCCATTTGTTGTTTAAATTAACGATTTAACATCTTCTGCTATATTACCCTCTTTGGCATTGCAAACAATAGTATCATTATCAACTAAACCATTGACGACAATAACAGAGTAACCTTGTTGAGCAATTTTTTTCGCAATTGTCATAACGTTCTCTTTGTTGTCTATCTCTTCGGCGTTGATTACTATCGGCATAGCTCCGATATCAAACAGACGGCGTTCAAGAGTATATGTAAATTCGTTTATGCAATCGTTCTTTTCTCCGTTAACTACATATACTTTGCCATCAACACCTGTTATCTTTTTACGCTCAGTAACAGATACAAGCGAGTTTCCTGCACGCATTGTAATTTTATCCTCTTCTGTAATTGTGGAGGTTAACTCTTTCTCGTCAACCTCGCCAATAATCATACCAACAGCAGAAGTATTGTTAGTTATAGGGTCGATAATTATAAACGAACCGCAGTTTTTGTTTTTTGTATATGGATCAAAGAAAATAGGTTCATTGGTTACGAAAACAGCTTTACCGATTTCATTTAACGAAAGAGCTTTGCAATCCGATTTCTCCATAGTGTTCACATCAACTTTGTAACGAATTTGGTCAATTCTTACACGAGTTGTGTGAGTAGTTTGTTTAATGAAGTATTGTTGATCGGGGTCCATACCTTTTTCGTCCATCCAAACTAACATAGCTTCAAAGTTTCTGCTTACTATGGGTTTATTGTTTGTATGAACCAACATCTCTCCACGAGATATGTCAATTTCGTCCTCAAGCGTGATAGTAACCGATTGGGGAGGAAATGCACAATCAATCTCACCTTCGTATGTATGAATACCTTTAACTCTTGAAGTCTTACCCGAAGGAATAGCCATAACCTCATCTCCTTTGCGAACAATACCCGAAGCAACCTTGCCGCAAAAACCTCTGAAATCAAGATTTGGACGAAGCACATATTGAACAGGGTATCTAAAATCATCAAAGTTGTTGTCATTGGCAATCTCAACAGTTTCAAGATAGTCGAGTAGAGGAATACCATCAAACCAAGGAGTGTTTTCCGATTTGTTTACTACGTTATCGCCTTTAAGAGCAGATAATGGGAAACATTTAACATCGGGAATATTCAAAGGCTTAATAAAATCGGTATAGTCTTTAACAATCTTGTCAAAAACCTCTTTGCTATAATCAACAAGGTCCATTTTGTTGACAGCCAATATAACGTGTTTTATCCCTAATAACGACACCAAATAAGAGTGGCGACGAGTTTGAGTAATTACACCGGTACGAGCATCAACTAAAATAATTGCAAGGTTGGCAGTCGAACCTCCGGTAATCATATTACGAGTATATTGTTCGTGTCCCGGGGTATCGGCGATAATAAATTTGCGTTTATTGGTCGAGAAGTAGCGGTAAGCAACGTCAATTGTAATACCTTGCTCACGTTCCGCTTTTAATCCGTCAAGCAAAAGAGCGTAGTCGATATTGTTTTCTCCTGCGTTTCCAACACGCTCGCTATCTCTTTCAAGAGCGTCTAATTGGTCTTCGTATAACTTTTTACTATCAAATAGAAGTTTACCGATAAGGGTTGATTTACCGTCATCAACCGAACCTGCGGTAAGAAGACGTAAAAGGTCTTTTTTCTCGTCTTGATCTAAAAACTCAGTAATATTTAATGTTTGTTGACTCATCTTCTAAAAAAATTAATGCAGGTTCTTAAAAATATCCTTCTCTCTTCTTTTGCTCCATACTTGCCTCTTGGTCAAAGTCTATGACACGAGTTGTACGCTCCGACTTGGTTGTAATCATCATCTCTTCAACAATCTTCTCAATTGTATCAGCTTCCGATTCAACAGCACCGGTTAGAGGGTAACAGCCCAATGTACGGAAACGAACCATCTTCATTTCTGCTTTGGCACGCATCTCTTCCGGCATACGATCATCGTCTGCCAAAATCAAGTTGCCGTCAACGTTGACAACGGGACGCTCTTTGGCATAGTATAGAGGAACGATAGGAATATTTTCCAATCTGATATATTGCCAAATATCCAACTCTGTCCAGTTTGAAAGAGGGAATACCCTGATTGATTCTCCTTTTTGAACTTTTGCGTTGTATATATCCCAAAGCTCAGGACGTTGGTTTTTGGGGTCCCATTTATGAAAACGATCTCTGAATGAGAAAATTCTCTCTTTTGCTCGAGATTTCTCTTCATCACGGCGAGCACCGCCAAACGCAGCATCAAATTTATGTTTATCTAAAGCTTGCAATAGGGCTTGAGTTTTCATAACATCGGTATGTACTTTACTTCCGTGAGTAAAGGGTCCTATGCCTGCCTCGTAAGCCTCTTTGTTGTATTCTACAATTAAATTCCAACCAAACTCCTTAGCGTATTTATCACGGAAATCAATCATCTCTTTAAATTTCCATTTAGAGTCGATATGCATTAGAGGGAATGGGACACGTCCCGGGGCAAAAGCTTTTTCGGCAAGGCGAACCATAACCGAAGAGTCTTTACCAATAGAGTAGAGCATTACAGGTTTCTCAAATTCTGCAGCAACCTCTCTAATGATATGGATTGCTTCTGCTTCAAGTTCTTTAAGATGACTTAAATTGTATTCTTTCATATTAAAAATGGTTTCCGAAATATGTGTTTTCCCTTTATCTTATCCTATTTCTTATTATCACATATTTCATAATAAAAATTTTGTGCAAAGATATAAAAAAACTTGCATATAGCTATGGTATTACACTACTTTATATATTTATATATAAAACCAGAGACTAATAGCTATTTCTCCTATGTGTAAGAAGTTTTCTCTCATACAAAAAGATGAGGAGCAAAATATTATATTTATTTATGCCCCTCATCTTTTTATCATTGAATAAGCCGTTTTTATTTTCTGCTTTTTACTGCTGCAATTGCCAATATAATACCCAAAGCTACACCTAATAGGGCAGCAAACAGCACTCTCAGTTCTTGAGGAAGTAGGAATGTTATTGTGTGTGCGGGGTACCAAAAAAACGGAATGGTTTTTTTGAAAACAAAACCCCATTGAACTTTCCAGTTTAGTTCGCTAATGTATTTGCCGAAAGGAATGGGAGTAATTAAAGCTTTTACGGAGCCTCCGCAGTTTAGGATATGTGTATCGGTAATTTTATGGATTGTCATAAATACGGGGGCAAAAATAGTATTCATTGCGACCGAAATTGCAAGAGCAACTAACACTTTGTTCAGACATAAATCTCCTGCGAGTATCAAGGTGGCATTATCCATTCCTGCAACTTGTAAAAATTGGGGAATACCTGCAGAGAATATTGTCATAGCCATACCTATACCCACACCTAATAAGCCCCAAATAACCATACGTGGAATAACTCCGAAAGTTTTGGTAATATACTTTCCGTTTGAGATTCTCATACCAATCATTTCGCCCATAGTTGCAAGAATGGCAAACTTTAAGAAACTCATGGCAATTGCATGGTCCGAGTTAAAAGTTTTGTACCATTCATATACGGCATCGCATATGAAAAATGGTAAAAATAGAGCTATTGAAATTATTATGAATATTATATCGCACTTTTTCATATTTTTCTATTTAAGAGATATTCTGTCTTTAATTATTTCTTTAAGTTTTAAGATACAATCTTCAAGGTTCATTTTAGAAGTATCAATAGTAGCAAAAGGGTTTTCAGGTGCTTCAAAAGGAGCTGAAATACCTGTAAAGTCTTTAATTATACCGGCTCTTGCTTTTTTGTAAAGACCCTTTACATCTCGTTGCTCGCAAACTTCAAGAGGTGTACTTATAAATACTTCAAGAAAATCATCCTTGCCGATAATATCGCTAGCCATTTTTCTTACCTCGTTAGTGGGGCTGATAAACGAAGCAATGGTAATAATTCCGCTGTCGGCAAAAAGTTTGGCAACCTCTGCAATGCGTCGGATATTCTCTTTTCTGTCATCTTCCGAAAAACCAAGGTTGTTGTTTATTCCGGTTCTAATATTGTCGCCATCCAAGAGACGGCAAACAAAACCTTCGTTATGCAATTCTCTTTCAAGAGCAATGGCCAATGTGCTTTTTCCTGAGCCTGAAAGTCCGGTAAACCAAAGAACAACACCTCGTTGGTTGAGTAGTTTCTCTCTGTCGTTACGTTGCAACATTCTGTCGAATATAGGATATATATTTTCGGTTGGCATAATAGTAATGTTTATAGTTGTTAGTATGTAGTTTTAAGGTCAATTAGTTGGAATATCTGTTAAACTGCCCCAATATATAAGCGGAACAAATATAGTGGTTATAATCCAGCAGATGATACTCAAAGGGACACCCACTTTTATAAAATCTTTAAACTTGTAACCACCAATACTTTGAACAATTAGGTTTGTTTGATAGCCGATTGGGGTAGAGAAACTTGCTGATGCAGCAATGCATATTGTAATAAAAAATGGCATTGGTTCAACTCCAAGATTATTTGCCATTGCCAATGCAATAGGGAAGGCAAGGGCGGCAGCGGCGTTGTTTGTAATAAATTCGGTAGTCAACGCTGTAACAAAATATAGGGCAGCAATCATACCCACTGGGCCTAAATCGCCCGAAATATTAATAAGAGAGTTTGCTATGCTGTCTGCAATTCCTGAGTTTGTCATAGCTGCTGATACCGCAAAGGCTGATGCTATCGCAATCAATACGTCCCAACTTACAAACTTGGTGTATTTTTTTGCAGGGAATAGTTTGAAAAGCGTCATTGCAAACAGAGCCAAAGCTGAAAAGTAGAACATATCTAATTTAGTTCCATTTATTTCTGGAAGATACTCACCACAAGTGGCTCCTGCAACCATCAAAATAAGAATAATCAATGCTGCCCACTTTCTGCTCTTTTGCATAGGCGCTTCATAATCGCTAACGTCAGAAATCAAGTGGAATACACTCGATTCGCCCCAAGCCGAGATAAAAGAACTATCTGTAAGAAGCAGTAAATCGTCTCCCTCTTCAAATTTTATATTTTCAAAATCAGAAGTTATTGTTTTACCATCTTTCTTTATGGCAATGATAGCTGCTCCATATTTGCGTTGAAAATCAAACTCTTTAAGTGTTTTTCTAAGTCCAGGGAAGCGGGGGGCAAGCACAACCTCAACAACCTTGTCTGCTTTTTTAATTAGCTCGGGGTCGGCGTTTTTAATTGAGGAGAGAGTAATGCCTTCTGTTTTGGTAAGGTTTTCGATATGAATGCTTCTGCCCGGAATCATTAAAATATCTCCCTCTTCCAATTTAATATCTATGTCGTTTATCTCAAGAAAATCTCCTTTGCGTTTAATTGCAAAAATGTCGTTTTGAGCCAAAAGATTGCAATGCCCTTTTTCGACTTTGCTCCCTATAAACGGACTATTGTCGGTAATTAAAAATTCAAAGTAAAATTCTTTTGTCTCTTCTTTCCCGGAACTGTTTGTTTTGCTTTTATCTTTGGGAAGAAGAAATTTTGAAGAAAAAAGGATATAGATAAGTCCGACTAAAAGAACAATTACTCCTACTTTTGATATCTCAAACATCGACATATCATATTCATTATCTTGCATCATACCATATACAACAAGATTGGTAGATGTGCCTATAAGAGTACACGTTCCTCCTAATATGGTTGCATACGATAGGGGTATAAGAAGTTTTTTAATAGGCATTTTAAAAAACTCAGCCCATTTTTTTATAATTGGTGCAAAAATTACAACAATTGCAGTATTGTTCAACAGAGAAGATATTGTAGCAATAATAGGCAACATTCTAAGTTGTACTGAGAATATCGAAGTCTTTTTTTGAGGAAGAATAAGTTTTATTAAGTAGTCTAATGCCCCCGAACGTCTAACTCCTTCGCTTACCAAGAACAGAATAGCAACGGTAATCATACCTTTGTTGCTGAATCCTTGAATCATCTCTTTTGGCGAGATTATACCGAATGCCATAAATAGTGTAGCAACTAAAAGCAAGGTAAGACCAGGTCTCATTCTGTCTGTTGCCAAGACAATTAACATTCCTATAATTGCACACAGAACAAATATTGCTTCAAAACTCATATGCTAATGTTTATTTTTTAATTATAAACCAAGGGTTTAGTAGATTTTCTTTATTGTAGTTTAGAGGGGTTGTTTCGTCTGTAAGCGTACACGACAAGCCCATAGAGCGTGCAATTGCATCACCGGCTGCAGTATCCCATTCCATTGTTGGTGCAAAGCGGGGATATACATCGGCACTTCCCTCGCATACTAAGCAAATTTTGATTGAACTGCCAACGGAGACCATTTCTAAATCGGGGTATAGCTCTTTCTTTTTATTAATAAACTCCTCTGTTTCGGGAGATAGGTGTGAACGAGAGGCAACAACACGGAATTTTCTCTCTTCGTTATAACAAGGCATTTTATCGCTTGCCTTTATCAGATTTCCAATGCCATTAAAATCTTTAATTGAAAAATTATCAATTTTGTACGCCCCCTCGTTTTTTGCTCCGAAATAGAGAATTTTTTTTACGGGAATATAAATTACGCCTAAGATGGGAGTACCGTTTTTTACCAAAGCTATATTTACGGTAAATTCTCCATTGCGTTTAATAAACTCTTTTGTACCGTCAAGAGGATCTACAATCCAAAGCGAATCCCAATCTTTTCTTTCATTGTATGGATTACTTTTAATCTCTTCGCTAAGAATTGGAAGGCACGAGGTTTTTAACTCTTTGCATATTATGTCGTTTGACATCTTGTCGGCAATGGTTAAGGGAGAATTGTCAGCCTTAATTTCAACCCCAAAATCAGATGACTCGTCGTTATAGACTTTAAGTATCTCTTCTCCTCCCAAAAGGGCTGCTTTTACAGCCAAATCCAAATATATTTTCATTATATATAAATTCAATTCTTTAACTTGTTGCAATTAAAAAAAATAAACATATTCCGCAACAAATGCAAAAATATAAAAAATATACAAATAAAATTGATAAAATCAGTAAAAAATAGATTTTGAACACCCATTATGGAATAAAATTATATATTTGTATTCTACATTTGAAAAAGAGGCGGATAAGATGATAGATATAAATCGTTATACACTAAAAAACGGGTTGCAAATTGTACATCATTTTGATAGTGAAACCAAGATAGTGGCAGTTAATATACTCTATAAAGTTGGTGGGAAAAATGATGAGCCGACCAAAACAGGGTATGCACATTTGTTAGAACATTTAATGTTTGAGGGAAGTGAAAATGTCCCCTCCTTTGATGAGGTTTTGCAAAATGTAGGAGGGGAGAATAATGCATATACAACTCTGGATATAACAAACTACTACGATATATTGCCATATCAAAATGCCGAAACAGCCTTCTGGATTGAGAGTGATAGAATGGTATATCTAAATCTAACCGAAGAGAGTCTGTCGGTACAACGGCGAGTTGTGGCTGAGGAGTTTAAACAAAGGGTGTTAAATAGAGATTATGGCGATGTGTCGGCAATATATCGAAAATTAGCATATAAAAAACACCCATATCGAATACCCACCATTGGGGATAAATTATCGCATATATACAATGCTGAGCTTTCTGATATAAAAAAATATTACAGACACTATTATGCACCCAATAATGCAATATTATCCGTTGTCGGAAACATAACATTTTCGGAGTGTATAAGATTGGCAGAAAAATGGTTTGGAGATATACCTGCACAACAGATAGCCAACAGACAACTTCCTGTCGAACCAATTCAACGTAAGGCGAGACAGAAATCGGTATATCGAGATGTCCCATCAAATATGATATATAAGGTCTATCATATTACTTCGAGGTACGAAGAAGATTATCCCTGTTTTGATTTAATTACAGATATATTGGCCTTAGGAAAATCTTCAAGACTAAAAAAAGAATTGGTCAATGATAAAAAAATATTCTCAATGGTAGATTCTGCAATAACGGGAGATGTAGAACCAGGCTTGCTTTTAGTCGTTGGTCGAATAAATCCGGGAGTAGAAATGGAGGAAGCAGATAAATATCTCTCCGAAGCCATATCAAAGCTGAGCAGTGAATGTGTATCGAACAGAGAGTTGCAAAAGGTCTTAAATAAATTTGAATCTAATCACCTCTTCGAGAATATTGGGGCAGGCGATTTGGCTGCACAATTGGCATATTACGAAATGTTAGGTGATGCAAATAAAATAAATGAACAAATAACATTATATCGAGAGGTAACACCCGAACGAATAAAAAACGTTTCAAAGAGATACCTTCAGCCATTTAATTGTAGTACCCTATATTACTACTCAACTTTAAATAATTTAAAAAACTAAAAAAGCACAATCTTTTTTATTTAAAAAGAAAAATTTTAATACATTTGTAAGACGAAGCAAAAAGGCTTCTAATATAAAATAATTGTAATTGTGGACGGGGAGCAAATGCTCCATAAACTTGTAAAACTATGACAGAATTAAATGATTCAGTATTAAAGGAGAATGAAACCGTAGAGGTAGAGAATGTTAGTGTTGAAAATACAGAGCAAGAATTTGCATCTGCAACAGAAGAGAGTGTTCAAAAAGAGGAGTTATCTCTGCCCGCCACAAGAATTGAAACGGTCGAACAAATCGAAAAAGCGATAGAGGGTTCTGTGTCAGAGGTTAAGGGTGAAATAGAACAATTAAAACAACACTATTATAAACTAAGAATACAGGAGACAGAATCTGCCCGCTTAGCTTTTGAAGCATCACAATCAGAAGCAGAAGAGAAACTTCCATTTGTTGTGCCTGCAGATGAATTAGAAGAGCGTTTAAAAGCGGCTTTACAAAACTTTAAAGATAAAAAAGCTAAATTTATTGCCGAGCAAGAAGAAAAGCGAGAAGCAAATCTGGCTCAAAAACAGGCAGTTTTAGATGATATGTTAAGTCTGATAAACGATGCGGATAATGTAAATAAACGTTACGCCGAATTTCAACAGATGCAACAATCATTTAAAAACATAACAGACATTCCAGCAACTGCCGTAACGTCGATGTGGAAAACTTATCAACTCTATGTAGAGCAGTTTTATGATATGCTAAAAATAAATAAAGAGTTGAGAGACTACGATTTTAAAAAGAATTTGGAGCAAAAAACCGCACTGTGTGAAGCCGCAGAGAAATTGGTATCAGAGAAAGATGTTATCTCTGCATTTAAAACATTACAACGATTACATGATGAATGGAGAGAGGTAGGCCCCGTAGATAGAGAATTACGTGAAACCATATGGCAACGATTTAAAGATGCTTCGACAGAGGTAAATAAACGTCATCAACAACATTTCGAAAGCATTAAGGCAAAAGAGAAAGAGGCTGAGGATGCAAAAATGATAATCTGTGAAAAGTCCGAATCGATAGATTATGATGCCTTAACTAACTTCTCAGCATGGGAAGAAAAAACAAAAGAGATATTGGCATTACAAGCAGAGTGGAAAACTTTAGGTTTTGCATCACGCAAAGTAAATACTCAACTATTTGAACGTTTCCGCAAAGCGTGTGATAACTTTTTTGCAAAAAAATCGGAATATTATAAAGATGTTAAAGATACGTTCACATCAAATTTAGAGGCAAAACAAAGATTGTGTGAGAAAGCCGAAACTTTAAAAGATAGTACCGATTGGCAGAAGACAACAGAAAAGATGATAGCACTACAAAAAGAGTGGAAGAAGATTGGGGCAGTACCTCGAAAATATTCCGATTCTGTTTGGAAAAGATTTGTAACTGCATGTGATTACTTCTTTGAGCAAAAGACAGTTGCCATGAAGCAACAAAATGAGGAGGAAGTTAAGAATTTAGAGGCTAAGAATGTTATATTAAACAAACTTAAATCATTCGACGAGTCGTTAGACACATCTGCGGCAGAGTCTGAATTGCGAGCAATTATAGCAGAGTGGAATGCCATAGGTTTTGTTCCATTTAAAGAGAAAGATAAGTTAAATAAAACGTTCAAAAGCGAGTTGGATAAACAATTTGCACGATTAAATATTCAAAACAAGAGTGCAAGATTGTCGGCATACGAAACCTCAATAAAGGGCGGTAATAGCAATAAGCTCTATAATGAGAGAGAGAAATTACTAAAAACATACGAACGTATCAAATTAGAAAAGCAGACACTCCAAAACAATATGGGCTTTTTAAACATATCTTCAAAACAAGGAAATTCGTTTGTTAAAGAGATGGAACGAAAGATTAAAAAGTTAAATGAAGATATGGACCTAATAGTCGCAAAAATTGAACTTATCGATAAAAATATGTAAGATCATAAAAAGCTCAAGAAATGGGAAATAAAGGTAAAGGTCGTTTAATAAAATGGATAATAGTATTAGGAGACTTTATCTGTATAAATATCTCCTTTGCATTAAGTTATTTCATTTTGCCGGACGATGTTATTGGCTCATTTGATTGGAGAATAGGCTGGTTATTGCTCAATATATCATATCTCCCGGTAGTATATGCCTTTGGAGAGGTATATAATGAGCGAATAACATATATCGACTTATTACTCTCAAAAACATTAAAGTCGTTAGTTGTATTTGTGCTTATATTTCTATCTCTTGCAATGTTTTTTAATTTGGAGGTAGGAACAAAAGTACAACTATTCAACTTTGTGTCATTCTTTATCCTTTTAAATAGTTGGTGGTTTATTGCTAATAAAACAATTCGCCACTATCGTAAGAAGGGATATAATTTTAAGAGAGTAGTAATTGTAGGTGCACGTCAAACAGGGCAGATATTATATAAAGAACTTCAATCAAATGCAGGATATGGATATTGCTTTTTAGGGTTTTTCGATAGCGAAAAACCTCAAGAGCCTAAAATAGAGGCTTTGTATAAAGGGGATATATCTGAGGTGGAGAAGTTTTGCATCGACAACAAAGTTGATGAATTATATTGTGCATTGCCAAGTAGTGAGGATGTGCATATTGTAAATATGTTGCAGATGTCCGAACGTAATACGATTCGCTTTTTTATAGTTCCCGAAGTGCGTAGATTTGTAACACGTACGTTGAGCTTTGGAAACATAGGAGCAGTACCTCTGTTGTCAGTTCGAGAGGAGCCGTTGCAACGTTGGTTGGCACGATTTGTAAAACGTTCAATCGATTTATTCTTGTCGGGAATAGTGATATTATTCTCTCCTCTATGGTTTTTGCCAATTGCGATAGCGGTAAAAAAATCATCGCCCGGTCCGGTGTTGTTCCGTCAAAAAAGGACAGGATATATGGGACGTGATTTTGACTGTCTGAAATTCCGAACAATGCGAATTAATAAAGATAGTGATACAAAACAGGCTGAGCGTGGCGATGCCCGAATAACAAAAGTCGGAGCCTTTTTAAGAAAAACAAGTCTTGATGAATTCCCTCAATTCTTTAATGTTTTTTTAGGCGATATGTCATTAGTCGGTCCTCGTCCTCATATGCTAAAACATACTGAAGACTACTCTAAACTGATAGACAAATATATGGTTCGCCACTTTATAAAACCCGGAATAACAGGATGGGCTCAGGTAAATGGTTATAGAGGCGAAACCAAAACATTGCAACAGATGGAGAAACGAGTCGAATATGATGTTTGGTATCTTGAGCATTGGAATATTTTTCTTGATATAAAGATAATAATCTTAACCGTATTCGGAGTTTTTAAAGGCGACGACAATGCCTTTTAGAAAAACAGGCTGAGCATAAAATTAAATTTTGTCTCAGCCTGTTTTTTTTATATATACCGCCATAATGTATATCTTCTATATGGCGGGTAAGTGTCTCGAATAAATTATATGAATTTGCAATTCTCATTAAAAGAGAATCCACGAAGCAGTTCATCAACGCTTAAACGTTTTTTACCAGGTAGTTGAAGAGATGTAATTCTAAGAGAATTATCACCGCAAGCAACCTCTATAAAACGTTTAGCATCTGTTTTGATACTGCCTGCATCTCCTTTACAGGGAACAATATCAGCACTAAAAATTTTAACAGCCAAAGGCTCTTCGCCATTACCCATATCCAAAGCTGCCCAAGCAGCAGGGTAGGGCGACAGACCTCTGATTTTATTGCGTATTTTCTCGGCACTTTGGTTCCAATCTATTTTACAATCGTTTTTAAAAATTTTAGGAGCAGCTTTAAGTTCAATACCCATTGGTTGTTCAATAGTCTTTATATTGCCTTTGGCAATAGCATCAACAGTTTGACATACCATTTCTGCACCTACGTACATAAGATTGTCGTGAAGAGTGCCGGCACAATCATCTTCTCCAATATCAACAGTACGTTGCATTATAATATTTCCTGTGTCAATTTCGTGAGTCAAAAAGAATGTTGTAACACCGCTCTCTTTATCTCCGTTCATAATAGCCCAATTTATAGGGGCGGCACCACGATATTGAGGCAATAGCGAAGCGTGAAGATTGAATGTTCCCATTGGAGGCATATTCCAAACACTTTCGGGTAACATCCTAAAAGCAACTACAATTTGCAAATCGGCATTAAGCGATTTAAGTTCGTTTAAAAAACTCTCATCTTTTAACTTCTCGGGTTGCATAATGTATAAGCCTTTGCTTAAAGCATACTCTTTAACGGCAGAATATTTTATTTTTTGTCCTCGACCGGCAGGCTTATCGGGCATCGTAACAACACCTACAACATTATAACCTCCTTCAACAAGGCGTTTAAGGCTCTCTACGGCAAAATCGGGAGTGCCCATATATATAATTCTTATATCTTTGCTATTCATTGTTATATATGTGATAAAAAGTATTCAGGTGAATTAATCTTCCGAGTAGTGAACAAGTACTCTTCTGTACGAATTAAAGATCTTTGATTTTGATACAAAGCCTATATATTTTCCTTTATCCACAACTGGTAAATTCCAAGCATTGGTTTCGTCAAAAATTCTCATAACCTGCTCCATTTGCATTCCTAATTCAATTTTTGCAGAAGGAGTAACCATAAATTTGCTTACATGAAAACGTTTGTATAGTTCGGGGCGGAACATAATGTTTCTTATGTCGTCCAATACCACCATACCCAAAAAATTGTTATCTCTGTCAACAACAGGGAAAATATTTCTATTCGATTTAGATATAGTTTGAACCATTTCTCCTAAATCCATTTCGGGAGTTACGGTAAGCAAATCGGTCTCAATAACACTATTCATTTTCAAAAGCGTAAGCACGGCTTTGTCTTTATGGTGAGTAATAAGCTCTCCTCGTTTTGCAAGACGGTGTGTGTAAATACTGTGGCTGCTGAATATTCTTACCGTGCCGTACGACGAAAGAGAGGCAATCATCAATGGTAAGAAAAGGTCGTAACCACCGGTTAGCTCAGCGGTTAAGAAGAGAGCCATCAAGGGGGCATGCATAACACCTGCCATAACAGCCGTCATACCCATCAGTGCAAAGTTCTTTACAGAAAGAGGGTCGGGCATATCAATAAAGTGATTGAATATAAAGGCAAAGATAAAACCGCACATACATCCCACATACAAACTTGGAGCAAAGGTTCCACCCACACCTCCTGCACCATTTGTTGCTGCTGTTGCAAATGATTTAAATAGTATGATGAGAGTTATCATAAGAGTCAGGACCCAAAAGCTGTTACGTCCTTCATAAAAGAAACTCTCTTCTGTTATTGCAGTGTAGTTGCCATTTATAATATGTTCAATAGAGTCGTAACCCTCACCGTATAAAGGCGGAAGAAAGAATATGGCGGCACTTAATATTGCCGAGCCTATGGCAAATTTAATCCAAGGCTTGTTGTTTAGTTTGCCAAATATCTTTTCCATTACTAAAATTGAACGGGTAAAATATAGCGAAATAAATCCGCAGAATATACCCAACATCAATACAATCGGAAATCTTTGAGCCTTCCATATCTCGGTATGGTCGAATTTAAATTCAGGCATCGGACCATCAAAAATATAAATTACGGTAGCGGCTGTGGCTGCCGAAATCATAAGAGGCATAACCGAAGCCGTGGTAAGTTCAAACATCAAAACCTCAATGGTAAAAAGCAATCCTGCAATCGGGGCTTTGAATATTGCGGCAATACCGGCGGCAGCACCGCAACAAACAAGAAGCATAAGTTGTCGGGCGTCAAGTCTGAAAATACGACCAATGTTTGAACCGATAGCCGCTCCTGTATATACCATCGGAGCCTCGGCTCCAACCGAACCTCCAAAACCGATGGTAATAGAACTTGAAATCAAAGAGCTATAAGTGTTATGGGGCTTTAATCGGCTTTTACGTTGGGCGATAGCGTGCAGAACACGGGTAACACCATGGCTGATATTGTCTTTTACGATATACTTGACAAAGAGCCACGACAAAAGAATACCAATTAAAGGATATACAAGAAATAGGTAATTGGCACCATCAATCGATAGATGCTCGGTTAGTAAATCCTGAATAAAATGGATAATATATTTTAGTAACATTGCCGCACCAGCAGCCCCGATACCTATTATGAGGCTTAGTATGAGAATCAAATTCTTTTCAGGAATATGTTTCTCTCTCCATACGGCAAGTTTTAGTGTCAGATTTTCTAAATTACTTATCATAAATTTTACATTCCACGACCTGTAAAAACAATCTTTACAGTATAAAATAAAATTTTAAAATCAATCAAAAGCGACATATTCTCTAAATATAGAATATCAAACTTAAGTCTTTCTATCATTTCGTCTATATTACGAGCATAGCCGTAATTAACCATACCCCATGATGTGATACCCGGTCTTACTCTATGGAGCAGACTATAATATGGAGCACGTTCAATAATTTTGTCAACAAAATATTTTCTTTCAGGTCTTGGACCCACAAGCGACATATCTCCTTTAATAACATTCCAAAATTGGGGTAATTCATCAATCCTGTATTTACGCAACCATTTCCCGAATTTAGTAATTCTTTGGTCGTTGCGACTCGATAGCATAGGAGTCTCCTCCTCAGCATTTTCAATCATCGAGCGGAATTTGTACATAGTAAACTCTTTTCGTTTAAAGCCCACACGTTTTTGCTTATAAATAACAGGACCTTTAGACCCAAATTTTATTCTTAAAGCAACGTACGCCATCAGAGGGGAGAGAATGGTAATAGCTATACTCGAAAATATAATATCGATAAATCGTTTTATGTTCTCTTGCATATCTGAAAGAGAGAGAACGCTTACATCTACAAACGGAGCACCGTATATATCCGATAGTCTAATTCTCGAAGTTAAAATCTCATACTCTTTGGCCTCTAACATAATAGGCAAGTCATATTTGTATAAAGAGTTTATAAGGTTAAAGGTCTTAGCTCTATCATTGCCTTCGGGCGAAACAATTACCTTTTTTATATTCTCTTCTTTAATTATATTGTCTAAATTCGATATATCAAACAGAGGCAAATTGGAGTTGCAGCATTTTTCTCCCTCGAGTTTGACAAATCCGACAATATTGTAGCCAACAGAATATTTTAAATTTTTAATCGATTTAATCAAATTTACAGCACCTTCGCTACAACCTAAAACAATAGTGTTAAATCCGATATTACCATTGTGAATCAACTTGGCAGTACGAGAAGTAATAAACCATCTTCCCGAATATATCCAAACAAAAGCAATCGACCAAAGAGAGAAAACCAAATTGTAGTTGTATTCTGTATATATATATTTGTTCATTAACGATAAGAACAAAATAGATAGAACCCAAACAAGAGTGGATATTAGAGTTGTAAAGAATTCTCCCGCTCTCGACTTAAATACAACTCTATTATAGTATCCCGATAGATAAAAAATAAGCATCATACCTAACGGATAAATAAATTGAGCGGCAATGCTTCGGGGCGAAGATATGAAATTAAAGAACGAACCATACATCTTGTCAAGAGGAAGAATACTATATCGGTATATATTAAAAGTAAACCACGTTGCCAAGGCGGCAAAGCAGTCCCATAATATATATCTTACTCTTAACCTCTTATTAATCATTCTCTGATAATTTTAATAACTCCTCCGTCGCTAACCTTTATTACGCTTGAGGCAGATGGCTTGCTAATATCGCTACGACGAAAATCGACAACGTAGTCAACGCTATTTATAATATAGTCGCTTATTTCTCCAAAGTTAGCAGGAGCAACCTCTCCGCTGATGTTTGCTGAGGTCGAAACTAAGGCCTTTTTAAATCTGAAACAAAGCTTCTTTGAGAACTCTTCCGATGTAACCCTTATACCAACACACCCATCTTCCGATAGAAGAAGTGGAGACAGATTTCTTCCACGTGGATATACAATTGTCAAAGGTTTGTCTGCAACCTCAACCAACTCTTTAGTTATCTCGGGAACATCTTCGGCATAGAAATCTATTTTTACGGGGTTGTCAACCAAAACAATCAAGGCTTTGCTGTCGGCACGTTGTTTAATTTCAAACACTTTTTTTACTGCTTCATCGTTTGTCGCATCACAACCAATACCCCAAATAGTATCGGTAGGGTATAGAATAATACCTCCCTTTGCCAATGTGTCGCAAGCCCTTTTTATTTCCTCATCAATTAAAGCCATATCAAACCAATGTAATATAAAGCAAAGATATATTTAAAATAGGAGTTAGCCAAATAAAAAGTTGGGAGTTTTTTTGAGGGATGCCATAACTAAAAACTAACAACTAACAACTAAATTAAATTGGCTCGCCTTCGCTTGCCGATTTAAGTGGATAGGCGATGTTAATGTCCAATTGCGTGAGCGACTGTCTCCTCTTTGAACTTCTCGAATAAAAATAATAACAGAGGGAATATCCATAAAATAAAATCTTGTCTATTCCCTCTGTTATTATTTCTTTTTTTGTGAATACAAAAAAAGGGCAGTCGCTCACGCGATATGGCCCTTCATCAAATTTAAATTCATCACATTATGCTTATTAAAGTGCTGTTTACGCTCACGCGTAAGTTTTGAAAGTGTAGTTTGTTTGATCTTATCTATATTAAAAACATCTATCACTGAAAATTGTTCGTTCGTTATATCGTTTTTCTATTATGGACCAATTTAAAATCATCCATAGTGCCGACAGATGTTCGGCACGTAGGTTTTGGTAGTCGAGATAGTATGCGTGCTCCCATACGTCAAAGGTTAGTAGAGGAATTCGTTTTTTTAGAATCGGATTATCGGCATTATGACATTTATCTATTTGCAGATTTCCCTCTACATCGGTCGATAGCCATACCCAGCCCGAACCGAAAATGTTTATCCCTTCTCTGATAAATAGCTCTTTAAATGCTATCTCGCTACCAAAATTGCGTTCAATTGAAGTTCTTAACGATCCTTGTAGTTTCGAGTTCTTTTCTCCTGCAAATTGTTCGAAATAGAAGATGTGATTCCACGCCTGAGCTGCATTGTTGAAGATTGCACCTTCTCCGTTTATTATAATCTCTTCTAACTCTCTACCATTAAGAGAAGAGTTCTCAATTAATTTGTTAAGGTTGTCAAAATAGGCTTTTGTATGTTTGCCATAATGATAATTAATAGTCTTTCGACTGATAACAGGTTCAAGTGCATCTTCTTTGAATTGCAATGCAGGAAGTATGTATTTCATAGTATTGTTTTTGTTATTATAACATTGTTGGTTTAAGAAAAGTTTAGTTACCTTTGTAAGTTAGTATGAAATAAGTGTATGATATGCAGTTAATCGATTTAAATAGTTTAAACGAAAGTCAGCGTAATGCGGTGGAGTATTGCGATGGCGTTTCGCTTGTAATTGCAGGTGCAGGGTCAGGGAAAACCCGTGTACTTACGCATAAGATTGCATATCTGCTAAGTATGGGCTATTCTCCCTATTCGATACTTGCTTTAACCTTTACCAATAAGGCGGCAGCCGAGATGAAGAGCCGTATAGCTTCAATGGTTGGAGTTGATGTCGCATCTCGAATATGGGCAGGCACATTTCACTCAATATTTTTGCGAATACTTCGTCCCTATGCAAATCGTTTGGGCTTTCCAACCGATTTTACGATATACGACTCATCCGACTCTCGGAGTCTCATCACCTCAATCATAAAGGAGATGAAACTCGATGATAAAGTTTATAAACCTCGTAGCATAGCATCTATAATATCAAAAGCAAAAAATGCCTTAATAACTCCGAACTCGTATGCTTCAAACCGAGAGATAGTAGAGGATGATTATAGGGCAAAACGTCCGGCAACCAAAGATATATACAGGGCATATTGTGAGCGTTGTCATCGGGCAGGAGCAATGGACTTTGACGATATTCTTTTATACACGAATATTCTTTTTAGAGACCATCCCGATATCGTAGAGCATTATGGAGAGGTATTTCGCTATGTACTTGTAGACGAGTATCAAGATATAAATTTTGCACAACATCTGATAGTAAAACAGATAGTTAAACATTGCAAACGCCTTTGTGTAGTAGGGGATGATGCACAAAGCATATACTCGTTTCGTGGTGCAAATATCAGTAATATTTTAAATCTTCAACACGAATATTCAGGGTGTAGAATATTTAAATTAGAGCAGAACTATCGTTCAACACAAATGATAGTTAATGTAGCCAACAGCCTTATCGAAAAGAATAAGGGACAGATACCGAAACATATATTTTCAGAAAACGAGAGTGGAGACAGAGTAAAACTTGTGAAATCATACTCCGATTACGAAGAGGCATATATGGTTGCAGGCTCAATAAGTGAGGTACATTTGCGTTATGGTAACTCATATAACGAGTTTGCCATACTATACCGCACAAATGCACAATCCCGCATATTTGAAGAGGCACTTCGTAAACGTAACATACCATATCGAATATACGGAGGAATATCATTTTATCAGCGTAAAGAGATAAAAGATGTAATAGCCTATATACGTATGGTGCTTAACCCTGCCGATGAGGAGGCGTTAAAGCGAATAATAAACTACCCTGCTCGAGGCATTGGCGATACAACCCTAAAGAAGATAATCGATGCAGCAATGCTTCATACACAAACCTTATGGGGTGTTTTATCTAATCCGTTGGAGTATGGAGTAAAAATAAATTCAGGAACACAAACAAAACTCAAAACATTCACAACTCTTATTGATGGGTTGAGAGAAGATGTAAAAGAGCAAGATGCCGCCACGTTTGTACAAAACCTTATAAAAAAGACGGGAATATTTGCCGATGTATATGTCGATAACCTGCCCGAAAATGTAAGTAAGCAAGAGAACTTGCAAGAGTTGATAAACAGTGTAGTAGAGTTTTGCGATAATCAGCAGGAGAGTGGAGAGAGTGCCACAATAAACGATTTTCTTTCGCAAGTATCTCTTGCAACCGACCAAGACAATGGAGATGAGGGGGATATCGAGAAGGTAACTCTTATGACTGTTCACGCAGCTAAAGGATTGGAATTTACAAACATATATATAGTAGGACTTGAAGAGAATCTCTTCCCCTCATCAATGAGTTTGGAAACTCAAAGTGAGATAGAAGAGGAGCGTCGATTGTTGTATGTTGCAATAACCCGAGCCGAAAAAAGATGTACTCTATCATATGCATCATCACGTTATCGAAACGGACAAACAACGGCATCGCCACCAAGTAGATTTATAAAAGATTTAGATTTTCGCTTTATAAACGATACAACAGGAGCTTCACAAGCAGGAGAGTGTGTTGCATCGCAACCGCAACAACAAACATCATATTCTGCTAATCGCTGGCAAACCCAATCGAGAGTGTCGCAGAGTAATTCACTATATGGCGAGCCAAAACAAAATCTACGCTCTATGCGTACAGCAATATATACACCATCCCCCAAAACCGATGTGGCATCAAAAACAAACGATGCAACATTGCAGGAGGGAACACGTATAAGCCACGACCGATTTGGAGAGGGAGTGGTATTGTCTGTGTCGGGGGTAGGCGATAATAGAAAAATAGAGGTAGAGTTTAAGAATGTTGGTAGAAAAACACTGCTTCTTAAATTTGCACGATATACTATTATTTAGTTGTTAGTCGTAGCAGCAAGTTCGTTAAATATAAAAAGATTAATTAGCCTAATTACTCTTATTAGACTAATTAGACCAATAAAATAATTAATAAAATGAAGAGAGAAGATATACCATCACCCGCATTTGTGCTTGAAGAGGAAAAATTTCGTAAAAATCTTGCACTTATACGTTCTGTAAAAGAGCGGGCAGGAGTAGATATAATAATGGCATTCAAGGCCTTTGCTTTGTGGAAGGTATTTGATATAGTGCGAGAGTATATACCCTACACAACGGCAAGCTCACTTGCCGAGGCTCGTTTGGCTTACGAAGAGATGCTGTCGTATGCACATACATATGCACCTGTATATAGCGACGACGAATTTCCTGAAATACTATCGTGCAGCAGTCATATAACATTCAACTCGCTAACCCAATACGAACATTTTCGCCCCCAAATTGAATCATTAGAGCGTCATATCTCATGCGGAATACGCATTAACCCCGAATATTCACAAGTAGAAACCGATCTTTACAATCCCTGTGCTCCGGGTTCTCGTTTAGGAGTAACAGCCGATAAACTCGGGCAACTTCCCGCAGGAATTGAGGGGTTGCATTGCCATACCCTATGTGAGTCCGACTCATATATGTTGGCAAATGTATTAGAGAAGGTCGAAGAGAGATTCGGCCATCTGTTGCCACAGATTAAGTGGCTGAATATGGGAGGAGGACACCTTATGACTCGTGAAGGATATGATACAGAACATCTTGTTTTGTTGCTTCAAAGATTTAAAGCAAAATATCCCAATCTGCAAATAATACTTGAACCCGGCAGTGCCTTTGCATGGCGAGCAGGATATTTGAAATCGACAATACTCGATATCGTAGAGAATAGAGGCATAAAAACACTTATGCTAAATGTTTCGTTTGCCTGCCATATGCCCGATTGTTTGGAGATGCCATATCGCCCCGATGTAGTAGGCTCGCACGTTCCCCATAGTGGCGAAACTGTATATCGTTTAGGCGGGAACTCTTGCCTAAGTGGCGACTTTGTTGGCGACTATGCATTTGATAAAGAACCTCAAATTGGCGACACAATCATTCTATGCGATATGATGCACTATACTACAGTTAAAACAACCATGTTTAACGGAGTATCGCACCCCTCAATAGTATGGGAAGCCGAGGACGGGACTGCAAAAATACTTCGCAAATTTGGATACGAAGATTATAAAAATAGAATGAGTTGATTAAACTTAGGACTTAGTAAATTTGATAACAAATAAAGAGGTTGCATCTAAAATGCAACCTCTTATTATATAGTTGATTATTTTGCTAACAACTAAAAACTAACAACTATTTATTTTTAATAGCCTCCATAATCAAGCCTTCCAACTCCTCTGCAAGTTCGGGGTTATCCATAACCATACGTTTTGCAGCGTCTCGTCCTTGACCAAGTTTAGTGTCGCCGTAAGCAAACCACGAACCACTCTTTTTAATAATTCCGTACTCAACACCAAGGTCAATAATTTCTCCCGATTTTGAGATACCCTCGCCAAACATAATATCAAACTCTGCTTTGCGGAATGGGGGAGCAACTTTGTTTTTAACAATCTTAACTCGAGTTTGGTTCCCGATAACCTCTTCGCCATCTTTAATTTGAGATACTCGGCGAATATCCAAACGAACAGATGAGTAGAATTTCAATGCGTTACCACCGGTTGTTGTTTCTGGGTTTCCAAACATAACACCAATCTTCTCACGTAATTGGTTAATGAAAATACAAGTTGTATTTGTTTTGCTTATGGTAGATGTGAGTTTACGTAAGGCCTGGCTCATTAATCGAGCTTGCAAACCTACACGGTTGTCGCCCATATCTCCCTCCAGTTCGGCTTTTGGAGTTAGAGCAGCAACAGAGTCAATAACAACAATATCTACTGCTGACGATCTGATTAGTTGGTCGGCAATCTCCAATGCTTGCTCACCGCTGTCGGGTTGCGAAATCCAAAGGTTCTCAACATCAACACCAAGTTTTTCGGCATAAAAGCGGTCGAAAGCGTGTTCGGCATCAATTATTGCAGCAATACCACCATTCTTTTGAGCCTCTGCTATAGCGTGTATGGCCAAAGTGGTTTTACCGGATGATTCAGGTCCGTAAATCTCAATAACTCTACCTCGAGGATAGCCTCCAACGCCAAGTGCTGCATTCAAAGCAATCGAACCTGTCGAAATAACAGCAACCTCTTCAACCATATCGTCGCCAAGTTTCATTATAGAACCTTTACCATAGCTCTTCTCTATTTTATCCATGGCAGCTCTTAGAGCTTTAAGTTTATCGTCCGATACGGTAACTTTTACTTTTTTCTCTCCGTTTTCCATATACTGAATATTTTATTTGTTACTATATATTATTTTTCTCTCTCGTTTCTGTTGCAAATTTAGCATCTTATATATGCCAAAACATTGCACAAGTAATATTTTTTTGAGAGATTTTTTTCTTTTAATATGAAATTAATCTAAAAACTAACAACTACCCCAAAGGGGTGGCGTAGCCGACAACTAACAACTCAAATACTATCCCCTTTGTGCTCCTCTATCTGTTTTTTTAGAATAGCAATTGTTTGAGAAGCAATAGCTTCGTTGCGTTGATATTTTTTAGTCTGCTTTATTATCTCGGCAAGTTCGTAGCTCTCGATGATAGCTTTTCGTGTACTCTTTTCTAAGGTGAAAGAGTAGGGCTTTTTGCCGTCGTAGCTTACTTTAATGGGAGCACCTTTTGCATCAATAACAAATTGAGCTATTGCTAAAGTTTTTGGCTCTTTATGGGTAATGGTTTCAACATTCATCCCATTAATTTTGTATCTGTAGTTGTTAGCCCCGTCGTAAGGGATTGCGTCAGATAAAATAAACGAACCATTATTAAGGGAAAGTTTAAAACTCTCATGCTCAATAGCACTACTTCCCGAATGAACACTTAATAAAACAAACTCTCCATCTTCTGTAACATAAACTCTCAAACACGATTTGGTTTGACTATCTCGGTTTGGATCGTGTTTATACACCAAGTTGCCCGATGTTTGATACTCTTCGTTTTTAATCAGGTCAAAATCTTTAAGTTTCTGTTCTGTCTCTTTTTGAAGAATTTTAAGCATCGAATCGGCATACAGCATAGTGTTTTCGTTAATGGCAAGTTCTGCTTTACGAGATAGCTGTAGTCCGGCCCTAATCTCGTCAAAAGCAGTATTGTCAACAATTTTAATACTATCTGTTGTAGCTTTAACTTGAGAGTAGTTTCCCTCGTTATATAACTCAACAGCCTTGAAATATAGGTTGCGAGCCTCTTCGTTGTTGTCGCAAGCGACAAACAACAGAGAGGCTACAAAAACAAGTACGAAAAATATATTTTTCATTAATCTCTTTTTATCGTGAAATCTTTTTTATTTGTGAGTTTCTCGAAGAAGATCATTAACAGTTTTTACGGGGTTGAATGTTGATATGGGAACCTCAATAAAGATAGTATTCCAATCAGACATTGCTCCGTTCCATAATCCCGGACGCTCTAAAGCTTTAAGAACTTTTCCGCTCTTCGATTTTTCCGAAATAAATCCGGTGTTTTTATCAATAAAATCGGGAAGGTTGTAGTGGTTACCATTCCAATCTCTAACCGAGCATACGAGATCAACAGGATTAAAGTGCGAGCCTCCTTCAAATGCAGCTTTCGATTCGGCGTGAGCCATATTAATTTGACTGCTCTCTAAAATTTGAGGAGAGAAAGTTCCATCTTCGTTATAAGCCAAGAATGGACCACCTCCTGGTTCGCCTATATTTTTAACCATACCGCAAACACGTATAGGTCTGTTTAGTTTTTTTAGCAGATACATAGCAAGGTCGCTATCCTCCAAATTTTTCATTTCGGGATTGCGTGTGCATAAATCTTTTTGAACGAATTGAATTATCTCTCTTAAATCTTCAATAGTGTAGTTTCCGCTTTCAAGAAGCTTTCCGTATTTGAAAATCTTTTCTCTTGCCTCAGCTAAAACTCCTGCCAATACTTTTTTGTATAAAATTGTATCGGCTTTAAACGAATCGGGAACAACGTTATCGATGTTTTTGATGAAGATAACATCAGCATCGATTTCGTTAAGATTCTCAATCAAAGAACCATGCCCTCCGGGACGGAACAATAGCGAGCCTTTATCTTTAAAAGGTTGGTTCTCTCCGTCGGCAGCAATAGTGTCAGTTTCGGGTTTTTGTTCTGAGAACGAAATATTATATTTTACACCAAACTCTTTTTCATAAGAGGGGGTAACTTTTGCTGTAAGTTCTTTAAAGAAAGGTAAATGGTCGTGCGAAACGGTAAAGTGAATATTTACTGTTGTATCACCGTTTTTTGCATACATTGCACCCTCGACAAGATGCTCTTCCATTGCTGCTCGAGAAGCCTCTGGGTAGCTATGGAAAAGAATAAGACCTTTGGGTAACCAACCATAATTTAAACCTTTTTCAGCAAGAAGATTTTCAACAACTGCTTTATATTTGCCTTCTGCCATAAGAGCGTCAATGTCGGCACCTTCGTTCTTTTGGCAAAGTTCGTTAAGAGCATTGTAAAAGGCAAACGATTTTATATGCTCAAAAAAGTTCTTCTCGAAAGCGGTTTCAGGGGTATTGTATTCAGCATCAAGAAATCCGAATAGGTCTTTGAACATTCTACTTGCGGCACCCGATGCAGGAACAAATTTCACACTCTTAACGCCAGCTTCAATAAGTTTATCCCACTTCTCGGCATATGACTCTGCAGACTCTTTTAATTGCATAATACCATTGCCAAGCGATGCACTATTTTCGAGTTTTAAGTATGGAAACCCTTTTTTAAAACACTCTAATTGCTCCTCAACAGCCTCAACGGTCATACCTTTGGCTTGAATTTGAGTAAGATCCTCTTGTGAAAAACAATACTTCATATCAAATAATATTTATAGTTTTATCAATTTACTGACAATAAAGATATTCCTTACAAATATAAAAGAAATTTTTTACAAATTTCTAAACATTATCAATAATTATCTTCAATAAATATATTATTATGGCAATGTAAAGTGTTTTTTTAATTTAATAACATTTTAAATCGTAATCTTATTATAAAAAAAACTATATTTGAAGTGATTTAATGGAGATACTGTTATGCAAAACAATGAATTGATGTTTACTCCGGAAGAGAAGATAGAATTTTTACGTTCATATTTAGAGTTGCGTCGTCAAACACGAGCAATTATAAATGAATTTGAGTTTGAAAAAATGCGTAAAATAATATCGGAGGCAACGGCTAACGATCAATACGGAAGAGACCGTAATGGTAATAGCATATTATTGCGAAACTTTAATACTGCATTAATACTTTCAAAGGAGGTGGGCTTAGATCGCTCAACCCTGCTTTCAATATTGTTGTATAATGTTGTTGCTCATAAAAGTTTAACCATCGAAATTATCGAGAAAGAGTTTGGAGGCGATGTAGCAAATATTATATCGCACTTGATAAAAACCGAGAGTTTATATACAAAACACGCAACTGTTCAGAGCGATAATTTCAGGAAACTTCTTTTGTCGTTTGCAAATGATGCCCGAGTTATAATAATATTAATAGCCGACAATCTCTGTTTGATGCGAATGATAAATCACCATCCCGATAACGAATATCGTTTAAGCATCGCATCCGAAGCATCATATCTCTATGCTCCGTTGGCTCACCGATTAGGGTTGTATAAGATAAAGTCGGAGCTCGAAGACCTTTCGCTAAAATATACTAATCGAGAAGTCTTTAACAGCATAGCATCAAAACTTACACAAACCAAGGAGAAACGTCAAAAATATATCGAGTCGTTTATATCGCCTATACGTCAAAAATTGATTGAGGAGGGTTTCCTTTTTGAAATGAAGGGAAGGACAAAATCTATCTATTCGATATATAACAAGATGAAGAAGCAAAAGGCAGAGTTTGAAGATATATACGACCTTTTTGCAATTCGAATAATATTGGATACCCCTCTTGAAAAAGAGAAGGCAGATTGTTGGAGAATATTCTCTATAATAGCCGATATGTACAAACCTAATCCTTCTCGTATGAGAGATTGGTTGACAATACCCAAAAGCAATGGATACGAATCGTTGCACATAACAGTATGGGGCCCCGAAGATCGTTGGGTAGAGGTGCAGATACGAACCAAACGTATGGACGAAATAGCCGAAAATGGATTGGCGGCACATTGGCGATATAAAGGTGTTAAGAGTGAAAGTGGTTTGGACGATTGGTTAAATAGTATGCGGGATATATTGGAGTCGTCCGATGATAAAGATGCTCTTGAACTTGTAAAAGATTTCAGCAAAGACGACTACGATAAAGAGGTATTTGTATTTTCTCCCAAGGGCGATTTGTATAAGTTGACCAAGGGGGCTACTGTATTAGACTTTGCATATCTTGTTCATACCAATATAGGCAATAAGTGTGTTGGGGCAAAGGTTGATGAAAAAAATCAATCGTTAAGATACCAAATAAAAAGTGGCGACACGATAGAAATTTTAACATCGCCGCAGCAGAAGCCAAAGCAAGATTGGCTTAATATAGCAACACAAACCCGAACTAAGCAAAAAATCAGACAGGCTTTAAAGGAGGCTGAAAATCGTGAGGCAGAGTATGGAAAGGAGATGTTCTTTCGTCGCTTGAAAAACCGAAAAATCGAACTCGATGAAGCAGCACTTACCCAATTGATAAAAAAATTAGGTTTTAAAACTGCAACAAAATTTTTCTCGACGGTAGCACAAGATAAAATAGATATTAATGCAACAATCGATAAGTTTGTACAAATCAGTAGAGAAAATGATGAAGAAAACATTCATCAACGCTCAGCTGAAGATTTTATACAGCAAACTCCTGTTCAGCAAATTACGAAGGAAGATGTATTGGTAATTGATGGCTCTCTGAAAGATATAGAGTATAAACTCTCAAAATGTTGTAATCCGATTTATGGCGATGAGATATTTGGATTTGTAAATTCGCAAGGTGGAATAAAAATACACCGAATGGATTGTCCTAATGCCGTCGATTTACGAGGCAGATTTGGATATAGAGTTGTTCCTGCAAAGTGGTCGGGAAAACATGGCTCTCAATATGTGGTAGTATTACGAGTTGTAGGAAACGACGATATAGGAATTGTAACAAATATAACATCGATAATATCAAAAGAGAGCGGGGTGGTGATGCGAAGCATCTCTATCGACTCTAACGATGGACTCTTTCAGGGACATATAACAGTTATGGTTAGCCATGTTCCTGCATTAAATTCTTTGATAAAGAAATTGAAAACAGTTAAAGGTGTAAAAAATGTCGAGCGAACTACAGAGTAGAGTTAAGCGAAAGGATAATAATAGACATCTTAAATTTATATGACAAAAAAATTCCAAGGTCGTGTTATTAACCTTGGAATTTTTATTTACACAAAATATTGGACACTGCAATTATGGATGCACTTCTTAATTTTTAGAGCTGTATCCTCTTTGAAGGTCTTGAGAGATATTTATTAAGAAGTCTCCCATCCTTTCAAGATTATTTACAATATCTAAGTAATAAACACTTGTTTGGTAATTCTTCTTATTGTTTTCAATATCTTCAATTTCTTTGTCTCTAATCTTGTTTCTGAGATAGTTAATCTTCTCTTCTGCTTTATATACATTAGATATTTCAAAGCTCTCTCCGTTATGAACGGTGGCAAGATTGTTTAACATAATTTGGTATGCATTATCTACAGCATCAACTAACTCTTCGATATTTTGAATGGTTTCAGCATCAAACTCCTTTTTATGAGAGTTTCTTCGGGTAAGGATACGGCTAATAGACTCTCCTGAATCTCCAAGAGATTCTAATTCTCCGATTATTTTATACATAGCCTTAACTTTTTGAGAAGTAGTCTCACTAATATCCCCTGCTGATAGAGCATTCAAGAATGTTGCTATCTCTTGCTCTATTCTATCTGAAATTTCTTCGTACTTAACCAATTTTTCACTCAGCTCTTTAAATTTATCGGGGTTTTTCTCTCCGATAATCAATTTAGTGTAACCGAGTCCTTTCCTTGAAATTTCGGCAAAATGTATAATCTCGTTAAAAGCCTGTTCAGTTGCCAACTCGGGAGTTGATAGAGGACCAGCAGATATATATTTGAGCCTAAAAATTTCGGTCTCTTGATTTTTAGGGCTCTTTATAATCCAAGTAACAGCCTTTTCGATATATTTTATGAACCAAACCAATATAATAGTATTGATAGAGTTAAACAGAGTGTGTAGCATTGATAGTCCATAAAGAGCAGCAACGCTTGTTGCGGCATCTTTTGGAGTAACGACGAAACCTTCTGCTGCGGGATTTGGCAAACCAAAAAGTTCAATAATTTTACCTACAAGAGCAAGGAATGGAGTGAAAAATATTAATGCCCATACAACACCGAATAGGTTGAAAATGGTATGCGACATTGCGGCTCTTTTTGCTTGAGTATTTCCTATTGATGCTGCAATGTTTGCAGTTATTGTTGTTCCTATATTCTCTCCCAATACCATTGCACAAGCCATATTAAACGGAATCCATCCCATACTTAGCATGATAAGAGTAATAGCCATTGTCGCCGATGATGATTGCAGAACAAGGGTAAGAACTGTACCGAAAGCAAGAAATATCAAAACAGATGTAAAACCATAACTCGACCATGTTTTTACGAACTCCAATACCTCTGGTGTTGAATTTAAGTCGGGAACCGACTCTTTCATAAATGAAAGTCCGAGGAATAGAAGACAGAAGCCAACTATTAACTCACCAATGTTCTGTCTCTGATTTTTCTTGGAATTTGAGAATAAAAACCCAAGGAGCATTAATGGCACAGCAAGAATAGAAATGTCGGCTTTAAATCCTAACCATGATACAAGCCATGCGGTAACAGTAGTACCAATATTGGCACCCATAATAACACCTATTGCTTGGTAAAGAGTTAGAAGTCCAGCATTAACAAAACTTACAACCATTACAGTTGTTGCCGATGAAGATTGGATAATAGAAGTAATTCCAAGTCCGGTCAATACCCCTTTAAAAGGGTTCGATGTCATAGCCGAAAGAAATCCTCTAAGTTTGTTGCCCGAAGCTTTTTGTAATCCCGAACTCATTAAATTCATACCATAAAGGAACATTCCCAATGCTCCTAATAGTGTAAAAATTTGAAGTATTCCCATAATCTTTTACAAAATTGTTTATATATAAATTATTATTTAATTAAAGTTTTAATGTTATTTATATCATATTCATACATCTTAGAACATGGGTGAAATTGAAAAGGAACATATTCGAAAAGTTGGATGTATGCTTTTTCGTATGATTTACTATAATAGATTATTAGTTTCAGACCATTACCTTCCTCTTTTGTGTTAATAGAGTTTGGGGATGATGCGATTGCGGACAATATTGAAGACTTCATTTTCTTTTGAAAAGAGAACTCTTTTTTAAAATATCTCTCACCTGTCTCTAAATCTTTATAAGAACTCTTTAAGGTGAAAACAAGAATGATACCTAAAATGATTAAGGTGTATCCTACAAAATCAATGCCTTTTTGGTAAAAGATAAAGGCAAGAGCACTTCCACAGATAATTAGAGAAATGGATATTATTATATCTGTAATGGAAGTTGTTTTTATGAATTTTTTTTCCATTTTTATCATTAAGTTTTAGTTGCATATTTTCTTCTATGCAAGTGTATTAAAAAATATATACAAGTAAATTGTCTTTACGACAACTTTTGCGGCATCTTCATAGCTTTTGTTGTGAAGATGCTGCATAAATAGTTATATTTTTTAGAAAAAACTAAATGACAAGTTTACCAAAGCTAATAAGTCGATGGTTAGATTTGGTAAATGGAATGTGAGATATTAGTGATTTATTGAGAGTATAACTTTTAAAACCGATGTTATAAGAGTTTTCATACTCGGTTATGTTATAGTTATTTCTATGAGTATTATTTACTCTTTTTACGGTGTTTTGCCTAAACGCAACATATGATAGCGTTTGAGAAGGGAGACAGAGTTCCGACTCAATATTAGAGGAGCTCGATGAGTATGTTGCAGCCTCTATTTCTATATTGTAAAATTGATTGTCCGAAGTCTTTGAATTCGGATTATCAACTTCTGTAATAAATGCTATTACAAGAGTTATAAGGGGGATAATATATTTTATAAGACTTCCCACAAAAAACGAGTTGCTATTTCAGCTATGCAAATATATCAATAGTTTTTTAATTGTTAAAATTGTATCGATATTTAAATGATTTTTTTAATAACAAAACAAACGAGATTGCGATCTCGTTTGTTTTGTTATATAATATTTTAGAACTCGTCGTTGGCATATAAGAAATCAAAAGTGGCTAACTTGTAATCAAAAATCTCCTCAGGTTTGAAGAATCTTTTTAATTCGGCTTCAGCTGTTTCTGGAGAGTCAGAAGCGTGAACAATATTCTCTTGGAAACTCATACTAAAATCACCTCTTATTGTTCCTGCTGGTGCTTTGCGTCCGGTGGTGGGACCTGTAATGGTTCTTACTGCTTCAATTGCATCCACCCCTTCAAAGCAACAAACAATAACCGGGCAAGTCATCATTGAGTCTTTAACTCTTTGGAAAAAAGGTTTGCTACTTAAGTGAGAGTAGTGTTCACTTAAAATCTCATCGGTAAGTTGTGTCATTTTCATACCACACAATCTTAAGCCCTTACGCTCAAAACGAGTTATAACTTCACCAATCAAACTTCTTTGAATAGTACAAGGCTTTAAAATTACAAGAGTTTTTTCTAACATAATTGTTTATATTTTAGAGTTATAAATTGCTTGTTTAAAAGTTTTGTTAAAGATAAACATTTATTTTTATATTAAACAACTATTATATGTAAAAATAATCTAAGCTGTAAAAACAAGAGAGACTGTGCCAAAATTTTATTTTGATACAGTCTCTTGTATTTTTGTTTGTATGCCTTTATTTTAGTATCCTCCGTTATCTTCGCTGAAGTCCATATCACTAAAACCGTCAGTGTCTAACTCATCAGGATTATATCCGTTCTCAATACCAAAGTCGTCCTCATCAATATCTATTGAAGAAGTTGTCGCCATTTTTTTATCCAACTCTTCTAATGACATAACTTGTTTTGGAGCTTTACCTTTAACTTTAGTGCATAGAGGGTCTAACAAATTTTTACCCAACTCAATTTCTCTCAACTCCATAAAGAACGAACGATCAGCCATCATATCAAAAACAAACAGCATACGTTGGTGTTCATCTTCAATCAATTCACTCAATCGAGTATCTTCCATTAGCCAAACATCTTCATCTGAAGAAGAATCCATTTCTATTAAAGTGATTTCTTCTTTCTTCTCCCAATTGTCTTCACACATAAAGAATGAAGTAAGTTGGTCTTTGGTGTAATTTACCGATTCCAAAATAGCATCGTTCAACTCCAAAAAAGTAGCTTCAGAGTCAATGCATATTTCTCTTGAAAAGGTCTCAACCTCGTCTGAAAGCAATAAAAACTTGTATATCATAAAATTTATATTTAATCTCTTAATTAAGTCTCAATTTTAAGACAAAGTTATGTAATACCTCTTAAATAGACAATATCTATATGGATAAAAATATTTCAAAAAATTATTTGCCTTTTACAATACCTCTGTCAGAGGATTTTATAAAATCAATAATTGTTGATTTTTCTTCTGAATCGGGTATATCTGTCATAATTTTACTCAACGCATCTGTATTATTTAGGTCCGAATAATATATAATACGATATATGTTTTGAATATTTTCTATTTGTTCGGCACTAAAACCTCTACGTCTCAATCCAATCAAGTTTATACCTGCAAATACGGTAGGTATTCTTCCTACAACGGCATATGGCGGAATATCTTTATTTATGTGAGAGCCTCCTTGAATCATTACGTGTGCACCTATTTTTGAGAATTGGTGCATAAGGGTTCCGCCACCTATTGTTGCAAAGTTATCAATCTCAACCTCTCCTGCAATTTGAGTAGCATTGGCAACTATAATATTATTCTTTAATATACAATCGTGAGCAATGTGAGAGTATGCCATAATAAGACAGTTGTTTCCAACAACGGTTTTTCCTCTTGAAGCTGTACCTCTGTTAATGGTAACAAACTCTCTTATGGTTGTGTTGTCGCCTATCTCAGCAGTGCTATATTCTCCATTAAATTTAAGGTCTTGGGGTTCGCCAGCAATAACCGCACCCGAACATATATGACAATTTTTTCCAATGCGAGAACCTTTTAAAATGCATGCATTCGCATCAATTCTGGTTCCTTCTCCAATTATAACATCTTCCTCAATGGTAACAAAAGGTCCAATAATAACATCTTTGCCAATTTTAGCATCGGGGTGTATTAAAGCAAATGATTGTTGCATATCTAATAATTATTTATTTTTTACAATTTGAGCAAGGAATTCAGCTTCCGTTGCAATTTTATCTCCTACAAAAACATAACCTTTCATTTGAGCACAACCTCTACGCAACTCTGTCATAAAAGATACGTGGAATATGGCAGTATCTCCGGGTACAACTTTTTGTCTGAATTTTACATTATTGATAGTTAAAAAGTAAGTTGAGTAAGCCTCTGGGTCTTCAACCGAGTTTAATACCAACAGACCTCCTGTTTGAGCCATAGCCTCAACCAATAATACACCGGGTACAACAGGCTCTTGAGGGAAGTGCCCTTGGAAGAATGGTTCGTTGGCAGTAAAGTTTTTGATACCCACAATCGCTTTTTTGTTCATATCTATAATCTTATCAACCAACAGCATAGGGTAGCGGTGTGGTAATAACTCTTTGATACGATTAACGTCCATTAAAGGAGCTTTGTTTGGATTGTAATCGGGAGCTTGTAACTCTTGCTTTTTCATATCTTTGCGTATGGCTTTTGCAAGTTTATTGTTGATGCCGTGTCCCGAACGGGTAGCTATAACTCTACCTTTTATGGGCTTTCCAATTAATGCAAGGTCGCCAATAAGATCAAGAAGTTTATGTCTTGCAGGCTCGTTGTCAAAAACCAAAGGTTTGTTATTTATGTATCCAAGTTCTAATGAATTTTTCTTTTGAGTACCCATTAAGTCTGACAATCTGTCCAACTCCTCTTGTGGCATCTCTTGGTCGTATATAACTATCGCATTATCAAGGTCTCCTCCTTTAATAAGTCCTGCTTTTAAAAGAGGTTCAATTTCTCTTACGAAAACAAATGTTCTGCTTGCGGCAATATCATCTTTGAAATTTGCCATATCTTCAAGAATGGCAAATTGGTTGTTTAAAACGGGTGAGGCGAAACTTATAAGAGTATTTATGCTGAATTTTTCATCAGGAAGAATTATTAATGAAGCACCACTCTCTTCATCTTTAACCTCCATTTTATTTTTTACCACATAAAAATCTTGTTCTGCGTCAAGCTCGGCAATGCCTACTCTTTCAATCTCTTCTACATATTTAATTGCACTTCCGTCAAGAATGGGAAATTCAGGAGCATTAACCTCAATCAAACAGTTTGTTATTCCGTATGCGTATAATGCAGCCATACCATGTTCAATAGTACTTACAGTAGCTTCTCCTTTTTTAATGACTGTTCCTCGTTGAGTTTGGCATACGGCTTCGGCAACCACGTCAATAATAGGTTGCTCGGGTAAATCAATACGTTTTATTTTGTAACCAAAGTTTTCGGGGGCAGGGTTAAATGTAACAGTAATATCAATGCCTGTGTGTAATCCCTTGCCACTAAGTGAAAAACTCTCCTTTAAACTTTTTTGTTTCATAGTTAAATATTTTGCATACAAACCTAAATGCAAATAAACTCAAATATTTTATACAAAAAAAATGTTTTGTAAAAAAAATATTTCAAAGCATATATCTTTATGTCAGAGATATGTGGTCTTGTTTAAATTTAGGATGTTGTTTATTAATATATTTTATTTTATATCTTTCTCTGCAAGTTGAGATTTAAGGTTTGCAATCTCTTTTTGCAATTCTCGTATCGAATTATTGATTTCAGGCAAACGCTTCATCATAACAACTTGTCTTGCAAACTCTTTGGCGGGGATAGCGGGATAACCTAAAAGGTTTGATTTTGAATCGACATTATTAGGAATTCCTGATTGAGCACCTATATTGACATTGTCTCCAATTGTTATATGTCCGGCAAAACCAACTTGTCCGCCAATCATACAATGTTTGCCAACCTTTGTCGAACCTGCAACACCCACTTGGGCTGCCATAACCGTACTTTCTCCGATTTCAACATTATGAGCGACCTGAATAAGGTTGTCTAACTTAGCTCCACGTTTAATAATGGTCGAACCCATTGTTGCTCTATCTATAGTTGTATTTGCACCAATCTCAACGTTGTCTTCAACAACAACATTGCCAATTTGTGCAATCTTAACGTATTCTCCGTTTTGGGGAGCAAATCCAAATCCGTCGCTGCCAATAACTGTCCCAGCGTGAATTATGACATTGTTTCCGATTACGCAATTGTGGTAAATTTTTACACCTGGATAAATTATGCAATTCGAGCCAATTTTAACATTGTCTCCTATATAGCATTGAGGAAAAATCTTGCAGTTATTGCCAATTGAAGCATTATTTGATATGTATGTAAAAGCACCGACGTAAATATCCTCTCCTAAGTTTGCATTTTTTGCAATAAACGAGTTCTCTTCAATTCCGTTTTTTTGCGGGCGTGTAGCTTGATCGACCATATTCAACAAAAGGGCAAGACAAGCGTATGGGTCATCAACTTTAATTAGAGTGGTTTTAACCTCTTGTTCGGGAACAAAGTCTCGTCTTACAAGAACGGCACTCGCCTCTGTCTCATATATAAAATGTGTATATTTACTATTGGCAAGAAACGATAATGTTCCCGGTTTGCCATCATCTATTTTTGACAGATTACTCACTTTAATCGAACCGTTACCAATAACCTCTCCGTTCAAGAACGATGCTATTTGTTCAACTGAAAATTCCATAATTATTTATGATTCTTCTTGTTGTGATAATATCTAAACAATTTATATGCCCATATAAATAAGGCTATATAATGTGCAAATTTCGTAAAAAAAAATTATAACAACAATCTTCTTGTGCACTAAATTTCATATAATGTGTAATTTGCTTTTTGGCGTGATTGTAATGGATTAGTTTATAAGACTTTATTCGGTTGCCAAAAAAGTAAATATTTGTTATGATTACATCGTCCTTTCTTAATTAATGCAAAACCATTAGTGAATTAACAATTATTAATTACCCAACCTCCTCAAAAAAAGGAATAAAATGATTTAATTTGCGGAAAATATTATTAATACTGCTTATAAATATGAAAAAAATATTACTAATACTATTTATAATATTGTATCCAATTTTAGGAGTATATTCAATCGAAAAATTTCACGATCCGTATATGCCCGAACCTCTACCGCAAGGAGCTCCCGAATGGATGAAAGCTATTGAAAAGAACCCGTCGGGAGTAAATTTTAATGAGATGCAACGCCTTTACGCTGAGTGGACGGCAAGCGATGTGGACGTAAGGGTGAGAATAGTTGAAAATAAACAAATCGTAAATTTTTATCGTCGTTGGATGAGTGCCTATAAAAAGTATGCTCAAGCAGATGGAACAATTCTATTGCCCACAATGGAGGAGTATGCCAAGCAGATTGATGAGATGAATACTTCGGTTGCAAAACAAAAAAGAGCATTAAAGTCGGAGGATATAACTCAAATATGGAGAAACATTGGTCCAAACAAAACATATACACAAAGTAACGGAGAGGTGCGTGAGAAGGACTCACAGGTATGTGTATTTCGTATTGCTGTGAGCCTTAGCGATAAGAATGTTCTATATTGTGGAACTGAGAAGGGTGTTGTCTTTAAAACTACTGACCACGGAGAGAATTGGTATCCATGTGCGCCCTTGCACAATTTTGGAGGTTCTATTTTTAGTATAGCAATCGACCCTGTTGATAACAATGTTGTATATGTAGGAGGAGGCCCTTGGTTGTGGAAATCAACTGACGGTGGAGATACATGGAAGAGATGCGAAGGTATAACTAACCGCGTAAACTCAATCAGGATAAATCCTGAAGACCGAAAAAATATAACCATTGCAACAGGAGATAAAGACAATAAGAATGGAAGTGGTTTTTATATCTCTGAAGATGGCGGAGAGAGTTTCTTCTGCACAATAATGGGAATATGTTTTGACCATGAATTACAACCAGGTAATCCTAAAAGAATATACCTAATTAAGAGAGACTATTATGGTGTGTGGACCTATTTCTACTACTCAACCGATGGTGGTTACTCTTGGACAATGTCTTCTTTGCCAGTAAGTTTTACTGTTTGCGGACGTTTGGCAGTAAGCGAGGCTGAAGGTGGTGAGGATTATGTTTATGCTCTTGTAACATCAAGTTCGTACGGTTATGATAGTGGTCCATTTGGTGGTAAAGGCGAACCTGCAATTCTTATCTCAAAAGATGGTGGATTAAACTGGGAGGATAAAACTAAGTATGGCGGTTGGGGAACATTCTCTCCAATTATGGATACTGCTGGTGGGCAAGGATATTTTGATATGATGATTGGTGCATCTCCAAGTGATCCCAAAATGGTTCTATTTGGGTTGACTTCTCTTTATCGCTCTACAAATGAAGGCGTAACTGACTATCGTGACGGAGCAATTGGAGGATACCAACGCTCTGATTGGATGCACTGCGATATTCAAGATATTGCAATTCATCCAGATGGAGATACTTGGATTTGTAATGATGGAGGAATTAAATACTCTGCAGACTTCTTTGAGACTAAAGGAGAGGATAAGTATAGAGGAATATATGCTTCGGACTATCAAGGATTAGGAGTGGGTTGGAACGAAGATGTAATGGCGGCAGGTCGTTGGCATAACGGAGACGTTGTGCATGCAAAGAGTTATGGAGAGGGTAACTCGTTGCATGTAGGGGGAGTTGAGATAGCAACAGGATATGTAATGTTGAGTAATCCTTGGAAAGTATATTTTACCGATGCAGGAACAAGAGTTCTATCTTCAGAGATGGGAGGAATTGTTGTGGATGACTACAAAACATGGTTCTCTGATTTGAAACCGTATGAGTCACTCCGTATAAACGGAAAGATTGCTACCGACCCTCGATATGCTCAGAAAGTATTTATTCAAGATATGACAAATGTTACGGAGGGATATATGTCGTACGATGAAGGAGCTTCGTTCCAAAAGGTATTTGATAGTGACGGAGAGGACTTTTATGATTATGAGTTTGCTCGTACCAATCCCGATAGAGTATATGTAATTGGAAACTACCATTTTTGGCGTTCAGATGATGGAGGTTTGACCTTCAATGAGATGGAGGCATGGCCATTCCCCGAATTGAATGTATATATGTACTATACAAAAGTTGTTGTTGATCCCAATGATGCTGACCACGTTATTGCAATATGCTGTAATTATGAGGGAAAAGTTGTTGAGAGTTTTAATGGTGGAGAGTCGTGGCAAGAGTTTGATTTAGGTTCTCTTTCTGATAAGAAGATACACCAAATAATACTTGTTGGAGATGAGTATAACAGCTGTTATGCAACATCATACGAAGGAGCAAATGTTTGGTTTAAAGATAACACAATGGACGACTTTGTCGATTACTCTCATGGATTGCCACCCGGAGCCAGAATATCGAAAGTTGTTCCTTTTTATAAAGAGGCGGTGTTACGAATGGCAACCGATCAGGGCTTATGGGAAGCTCCTCTTTATCATCAAACATTCCGTCCTGTAGCACAACCTATGGCGTTGAATTTGGGTAGTGGAGATTTAACTATGACTCCCAGCAAAGTGGTATATTTTGATAGTTATAGTATAGTTCGTCAAGATGAGAATACCTCTTGGCAATGGAATTTCTCTCCACAACCACAATCTGTGAGTGATGCAACAGCACGTAATCCGCAAGTTGTTTTCGGAAAACCTGGACGATATGATGTTACTCTAACCGTAACAACTCCTGCAGGAACAAGTTCTCGCACAATGGAGGATATGATTGTTATTGATGGCCCTGAGTCTATTGAGAATAGCGAATTACTTGGAGAGGTAGGAGTGAAGAGCAATGTAATTAACTCTTCAGAAAGTTTGGTGTTTATCACTTCAGGATTAAATACTGACGGAGTTATTACTATTCACAACACAAAAGGTCAGTTGATGCACACTCAATGTGTATCATCTCAAGACGAAAAGGTTGAAGTTCTTCTGCCAAATTTGAGTAGCGGAATTTATATCTATTCAATCAAAACCCCAGCACAAAAATTCTTTGGTAAATTTATAATCAGATAAAAGATGAAAATAAGTAAACTTTTAGCAGGAATAGGTGCCCTATTTTTTAGTTTGAGTATCTCTGCTCAAACCACCAATGATATGGAGAAATACTATACTCCATATATGTTGGATTATCTTCCGGCTGGTTCGCCTGCATGGATGGCAAAGTTGGCTAAGCCTCAAAACCTTAACTATTATGCCATGCTTGATAGTTTTGATACATATCTGCGAAATAATCCAGATGCACAAAAAAAGACACCACAGAAAAAACAGGTGGTAAATCATTTCCGTCGCTTTCAAGATGCCTATATAAACTTTGTTGATAAGGACGGTATAATACGTTTGCCAAAGGTTGAGCAATATCGTAAGGAGGTTAGCGATATGAATCGCATAGTCTCAAAAAACAATATCCTAAAAGCAAATACCAACGAGAGTGAGTCAGACGATAAATGGAAGGTGATATCACCCTTTATAACATACGATATATACACTAAAAAAGTATCGCCGGGGCAAACTAATATTCAACGATTGGCAGCGTCCCGTTCAAATCCAGATATCCTATACTGTGGTTCAGAGACAGGCTTGATATTTAAGTCAGTAGATAAAGGTATGAATTGGACTCCATGTAACGGAGGCGAGTGGTTATCGGGCGAAGTAACAGCAGTAGATATCAGCCATACAAACCCGAATAAAGTTATTGTTGGGGCAGGAGGAGCATTTTGGTTAACAACAGACGGAGGAACCGTTTGGAAAGATATAACTCCTGACCCATATAACTATAGCCGTACAAATGCAGCACAATTTAAACCAAACAACGATAAAGTTATTCTGGCAGGAACACGTACAAATCTATATCGCTCAACCGATGGGGGAGAGAATTGGTATATTATGCTTAACGGAATGGTGTTTGATGTTAGATTTTCTCTTCAAAACCCCAATGTGTGTTATGCTGCAGTAAAACAAAATAACACCGTTGCTTTCTATAAAAGTATAGACGCAGGAGAGAGCTGGGAGAAACTTTCAGTTACAGATAGACCTCTGATAAGTGCGCGTATTGGATTGAGCGAAGCACCAACAGGTGCAGACTACGTTTATATTTGGGCGTGCAGAATTGATAGTTATACTCAGTATGAAGAACTCTATTTAAGTGGTTCGCCACTGATTTTTAAAAGTACCAACGCGGGAGAATCGTTTGTAGAGTATGACCCTGTTAACCAAATGGAGAGCGTTGATAAGTTTGGTGGTCAAGGCTATTACGATATGGTATGTGTAGCATCAGCAACCGACCCTGAGACTGTATTGTTTGGAATTATTCAGTTGTACCGCTCAACCGATGGAGGACAAACCATAGAGAATGTTGGTGGTTATTATGGAAACTATAATAAGGCAAACTTTGACCTACACTGCGACCAACAATGTATTCAAACCAATGGTTCTGGCGATACTTGGTTGTCAACAGATGGAGGAATAATATATAGCAACGACTTTTTTGAGTGGCATGCAGAAGGTCGTTTTAAAGGAATATATGCTTCGGAGTTGTGGGGATTTGATCAAGGTTGGAATGAGGATGTTATGGTTGGTGGTAGAAATCATAACGGAAATATGTCGCAAATTGACCAGTATAATGGAGCGGCAATATATATGCGTGGTTCAGAGCGTCCTACAGGTTATATTTTCTTGTCTAATCCTCGTAAGGTTTTCTATACCGATGGTAGTGGAGCAGTGATACTTCCTGATGATATGAACGATGAGTTTGAGACTCTCTATAATTTCTGGATATATCCTAAGGAGTCAACTCAACATGGAATTGGATTTGAATTTGATCCACGTTATGCTCAAAGTTTTTATGTTGTAAAGAGTACAAGTTTCTGGGATGAAGAGTATAAAGTGTTGTGGCGTACAACAGACGATGGATTATCGTTCTCAGAGGTTTACAAATTTAATAACCCAATATCATCAGTAGCAGTTTCTCGCTCAAATCCCAATAAGATTGTTGTTGGAACATACGGTAGAATTTACTACTCAACAAATATGGGAGAGACATTTACAGAGTATGACATACCAGATAATATGACCAATACTATAAACTATAAGATTGCTATACATCCTACAAATGAAAATGAGATTTGGGTGAGCGATAACAATCCAGGAGGAATGTGGGTAACAAAAAACAATGGAGAATCGTGGGAGAAGTATGATGATGGATTAACCATTGCATCGTGGGATAACACAATAACTCCACATACTGTGGGGCGATTCTTCTTAACTGGAAACGAGAAGAATGCTGTATATGCAGTTGCCTTTACTATGGGATATTTGAACGAGAGATATACAACTCCTCGTGGAAGACTTCTATACCGAGACGATACGACAAATGGTTGGATTGATTTACATGATGGATTACCAAAAGTAATGGTGCTTAACAGATTGTTGCCATTTTATAAAGAGGGTGTTGTGCGTTTGGCAACAAACAATGGTATTTGGGAAAGAGATTTAGTAGATAAAGAGTTTAAACCTATAGCACAACCACTATTATTGAATGTTGGTTCAGGAGATAATACAACATCAACCTATCCCACAGAGATACAACTTGAGAGTTATAGTATAGTAAATCAAGAGAATGCCGAGTGGAAATGGGATATACACCCGGAACCATTATCTATAAGTTCAAAAACCGAGCGTAACCCTATAATGCGAATAGCAAAAGACCAAACTTATGATATAACCCTAACTGTTACAACCCCTGCAGGAACAGATTCAAAAACCATAAAATCTATGATTAAAGGATCAAAACCTGTACCCGAAGATACAGGAGTAGAGGAGGGATATATAGATACTCGCAGTTTAAGACTAATATCAGGCAATACCATTGAGTCTGGGCAAGACTTTGTATTTGAACTTCACAATATTGGAGGAGTTGAAATAAGACTATACTCAACAAACGGAAAAATGGTTTCAAACCAAAAGGGCACATCAACAATAAACATTTCCACTCAAGGAATGTCTGCTGGAGTATATCTATACATTGCAGTTGATGACAAGGGATACAAATACACTGGGAAACTGGTTGTAAAAGAATAGTACATAACCCTATAAATATGAGGATTAAATATATAAAGCATATACTTTTGGCAATAATCATCTTGCCCTTTTCAACGTTGAGTGCAAACGATAGCACTCAAGTTGATTTGGACGAGGTTGTCGTTACTGTAAGTCGTTGGAATCAGAGTATCGATTTAGAACCCGTAAAAGTAACGACACTCGGATTTGAGGAGATGAATAGTTACAATCCTCAAACAGCTGCCGATTTGTTAAACTTTTCAGGAGAGGTCTTTATGCAAAAGAGTCAATATGGTGGGGGAAGCCCGATGATAAGAGGATTTGCCACAAACCGATTACTATACTCTGTCGATGGAGTAAGGATGAATACAGCCATATTTCGAGCAGGAAATATACAGAATGTAATATCGCTCGACCCGTTTGCAGTGGAGACAACAGAAATTTTGTTTGGACCCGGAGCTGTCAGTTATGGAAGCGATGCAATAGGAGGAGTAATGGTGTTTAATAGCATAAAAACACGAATATCGAATGGCGATAAGCCATTAATATATGGCTCGGCAACATTACGAACAGCAACAGCATCGAGTGAGTTTACAGGTCATGCACACTTAGGGGCGGGATTTAAAAAATGGGGATTTTTAACAAGTTTCTCATACTCGAAATTTGGCGACCTAAAACAAGGAATCCACGGTCCCGAAGATTATATTCAGCAATATATAGTACAGCCAAACTATGTAGTCGGAGAGGGTGTAAACGATATAGTAAAAACCAATACAAACGAACGCATACAAACCCCATCGGGATACGAACAGTTTAATATAATGCAGAAGTTAAGATATACACCTGCAGATAATTGGAATTTGGAGTATGCCTTTCATTATAGCGAAACATCGGAGTATGCCCGTTACGATCGTCATCAACGAATGAAGAACAATCTTCCCAGATATGCCGAATGGAACTATGGTCCGCAAAAGTGGATGATGAACCAACTTATTATTGAGAATTCTTGTTCAAACATAATGTATGACTCTTTGAAGATAAACGGAGCATTTCAAATATTTGAAGAGAGTCGTATCTCTCGTGATTTGAATAAACCCAATCGTGAAACACAAAGCGAGCGAGTGGATGCAATTAGTGCTACCATTGATTTGCGAAAAGATATAATCTCTAATCTCTCTCTATTTTACGGAGCAGAATATGTTCAAAACAATGTAACCTCAACAGGAGAAGCTCTCGATGTCGTAACAAACGAAACATCACTCATAGCATCACGGTACCCCTCTGCCAAATGGTATAGTGCAGGAGTATATCTGCAAGCAGAGTGGCAAGCCGTTAAAACCTTAAATCTTGCAGCAGGACTCAGATATAACCATTACATTATAAATTCCGATTTCTCGACAGCGGGATATGACGTGCCTTTTTCTCCGATACAAAAATCAGATGCAGGCAGCCTAAGTGCAAACATAGGACTAAATTGGCGACCAAACAAAGGGTGGCTGATGCGATTAAACTATGCAAGGGGATTTCGTGCACCTAATGTTGACGATATGGGAAAACTATTTGATAGTGCCGATGGATATGTAACCGTTCCCAATCCGATGCTAAAACCCGAATATGCCGATAACATAGAGATAGGTTTGGCAAAAAAGTTTGGAACATATTTATCTCTTGACCTATCGGGTTACTATACACATCTGAACAATGCCATAGTACGCCGAAATTCAACATTTAACGGAGAAGAAACGATTAACTATCAAGGAGAAATATGCCAAGTGCAGATGTTGCAAAATGCAGCCGAGGCAAATGTATGGGGTATTCAGGCAGGAGTAGAAGCAAAGTTTGCAAAGTGGTTCTATTTTAACGGACGCATAAACTATCAGCGAGGTAGCGAGGAGTTGGACAATGGAGAAAAATCGCCCTCTCGACACGCAGCACCGCTGTTTGGGCGGGTGGCATTAGGTTTTAAATACGATAAAATAACGGTAGAGGCTTATTCGGCATATCAAGCCGAGTGCAGTGCGGAAAATATGCCTGAGGAGGAGAAACAAAAAAAAGAGTTTTATGCACTCGATGCAAACGGAAATGTCTATTCGCCGGGGTGGATAACAATAAACCTCAGAGTATCATATAATTTATATAAGGGCTTGGCCCTAAATGCAACGCTTGATAATATAGCCGACAAACGCTATCGTCCATACAGTAGCGGAATAAGTGCACCGGGAAGAAACTTTACAATAAGTGCGACATATAGTTTCTAATAAAACACTCATCTCTCCTCAACTCAAACTTGTTTAATAAAATTCAAAACAACTTATAAATAACATTTTTATATAAAAAAAATTTATATTAACTTTGTTGGGTCTGAGGGTGAGTATCCCCCAACAACAAATATAAACACATAAAACATTAGTTATGAAGTTGTTGCAACAAAAATTAGCAAAATATGATGCACCTCAAAAAGCAAAAGCTTTAGGAGTTTATCCCTATTTTAGAGCAATAGAGAGCGACCAAGATACAGAGGTTATCATAAATGGTAAAAAAGTTTTGATGTTTGGGTCAAATAGTTATTTGGGCTTAACAAACCACCCCAAGATTATAGAGGCGGCAGTCGAAGCTACAAAAAAATATGGAACAGGTTGTGCCGGTTCACGTTTCTTAAACGGAACATTGGATATTCATACACAATTAGAGCAACGTTTAGCGGAGTTTGTAGGAAAAGAGGAGGCAATAATCTATTCAACAGGATTTCAAGTAAACCTTGGAGTTGTTTCATGTTTAACAGGACGTGCTGACTATATTATATGGGATGAGTTAGACCACGCATCAATCATTGAAGGACGTCGTTTGGCATTCTCAACACAATTAAAATACAAACACAACGATATGGAGTCTTTGGAGAAAGTGTTAAAATCATTACCTGAAGACAAAGTAAAATTGATTGTAACCGACGGAGTATTCTCAATGGAGGGCGACGTAGCAAACTTGCCTGAAATAGTAAAACTTGCAGAGAAATACAATGCAGCTACATACGTTGACGAAGCACACGGAATTGGAGTATTTGGACGTAACGGACGAGGAACATGCGATCATTTCGGCGTAACAAAAGATGTAGATTTGATAATGGGAACATTCTCAAAATCATTTGCATCATTAGGAGGTTTCATTGCAACTGATGCTGTAACAGCAAACTACTTGCGTCATAATTCACGTTCATATATATTCAGTGCAAGTATTACACCTGCATCAACAGCAGCGGCAAATGCAGCACTTGACATTATGTTGAGCGAGCCTGAGCGTATCGATAACCTATGGGAGATAACAAATTACGCATTAGACGGTTTCCGTAATATGGGTTGCGAGATAGGAAATACATCAACACCAATCATACCTTTGTATATTCGAGACAACAATAAAACATTTATGATAACACGTGAATTGTTTGATGAGGGACTATTTGTTAATCCTGTTGTATCGCCTGCAGTACCAAGTCAAGACACACTGATACGTTTCTCTCTAATGGCTACACATACAAAAGAGCAATTAGACTATGCATTTGACAAGATAGAGAAGGTGTTTAAAAAATACGAAGTAATAAAATAAGTTGATAGTTTTTAGTTCTCAGTTGTTAGCAATTGAGATTAAACATAAAATAAGAAAGAGTTGCATTATAGTAATGCAACTCTTTCTTATTTACTCTAACAACTAACAACTGATAGCTGATATCAGACAACTACTTCATAAATACAAAGTAAACAGCCATAACCAAACAGATAAAAGCGGCAAGGTGATTCCAATGCAGAGCCTCTCCTTTAAAACAAACTGAGGCAAAGATGGTAAATACAACAAGGGTAATAACCTCTTGAATAACTTTTAGCTGCATAAGGGTAAAAGGTCCGCCATTTCCGATGAAGCCTATTCTGTTTGCTGGAATTTGAAACGAATACTCAGCCAAGGCAATACCCCACGAAAATAGTATTACAACCCAAATAGGCCATCCGGTCGAAATCTTCATATCTTGCAACTTAAGGTGTCCGTACCATGCAAGAGTCATAAACACATTTGATATGACTAATAAAACTACTGTGTAAAATGCTGATAAATACATATGTTAATTTTAAATTATGAATTAGAAATTAGAAATGCTTTTTTAATTAGGGAATAAACTAACAACAAACAACTACCCCGTATGGGCAACGTAGTTGACAACTAACACTTTTTTTTAGGCAGGTAATCGGGCATAATATTTTCCATACTTTTCCAGATACTGCTCTTAACATTAGGATTGAGTTTTTCGAGGTCGGCAATAACTTTTTCGGCATCGCTTCTGAAACTGCTCTTTTCGTATGGGCAACTCTTCTTCTGAACAACATAGCCTTCGTTAGCAGATAGTTCTTTAATATCACGCTCCTCAATCAAAGCCAAAGGGCGAATAATAGATACATCAAATTTCGACATCTGCATAAGAGGAGGCATCGAAGAGAACGAACCCTGAAAAGCCATATTCATAATAAGAGTGGCAATAATATCGTCCTTATGGTGTCCCAAGGCAATACGCTTGAAACCATTCTTTTTAGCATACTCAAACAGAGCCTTACGCCTATACCACGAACACAAAAAGCAGGGCGATTTACGTTTGTCTTTAGTTAAGTCTATCGATATGTCAATTACTGCAAACTCTATACCCAAACCGTTGCAAAACTCTTTTAAATATTCGGTATCAGATGCATATCCCATACCCTCATTTCTAATATGCAGGGCGGTAATACTAAATTTGGGTGCGTGAATTTTAGCCCTCAGGGCAAGCAGTTGGGTAAGAGCCAACGAATCTTTACCGCCCGAAAGACCGATTAGAACCTTATCACCATCAGCAATAAGATCATAATCCTTAATGCACTTACGCACCAACTTGTCGCATTTTTTTAGTAGTGAATTATTCTCCTCGGGCATTGTAACAGATTTCGTATTTTTCGAAGTGCAAAATTACCATTTTATTATTGAATTAGTAAACTTTTATCTAAATTTGTGTTCTAATATATGCATATATATTATGACGATAAAAACAAAAATATACTCAATGCGACCGATGCAATTTGTGAATATCATATTGCATCTGCAACTTAAACGCTATCGTTACGTGGCGTTGGCAATATCTATGGTGCTTATAGCATTGCCAATAATAAAAGCGGAGTATATATATGCGTCAATAATAATACTCTTTGGAACAGTACCATTTGTAATATTTCACCTCTACTTTTCAGCACTTACGCAAATAAAAATAAGTCCGTTTGCCGACAAATATTTAATATTTGAAGAAGATAAATTAACCGTAGTGCCAACAATTGGAGAGGAGCGGGAGTTCAAAAAAAACGAGATAACATACAAAGGTTACAACAGAGGATACTATATACTCTCCACCTCCGACAACGGATTACTTATGGTATCGGTTGAAGCGTTTGAAAATGAAGAGGAACGAAACAGATTTCTAAAAATATATACAGCAAATTAAGCAACGTATGAAAAACATAAAACATATAATCATAACACTGCTATTTATAGTTTTAATATTGCCCCTCTCGGCTCAAACACTCGAAGAGGCAAAAGCTATGTATAAAGAGGGAGAATACGAAAAAACAAAAGAGGTATTTCGTAAGCATCTTAAGAGTCGCCCAAATGATGCACAGCTAAACCAATGGTATGGAGTATGCCTTTACGAAACAGGCGAAGCCGATAAAGCAGAGCCATATTTGCAAAAGGCGGCAAAAAAGAAGATACAAGATTCGTACCTCTATTTAGGGAAAATAGCATTTGACACCTATCGCTTTACCGAAGCAAAAGGGTTTTTCGACCAATACATTGAGGCTTTGGAGAAGAACAAAGGAGATGTGGCAAAAGGCGAATATCTATACGATAGGGCTTCACGAGCAGAATCGATGTTACGCCGAACCGAACAGGTGCAGATAATCGACTCTATAATAGTGGCTCGCAACAGATTTTTAGACGCATATAAACTATCGCACGAGTGTGGTTCGTTATCATACTTTGCCGATATGTTTAAAACAGAGAATGAGAACGGAACACTATATAAAAATCAACGAGACGACAAAGTTATATTCTCGACTCCTACCGATAGCGTTTACACGATAAATATGCGTAATCGTATGAACGACGGTAATTGGAGCGACAATATTCCTGTTGATGTACTCCCCGGAGTAGAGGGAAACATAGCATACCCATATCTGTTAAGCGATGGGCTTACACTCTACTTTGCCACCGATAACGACTCTTTGTCTATTGGAGGGTACGACATATTTGTAACACGCAAAAACCTAAATAGCGATGAATATCTCTCACCAAGTAATTTGGGAATGCCATTCAACTCAACATCAAACGATTATATGATGGTCATAGATGAGTATCACAACGTAGGATGGTTTGCCACAGATCGCAACCAGCACCCCGATAGCGTGGTAGTATATACATATATACCAAATGAGGTTAAAGAGATATATTCTCACCTGACACCCGATTCAATAATACCATACGCCCAAATCAACTCCATTACTCAAACTTGGAGAGAGGGTGAGGCTGAAAATTATAAAGCCTTATTAAATAGGGTATATACAGCAACAGCACCTGTCGAGGAAAAAACAGAAGCTGATTTCGAGTTTATAATAATACCGGGAATAAAATACACACAATATACACAATTTAAAAATCCCAAAGCTTTGGAGCTATATAAACTCTCAGAGAGTGTAGAGAGGGAGATAGCAACACAATGCGAAATACTTAAAAGATTGCGACGAGAGTATGCCGAGGCAACACCTTCTCAACAAGAGAAACTCTCGGTAGCGATATTAAAAGCCGAGGAGTATCTACTCACCCTATATCCGCAACCCGAGCAGTATCGCAATGCGGCGAGAGAGGAGGAGATTAAATAGTTTTTAGTTGTCAGCTATCAGTTGTTAGTTGTTAGTTGAGAGATGTTTATATCTCTAACTTGCCTACATTCAGAAGAGTTATGCTAAGCATAACTTCCCTCTTACTCGTTCACAACTTTGTTTGTTAATGAGCATTCGCTCGTTGAACCTGCATAACACCTCTCCTAATTATCATAGTCATCATACTTATCCTATCTCTCTTATTAAAAAAAGTAACTACTAAATCATTATAAATCAGTAATTTACCCCCCCCCAATTAAGGGCTGTTGTTTGTTTGAAAAAATTAACTTTACTTTGTAAAAAAGTAGGGACGCAACATGTTGCGTCCGACTTACACCAATAAATACAAATTAGACAAATAAGCCCAATAAAAACATTAAACCATAAAATAAAAACATTATGAAACAGTTAAAAAATTATTTAAGCATCCTAAGTATGCTTTTGTTATTACTAACCTTTGCTTCATGGACAAGCAATACTGAAAATGGACACGAATACGTTGACCTTGGTCTGCCCAGTGGTATAAAATGGGCAACTTGTAACGTAGGAGCCAATTCTCCTGAGGATTATGGCGATTACTTTGCCTGGGGCGAAACCGAGCCAAAAGATTACTATGATTGGAGTACATACAAATATTGTAATGGTTCATACGATATAATGACCAAATACTGTACCGATTCATACTATGGCACAGTAGATAATAAAACTACCCTTGAATTAACAGACGATGCTGCTCATGT
>JAFYPQ010000044.1 GCA_017559955.1 Bacteroidales bacterium
AACTTTAATCATCAGACTATCTTGTTATTAATTAGGAATTATAAATTAGGAATTAGAAATGTAAAATACTCTTCAATTCCTATATAGTTTATCTTTACAAAGATAGTGAATATATAAATAATAAGCAATAGCTAGGGGTGCCTATAGACAAAAAGCAGAAAGAAATTTTTCCTTCCGCTTTTGTCTATATTTCATGTTAAAATTATTTTACTATAATTTTACCTGATTGATTTACTTTTTCTCCTAAAATATGGTAGATATAAACACCGCTTTGAGGGAAATCTCCTAGTGGAATTTGGGATGTATTGTCTAATAATTTCATCTCTTTTACCATTTTCCCTTGTATATTGTATAAACTTAATTTATGAGGTTTGTTATTATCTAAATTTTCTATTATAAGAGAATAGTTATTAACTCTTATATTAATATCAGACGAATTATTTTCATCCTTAATTCCATCTGGTGTAATAATTATAACTTCTTTGTAATTTGGGTTATAAAAGAATCTTTTTCCTTTATATGTAAATGACTCTAAGGTAGGTAAAGTTTGCGGACCCATTAATAATGCTGTATAATCAAACCACAAACCACGTTCTGTTGAGCCTATTCCTCTTGAAAGTTTATATACCATATTCCTATTACACATTTCCATTATGTCTATATGATTACAACATCCATATATCCATGGGAAACAACTATTTCCTGTTTCAAAATCATATAATAGGTATTCGGTGTCGTATAATGTAACTCGTTCTTCATCGTAATATTCATTATAATTATTACATACGTCGCAGGTGTAGATATAACATTCTGGTTTAAGATAAACTTTCTCACCATCTACTCTTGTCCCTGCAATATAATTATCTGATTCGTCATACAATTTCGAATATGTTTTTCCATCAATTATAGTATCACCTTTTAAAAAGTATTTAATTGTATATGTATTTTCAAGGCAATAATAAAACTTTGTTGTATCACCTATCTCTTCAATACCACATAGATAATCGTTTGCTCTATTACTTTCAAATCTTATAACCCATTCAGCATTCTCCGTAGGAAATACATCAGGAAGTTCTATATCTTCTTCGGTTTTGATTCCCTCGCCAAATGTAAATGGTATAATTTCTGTTTCCACAAAATTTCCATTATACATTGCAGCTTTTATTGTTCCATTATCACCAGGCATAAAGCCTTCCGAATTAGTGGTACATCCCTCTTCAAAATCCCAATACCCTTTAAGCGATTTATCGTTTAATAAGGGAGCTGTCATTGTTGTTTGAATTTCGGCGTGTGATAACGCTTTGTTGTAAAGTTGTACTTTGTCAATGTATGCGTTTAGTGGAGCAGATGCAAAACTTTGACCTCCTATCATAATTATTTTATCATCTTCAACATATGTTATTATTTGAGAAGTAAGAGTATATGAGTGTTTTCCATCTATATATAAATAAATCTTCATATTAGAGGTTGAGTATTCAAATACAAAAGTATAATAGTACCATTTGTTTGTTTCAAATACAAATGAATCATTTACTATTTGCGATATGGGAGGAGTATTTGCTCCATTTCTGAGTGTGTATGCTATATCTCCAGAAGAATATATATTAGCCCACATCCAACCCCAACTATTCATTGGCCACTCATCAGTTACATCTCTAATATTTACCAATTGAATTCCTTCTGTATTGTCATTATGTTCTTTTATATTTGCCCAGAATGAAATAGTATAAGATTTTTTACTGTCAAAAGTTCTTTGATCTACAGGTATACCAAAAGCGTTTCCTCCTAATTCTATTCCACGAGGTTGTTCGATATTAGCTCTAACTAATGAAGGAGATAAAGCTAATATTACTATTAGCACCATTGCTCTTTTAAGTTTCATAACTTCTCTTGTTTTTGAGGTTAAATTTTTCGCAAGTTATCTAATTGTTTTATTATAAACAAGAAAAAAATCACTACCCCCGTATTTTAACAATCTTTAATATATAATTACTGTTTGATTATTCAAATTGTATAATTACCAACTTATTATTACCTTCGCATCTGAAAATGTAGAGTGCTATGAAACCTCAAAAGATAAATAAGACAAACGTTGCACGTCTATTGGATGCGGCAAAGATACCATACGAACTTATACCATATGTTGTTGATGAGAGTGACTTGGGAGCTCAGCATATTGCCGACCAACTTAACGAAAATATAAATCAGGTATTTAAAACACTTGTATTGCGAGGAGATCGCAATGGCTTATTTGTCTGCGTAATTCCGGGAAATTGTGAGGTAAATTTAAAGTATGCGGCAAAGGTGTCGGGTAATAAAAGTGCCGATATGATAGCAATGAAAGAATTATTGCCTCTTACCGGATATATTCGTGGCGGATGTTGTCCGATAGGAATGAAAAAAACATATCCAACATTCTTTCATTCGACAGCAACTGATTTCCCTTATATATATGTAAGTGCAGGAGTTAGAGGATTGCAATTAAAAATAAATCCCCAACAATTGATTGATTATGTTGGGGCTACTGTAACAGAATTGTTTTAAGAGTTTTTTAGTTGTTATACGTTGCTTCCCAAGCGTTATAGCCACCTTTCAGGTCAACAACATTAAATCCGTTATCAATTAGGTGCTTTGCAGCAATACGGCTTCTGCGTCCGCTTCGGCAATATATGTAAATAGTTTTATCTTTGTCCAAATTCTCTATACCTTTTAAGAATTCTGGCTCGTTAGTAACGTCAAGAAGTGTAGCTCCGGGAATATGACCTTCTGCATATTCACTTGCTCGGCGAACATCCAATAGAAATGCAGATGTGTCAGCATTCAAAGTCTCCATATATTCTTTAGGCTCAAGGATTATGTCGTTGTTTTTGTTGTCCGAAGCATTTCCACAAGCAATAAAGCAGCTTATTATAACAACTAAAAATGTAGTTCTTAAAATGTTTTTCATACTATATATGTTTTGACGAATACTCTTTGTTATAACTTTTGCACCACTCTCTAATTCCACAATTCAAACAATCTGGTTTGCGAGCCTTACAAACGTATCGTCCGTGAAGAATTAGCCAATGGTGTGCAATAGGAAGTAACTCTCCCGGAATATATTTAACCAGAGTCTTTTCGGTTTGCAGAGGAGTTTTTGAATTGTTTGTAAGACCAATCCTATTTGAAACTCTGAAAACGTGAGTATCAACAGGCATAGCCTCTTTATTGAATACAACTGCAGCAATTACATTTGCAGTTTTTCTACCCACTCCGGGAAGTGTTTGTAGTTGGTCAATGTCGGCAGGAACCACTCCGTTGAAGTCATTTAAAAGTTTTTTTGCCATGCCAACCAAGTGTTTTGCTTTATTGTTTGGATACGATACACTGCGAATAAGTTCAAATACAGCCTCGGGAGTGGCGGCAGCCAAAACGTCAGGGGTAGGGTATGCCTCAAATAGGGAAGGGGTAATCATATTTACCCTTTTGTCGGTGCATTGAGCTGAAAGAATAACAGCAATAAGCAACTGAAACGGAGTCTCATAATTTAACTCCGTTTCAGCTATGGGCATATTGGCCTTAAACCAATCAATAATATTATTGTATCTCTCTTGAATTTTCATTGGTTATAGAGCAGCCTCAAACTCCTCTAAGAAACGTTTGTCGTTTTCAGAGAACATACGCAAGTCTTTAACTTGGTATTTAAGGTTTGTGATACGCTCAACACCCATACCCAAAGCATAACCTGTGTACTCTTTGCTGTCAATACCACAAGCTTCCAAAACGTTGGGGTCAACCATACCGCAACCAAGAATTTCAACCCAACCTGTATGTTTACAGAATGAACATCCTTTACCTCCACAAAGATTACAAGATATATCCATCTCAGCCGAAGGCTCAGTGAATGGGAAGTATGAAGGTCTTAAACGTATTTTTGTTTCGGGTCCGAACATCTCTTTTGCAAAGAACAATAGAGCCTGTTTGAGGTCGGCAAAAGTAACATTTTTGTCAACATACAAAGCTTCAACCTGATGGAAGAAACAGTGTGCACGAGCCGAGATAGCCTCATTTCTATATACACGTCCGGGACAGATTATACGAATAGGTGGTTGAGTCTTCTCCATTACACGACTTTGTACCGATGAAGTGTGCGTACGTAATAGTACATCGGGGTTACGAGTAATAAAGAAAGTGTCTTGCATATCACGAGCAGGGTGGTCTTCGGCAAAGTTCAACGAAGAGAATACGTGCCAATCGTCTTCAACCTCAGGCCCTTCGGCAATTGAAAAACCAAGTTTGCCAAATATGTCGCAAATTTCGTTTTTAACAATTGATAATGGGTGGCGAGTACCTCTCTTTAAAACATAAGCCGAACGAGTAAGGTCAATAGTATCATCCTCTTTAACGTTACTCAAAACCTCCTCTTTAAGAGTATTAATCTTTTCTGTGGCAAATTCTTTAAGTTCGTTAAGAAGTTTACCCACTTCACGTTTTTGTTCTGCAGGAACAGTTCTGAAATCGTTAAACAACGAAGTAACCTCTCCTTTTTTGCTCAAATATTTAATGCGTAAAGCCTCTACCTCTTCTGCGTTTGAAGCTGTTAACGCCTCAATTTCCTTTTTAAGATTCTCTATTTTTGTTATCATTACAGAGTAAATTTGTTTAAAACGATGCAAAAATAATAATTTAAAGCGATTTTTTATAATTAAACTATCATAAATATTTCCACATCAACCTTAAAAATATTATTTTCGCATTAGTTTTAAGAATAAATATCAATAAATGGCAACATCATCACAAATAATAACTCAGGTAAAAGAGTATATCGCTAAAAATATACCTTTAACACCCAACGAAAAAATATTGGTTGGTTTGAGCGGAGGAGCTGATTCTGTTGCACTACTCTCTATTCTTAAAGAGTTGGGATATTGTTTGTTTGCGGCTCATTGTCATTTTGCTCTACGTGGAGAAGAATCTGACAGAGATCGAAATTTTGCAAAGCAGATAGCTTCACAAATGGGAATACCGTTTATTGAGGTTAAATTCGATACACATAAATACGCCGCAGAAAAAAAAATCTCAATAGAGATGGCTTGCCGAGAGTTACGATATGAGTGGTTCGAAACTCAACGCATAGCCCTTGGTTGCCGATATTTGGCTGTTGCTCATCATCGAGACGATTCTGTTGAGACTGTTTTGATAAATCTAATCCGAGGAACAGGAATTTCGGGGCTCACAGGTATTGCACCGCTTAACGGAACTGTAATTCGTCCAATTCTTTCTCTATCGAGAGAAGATGTTGAGGAGTATATCCGAATACAAGGATTGAGTTATGTAACCGATAGCACTAATCATGAAACAATATATGTGCGAAATAAGATACGCAATCGTATATTGCCTATGATGAAAGAGATAAATCCATCGGTTTGTGAAGCAATTGAGACAACAGTCGTTCATTTGAGAGAAACAGAGTTAATATATCGTAACTCCATAAATAAGATAATATCTGAAATTGCGGATGTTCGTAACGAAGTTACATACATCAATTTGCAACAGCTTTTGCAACAGACCTCTGTCCGTACAATCCTTTACGAAATATTAAAAAACTATGGTTTTGTAACATCGCAGTTAAACGATATTATCTCATCGTTTAACGAAGAGTCGGGTAAAAGATTTTTTTCTCTATCGCACCGAATAATTAAGGATAGAGACCGACTTATTGTTGCACCATTAGGTAAAGAGGACAACTATCTCATCTCCTATCCTGCCGAGGAGATGTTGCAAATAGAATATCTATCCATAGATGATTTACCACCATTTACCCGAAATAAGAATTGTGCATATTTTGATGCCGATAAACTACCCAACAATTTAATGGTGCGTCATTGGCGAATGGGCGATAGATTTCTACCCTTTGGGATGAAAGGAACACAAAAATTAAGTGACTATTTTACCACTCATAAATTTTCACTTTTGCAAAAAGAACAAATATGGTTGTTGGTTGCAGCAGAAGATATATTGTGGTTGGTGGGAGAGCGTCAAAGTGATAAATACAAAATAACATCAACCACTAAAAAAGTGGCAAAATTTACAATAAAACTGAGATGATACAATTAGGCAAATATAGTACCCTTAAAATAGTAAAGGAGTTAGACTTTGGAATGTACCTTGATGGTGGTGAAGATTATGGAGAGATACTGCTTCCTACAAAATATATACCCCGAGGAGTAAAGTTAGGTGATGAAATAGAGGTGTTTCTTTATCTCGATTCAGAAGACAGAATAATAGCAACAACTCTTCGTCCATATGCCCAAGCAGGAGAGTTCGCATATTTAGAGGTGGCATCAGTAAACCGAGTTGGAGCATTTTTGAATTGGGGATTACCAAAAGATTTATTAGTTCCGTTTCGTGAGCAACGAAGCGAAATGAAACAGGGTTATAAATATATAGTATATATCTATGCCGACGTAGAGAGTCGTCGATTGGTGGCATCGGCAAAACTTAATAAGTTTTTAGATAACACACCTGTTGAGTATGAGTATAATCAAGAGGTTGATTTGCTTGTTACTCAAAAAACCGACTTAGGTTGGAAGGTAATAGTAAACAGTCGCCATAGCGGAATGATATACGATAACGAAATATTTGTACCTATACAAAAAGGAGATAGAATAAAGGGTTATGTAAAACATATCCGCAGTGATGAAAAATTGGATATAACACTTCAAAAAACAGGATATGATGTGGAAGCTATGGATGCTCTTGCAAAAGAGATATTCGAAAAATTAAAAGCATCGGGCGGAATAATACCATTGTCAGATAAATCATCTGCCGAGGAGATAGCAGAGATATTTGGATGTAGTAAGAAGAGTTATAAAAAAGCAATAGGCTCGTTATACAAAGCAAAACTAATTAATATAACTCCACAGACAATAGAACTCATAAAATAGAGTATTCGATATTTTCGAAAACTTTTTATAAGTAGTATATGTTTTACGCATATACTACTTTTTTTATCTCTTATGAAAAGATTTTTACTATTATCCATTGTTGCATTTGTTGTAACAATTTTAAATGCACAACAACTCTCTAAAACCGAAGTAAAACAGTTAAAAATATTTTTGCAACTTCCTTCGCACACAAACAAAACCAATGCTCAGGCAATTGGAATAAAAGATTTGAATAACCCGATTTCTTGGAATGGGGTGGAGTGGAGTAACGGACATGTAAAATCAATTATGTGGCGAGGTTACTCTCTTTCGGGAAATTTAGATTTATCTAATATGAAAGCCTTACAAAGTGTCGATGTTTCAAGAAATAAGTTAACCAATGTAAACTTTTATGGCTGTGAGAATTTAAAAACATTAAACGTTTCAAACAACCATATTGAAATACTAGATTTAGGTGGGTGTATTTCGTTAAAAAAGTTGTTGTGTTATAAAAACAATTTAACGCAGATTGATTTATTGCAACTGCCGTTAATATCTTTTTTAAATTGTGGCGACAATAATTTTACCACATTTGATGCATCCTCTTCAAAAACATTAAATACTCTGAATATACAAGGGTGTAAATTGGAGAGTATTGAGGTTTCGGGATGCGATTCTCTGATGAATCTCTATTGTGGATATAATAACCTCTCTGATATTGATTTAAGTAATATACCATTACTCACAAATTTAAATATCGACAACAATAATATAGTTCGTTTCACACCAACCGATTTAACAAAACTCACAACGCTCTATTGTAGTAATAACAATATGAAATATTTTGCGATAAATAACTCCCCATTGCTTACACACCTTGATTGTTCGTATAATGATTTGCAACAAATAAGTATAGAAGAGTGCGAGTATCTCTCATTTATTGATTGTTCATACAATAATATTGACGATTTGGATTTGCATGGCAGAACTCTGTTGCAACATCTCGATTGTAGCAATAACTCAATAACAACTCTTGATGTTTCGTTATGTCCTTCATTATCATATTTAAATTGTCGTCAAAATCCGATTCTTGACTTGCATACATACGGCGATATAAATCTGCATGTTGTTCTTACGCCTTGGAATGAGTGGGGTCCCGGGTATATACCTAACGGAGTGATAACACCAATGTCGAATTCCTATTATTAAAAAACAATAAGAGGCAGAATTTACAATAAAGAATATTTGATAAAAGAAAATATTCACTATTTTTGCGTAATATAAAACAAATTATGTAGGAGTAGAGAATATGAAGAAAGGAAATATATGTTTGGTAATATTATCATTTTTAATGTTGATGAGTTGTTCGTCGATGAAAGTGGTGGAATATAGTATAAAGAGAGTACCTAATATCTCTTTGTCCGATACAGCCTCCGTGGTATTGTTATATAATGTAAATCACATATCGGTAAACGATAATCAAACCATATTGAAGGTGCAAGACACTATCGCACAATATATATTTACTCAGATGTCAATTGATTTGCACTCCTCAAAATTATATAACGACGTAAAAGAATATATCATACCAACACCCACATCTCAATCTCTAAATAAATCAGATATAAATGAGTATAGCGGAGAAGAGAATAATATAATATCCTTAAACAAAGTGTCAATAAATCCACATTATCGTATGGGAACTGTTGATGATGATTGGCATTTTGTTGATATGTTTGTACCTATCGAATTGAATATTACAGTATCTCCGCAAGGAGTGGACTCAGTTGTGTCATATACTTGTATCGATACTCTCGTTTTTAGTGGAGCAGGATATACCAAGCAAGAGGCCATAGCATCGTTGCCTTCAAGTAACGAATGTATAGAAAATATTGTATCAAATATATCGAAAGTGGCATCGTTGCAATATATACCGCAAACTGAAAACTATGCACGTCTCTACTTTGTGTTAGGGAATAGAATGATGCGTAAAGCCGATAAATATTGGAGAGAGGCAAAATATGATGAGGCTTCATGTATTTGGGAGTATCTCTATGAAAATAAACGCTCAAAAAAGATACAGGCAAAAACTGCGGCAAATATGGCTATGTATGAAGAGATGAAGCATAATTATGATAAATCTCTTATGTGGGCTCGTATATCATTTGCTCTTCATTCAAGGAGAAAAAGTGTATATGACCCGCAAATAGCATACCTATCTGATTATATTCAACAACTACGTCTCGATTTGAAAGAGCAACAGGATAAAATGAAAACCAATACATATAGGTTTGAATAATATCAGAAAAAATTTTAAAAAAAAATGAACAAAATATTTGGAAGAAAAAAAAATATCTCTACCTTTGCAACATCTGAAACGCAATAAACGTATTCAAAGCAATGAAAAATTTACAATCTACATTTGCATACTTCTTTTATTATTACTTTTACTTTTTCACCAAGTAAGAGCGGGAGTTTGTGTATGTAAGATTTTAAACAGATAGCATTTAAGAAAAATACAAAGTCCCGTTCGTAAGAGTGGGACTTTTTTATTTATAACAACTATGAAAGATATAAAACCGGCAAATAGAGTAGCCACAGTGAGCGAGTACTACTTCTCAAAAAAACTGAAAGAAGTAGCGGAGATGAATGCAAGGGGGTTGAATGTAATCAGTTTGGGGATAGGAAGTCCCGATCGTCCACCACATAAAGAGGTAATAGATGCTTTGTGTAATGATGCAGCACAAAGCGATGCTCACGGATATCAACCATACGTAGGAATAGCCAAATTAAGAGAATCATTCTCTTCTTGGTACTCAAAATGGTTTGGAGTTGAATTAGATGTCAAAACCGAGATACAACCATTGATAGGTTCAAAAGAGGGAATACTACACATCTCACTGGCATTCCTGAATCCGGGTGACGGAGTATTGGTTCCAAATCCAGGTTATCCCACTTATAGTTCGGTAAGTAGATTGGCAGAGGCTAACATAATAACTTACAATCTTAAAGAGGAGAATGATTGGTTGCCCGATTTTGAGGAGATAGAGAAAAACGATCTCTCAAACGTAAAACTGATGTGGGTAAATTACCCCAATATGCCAACAGGCAGAGTGGCAACAAAAGAGTTGTTTGAAAAATTGGTGGCGTTTGGTAAAAAACACGGAATAATAATCGTAAATGATAACCCATACAGTTTCATTCTAAACAACAATCCGTTGAGTATACTATCAGTAGAGGGAGCTAAGGATATATGTATAGAGTTGAACTCAATGAGTAAATCTCATAACATGCCTGGTTGGCGAGTAGGAATGTTGGCATCAAATGCACAGTTCGTATCGTGGATATTAAAAGTAAAAAGCAACATAGATTCAGGAACATTTCGCTCAATGCAGTTAGCGGCTTCTGAAGCATTGATGTTAGGAGAGGAGTGGTATGAAGAGATAAACAATATATATCGTCCTCGCAGAGAGTTGGCAGAAGAGATAGCAACAATGTTGGAATGTAAATTTGATTCGGCACAACGAGGAATGTTCCTTTGGGCAAAAGTTCCCGAGAAGTATAAAAATGGAGCAGAGTTGGCAGATAAAATCTTATACGAAGCAAGAGTATTTATAACACCCGGAATGGTATTTGGTAGTGAAGGAGAAAATTTCATACGCATATCATTGTGTGCAACAGAGGAGAAACTAAAAGAGGCAAAAGAGAGAATAAAATCAATATTATAACAAGAATGTAAAACAAGTAAAATATATACAATTATGGAAATGCAATTCGAACAAATCACTTTACCGGGATTAGAACCAAAGCGTCCTATGGTAATAGCAGGCCCTTGTAGTGCGGAGACAGAAGAGCAAGTAATGGAAACGGCTCGTGATTTAGCTTCACGTGGAGTGAAAATATTCCGTGCAGGAATTTGGAAACCACGCACCAAACCGGGAGGTTTTGAGGGAGTAGGAAGCGAAGGCTTATTGTGGTTGAAAAAAGTGAAAGCCGAAACAGGAATGTATGTGGCTACCGAGGTTGCAAACCAATACCATGTACTTGAAGCATTAAAACACGGAGTTGATTTATTGTGGATAGGAGCAAGAACAACAGCCAATCCATTTGCGATGCAGGAGATAGCAGATGCTTTGAAAGGTGCAGATATCCCGGTACTTGTCAAAAATCCTGTAAACCCGGATATAGAGTTGTGGATAGGAGGTATTCAACGTATATACAATGCAGGATTGCGTAAAATTGGAGCAATACACCGAGGATTTAGTAACTACGATGAAAAAGTATACCGTAACTCTCCACAATGGCATATACCCATTGAGTTGCGTCGTCGCCTCCCAAACTTGCCTATATTCTGTGATCCAAGTCATATTGGTGGAAAACGAGACTTCGTAGCACCACTATCTCAACATGCAATGGATATGGGATTTGACGGACTAATCATCGAAACGCACTGTTCTCCCGATTACGCATGGAGCGATAAAAATCAACAAATAACACCCGGAGCATTGGATTTGTTATTAGATGATTTAGTAATTCGAGATGTACACACAACTACCGAAGATTTAAGCGATTTGCGTAAACAAATTGATATTTTGGATAACGAGTTGATTGATCTTCTTGCAAAACGAATGAGAGTATCACGAGAGATAGGAAAATTCAAAAAAGAGCATAAAATGACAGTATTGCAAGCAGCACGTTACGATGAGATTTTGAAAAAACGTGTAGAGCAAGCCGAGGCAGCAGAAATGAAAGGAGAATTTATGCTTACAGTAATGCAAGCCATTCACGAAGAGAGTGTACGTCAACAAGTGGAGATTTTAAAAGCAAACTCTTAAAATTGTTAGTTGTTAGTTGTTAGTTGT
>JAFYPQ010000045.1 GCA_017559955.1 Bacteroidales bacterium
ATAGTAAAATAAAAAATGTACCCATGAAATCATACAAATTATTTTTATTGCTAATGTTGTTGTTATTATCGACAAGATTAGTTAAAGCAAACGAAAATCAACCTTGCGGAATAGATTTAGGAGAATATGCTTTTGGAATACTTGTTGAACAACTTAATTTTAATAATCAAACACCATTCACCTTCTCGTTTTGGGTAAATATAAAAGAGTTTAATCACGATACACAGGGAACGCAATTTATTAATATAAGAAACCCGAATGTTAATGCTAATTATAACAACGGAGGAGGTTATCCGCTGTGTGATTGGGGATATCTTTTTTCAACAATTCAAGAATATGGAGTAGATGATCATGGTGGAATTTGGAAAGATAATGAACTATTGGTCTCTGTAATGGAGCAAACCGCATCCTCTCCAACGCCTTTTACAAGAGAGAAAACTTTTAAATTTAGTTCGGGCAACTGGTTCTTTGTTACATTTCAGCGGTACTATACCAATAACCCACAAATGAAACTCTACGTAAATGGAGAGGCTATTTTGAAATTTACTTCGGAGCATATTTTGATGAATTGGTATAAAGAATTTATAATCATGATTGGGGGACCTGCAAGATATCGTTCACCATTAAATGCATATATTGATAAAGTTCAATTATATAATAAAGCATTATCTCAAACAGAGATTCAAACAAGTATGACAGACCCATTACTAAATGATAAATCACTTTTGGGCTATTGGGATTTTGAAGGTGGAAGTACCACAGATGCAGAAGGCTTTATGCTCGCTGATAATGGAACAATAAAAGCTACGATGTATAAAATACAGCAAGCAGAAGGAGGCATTTCAAGTGGTACCGAGATTCAACCATTTACCTATGGCGAGGGAGTAAATCCCGAATCTGTATTACAAGGCATTGAGGAAAATATTATTTCAGATAACAAAACCAAAGCGTATATTGCCAACGGAGTGCTTAATATTGAAAAAGAGGAAGGCATAACCTCGGTAGAGGTTTATAACTCTCTTGGCACCCCTCTCTTCCGGAGAGAGGCAGGGGGTGAGGATACCTCTATCCAAATTCCTCTTCCTGCAACATTAAAGGGCGTGATAATCGTAAAGTTAAATAACGAAGTTGTAAAAGTTATAAAAATTAGTTTGTAATAGAGTAAAATATTAGCATATAATTTTGTAATTACGAGATATTTATATATCTTTGTAACCATAATACAAGGAGGAGGGGGCAAGCAAGCCCCCTCGCTTTTTATCCCATATTTAACTTTTAAGCAATATGATAAACGCAAAAGAGATTGAAAATAAGGTTATTGAGTTGCTTGGAGACGGCTCTGCTTTTTTGGTTGGAGTAACAGTTTCTCCCGATAATACCATAGTTGTAACCATCGATGACGATGACAGAGTTGATATTGAGTTTTGTGAAAAATTGCATCGTGATATTGAGTCCGCTTTCGACCGTGAGGTGGAAGATTATTCTTTAGAGGTGGGGTCGGCAGGATTAACATCTCCGTTGGTATTGCCTCGTCAGTATCAAAAAAGTATTGGCGGAGAGGTTGAGGTATTGACAAAAGCCGGTCAAAAGTTTTATGCAACACTTGTAGCGGCAGATGATGAGGCATTTACCGTAGAGGTTACAAAAAAAGTAAAACCAGAGGGCTCTAAACGTAAAATAGAGGTCGTTGAGGAGGAGACATACAAATACGCCGATGTTAAATACGTTAAGAACGTAATCACATTCTAATTAAGTTAACAAAGAGTAAGAAAAATAATAATTAAAAAAGATATAAAAATGGCAAAGAAAGAGATTGTAAACACAATGATTGAAACGTTCTCAGAGTTTAAGCTTTTGAAGAACATTGACAGAACAACACTTGTAAGTGTTTTGGAAGAGTCGTTTCGTAACGTACTTGCAAAAATGTATGGTACTGACGAAAACCTTGATGTTATCGTGAACCCCGATAAAGGAGATTGCGAGATATGGCGTAACCGTGAGGTTGTGGCTGATGGAGAGATTACAGATTCAAATCTTCAAATATCTCTTTCGGATGCTAAAAAAATTGACGAATCATACGAAGTTGGCGAGGAGGTTGCAGAGGAGGTATTGTTCTCTGATTTCGACCGTCGTACAATTTTGAACCTTCGTCAAACACTTGCCTCAAAAATTCTTGAACTTCAAAAAGATGCTATCTACAACATCTATAAAAATAAAGTTGGAGATATTGTGTCGGGAGAGGTTTATCAAATATGGAAAAAAGAGATTTTGCTTATTGATGATGAGGGTAACGAGTTGATTATGCCTCGTGAAGAGCAAATTCCCAATGAGTTTTTCCACAAAGGAGATACAGTACGTGCAGTTGTTGCTCGTGTAGATAATATAAACAACACTCCAAAAATTATTGTATCTCGCACATCAGAGATGTTCTTGAAACGTTTGTTCGAATTGGAAGTTCCTGAAATACACGACGGACTTATCACAATTCACCGTGTGGCACGTATCCCCGGATTTAGAGCAAAAATTGCTGTTGAGTCATACGATGATCGTATCGACCCGGTAGGAGCATGCGTGGGAGTAAAAGGTTCACGTATTCATGGAATAGTTCGTGAGTTATGCAACGAGAACATCGATGTAATAAACTATACTAAAAATACAATGTTGTTTATCCAACGTGCTTTAGCTCCTGCAAAAGTATCAACTTCGGCAATTCGTGTTGATGAGGAGAATATGAAAGCCGAAGTCTTGCTACGTCCCGAAGAGATGGCTTTGGCTATTGGAAAAGATGGTTACAATATTCGTCTTGCAATCAAATTAACAGGTTACGATATTGAGGTATTCCGTGATACTGTTGATGCAGGTGAAGAGGATATCTATTTGGATGAGTTTAACGACGAAATAGAGGATTGGGTAATCTAACAATTGAAAGAGATAGGTTGCAACACTGCAAAAGATGTATTGGGCAGATCGAACGAGGAGTTACTTGAAAAAACCGATCTTGAAGAGGGCTCGATCGAAGAAATTAAAGCTATCCTTGCTGCAGAGTTTGAGTAATCAAAGAAATTTTAAGTAACCCATTTCAAAACACGAAAGAATTATATGATTAGATTAAATAAAGTAGCACGAGACCTTAACGTCGGAATTCAAACATTAATAGACTTTTTGCAGAAACACGGATACGGAGATGAAACATTTACTCCAAATACTCAAATCGATGATAAACAACACGCACTTTTGCAAAGAGAGTTTAATGTTGATAAGAACGTAAAGGAAGGAGCAGATAAGATGCTTCACGTGCGTCAACATAAAGAGAAACCCGCACAACGAAAAGTTGAGGCTGAGGGTGAGTTGATAAAAACAGAAGAGGTTAAACGCCCACAATTTAAAGCTGTCGGAAAAATCGATCTTGACGCTTTAAATAAAAAGCCCGCTCCAAAACCTGTTGAGCAAAAGGTAGAGCAAGCCAAACCCGCTCCAAAACCTGTTGAGCAAAAGGCAGAGCAACCCAAACCTGCTCCAAAACCTGTCGAGCAAAAAGTTGAGCAACCCAAACCAGCGCCCAAACCTGCACCCAAACCTGTCGAGCAAAAAGTTGAGCAACCCAAACCTCAAGAGGAGAAGGTATTTGATTTAGGTAAGCCACAACAAACAACACAATTCAATATTGTAGGAAAAATTGATTTGGACTCGCTAAATCAAAAGACACGCCCTCAGAAGAAGAGCAAAGAGGAGCGTCAAAAAGAGCGAGAGGAGAAAGAACGTCAAAGAAACGAAATGTTTAAACGCCCATCTCAAAATCAAGAAAAAGGAGGAGATGGAGAACGTAAAAAACGCCAACGTATCAAAAAGGATAAAATAGATATCAATAATCCGAACGTGCAAGTTATGGAGGGTGGTAAAAAACAAAAACCACAAAAGGTAAAACAACCACGTCCAGTAAGAGTAGAAGTATCGGAAGAGGATGTACAACGTCAAGTAAAAGAGACCCTTGCTCGTTTAACATCTAAGAATTCCGCTCAAAAGAAAGGTGCAAAATGGCGTAAGGAAAAACGTGAAGCTAACTTAATGCGTGAGCAAGAGTTGGCAAATCAAGAGCGTCTTGAGAGCAAGATATTAAAGATAACAGAGTTTGTAACTGCAAACGACCTTGCAACCATGATGGGAGTAGAGGTTAATAAAGTTATATCAACCTGTATGAGTATCGGAATGATGGTTTCAATCAACCAACGTCTCGATGCTGAAACAATAAATATTGTAGCCGAAGAGTTTGGCTTTAAAACTGAGTATGTAAGTGCCGAAGTGGTATCTGCTATTGAACAAGTTGAAGATGCCGAAGAGGACCTTTTACCACGTCCGCCAATTGTAACAGTGATGGGACACGTTGACCACGGTAAAACATCGTTATTGGACTATATTCGTAGTGCAAACGTTATTGCCGGTGAGGCAGGAGGTATAACTCAACACATCGGAGCATATAATGTTAAGTTGGACGACGGACGAAGAATTACATTCCTTGATACTCCCGGCCACGAAGCCTTTACTGCAATGCGTGCTCGTGGAGCTCAAGTTACCGATATAGCAATTATCATTGTGGCTGCCGATGACAATGTGATGCCCCAAACAGTTGAGGCAATCAACCACGCAGCAGCAGCAGGAGTACCCATTGTGTTTGCAATAAACAAAATAGACAAACCAACAGCCAATCCCGAAAAGATTAAAGAGTCGTTGGCGGCAATGAACTATCTTGTAGAGGATTGGGGTGGAAAATATCAATCACAAGACATATCGGCTAAAAAAGGTATCGGAGTTGAAGAGCTAATGGAGAAAGTCTTATTGGAGGCAGAGATGTTAGAGCTGAAAGCCAATCCCAAAGCAAAAGCAAGAGGTTCAATCATTGAGTCGGCATTAGACAAAGGACGAGGATATGTATCGACAGTATTGGTAGAAAACGGAACATTGAAAGTTGGAGACATCGTAGTAGCAGGACAATATTATGGACGTGTAAAAGCGATGTTTAACGAACGTAATAGCAAAATAAAAGAGGCAGGACCTGCAGCACCGGCATTGATATTAGGATTTAACGGAGCTCCTCAAGCGGGAGATACCTTTAATGTGTTTGATTCGGAGCAAGAGGCACGTGAGTTGGCAAACAAACGTGAACAATTACAACGTGAACAAGGATTCCGTACAAGTACACGTGTAACTCTCGAGGAGATTGGTCGTCGTATCGCAATCGGTAACTTCCAACAATTGAACATCGTTGTTAAAGCCGATGTTGACGGTTCGGTAGAGGCTTTGAGCGACTCGTTGATTCGTTTGTCAACCGAGCAAATACAAGTAAACGTGATACACAAAGGTGTGGGACAAATCTCTGAGTCGGACGTAACACTTGCTGCTGCTTCGGATGCAATTATTGTCGGATTCCAAGTCCGTCCATCAATGGCTGCACGAAAAGATGCAGAGAAGGAGGGAGTAGATATCCGTCTGTATTCAATTATATATGATGCAATCGAAGAGGTTAAATCGGCAATGGAGGGAATGTTGTCGCCCGAAATCAAAGAGAATATTACAGCAACCGTTGAGGTTCGTGAAACATTCCATATCTCTAAAGTCGGAACAGTTGCCGGTGGTATGGTGAAAGAGGGTAAGATAAAACGAGGCAATAAAGTTCGTCTTATCCGTGATGGTATAGTAATATATACAGGAGAACTTGCATCGCTTAAACGTATGAAAGACGACGTAAAAGAGGTTGCAACAGGATATGAATGTGGTTTGAGTATCACAAACTACAACGACATAAAGGTTGGAGATATAATTGAGTCGTTTGAAGAGATAGAAGTAAAACAAACTTTATAATTGATAAACAGATAGTTTGTGAGTATATTTGATATAATTGTATTGGCTCTATTAATATTTGCCGTTGTGCGAGGAGCCATAACAGGAATATTTAAACAGATAGGAGTCATGGTGGGAGTAGTGGTCGCACTACTCTTCACAAGACTTGTATCATCTCTTTTTTCTGATTTGGTATATTGGATAACCTCAGGTGGAACACGTCTTGAGGGAACACTCTATTATACGTTGGTGTTTGTCTCCTTAGTATTGCTTACGTTTATTGTCTCAATATTGTTGCACAAAACCTCAAAAGCATTAAAAATAGCTTGGATAAATCGTGTAGCAGGAGCCATTTTTGGCGGTGTGGCAATGTTGCTGATAATAGGAGTATTGCTAAACGTATATGTTGGGTTATATAAATATGTATATCATGTAGAGCCGGAACCTATTGCGAGCTATTCGTATGAGCCTTTGCTTCAAAGCGTATCTGTCGTGATGGACTTTATTGGCAATTATGGAATAACTTTTGGCAGATAACATACGAAAGAGTTATTGTGTGATGAATTTTACCATACACTCTTAAGTGAGAAGGTTGAAACTAAATTACCGTCTCGATGTTTTAGATATAGCGGGGATAAGTTTAGGAGCATGGAAAAAGATAAAAATATAGATAAAAACAATATAATAGATGATGTAACAAACTCGGAGTACAAACACGGATTTGTTACAGATATAGAAACGGATATAATCCCCGTTGGTCTTAACGAGGATATAATTCGCCTTATTTCTCAAAAAAAAGGCGAGCCCGAATGGCTATTGAATTTCCGATTACGAGCTTTTGAGTATTGGAAAACAATGCCATTACCTGATTGGGCACATTTGAACATTCCTGAAATTGATTTTCAGGCAATAAGCTACTATGCTGCACCTAAGACAAAAGATGCACCCAAAAGTCTTGATGAAGTAGATCCCGAAATTATTAAGACATTCGATAAGTTGGGAATTCCTCTTGAAGAGCGTATGCATCTTGCCGGAGTGGCTGTAGATGCTGTAATGGATAGTGTTTCGGTACGCACTACTTATCGTGAGAAGTTGGCAGAGTTGGGAGTTATATTCTGCTCATTCAACGAGGCTGTAAAGGAGTATCCCGATTTGGTGAAAAAATATTTGGGAAGCGTAGTGGGCTACCGAGACAACTTCTATGCTGCACTTAATTCGGCAGTATTTAGCGATGGCTCTTTTGTATATATACCCAAAGGGGTAAGATGTCCAATGGAGTTATCGACATACTTCCGTATTAATGCTATGGGAACCGGACAGTTTGAGCGTACACTGATAGTTGCCGATGAGGAGAGTTATGTAAGCTATCTCGAAGGTTGCACTGCTCCTATGCGAGACGAGAACCAACTTCATGCGGCAATTGTAGAGATTGTCGTTAACGACAGAGCAGAGGTTAAATACTCTACGGTACAAAATTGGTATCCCGGAGATAAAGAGGGACGAGGAGGAGTATATAACTTTGTAACAAAACGAGGAATATGTCGTGAGAGTGCTAAACTGTCGTGGACACAAGTGGAGACAGGTTCTGCCATAACATGGAAATATCCAAGTTGTATTTTGGCAGGCGACAATTCAATAGGAGAGTTCTATTCTGTAGCCGTAACAAACAACCATCAGCAGGCTGATACCGGAACAAAAATGATACACTTAGGGAAAAACACTAAGAGTACAATAGTATCAAAAGGAATATCGGCAGGAAAGAGTCAAAACAGCTATCGTGGATTGGTGCGTGTAGCTCCAAATGCAGATGGAGCTCGTAACTACACCCAATGCGACAGCCTTTTATTGTCCGATGAGTGTGGAGCTCATACATTTCCGTATGTTGATGTAAAAAACAAAAGTGCAGTAGTTGAACATGAGGCAACAACATCAAAGATAAACGAAGAGCAAATATTCTACTGTAACCAACGTGGAATACCTACCGAAGAGGCTGTAGCCTTAATCGTAAACGGTTATGCCAAGGAGGTAATGAATAAGTTGCCAATGGAGTTTGCGGTAGAGGCACAAAAATTATTACAAGTATCGTTAGAAGGTTCAGTTGGATAAACCAATAAAAGTATGTTACAAGTAAAAGATTTACACGCCAATATAGGCGAAAAAGAGATATTAAAAGGTGTAAACCTAACAGTAAAGCCGGGCGAGGTGCATGCAATAATGGGACCAAATGGTTCGGGAAAAAGTACGTTGGCTTCGGTTTTGGCAGGAAACCCCGTTTTTACGGTAACAGGAGGTTCTGTAACATTTTGTGGAAAAGAGTTATTGGAGCTATCTCCCGAAGATCGTTCGCACGAAGGATTATTCTTAAGTTTTCAATATCCTGTTGAGATTCCCGGAGTAAGTATGGTAAACTTTATGCGTGCTGCTGTAAACGAGCAACGCAAGTACCGAGGAGAAGAGCCTTTGTCGGCGACCGATTTTTTACGCATAATGCGAGAAAAACGAGAAATTGTTGAATTGGACAACAAGCTTGCAAGTCGTTCGGTAAACGAAGGATTTTCAGGAGGAGAGAAAAAACGCAATGAAATATTTCAAATGGCAATGCTACAACCCAAGTTGTCGATATTGGACGAAACCGACAGTGGTTTGGATATTGATGCTCTAAGAGTTGTTGCAGGAGGCGTAAACAAACTGAAAACCGAACAAAATGCAACAATCGTAATTACTCACTATCAACGATTGTTAGACTATATAGCACCTGACTATGTTCACGTTTTATACAAAGGACGTATAGTAAAATCGGGAGGACCAGAACTTGCTTTGGAACTTGAAGAGAAGGGTTACGATTGGATAAAGAGAGAATTAGGCGAGTAATGGCAGCATCAGAACAATATATACAACTATTGGAAAACCATCTTGACCTTATCAAAAGAGGGTCGGTTGAACCAATGAACAACGCAAGGGCAGCGGCAGTTGCACTCTTTCGTAAATATGGCATACCTTCGCAAAAGGAGGAGATGTTTCGTCATATAGATATAGAAAAGATATATTCGCCCGACTATGGAATAAACCTTGCCCGAGTAGCACAATCGGCAACAAACGAAGTATATCGATGTAGTGTGCCGGGGTTGAAAACTCAGTCTATATATGTAGTAGGTGATATTCCACAAATTTGTGAACAACCCGATGAGGATGTTGTAATAATGAATATGAGTAAGTTCGAAAAGCACTATCCTCAAATAGCCGAAAAATATTACAACAAGCAAGCCTCTCAATCTCTTGACGGAACAGTAGCTTTAAATACAGCATTGGCACAAGATGCGTTGGTGGTATATGTTCCTGACGGAGTTTCAATGAAAACACCATTGCAAATAGTGAATGTATTAAATGCAACAGCTCCGGTAATGGTAAACCGCCGATTATTGATAGTGGCAGGAAAGAACAGTTCGGCAACAATATTGATTTGTGAACATAACCTCTCCGAGACGCAAACATTGGCAACACAAGTAACCGAAATATTTGCAGAAGAAAATTCAAATGTAGAGTATTATGAGATAGAGGAGACTGCTTCTTCGTCATATCGTGTAGCATCGCTCTTTGCAAGTCAAGAGGCAAATGCAAATCTTATAGTGGCACCAATTACACTTCATAATGGCGAAACCCGAAGTAACTATCATATAGCAATGGAGGGGAAAGGTGCAAATCTAAATCTTACGGGATTGGCAATATGTGATGAAAACCAAGTAGCCGATGTATATACGAATGTACATCATACGTCGTCGCACTGTGAGAGCAACCAACTATTTAAAAACATAGTGTCAGACCAAGCCGTAGTTTCTATGACAGGCAAAGTGTTGGTTGATGAAGGAGCAGTAAAGACAATATCGCAACAATCGAACAAAAATATATCAATGTCTCAGTCGGCACGCATATACACCGAGCCTCAACTTGAGATATATGCCGATGATGTAAAATGTGGACACGGAGCAACGGTAGGACAATTAGATGAGTCGGCACTCTTCTATCTCCGTCAACGAGGAATACCAAAGGAGGAGGCCCGAATGATGCTGATGTTGGCATTTGCCGATGATATATTGCAACGAATAAAACTTGAACCCTTACGAGACAGATTGCGTTCATTAATCGAAACCCGTCTTCGAAAAGGCGACACAAAATGTTCGGGCTGTACAATGTGTAAATAGTATTTATTAATTAGGAATTAGGAATTAGAAATTAATTAGTTTCTCATTCCTCATTCCTCATTTCTCATTCCTAATTATAAAAAATGGATATAACTAAAATAAGAGACGATTTCCCAATATTAGAGCAAGAGGTATATAAACGACCTCTTGTCTATTTTGATAATGCAGCAACAACACAAAAGCCTCGTGTTGTAATAGATGCAATATCAAATGCCTATTGTACCATAAATGCAAATGTGCATCGTGGAGTGCATCATCTTAGTCAACTATCTACCGAAGGGCACGAAGGCGGAAGAGAAAAGGTGCGTCAATTTTTGAATGCAAAAACTATAAAAGAGATAATCTTCACACGAGGAACAACCGAGAGCATAAACCTTGTGGCATCGTCGTTTGGCGAGGCTTTCCTTTCGGCGGGCGATGAGGTTATTGTTTCAGAAATGGAGCACCACTCAAATATAGTGCCATGGCAGTTGTTGGAGAGTAAAAAAGGAATAAAACTCCGAGTAATACCCATAACCGAGGTTGGCGAGTTGGATATGAATGCGTTTCGTAATCTTATAACCGAAAAGACCAAACTCATATCGGTAGCACACGTATCAAATGTATTAGGAACCATAAATCCCATCGAGCAGATTATATCGATAGCACACTCGAATAACATACCCGTACTTGTTGACGGGGCACAAGGGGCCCCTCATATAAAAGTGGATGTACAAAAGCTGGATGTCGATTTCTATGTCTTCTCGGGACACAAAATATATGCACCCACAGGAGTAGGAGTGTTGTACGGAAAAGAGGAGTGGTTGGATAAGATGCCCCCATACCAAGGTGGAGGAGAGATGATAGGTAAAGTAACCTTTGAGAAGACCACCTTCAATGAATTGCCATTCAAATTTGAAGCAGGCACCCCTGACTATGTAGGCGTTATTGCAATGACCGAAGCGTTAAACTATGTAGAGAATTTGGGTATTGAAAATATTGCCGTTCATGAAACGGAGTTGCTACAATATACAACCGAAAAACTAAAAGCAATTGGGGGTATAACAATATATGGTAATTCGTCTTGTAAAAGTGGAGTAATATCGTTTAATGTCGATGGCATTCACCCCTACGATATAGGAATGTTGCTCGACAAACAAGGAATTGCTGTTCGTACCGGGCATCTATGTGCACAACCATTAATGGACCGATTGGGGATACCCGGAGTAGTACGAGCTTCGTTTGCCCTATACAACACAAAAGATGAGTGCGATAAATTCATTAATGCTCTAAATCGTGCATTAGATATTCTTAAAAGATGATAGTTCAATAACTTCAAAATAAAAAATAGCATTGTTTCATAAGAAGCAATGCTATTTTCTTTTAGTATTAATTGCTAACAGTCTTAATGAATATAAGAAGAATATCTCTTATCTAACAACTAAAAACTAACAACTGATAACTAAAATTTATACGCAGCACCTATAGCAAAAAGGCCAAAGGCGTTAGAATGTTTTGCTTTATTACAAAGGTTTGAGCTAAGCAAACCAATTTGAGCGTCAATACCCCACACATCATCAATGAAATAAGTAGCACCTATATATGCCGCTACAGAACCAACAACTTTAGGATCATAACCATACCAATTAGCATGGTCAAGGTCGTTATATCCGTATTTTATAAATGTGTTACCAGAAAGTTTATTTACATTTTCATTAGAGAATCCCTCTCTGTTACAAACATCGTTAATAGAATATGACAAGCATCCAACACCAACGCCCACTTTAACGTAAGTGTCCAAATTTTTTAATGGGCTATAGTGGAACGATACAGTACCCATTAAGTTGATATCATCTCTTATAACATCAGCATCAGCCGTACCAGTACCTTTTCTTGTAATCTCTTCTACCTTAGTAACATTACCAGTGGTAGTAGTTTTAATGTATTTATAGTCATAATCACCAGCTAATACAGCATCAAACTGCCCACCATAAGTGTTGTTAAGAGCAAAACCTACACCTAAAGTAACTTTCTCTCCAAGTTTAGCAACTCCCCACTCAAAGTTTACGTGTTGATCGAAAGTAGCTCTTGTGCGGTCGTGATAATTAATAATACCAACACCAATATTGAAGTCTCCTCTTTTCTCTCCAACGTTAAAAACATTTTGTGCATTCACTCCTAATGCAATTGCAAACAAAGCAAATAATGTGATAAATTTTTTCATATATAATATAATTATAAGGTTGCATTTTTATTTGAAGTCGCAAAGGTAATAAATAATTACATTTTTCCCTTCTCTCGTGAACTTTTACCCTCAAATAATTGTTTCGCATAATTAATTGCTTTGAAAAGTTTTTCTTTTTCTTCTGTTGCTTCGATAATTAACTACTCTCTAAAAATTTGCAAAAGTTAAATTTATTAGTAACTTTGTTGTATCCTTTCTGAAGTACCCAGTTAGGGTTCAGTAGTAAGGATTACATATATAATAAAAGGCGTTGACTAAACGCTTTGGTTTTGACGTACTTGAATCTCGCAAATTCAAAAAAAACTTTTGTCAAAAACAAAGCAACAGTGAATGTCCCTTTCGTGGTGTGATAATATCTCATACTTGAAAGCATAATGTTTTCATGTATGTCTATGGTCATATTTTAACGTGGGGCTTTGCGTTGCTCGTTTCGACAAAAGGGGCAATGCGAGAGCCTTAGTACGTGGAATGAGCAATAGTTGTAGCTCCCACGTTTTTTTTGTGTATGTAAAAACATAAATATAAAATCTCCATTGATGGGAGCTATGGAATATATACACAAACTTTATGAAAAAGATTTTATTGGCAGTTATCGCCATTTCGGTAACATTATTGTTCTCTTCTTGTGTTGGTTTAACAAACATTACGGCACCTCAAACGGTAGCTCTAAATCAAGGAAATTTTAGATTTGTAAAATCAGTAAATGCTGAAATCAAAGCTACTTATGTCTTTGGAATGGGAGGTTTTAGAGATGGTGCAACTGCTGATGTGGTGGAAAAATTAATAGAGAAAGCAAATCTTCAACCAAATCAAGCATTAGCAGATATTCGAGTAAAAACGACAAAGAAAATATATTTAGGTATAGTTGTAAAGCGAACTTTAACTGCCGCTGCATCAGTTGTTGAATTTTGTGATGTGGAAATAAATACTTTTAAGGGAAAAAGTGGGGAGGGAAATAATTTAGGGAATATCTCTGCTTCTGCTCATTGTTCTAAAGAAGAAGTCGCCTCAACCTCTAAACTAGAAACTTCATTTAGAGAGAAACAGTCCAAAATTAATTCTGTTTCATTAGCTAATAAAAAAGATGTTGTAGCTACTACTCCTAAAATAAAATATACGCGTGAAACAGCTAATAAGAGATTAGAAGAAATTAATCAAACAATGATTAATGTGGACTATGTTAAAAAAGAACAATTAATTAATGAGGTAAGAGATATTAAAAAATGGTATTTTAACGTGTCTGGGATATATCCAGAAATTGAAGAAAAACTTATTGAAATTAAAAACAAGGCACCCGAGGTGACATGGGGCAAAATAAGAAAGGAAGGATACAATGAACAATTAGCTTACGAGAAGTTAAAAGAAATAAGTGAATTGTTGCCTTCGGCTAGTGATAAAGAAATTGATGCAATGAAAAAAGAGGTTGATAAAATAAAAAAGATGTATATGAAACAACCTGAACAATCTTCTAGAATTAATAAGCTTTTTAAAGAAATATATTCGTCAATAAATGCAAAAACAGAAGAGGTACAGAAACAACAAGTCTCTCCAATAAAATATACACGAGAAACAGCATTTCAAAGATTAAAAGAAATTAATGAAACGTTACCCTCTGCAAGTAATGAAGAAAAAGAAATAATGAAGAATGATTTCAAAAGAATAAAGAGGTGGTATAGCTCAATAAATCCAGTATATCAGGAAATTGAAAACTTATTGAAAATAATTGATTTATAAACCAAAAGTGGCACAAAGGTTTCCCTTGTGCCACTTCTTATTTTATATAAATTACAATTAAAATTTATACGAAGCACCTACTGCAAAAATGCCGAATGAATTTGGATAGTATTTGCCTTCAAGGTTACTACTAATCATACCTATTTGGGCATCAATACCCCAATTGTCTGTAATGTAATATGTGGCACCAACATACAAAGCCATTGAAGCTGAAACTTTGGCTTTGTAACCTTGCCACTCAACATGGTCAAGGTCGTTGTATTTGTATGTTACTTCTGAGTGTCTTTCGCTATTATCGATAATTACTTTATTCTTTACGTCAGCTTTACTGAAACCTTTCTCGTCTCTTATTTTTTTGAATACATATGTTTTGCAACCGATACCTAATCCCAATTTAGCATAGGTGTCAAGTTTTTTAATGGGAGAGTAGTGGAACGAAACTGTAGCCATAGCATTAAAGTCCTCTCTTAATACATTGGCAGTAGCAGTACCATAACCCTCTCTTTGAATTTCTTTTCTTTCGTGTGAAGCAACCCAACGGTTCATTTTGTTTTTAACTTTGATATAATCTTTTCTTGTATAGGAGTAATCGTACTCTCCGTAAATGGTAGATGTAAATTTGCCACCATACGAGTTATTTACCGAGAAACCTGCACCAATTGTAAATTTATCTCCAATTTTTGCAACACCCCATTCCATATTCAAGTGTTGGTCGAATGTTGCTCCGATACCTTTTACAGTACCTACACCAATGGTTAAATCAACTTTTTTCGTACCCTTATCAAATAAATTTTGGGCGTTTATGCTCATAGCAAAAACAGCGAGCAAACATAAAATTGTAAATCTTTTCATTACTGTAAAATTTAAAAATCTATTATCTAATTAAAACTTGTGCAAAAATAAATAAATTTTCATACTATTACAGTGAGTTAAAACAAAAAGATTTTACAACTCGCTTATCTCAGTCGTGAATTATATTTTGCGTGGAATGTCATTATAATATTATTAATATTCATTCCGCATCTGCAGTTCCCCGAGCAGGATAATCTAAAATATTTATAAGCCGGAGCGTAGATTGGAATCTTCACACCATCTCTGTACGACTCTTTTAATAGTACTTTTGCAATAGGTTTAAAATCACGGTCGGGAAAGTTCGATGCCAAGACTTCAATACACATATTTTTATCAATACGGTCAAGCTCTCCTTTTAAATTAACCTCTTTCAGGTGTTTAAACATATAGTTATTCGAGCCTTTAATTGCTCGGGTTGTAAATGTGAATGGCATCGAAACATCTTTAACTTCATTAGATATGTTATATAGATTACCAATTTCGTCCGATACAAAAAGTTGAGGATATCTCTTTAAAAAAGAGAGCATACCAACTGATGAAAAAGCGACTCTGTTCCATACTCCGCTATTTAGCGACAGAGAGTATAAATAGTTTATCCCTTCCTTTAAAAAGAGCAATTCGTTTTTGTTGTAGTTATATTCGATATGAGAGTTTGAAATGTACTTTTTAAAATTGTCAATTACCGCCTGTTCCGATTTAATATTAAAGTTTTTTCCTTCAACTTCTATCTCATTTATTATATCGCTTCGTTCCAATCCGAAAGTTGAAAGTTGTGCAACATTGCTACCATTAACAACCATTAGCCCTTTCTCTGATAAAAATATAATGTTGTTATCTGTATTGACAATACTGTTTTTTGAAAGAGCAATATCTCTGCTTACGGGAATCAACGATTTATATATAACCTCACCATCTCCCAATTGTAAAGCCCAAATTCCATCCGATGTAAAAATATAGAGCGGGAAATCGCCATATCTGCCCTGCGACAATTCTGTAGTAACAGTGGCAATGTTTAATATTTCCCCGTTTGAAACCGTGTAGCTTAGCTCTTGCGGAAAATAAAAGGGGTTTTCGCTATTTGAGACTCTAAGTAAATTGGGGAAGTAGTCAAAATCAAATCTTCTCTCCGTTGGAACTTCTCCCTCAAACGTATTAAGCGATATGCTTTTATAATCATCGTTAATGTAGTATGCCATATTTTCAACTTTCGAGGCAGTAAGAGGCAGAGAAGCATATTGTTTCGAACCATCATTATATTTAACCCATATCTCTATTTGAGAGGCTCTGCTGTCGGGATAAGAGATATACGGAGTTAGAACTCCCTCTTTCGAAAGAGTAGTATCCATCTCAATAAATTTGTCGCCTGTTGTGCTTTTTACCAAAATCTTAATATGGCAACTTGTGGCATCTTTAAAATTGTTTTCTGCGTTATATCCGTTTATGACATTTTGTGCAACAATAAAGTGGGCGGGGTTGAATGTTTGAGGTAGATAACGTCGAATATTCCCTATATGAAATCTTGAATTATATAAAAATGTTACATCACCTGTAAAGTTATAATGCGAAAAATTATCGACAGGAAGAGTCTCTAATGATGGAAGACTTTCTATTGAAACAGGTGGCATAATTGCCTTAGCAAAGGTCTCCTCATTCCTTAATTCCGATAGGCTGAACGAGGCAATCTTATAAAATAGCGATTCGTTTAGTAACTTATCTTTAATCTCATCATCCGTTAATCTGGGGAATTCTAACTCAACAGTGAAAGATGAATTGTTACTCTCTTTTGTGAAATCGTGTTCTGTTACATTGTTAAAATTTTCGGTAGCTATAAAAAGCGGGTTTGATATAAAAATATCGATACTGCTTATAATGTTATCCCACTCTGACGATGGTAAAGCATCTGCGTTAAAGTGTAGATAGTAGTTTTTATAATAGGTAATAATAGGTGAGGTTATATATCCCGAATCGTTTTTTTTGATGCTGATATTCTGGCGGAAATGCTCTTTGAAATTTTTTTCAGGAAGCATAAGAATAGGAGCAGAGGGCTTTATATACGAACCGTCGAAAAGGCGTATGGCATATCTTACTAAAAAAGGAGAATTAAAAGTTTTGCTATAGTTGGCGTCGTTTGCCATCTTTAAAACACATTCATTGTAAAACTTCTCAGCCATAAATTTATAATTCTCATATTTATATAAACTATCATCCATTGCCGCATTAGGCAGGGTGAAACCATAAATGACATTACTCTTCTCCAATATGCTTTTAAGATAAAAGTTTAATATCGGGGTCTCTACCTTCCCGATGTGCGAATAGGTGTCTTTGTTAAATAAAGAGAATTCGTTACCATCTTTGCAAACCGAAATAAGAATATTTCCCATAGCCTCAAATGAAATAATATTTTCTATTTTGGCGATAGGTTTCATAATGGGTTCTGTTTTCCCCTCTGAGATATTTGCTTCCCAAAATACATTTTCCCCGTCGTATGATATTAAATGCGAAAAATCATTATTGCAATGAATAAACCTACATATTCTATTGCTATTATCTCCCTCAATAACCTTTTCGGGCATACCCGAAACACACCAAACACCATTCTTATTGTGCATATTTACAATATCGCAACACTCTCCGTCTTCGCCAATATCAGCAACGTTTGAGTTAGAAATGCCCATAAGTTTAATCTCTTTCGAAAACTTTTCCATATTATACATAATTAAAATTTTCAGCAAAAATAAGAGACTAAACAGAGCTTATAGTGGTAAAAATATAAAAGAAAACCCTTTGTAAAATAATAAATATAACATTCTAAAATAGGCTAAATAGTGTTTATTTGCACCATAAAACTTACAAAAGATATAGTTATGAAAAAGAAAGAAACAATTGATTTTAGGCATTTTAATAAAACAAGATTGATGCCTCAAACTAAAGAAAAACCAAAGCTTAAAGAACGTAATTTCGTCGAGGATAAGGAGTCGTTACAACTTGCATACAGAGCATGGGACGAATTACAATCGCATCGTCAAAATCGGAAGAGAAACCGAGACTATACATTTGGTCGTCAATGGAACGATTTAATCACTTTGTCTGACGGACGAACAATAACCGAAGAGCAATATTTAAAGGAGCAGGGAAAGGTTCCATTGAAAAACAATCTTATCAGGCAGTTGGTAAAAAACATCGTAGGACAATTTCGCTCAATGCGAACACAGCCTGTTTGTATAGCTCGAGACCGTAATGAGCAAACATTGGGTGAGGTGTTAAGTAATGCCGTTGAATATGTGCATCAACACAACAGAGTGTGGGAGTTGGATGGACGAACCCTTGAAGAGTTTGTGATATCTGGAAGTTGTGCTCATAAAATAGTGTATGAGACTCGTAACGGCAAAACCGATGTATGGATAGATGAGGTAAATCCCTCTCGGCTTTTCTTTAACCGAATGAATGATATTCGCCACACTGATTGTAATCTTATAGGCGAATTGCACGATATACCTATTGCCGATTTAATATCTCGTTATGCAAAAGGAGATAGAGGAAGGGCTATTGCTTTGCGTCAAATATATAGTGAAGTGAGAGATAGCGATTTTGAACAACGCTACCGAACACTATCAAATGAACCGACTGATAATCTCGATTTTTACACTCCTTCCGATAATAATATGTGTAGGGTAATAGAGGTCTGGCATAACGAGAGCAGGGAGCGATTGCGATGCCACGATACTCTTTCGGGAACAATATATAAAACCGAAATAGAGAAAATAGATGAAATAGAAGCAGAAAATGCCAAACGAATAAAATCGGCTCATGAGCAAGGAGTTGATAAGGCTCAGGTGCCATTAATAAATGTAGAGTGGTTTATCGACAAGGTATGGTATTATCGTCATCTTTCACCTCTCGGACATATATTGGAGGAGGGAGAAACACCCTATTGGCACGGTTCGCATCCATATACAATAAAATTGTATCCTATGGTTGACGGCGAGGTACACTCATTGGTAGAAGATGTTATAGATCAGCAGCGATATATAAACCGAATGATAACGATGCTCGATTTTATAATGGGTTCAAGTGCAAAAGGTGTATTGCTTTTTCCTGAGGAGGCTCTTCCTGATGGAATGAGTATTAATGATTTAACAGAAGAGTGGACACGTTATAACGGTGTAATAATGTATCGCCCTCGACCGGGCTTGCCGGCTCCTCAACAAGTTTCGATAAACGGAACAAATGTAGGAGCATACGATATGCTTTCGTTGCAAATGAAAATGTTTGAAAATATCTCAGGTGTACACGGAGCAATACAAGGTAAGGCTGCACCCTCCGGAACACCGTATGCTTTGTATGCACAACAGATGCAAAACTCATCGTTGAATTTAGTCGATTTGTTTGAGAGTTTTAAATGTTTTAGAGTTGATAGAGATACCAAAATAGTAAAAACCATACAGCAACACTATGACATAGAGCGATACAAGAAGATAGGCAGTGAAGAGAACTTGGAAGCATTAAGTCAGATAGGAGAGGAGGAGGTTAAAAATGCCGAGTTTGATATTTCAATAACAGAGTCTGTCTCATCTCCTGTCTATCGTATAGCATCGAACGAATTCTTATTAGATCTCTTTAAAATGGGACAAATTGATTTGAAGATGCTACTCGAAAATGGTTCGTTCCCCTTTGCCGACAAACTGTTGCAGAGCCTTAAGAGTTGTTAGTTGTTAGTTAACGAGCATTCGCTCGTAGAATTTATTAATTTCTGATAGCTAAAAACTAACAACTACCCCAAAGGGGCGGCGTAGCCGATAACTAAAAACTGACACCACCTTGCTATTTCAAATAATTTCGCATAAATTTGTAAGCTGATAAATATGTGCAAAAAAATATCAAACAAAATAACTATTATGAAAAAACTTTTACAAGTTGTTTTAATGTCAGTAATGGCATTATTTGCAAGCCAAACACTATTGGCGCAAGAGAGTGAGGGAATAAAGGTGGTGGCTCAATCGGCAGAGGTTAGTGTACAAGGTTATATGGATTATACCTCTGATAAAATTGTTGATGGATTATATTCAACAAAATTTGAGTCGTTGAACGGACAGGAAGTTGGAACTACTGCAACTGTAACTTTGGCAGAAGAGACACAATTGGATAATATTAAATTGTATTTTGGAAACAACCTTTACTCCTATTGTCCCAACAAAATAAAGTTGCAAGTATCTACCGATAAGCAAACATGGACCGATGTTGCAGGCTCGGAAATTAATGTAATTACAACAGCTGAATATGATACTTCATCAGGATTGAATGTTGTTACAATCAATGCAGCAGGTTACTCTGCAAAGTATGTAAGAATGGAGATTCTTGAAATAGGAAATTCTTGGCTTGTGATATATGAGTTTGAAGTATATAAGTCTCCAAAAGTAGAGGCAAGAACAATCAGCGTATCTGTTAATGACTCGACAATGGGTAGTGCATATATAGGAACAGAAGGAACAACAGAGGTTACTGATGAAACAGGACCTGTAACCATTACTGCGGTTGCGGCTGACGGATGCAAATTTGTAAATTGGACAGTTGACGGGAAGGAGGTAAGTACAGCGGCGTCATATACCGACATAACCGAAGGCAATAAAGCTTATGTGGCAAACTTCAGAGAATTGGCTTCATATAAAGTAGAGGTATTGGTAAATAAAGCCGAATTGGGAAGTGCTTCGGCAACCCAAATAGGAGAGGTGCCAGAGGATACCGAGGTAACATTCTCGGCAACTCCAACGGGTGAAAATAAATTTGTAAATTGGACAGTGGCAGGGAAAATAGTATCATTAGAAAATCCCTATATAACAACAATTACAAGCGATATGAATGTAGTTGCAAACTTCACCGATAAATATCCTCAATTAACAACCGTTCCAACAATATATATCAATACCGAAAATGGTGTTGGCGTAACAAGTAAAGAGGATTATGTAAACGCTTACGTAACAGTTCGTGGAGCAGAAAACGAAGAGGATAACATCACTGAGGTATTAACAGAGATAAAAGGTCGAGGAAACTCAACATGGGGTATGGATAAAAAACCATATCGTTTGAAATTCGATAAAAAAATCAAATTCTTAGGAAACGCAGCAAAAGAGAAAAACTGGGTATTGTTAGCCAACTATGCCGACAAAACTTTGATGCGTAACGCTCTTGCTTTTGAAACAGCTCGCAATATGTTTGAGTTTGGATTCACTCCATCAGTAACATTTGTTGACGTTGTGTTGAATGGCGAGAACTTAGGAAGTTATATGTTGACTGACCAAGTAGAAGTAAAATCAAAACGTGTGCCAGTAACAGAGCAAGACGAAACAACAACAATAAATGACCCAGAAATCACAGGTGGATACTTGATAGAGGTTGACGGATTTGCAGACAGCGAAATCTCTTGGTTTCAAACAACAAAAGGAATGAAGGTGACAATCAAATATCCAAAAGATGACGAGATAAATTCTGACCAAAGTTCTTATATCTCTAACTACACTCAACAAATGGAGAACGCATTGTTCAGCTCAAGCTATACAAACGCTGAAACTGGTTGGAGAAAATATATCGACGAAGCATCAATGGTTGATTGGTACATAGCATGTGAGTTGTTCGGAAACTCTGACGCATGGTGGAGTACATATATGTATAAAGAGCGTAACGATGTCTTCAAATTTGGTCCACTTTGGGACTTTGATATCGCATTCAATAACGACGACCGTTTAGGAAATGCAACTCAAAAACTAATGCGTACAAACGCTCACGAACCCAGAACTTGGATTTCTCGTTGGTGGCAAGATGCAGGCTTTGTGGCATCGGTAAAAGCACGTTGGGCAGAGGTTCGCAAAGCCGGAGTTAAAGAGTTTATGATAAACTACATCAACTCAACAGAGGAGTATTTGGAGTCATCACAACAAAACAACTTCCAACGCTGGAATATTCTAAACAAAATCGTATATCGCGAACTTGCAGCACGTGGATCATACGAAGCAGAGGTTGATTTCTTGAGACAATATGTAGGTAACCGTATATCATATTTGGATAACCAATTCTCATTGCCACAAATGTTTGATGTAACAGCATCAACTTCAAACTCAGAAATGGGTAGTGCAACAACCAACTTGCCACATGCATTTGCAAACGACCAAGTAATACTAACTGCTACTGCAAAAGAGGGATACGAGTTTGTAAACTGGACAGTTAACGGACAAGAGGTATCAATTGAGAATCCCTATACAGCAACCATTACAGAGACAACTGAGTTTGTTGCAAACTTTAGCAAGGCAATAGGAGTTGAAATGACCGAAGCAGCGGAGCAAACACTTAAAGCAGTAGTTGAGGGTAATGAAATAAAAATCTACGGAACAACTGAGGGTGAAACAGTAACACTATACAAAGTAAACGGAACTGTAATTGCAAACGCTATCAGCACTGACACTGTAACAACAATTAAAACAACTGCTACCGGCATTCTATTAGTAAAAGTAGGTAACGCAATAGTTAAAGTGGTAAAATAGTTGTCAGCCATTTTTAAATTAGAAATTAGAACGTTGCTACGCAACAATTAGGAATTAGAAATTAAATTATGATACAAGAAAAGGGGACATTCAATATTGAATGCCTCCTTTTTTGTTTGCATATACCGGTTTATGAAAAAATGAGGTATAAATGTAAAAAGGTAATAGCATAGTTATTGTGTTTTGCTTCAATTAGCCTAATTGGTCTAATTCAGGTAAGCTTGTTTAACTTAATCGCAAAATTCCTAATTTCTAATTTCTCATTTCTAATTTGAAAAAACTAACAACTAAAAACTAAAAACTAATCTTGCATATTCAAAATAAAGTTATTATCTTTGCACCCGCTATTCCGAGACAGGTTTGGTAAGCAACCCCAACGAGTGGAGTTCACCTGCCGGAGGTACCAGTTAAAAAATAATAACTAAATGTACGCAATTGTAGAAATTCAAGGACAACAATTCCGTGCCGAAGCAGGCAAAAAATTGTATGTTCACCGCTTGAACGCAGACAAAGGTTCAGCTGTTGAATTTGAGAAAGTGTTGTTGATTGACAACGACGGAGAGGTAAAAATTGGTGCACCTGCAATCGAGGGAGCAAAAGTAGTTTGCGAGGTATTAGACCACCTAAAAGGCGAGCGCATCATCGTTTTCAAAAAGAAACGCAGAAAAGGTTACCGTAAACGTAACGGTCATCGTCAATGTTTCTCACAAGTGTTAATTAAAGAAATTGTTGCCTAACTATTAAAATTATAAGAAGATGGCTCATAAGAAAGGTGTCGGTAGTTCGAAGAACGGTCGTGAATCAGAAAGCAAACGACTTGGAGTAAAAGTATTTGGTGGACAATTCGCCAAAGCAGGCAATATAATCGTACGTCAAAGAGGTACAGTTCATCACGCTGGTGAGAACGTAGGTATGGGAAAAGA
>JAFYPQ010000046.1 GCA_017559955.1 Bacteroidales bacterium
GATATGCGTGAGGCAACATCGCTTGTAACAATATCTCTATTAAAGCAAGCAGGAGCAATAGTAAAAGTGTTTGATCCTGTTGCAATGGAGGAGTGTTGCCGTCGTTTAGGAGATGCTGTTGAGTATGCTGAGGATATGTACGATGCTCTTTTGGATGCTGAAGCACTACTTATTCTTACCGAATGGAAGCAGTTCCGTTTGCCCAATTGGCAAGTTGTTAAAAAAGTAATGTCAAATCCTCTTATAATTGACGGTAGAAATATTTATGATAACGAAGAGTTATCATCGCTCGGATTTGAGTATTATTGCATCGGAAAATAATAAACATTAGTATAGCTCATAAAAAAAATAGAGATAGTATCAGTATGATGCTATCTCTATTCTTTTTGTGGGCAAAGATGGATTCGAACCACCGAAGGCGTAAGCCAGCAGATTTACAGTCTGCCCCATTTGGCCACTCTGGTATTTGCCCGATAAGATGTTTGTTCTCAAAAATAAATCAGATAGGTTCTTACGATACTATCTGATTTTATTTTGAGCGGGAAACGGGGCTCAAACCCGCGACCCTCAGCTTGGAAGGCTGATGCTCTATCAACTGAGCTATTCCCGCATATAGAGTGGAGAAGAAAATCTTCTGCCACGAAAATATATAGTTTTTTCTAAAAAAGCTGTACCGAAGTACAGCTCTTGTGATTCCAGCAGGATTCAAACCTGCAACCTTCTGATCCGTAGTCAGATGCTCTATTCAATTAAGCTATGGAACCGTTTTCCGAATGCAAAAGTACTACTTTTTTTTGAAACAGCAACACTTTTTTTCGAGAAAAATTTAAATATTTTTTATTTCAATATTTACTCTCTTGATTTACAATATAATAAAAATTTGATTTAATTAGAAAATCAGATCAATTGGAGCAATTCTTGAGAAGATATCAGCTAAAAACTAACAACTTCTAAATCCTTCCTGTTCTCGAAGCATCTATTCGTAATAGAGTAAAAAGTAATATTGTAAATCCCCATAACGAAGAGCCTCCGTACGAGAAGAAGGGTAGAGGAATACCAATAACCGGTGAAATACCCAATACCATACCAATATTAATTGCTAAGTGGAATATGAATATAGATGCAACGCAATAACCATATATTCTACCGAAAGCATCTCTTTGACGTTCGGATATGGTTATTATTCTTAATATAAATGCAATATATAAAATAATAAGAGATGTTGAACCAACAAAACCTAACTCTTCTCCTACGGTACAGAAAATAAAATCGGTATCCTGTTCGGGGACATACTTTAATTTGGTTTGAGTTCCAGCCAAATAACCTTTGCCAATAAATCCTCCCGAACCTATTGCTATTTTTGATTGGTTTACATTATATCCAACACCACGAGGATCATCTTCCATACCAAACGACACCTTTATTCTCGATTGTTGATGAGGCTCCAAAACGTTATTGAAGATATAATTCACCGAAAACATAAAAAATACAGACACTATTGCAACGAGAATAGGTTGTAATAGTTTTATAGAGTTTGATTTTAATGAAACGATTAATGTATATACTGAGTTTGCGGTAATAATGGTGTACATCGCATATACCCAGTTGACATTTATGAATATGTTTATAATTCCTGTTATGGCTACGACAGATAAGGTGATAATCGACATTATCTTAAATGTACCCCTCTTTTTGTATTTATTCGCAGTCATTATCATTAATACAATATTAATGAGTATTAAAACTATAAGTTCTCCTACGCATGTTGCTCCCCAAAAAGTTTCGGCATATTTTAGTGCTAAAATAAAGTATGTTATCGAACCTATTCCTGCAACGAGTATCAGCCCCGACATTCCTTCTCGAAACAGAACAAGGGAGAAGGCTAAATAAACAAGGGCGGTTCCGGTCTCTTTTTGCAATACGATTATTAATAGCGGAACCATAATGATAAGAACAGCTCGAATGAAGTTAGACAGACGTTTCAGAGTAAAATTGTAGGAGCTCATAAAACGTGCTAAGCATAGGGCTACGGCAAATTTCGAGAACTCCGCAGGTTGAATACTTACCGGTCCCAATACAAGCCAAGAGTGCGACCCTTTGACATTTGGAGCAAAAAATATTGTCAGTATCAGTATTAGTATTGTAACTCCATATATAGGGTAGGCATAAGCCTCTAACAAGCGTGTATCGAGCATCAGTATTATAAATGCAATAACCGAGGCACATCCCATCCATAATAGTTGTTTTCCTGCACGACCATCAAAATTGAATATCGATGTATCGTCGAAGTTATAGCTTGCCGCATATATGGTAAACCATCCCCAGAATATCAGGAGCAGGTATAAAACCACAGTTGGTTTGTCTATAAGGGTAAATATGTTAGTGTTTCTTGACGCCACTATAAATAATTGTGTTTGAGTTAGCCATTCGCTCCTCTAAGGGCTTGCGATCGGTTGCAATTGTGTCGTTTAAATACTTTTCCATCATCAGGCTGCCTATTGGAACAGCATATGTCGCACCAAAACCTGCATTTTCAACATAAACAGCTATGGCTATTTCGGGTTTGTCTTTTGGTGCAAATCCCATAAATGCCGAGTGGTCTCGTCCGTGGGGATTTTGAGCAGTTCCTGTTTTGCCGCAAACCTCTTTACCCGGTATCTCTCCTATTCGGCAAGTTCCATCTGTTACAGCCATACGCATACCGGAAACAATATGTTCGTAGTATTTACTATCTATCATTGTGGTATGTTTTTGCGTATATGTCGAATCTATTTCATAATCTTGTATCTGCTTTACAACGTGTGGGGTATAGTAGTAACCTCGGTTGGCTATGGTCGCAGATAAGTTGGCAATTTGTAACGGAGTTGCCAAAACCTCACCTTGTCCGATGGCTACTGAAATTATAGTTAAAGCTCTCCAACGACCCTTTGAATAATATTTATCGTAATATTCGCTGTTAGGAATAAAACCTCGTTTTTCTCCTGGTAGGTCTATTCCTAACTTATAACCATACCCCATCGAAACCATATAGTCTTTCCATAGAGTAAAAGCTTCGTCGGTACGATTATATTTTTGTCTGTTGTCAAGCATCGATTTTAGTCCATAACAAAAATATGCATTACATGATGTTGCTAAGGCTGGCTGCATTGCAATAGGGGATGAGTGGGCATGGCATCCCACTTTAAGTCCTCCCGAAATAAAACCTCCATAGCAGGGATATGTTGTAGAGGGAGATATTATTCCCTCTTGCATAAATATCAGAGATTGTGTAGGCTTAAAAGTCGAGCCGGGAGGGTAAACTCCCATTATTGTTCTATCGTATAAGGGTTTGTATTTATTGCTTACTAACTTGGCGTAGTTTTTGCCTCTTTCACGTCCAACCAATGTTGATGGTTTATATGTTGGGGCAGATACTAACGCAAGAACCTCTCCCGATGAGGGCTCTATTGCAACAATGGCACCAATCTTATTTTGCATAAGGTATTCGCCGTATGCTTGAAGTTCTGCATCAATCGAGAGCGTTAGATTTTTACCCGATACAGGAGCTTCGTTATATATACCGTTTTCGTATTCTCCTTTTATTCGTCCTTTTGAATCTCGTAAAAGAATTTCGAGACCTTTCTCTCCTCTAAGATACTTCTCATACGATTTTTCAATACCCAAATCTCCTGTATAGTCTCCCGATTTATAATAAGGATCGTTTTGTATGTCGGTAGATGAAACCTCTCTTATATTTCCCAATAACGAACCTGCAATATCATATTTATACTCTCTGATAACTCTGTTTTGGATGTATATGCCGGTAAATTTATATAGAACTTCTTGTAATCGCCCATACTCTTCAGCAGACATTTGAGATATTAACAGTTGTGGAGTGTATGATGAGTATCCCGGATTGTATCTACCGTCTTTCATCCTTTTTATTCGTTCGTCAAACTCCTCTTTTGTTATATCAATGGCTTGGCAAAAAGCTAATGTGTCAAACTCTTTAACCTCGCGGGGAATCATCATAACATCATATGCCGATTGATTATATACCATTAAACGCCCCTCTCTGTCGTAAATTAATCCTCTCGAAGGGTATTGGGCTTTTTTCAAAAAGGCATTTCCCTCGGCAAATCGTCTGTAATCCGAGTCAACAATTTGAAGAGTAAAAAGTCTTGCAATGTATATTAGGGCTATTACAATTACAAAACCACCTATGATATATTTCCTTTTTTCAAGATTATAATCCTTTCTCATCGTCTCTCTTTCAGTATATATTCTGCCGCCATAATCAATATGTATGTAAATAGAGTGCTGGTGGCTATTTTAAGAACCAAATATAAAGGATTATATAATGAGAATGATTGTATTATGAATACGGCCGAGGTAAAAGTCAACGATGTTATCAGTGCAAATACCGTAAATGGAGCTATACCTAATGATTTTATAGATGGGTACATAGTGCCATAATCATCTTCGTGCTGTAAAACCAGTGTTATAAATGGTTTTCGCATAAAAGCTGTAATTACCGATGATAGAGAATAAACACCGGGAGTAGAGAAGAATATATCAATTGTCAACCCAACAAAAAAAGCAATTGTCATCACTTTGTTGGGCGACACAGATACAGGTAATTTCATTATAAGATAAATAAATAAGAATGGTGTAGCAACACCCCATAGGGCAATATTGCTGAATATAGTTACTTGCAAAAGAATTAATGCAAAAGCAAGAACAATATAGTATGCTACCGATAATCTTTTCATTTTACTTTTAATGAATCCCTCTCTGCTCTGTCTGGATTATCAATTATACAAACATCACCCAATCTAAAATAATCGGTCGATAGTTTTACTTTTAAATCATAAAAGTTGTCATTTTTTTGTCTCGACGACTCCTCTACGGTACCAATCATTATCCCTTCGGGGAATACCGATGAGTATCCGCTGGTAACAACAGTGTCTCCTTTTTTGAAATCAACGTGTCGAGGGAGCTCTTCAAGTTTTGCAAATTCTGGAGACTCTCCATCCCAGGTCAACGAACCAAAATAACCACTATCTTTAAGTTTGCAACTTAATCTTAATTTAGGGTTTAAGATTGATATTACCAATGAGTAGTTTTCTGATACATTAGTAACAATACCAACAACTCCTGAGCGGTTTATAATACCCATTCCCTCTATAATGCCATCATTATATCCCTTATCGATGGTTATATAGTTATGGGTGTTTACGGTAGTTACATTTACAGGTTTCGCAATGCCGTATAGGTAATTACGGGTTAAGCTTCCCTGAACGTATTGCTCAATGTTGTTCTCATTTTGAAGTTTTTCCAAATCTGCTTTCAGCTGGGCTACTTGTAATTGTAATTCGGTATTTGTCAATTGCAACTCAGTGTTTATCTTTTGTAGTCCGATGTAGCTGGTTACATTATTTATTATTGAATAATATTTCCCCGTAACGCTATTTGCCGAGTTGAAATAAATACTTTCGTGGTATGGGTTATAGCGAGATAACAGTATAATCGATATTGTAACGTAAATTACAAACACGAATATACTGCTACGTGCTATTATGAATTCAATCAACCTGCGCATATCGCAATTTTGGTGTCGATTATCGCATTAGGAAGTTGAAACGATCAATATTTTTCAAGGCAATACCTGTACCCTTTGCTACCGAGTGTAGTGGATCTTCTGCGATATGGAAAGGAATACCAATCTTATCAGTCAGACGTTTATCCAATCCTCTCAATAGAGCACCGCCACCTGCAAGATATACACCATTTCTTACAATGTCTGCATACAACTCGGGAGGAGTTTGCTCCAAGGCACTAAGCACAGCAGCTTCAATTTTAGAAATTGATTTTTCAAGGCAGTGAGCTATCTCTTGATAGTTTACGGGAACCTCCATAGGAAGAGCTGTCATTCTGTTGGGACCATGAACAATATAATCTTCTGGTGGGTTATCCAACTCAGTTAAAACCGAACCAACATTTATTTTAATCTCTTCAGCTGTACGTTCACCAACACGAACATTGTGTTGGCGACTCATGTAGTCTTGAATATCAGAAGTTAAGTCGTCGCCTGCTATACGAATTGATTTGTTTGATACAATACCTCCTAATGATATGACAGCAATTTCAGTGGTTCCACCACCTATATCAACAATCATATTACCTTGAGGAGCCTCAACGTCCAAACCGATACCTATGGCAGCAGCCATTGGTTCGTATATCATATAAACATCTCTACCTCCTGCGTGTTCGGCAGAGTCACGTACTGCACGAATTTCAACTTCGGTACTGCCCGAAGGGATACAAACAACCATTCTTAATGAAGGGGCAAACCAACGTTTGTGAGTATCCACTTTTTTAATCATACCACGAATCATTTGTTCCGCTGCGTAGAAGTCTGCAATAACACCGTCTCGCAAAGGACGAATGGTGGTGATGTTGGGGTGAGTTTTGCCGTGCATTTTTCGGGCAACTTCTCCTACGGCAATAAGTTTATCTGTTCTTTTGTCTAATGCAACAACTGATGGTTCGTCAACAATAACCTTGCCGTTTTTGATAATTATGGTGTTGGCAGTTCCTAAGTCGATAGCCAACTCTTGTGTAAATGAAAATAGTCCCATTTCTTAATGTTTAAAGTGGCGTACACCTGTAAATACCATTGCAACACCATTGTTGTTGCAGAACTCAATAGTTTCGTTGTCTCGAACCGAACCTCCTGGTTGTATTACTGTGTCTATACCTTCATTGTGTGCAATCTCAACGCAATCAGCAAAGGGGAAGAATGCATCCGAAGCCATAACCGAACCGTTTAAGTCAAATCCAAAAGATTTAGCTTTTTCAATGGCATGACGTAAAGAATCTACACGAGAGGTTTGTCCTACACCACTTGCGTAAAGTTGTTTGTCTTTCGCCAATACAATAGCGTTCGATTTGCTGTGTTTAACAATCTTGTTGGCAAATAGCAGGTCTGCTACCTCTTCGGGAGAAACTGCTTTTTCAGTAACTTGTTTCAACTCTTCGGGTAATTCAACTTTTAAATCACGTTCTTGCATCAATACGCCATTTAAAAGTGAACGATATTGCATTTTTGTTTCTATGCCTTTCTTCTGGATAAGAATGATACGGTTTTTCTTTTGTTTTAAAATTTCTAAAGCTTCAGTCGTATATGAAGGAGCAATAATTATCTCAAAGAATAATTTATTAACCTCTTCGGCTGTTGCCGCATCAACTTCGGCATTTGCAATTAATACACCTCCGAATGCCGATACGGGATCTCCTGCAAGAGCACATTTCCAAGCTTCAAGTAGTGTTGGACGAGAAGCCAAGCCGCAAGCATTGTTGTGTTTCAAAATAGCAAATGTAGTTTCATCAAACTCTGAGATTAGAGACACTGCTGCATCAATATCAAGAAGATTATTGTATGAAATCTCTTTCCCATGAATTTGCTCAAACATCTCTTCAAAGTTTCCGAAGAAAGCACCTTTTTGGTGAGGGTTCTCTCCATAACGTAGCGATTTGGCATTATCGGCAGTTGCTCTGAAAGCCGATTGATTATCGTTGTCAAAATAGTTGAAGATTGCAGTGTCGTATGAAGAAGAGACCGCAAAAGCCTCTTTTGCAAACCAACGACGCTCTTCTATGGTAGAAGCTGCACCATTTCTGTTAAGCATATCCATTAAAGGAGCATATTGACCTTTTGATGCAACAATTACAACATCTTTATAATTTTTTGCAGCACCTCTGATTAAAGAAATTCCACCTATATCAATCTTTTCAATAATATCAGCATCGCTGGCACCCGATGCTACAGTCTCTTCAAAAGGATACAAGTCAACAATTACAAGGTCAATCTCTTCTATTCCGTATTGTTGAGCTTGTTGCATATCTTGTTCAAGATCACGACGGCAAAGAATGCCTCCAAAAATAGCAGGGTGTAAAGTTTTTACACGACCTCCAAAAATAGATGGATATGTTGTTAGTTGTTCAACGGGAGTACACTCAAATCCAAGAGATTCGATAAATTTTTGGGTACCTCCTGTTGAGATAAATTTAACACCTTCAGCGTTTAGCTTCTTAATAATCTCGTCTAATCCGTCTTTGTAAAATACGGATACCAATGCGGTTTTAATTTTTTTAGTCTCTATCATAGTTGTATGAAATTTCGGACTACAAATTTACGAAATAATCTCTACTTCCGTACATATTTTGAGAGAAAGTTTTTGCTAAAAAAAATTATGAATTATGAATTAGTGTGGCACTTTGTGCAAATTAGATGTCAGCAGTCGGTTGTCTGCTATCAGTTGATAGCTAATCAGAAATTAAGTTCTAATTTCTATTTCATTTAGTTATAGTCATCTTGCAATCTTTGCAATCAAAGTGTAATTGAAGTTTTGTTTTGTCTGTAACAAGAAATAGAGGCTCTTTCCACTCTTTGCCTTGCTCTGTTTTCAGACATTTGTTGCATGTGCGACGAATACAATGAATGGTTGTCATAAGAGGAGCCTCCGCAATGGGTTTTAATTCGTATGCAGGAGATATCTCTTTAACACCGCATTCAACATAAAACTCTTTAGCTTTTTTGTTTGAGATATTTGCCTCAAAACTTACTTCGGAATGGTAATATTTTGGACCTCTATTTACTCCTTGTTCTGGACGAGGATGATTTTTTATGCGTAGGTTTATAAGTTTATCTGTCGCTTCTCGTCGCATCTTTGCTATAAGCGACGAAGGTATAAATAAGTTTTCTGTTTCGTCAACATTAATACTAATTGCTTCAAAAGGGGTATTGCCTAATTTTGAAAGTTGATTTTGTTGATTGTTTCGTTGAAGCGTTTTCGCAATTTCCAATTCTTCGCATAACTCTTCTATAAGGATGCTATTTCCTTTGTCGTCAGATATTTGTAATTTTAGATGCTTCTCTTTGTAAAACAGATGTATTGTTATTCCAATTTTGCGTTCGGCAGATGGAACAGATAGAAGTTTACCGAATTTTGTATCGTTGTTACGGAATATAATATCTCCACGCTTTATTTCTGGCATTCGTGAAGGATATATTCTTTCCCCTTCAACACGATTAATGCCAAATCCTGAGAATTTTCCGTCTTTGCTCGTAAAGCATAATCCGTCCCCATTATGAAGTTCAACTTTGGAAGATATCTCTATGAAGTTTTTTTGAACCGATTTAACGTATCCAACTTCTTCTCCTATCGATTTTGGGGTGTTTATAGATGCAATATCTTTAAAGTTTTTATCACCCGTATAGTATTGGGTAAAACCTCTATTAAAACTTTTGTAAGGATTTGGGGTAAAATTAATCTTTGTCTTTCCCGATGAGGCAGGCGTATATTCACTGCGGCGAGAAAAAATTTCATCTAATATACTGCGATAATAGGCCGTTATGTTTTTAACATATTCAACATCTTTAAGTCTGCCTTCAATTTTTAATGAGGAAACACCAGCGTCAAGTAAATCTTCAATAGAGTTACTTCTGTTCATATCTTTAAGAGATAAAAGGTGTTTGTCCTTTATCAGAATATTACCATCTTTATCTTCAAGATTGTATGGAAGACGGCAGAATTGGGCACATTCTCCTCGGTTGGCACTTCTGTTAGCCAAAGCTTGACTTAAATAACATCTTCCGCTATAACTTACACATAGAGCTCCATGAATGAAAACCTCTATCGGTACATTGCAGTTTTTGCAAATATCCGATATCTGATTAATGTTTAGTTCTCGAGCTAAGACCACCTGTTTAAATCCCGCCTCTTCCAAAAACTTTACTTGTTCAACAGATGTGTTATGGCATTGAGTACTTGCGTGTAGTTGAATGGGAGGGATGTTCATTTTTGTAATACCCATATCTTGAACAATAAGGGCATCAACTCCTATCTCATATAACGAAGTTATAATTTTTTCAACTTCAGAAATCTCTTCGTCTCGGATTATGGTATTCAGTGCGACATAAACTTTGGCACTATATATATGGGCAAATTCAACTAATGATGCAATTTCCTCAATGCTGTTGCCTGCGGCAACCCTGGCACTATATTTGGGGGCTCCTATATATACGGCATCGGCACCGTGAAGAATTGCTTCTCGGGCAATATTGACGTCTCGTGCAGGTGATAATAACTCAATACAACGAGCCATAGCTCTCTTATTTAATTGATTTTATATCGTAAGGAGTCTCTTGGTATACAAAATAATTCAGCCAATTTGAGAATAGTAAATTGGCGTGAGCACGCCATTTTACTTGAGGCTCAAGAGAGGTGTTGTTCTCAGGAAAGTAATTTTGAGGAATTTGAATATCCAAACCTTTGTTTTTATCTCTAAAATATTCGTCTTTAAGGGTATTGGGCGAATATTCTGAATGTCCTGTGATAAAAATTTCACGTCCTTTGCGAGCCATAAGCATATATATACCGGCCTCTTTGCTTTCTGATAAAATATCTATTTCAGGAACCTTCTCTATATCTTCTCTGCGAATTTCGGAATGGCGACTGTGAGGTGCGTAAAATTCGTCATCAAATCCTCTGAATATAGGGTTTTGACGATTATAAACAGAGTGGCGAAAAACACCAAACATCTTTTGGGATAAAGGATATTTGGGTATTTTATAGTAATAATTTAAAGCGGCTTGGGCGGCCCAACATATATACATTGTGGATGTAACGTGAGTGCGAGCCCAATCAAATATTTCGGTTAGTTCATTCCAATACGAAACATCTGTAAAATCAAGTTGCTCAACAGGAGCACCTGTTACAATCATTCCGTCGTAATTGTCCTCCTTTATTAATGCAAATTCTTTATAGAAAGCCTCCATATGCTCTATGGGGGTATTCTTAGATATATGTCCTGCAATCTTCATAAAATCAATCTCAATCTGTAAAGGAGAGTTTGATAATAATCTGATTAAATCGGTTTCTGTTGTTATTTTCAGAGGCATAAGATTTAAAATAACAAGTTTTAGCGGACGAATATCTTGTGATGATGCTCTTTGAGAGTCCATCACAAAAATATTCTCTTGTTTTAATAAATCGACAGCCGGAAGATTTACAGGAATGGTTAAGGGCATATTGCTTTAGTGTTTATTTATTAAAATACATAACCGAAGCCTATGTTAAAATAGACATTGTACATATTGAAACTCATTGCAGTAAAGTCGCTTTTGAAAAGAGGCATACAACCCCAAGTCAAGTCTCCTGAAACCAATAAATGTTTGTAAGGTATGAAGTCAACACCAACTTGAATACCTGCATCTACTTTTCGCATATCGTTCGAGAAGTCATATACAGCATCTACACCATCTACACGAGGTCCGATAGGAGAACCATCTCGCATATATCCGTTTGTTGCAGTACCGGAAAATTCTCCATTAACCATAAATGAAACATACCCACCCAATTTTATGTCCCAACGAGGAGATATATCATATACAGCCAATACCGGAAGGGTTATATAGCTGTTATGAACTTTTGTGGTAACATCGCCTGTAAAAACTCCCTCAATTGTCGAACCGTCCATTGAAACAACCAATTGGTAATTTTTTACAGTAGCATCGGTTTGCATACCTTTAATATCAAATTTTACTCCTGATTGTAATCCCCATTTGTTATTGAAGTTATATTGTGCGGTACCGGCAATTGTAAATGAGAATGTGGGTTTAAAAGAGTTTAGAGAGCGAATCTCTGCAGGAAGTCCCATAGGAGCCGTACCACCAAGGTTGAAACCTGCTTTGGCTGCAAAAACAAATCTGTCGGCAGGAGCAGCTTTCTCAACACGTTTTTCTCTAACTCTTACTTTGGCAGCATTAACTTCTTCAACAGCAAAGCATATTAATATTAGGGCCAATAGTGTATATATCTTTTTCATTGTTTATCGGTTTAATAGTTATTTATTATTCACATTCTAACACAACATCGTCCACCCAAAGTTTACTTCCCGGAGCACCTTTGAATTCTGCACCATAATAACTTGATGAGAATACAATTGCTATACTGTATTCATATTTAGCTAAACGGTCTGGGTCGATTGCTTTCGAGAACGTGAAAGGTAATTCTTTGTATATATATTCGTTTGGATAGCCATGTTCATTTGTAGGTGTGCCATATTTGTCATTGTCTGTTAGAATTGCTCTACCAACTTCGGCAGGGCTGGATAATATAGTCGAACCATCCAAATAATTTTTGCCATATAAATCTTTAGCCTTAACATTGTCAAACATAATAGCATATATAGCTGCATAATCTTGATTGCTTCCATTTGCAGGGTCGGTATATGTACCAACTATATCTCCGTCGGCATTATATTCATTAATAACACCGCCACTTTTATATTTAAACCAAGCTTTTAGAGTCTTTGGGATTTTATTGAAGGGCATACCAAAGCGGGTAGCTTTCATTTGCTCTTTCATAATATTGATACCTTTGCCTGAAAACTCTCCTATAAACATATTTCCTGCGGCAAGAGGAGATCCTTGTCCTATTTTTCCGACGTAACGAGTCTCTAATATAGTAGCGTATGCACCATTATTAGCATCGTCTTGAGAAAGGGTTTTATATGTAGGGTAGTCATCAGGGTTTTGTCCTTTACCGGTAATTCTGTAACCCATATTTCCCGATGCCCATATATATAGGTCTGATTCATTACCCTCATCATCCATCAATCTTTCAAAGCACTCGTCATATACTCCTGTGCTTGAGCGGTTCTCCGACCAATTCTCAAAATAGTATTCTGTAGGGAATGCCATTTCTAAAATTCTAACCTCGTGAGTCTTTTTCCAATTTCCATCCTCCGACATAACCTCTATTTCATGAGAGATAGAGTAGTCGTAACTATCATTGCCTCTAATTATAGTTGCACCTTCTGAAAGTACGTATGATATGTTTCTGATGTTTTTACGATCCCCGTATGCTCCGGGAGAGATAAATACAGTTATACGCTCGTTTTCAATTTTTTTGCTAATAATTACATCTTTGTCCAATATTATATCCAAAATATCGGCTTCGGTGTTTGGTAACTCATCTTTGATGCAGCTTGTAAAAACCATTAAAGGCATTGCCAACGCAAAGATGATTCGCACAATTGTTTTTTTCATTCTAATTTATTTTTTTATTAAGGTTTTAAAATATATTTTAAAACTCCATTTTTGTAGAAATTTTTTCGGGTGCAAAGATAATCATTTTTAGTGAATTAATATCTATTTCTTTCTTAAAAAGCCGTATCTCTCTTTATGGCGTGTTAAAATATATTACAAAAAAAGGAGGTCTTACAACCTCCTTTCGCTCAAATATGTAGTTTTTGTATATTATACAATGTATTGAGAACTTATTGACTCATTGTTGTGAGCTCTGCGTATTGTTTCTGCAAACATTCCTGCAATGCTTATGATATGAGCCTTAGGACACTCTTTATTGAATGGGATACTATCGGTAAATATCATCTCAGTCATTTTTGAGTTCATAACACGTTCGCTCGCAGGGTCAGACATTACAGCGTGGCTTGCCAAAGCACGAACCGATTTTGCACCTTGCTCCATCATTAGGTCGGCTGCTTTTGTAATAGTACCGGCTGTATCAACCATATCGTCAACAAGAATAACGTTTTTGCCTTCAACATCACCAATCACCATCATACTCTCCACAACATTTGCTTTTGCTCTTGATTTGTGGCAAAGAACCAAAGGTACACCAAAATACTTAGCGTAAGTACTTGCACGTTTCGAACCACCTACGTCAGGTGATGCAATAACCATATCTTCAAGTTTTAGAGATGCTATATAGTCAACAAATACCGATGAAGCGTATAGGTGATCAACCGGAACATTAAAGAAACCTTGAATTTGGTCAGCGTGAAGGTCCATAGTAATCAAACGGTCAATACCTGCAACACTTAATAAATCTGCGATTAGTTTTGATGCAATTGATACACGAGGACGGTCTTTGCGATCTTGACGTGCCCATCCAAAATAAGGAACTACAGCAATAACAGATGCAGCCGATGCACGTTTGGCAGCATCAATCATAAGTAGAAGTTCCATTAAGTTGTCTGAACTTGGGAAAGTTGATTGTACTAAATATACCTCACAACCGCGAATAGACTCTTCAAACGAAACTGCAAACTCACCGTCTGCAAAGTGTTGAATAATCATATTGCCGAGAGGACATCCTAAATTCTCACAAATTTTTTCTGCCAAATAGCGTGTGTTTGTTCCTGCAAATACCTTTACCGGTCTTTCGTTGCTCATTGTAATTTGTTTTATGTTTATTTTTGAAACTATATTGTACACTCTCAAAAGTTTTACAAAAATAGTAATTTATTCTATGATTATGTTACAAAACAATTATTTTTTTTTGGAGCATTTCCAAATTGAGGTCTCGTACGATGACAATTTAACTTTAAATACTTCTGTTTGTGATATGTTACGAATTTCTTTTGTACCACTTATTAGCTCCTTGCAATTATACTCTCCATCTTTGAGTTTAAAGTAATCGAATAGGTGCGAAGGAATGTTAATATTCAACTCGGCTTCTTGAGAACGGAAGTTTACGGCTATAATGTACAAATCTTTTTTGTAGCAGCGGGCAAATAAATATCCTCTTCCTGTAGATATAGCGTCGTTGTTGCCATTAACATACATAAGGTCAAAGAACAGACCATCGCCACTGATGCCTTTCTCTTTTGCGGCAATGTTCAACAATTTTTTATATTTGTTCCTAATCTCTTTTTGTTCGGGAGTTAAACTGCGTAAACCTTTTTTTATCCATTGTCTTACCGAAGGTACGCTCCAATAGTCGAAAATGGTGGTTCTTCCGTCAGCACCGCTGAAACCTTCAGCATCTGTAGCATCTTCGCCCAACTCCTGTCCAAAGTATAACATAATAGGATTTCCGTCGATTAAAGTAGAAAGGGCAAACAAAGGGAATGCTTTTTGTGGGTTACCTGCAAAAAAATGGGATGCCGAGCGTTGCTCATCGTGGTTTTCTGTAAAGTGTAGCATATTTTCCTTAACATCGCCAATAGATTGCCACCATTTTGTAATTGCTCCTGTATGGCGGCCACGAACAATATCTTTAAGTGTGTCATATAATCCAACCTTGTCGTATAGATATGAAAAACCTCCACGCTTAACATAGTTATAGTATTGGTTGGGGTTATATACTTCGGCAATAAATATCATTTCGGGATAATGCTCTCGAACTTGAGCAATACACCATTCCCAAAATTCAACAGGAACCATTTCTGCCATATCGCAACGGAAAGCATCTATGCCTTTAGATGCCCAAAAGAGAAGAATATCTCTCATCTTTATCCATGTATTTGGAATAGGGTCAAAGTGGTGCCAGCCGGTTGTGTAATCAATACCGTAATTCAGTTTTATTGTTTCGTACCAATCGTTTATTGATGGCGAAGATGTAAAACAATCGTTGCCTGTAACCTTCGCAGGAAACTCGTTGTAGTGTTCTTCTCCCTCTCCTGTTGAAAATGAGGGGGAAAAAGTTTGACCGGGAAGGTAGTAGAAATTGTTTAAAGGTGAGAAAGCCCAATTGTTGTTGTCCTCGCTACCCAAATCTGCAACACCCTCAGGGGCTGCGTCAGAAGAATATTGACGAGCAACATGGTTCGGAACAAAATCCATAATAACCTTCATCCCAGCCTCGTGAGTTCTTGAAATTAGAGCTTCGAACTCAGCCATACGTGAAGGAACATTGTCTGCCAAATCAGGGTCTATATCATAGTAGTCTTTTATGGCATACGGCGAACCAGCCAATCCTTTAACAACATATTTGTTGTCGGGTTTAATACCGTATTTTGAGTAGTCGGTAGCAGTAGCGTGTTCAATAACTCCGGTGTACCAAATATGGGTTGTGCCAAGGCTCTTAATCTCTTTTAAACGCTCAGCTGTGAAATCTGAGAACTTACCAACTCCATTTTCCTCTAATGTACCGTTTTGAACACAATTTTCATTGATATTACCAAACAGGCGAGGTAATACCTGATATATAATTATTTTTTCCATTCAATTAAGTAAAATTAAAATGTATAATCAACGCATGCTCTGCCTGCTGCAACAGCTTTAAATATTGCCGCAGCGGCAACGTGATCGGGGTGAGATGCGTACGTAGCCAAATCTTCGAAATTATTGAAAACAGTAGTTAAAGCTAAATCGAAACTCTCAGCAGGGTTTTCATTTATTTGAGCCTCAATAGATACAAGGCATGGAATTTTAGGAGGTAATGCCATAAGAGCATCTCTGAATTGTTCTAAAACTCTACGTTTATCTTCCGGATTTTCAAACTCTTTAACTTTAAACAAAACTATATGTTTAACCATTTCTCTAATTATTTTGTATTTTTGTAAATTATAAACTTATTTTTGAAAGTGCAAAGATACAATAAATATACAGAATAGTATCTATTTTATATTAACGAAATGGTAATATGTAAACCTATGATAAAACAAATTGGCGTAATAAAGAACTTAGTGATATTCTTCATATTGATACCAATTTTCTTTTCATGCAAAGAAGATAATCGCAAGGTAATATATCGTGATTGGGCTGAAATTAAGTCAGAAGGAGTATTACGAGCAATAACAATGCCCAACTCAACATCGTATTTCTTATACAGAGGAGAGGAGATGGGCTATGAATACGAATTCATCAAACAATTTGCCGATACACACAATCTAAAACTTGAAATAGTTGTTGCCGATTCATTCGAAAATATCATCGAACTTTTATCGCAAGGCGAGGGAGATGTAGTAGTATATGATATGCCGGTAAATTTAAATAAGAAGTTATCATTTATACATTGTGGTCCCGAGATGATAACAAATCAGGTATTGGTACAACGAAACGATTCTACAAAAATAACGAATGTAAAAGAGATAGTAGGAAAAACAATATATGTAGAGAAGGGAACCCGATATGAGGTGAGAGCTAAAAATCTAAATAAAGAGATTGGAGGGGGAATAGATATATTATACACAACAAACGATACCTCAACCGCAGAGGGCTTTATAGATGCCGTAGCCAATGGATATATCGATTATACCATTTCCGACAATGTCAGTGCCGCCCTCAACAAAAGTTATTATCATAATTTGAATATAAATTTAGAAGTCGGATTTTCGCAACGTAGTGCGTGGCTTGTAAATAAAGAGAGCCCGATATTGGCAGATAGTATAAACTCATGGGTAGCCAATAATAATAAGAGTAAAAAATATATCTCTACATTGCAGAAGTATTTTAAAATGAGCAAGTGGGGAAGCGAACACATATCTCCTAAACAGATGGCTATATCGCTTAAAGATGGAATAATATCTCCATACGATCACCTTTTCAAACAATACGCCGATAGTATAGGTTGGGATTGGAGGCTATTGGCCTCTATGGCATATAACGAATCGCAATTTGATTCTTCTCTTGTTTCGTGGGCAGGAGCAAGAGGAATAATGCAACTAATGCCTTCAACAGCAAAGCATTTTAGCGATGAAGGTTGGGATATGTCAAACAATAGAGAGAATATAGCCGCAGCTACCAGATATATAGCATCATTGAACAAAAGCCTAAGAAGAAAGGTTGAAGATAAAGATGAGAGAGTAAAATTTATTTTAGCATCTTATAATTCAGGTTTGGGACATATATTCGATGCAATAGCTCTTGCCGAAAAATACGACCGAAATCCTCAAGTATGGTTCGAAAATACGGCGGAAGCACTAAAACTTAAAAATTTCCCTGAGTATTATAACGACTCTGTATGTAAATGTGGATACTTCAGAGGTAAAGAGACGTTGGCATATGTCGAAAAAGTGATTGAATTATACGAATTTTACAAACAAAATATGGCTGAGAAATAGATATTTATAACAAAATGTAAAAAAAATATCTTTTTATGTTGAAAAAAATATTAAAAAGAAGTTGTTTTTATTAATTAAAATATATAGCTTTGAAATCGTTAATCAAACAGATAAAACTTTAAATAAACGGGAGTAATCCCAATAGTATTCACTTATAAATTAAATTATTATGAAAAGAAACAAACTTAACATTGCGTTAGCATTATTGATTTGCGGTAGTTTGACTTTCTCATCTTGTATCGGTTCATTTGGGCTAACACACAAAACTCTTGATTGGAATAAGAGTATTGGTAATAAATGGGTAAACGAAGTAGTATTCTTCTGCTTTATGATTATCCCTGTATATGAAATCACAGCGTTGGCAGATGTGTTGGTTCTTAACTCAATAGAGTTCTGGAAGGGAACAAATCCTGTATATGGAAGCAAATTTGTTGAGGGAGAAAACAGTAAATATGTAATCAACAGCCACGAAAAAGGATATACTATCACAGACCAAAATACAAACGAAACTGTAGAGTTGGTATATGATAATACAGATGACAGCTGGAGTGCAGTTGTAAATGGAGAAAGCCACAAATTCTTAACATTCATCGACGACAACAATGTTAATGTATATGACCAATTTGGTAATGCAACAACAGTAGAGTTGAGCGAGAGTGGAGTATTGGCATACAAAGATGTTGTAAAAGCATTACAACCTGTAGCAATGAAATAATAATAAAACTATTTCATACATCAAAAAAGAGCATTCCTTGGGATGCTCTTTTTTTGTAGAAACGCTTTTAGAGAGAAAAGAGTTAAGAGTAATAGTAGGGACGAGGCTTGCCATGTCCGAAAGAAAAGTAATCTATTGCGTTCGCAAGATGTTAGTTGTTAGTTCGGTAATTTGTGCTATTGTTCTTATAAAAACGGTAACTGTTGAGTTTGCAGGTTGTTAGCCTCAGCCCCAAAAAACTACTCCACAAACTTGGGATTATACATAAGAATACCAAAATTAATACCGAAGTTCCAATTCTTCTTGGGATATGAATAGTAATTGGTAAACATACTTATCGAAGCAAACGGAAGGTTGTAAGCAATTGTTATCTCTCCCATAAACTCGGGATTACGCATAAACTTGCCATAAACAGCTCTTTCGTTATTCGAGGGCGATTGTTCTATTTTAAAGAACGGAGTAAAACAATAAAAATCTCCTCTTAATTGTAGATTTTTTACAATATGCCATATAGGAATCACACCGGCTGCAACATATTGATTAGCCCTAAAAGCCTCGTTGAAAACCGTCTTACTATGAGGTGTCGGAGTAAATGCAGGGGCTTGAACAATTGTTGAAGTATATGTAGCATTAAAATTCTTGGTAGAAAGTAGTATATCCCCTAATATGCCAATACTGAAATGTTTGTTTGGGTTAAAATATTTTGATGCGTTGGCATGCATAACTAACCATGAGTGGCGTTTTTTATCTATAACCTCTCCCTTATCTGCGGGTTTGTATTTCTCTTTTCCTGAGACGAACTCTCCCACAATAGAGACCTTCTTGCCACTCGAGGGATACATCAAGTTGTTTAGAGTATTATGTTCGAATTTGGCAGAACCCATAAATAGACTGTAACTACTCCTGTCATTTGGAGTATTCGCATAATCAATTACATTAGAGGGGTAGAAAGTGTCGGTTAAATAACCATAGCCCAACGAAATTTCAGCCTTACTTCCGGTTAAAAAAGGCAACCCCACTTTTAATTTGGCAAAAGCCTCCTGATTAGATATAAATGTAGGAGCCTCCTTTTGAACAAAGAGACGTTCGCTTTCATAATATTTCTTTTTTGAGAATACACCCATAAGCTTAAGATATACAGGCAATCTGCTGGGTAACTCAAATTTTATCGATGCCATACCCGAGTTGTACGATCTGCCAATATAACCATTAATATCAATGTCTAATGAATATAAACTTAGAGTCTTATATTTAGCATCAAGATACATCATGTTGGTACTGCCTGAAGATACGTAACCCCCTAAGCCGAATTCAAACTTATCTTTCAAATTTGCATCTAAAATAAGAGTAAATAAGCCTGTCTCCTCATTATAAATGGCGTGAGGAACCATATCCGAAATTTTATTATCAGACATTAGCTTGTAATAGGCATTCTCCATACCTTCTAAGTCAAGAATGTCGGCTGAATCTTTTTCAACTTCAAATTGTTTTCGAATAAATGTCTGTTGGGTATTATTTCCTCCGGTTACAATAATTTTGTCAAATACAAGTTGGGGAGTTCTGCTTTTCCAATCGGCACGTTGCATAGCTTTGGCATTTTTCGGAACACGTCTTTCAACTCTGCTCTTAATAGAGTCAGCCATTGCCATACCCTTTTCATAACCTAATTTATAAATCATGTCGGCTTTGGGGAAATCCAGAAGACCTACAATAGTATCCAATTTAAAGGATATTAAGATACCTTCCTCCTTATCAACATTATAGTCGGTCTTTTGCATAACCATAGCATCCAATTGAGCCATAATGTCTCCCTCTTTTGGATTTGTAGGATCGCTTGCAACTTTGCTACCGATGATAAAATCGGGGGCGAAATCTTCTCGCATAATATCAATAGGGAAATTATTATATATACCCCCGTCATATAATAAAATGCTATCTTTCTCGATAGGTTTAAAAACAAAAGGAAATGTCATCGAAGCTCTTACTGCATCACCTAAATCACCCTCTTTAAAAACAACAGGTCTCTTGTTGAATACATCAGAAGCAACGCATCTGAACGGAACAAAAAGATTGTCGAAATTACCTTTCGATTGAGCCGTATAAGTACTGAATAGCTCCAAAAAACCATAGTTCATTGGAGTCGGATTAATCAAACTCGAAGGTAAAAAGTTAGTGGAAATTTTTTTTGACCCCTCACCTATACTTAAATTAATAGATGCAAATCGAGGTGTGGGTTCGCTTTTTCTAAAATAAAATTGATGTTCTTTGCTTATTACACCTGTTGACCAACTCTCAAATTGAGGAGATTTAATAACATCGAGCATCTCCTCAGGAGAGTAGCCCATAGCATACAATGCTCCGACAATGGCACCCATCGAAGTTCCTGTAACATAGTCAATTGGGATTTCATTCTCTTCAAGAGCCTTAATAACTCCTATATGGGCAATACCTTTTGCTCCACCTCCGCTCATAACCAAACCAACACTTTGAGCAAAAGCATTAGTTTGAATTAAAATAAGAGCCACAATAATAAAAAATAACTTGTGGAGCAGTTTCATAAAAATACTTACAAACTTAAATTAATCGTTAAGCGGTGAGTTATAATAAGAGTCTTTAAATCCCAAGAAATAGAGTATGCCATCCAATCCTATGGTTGAAATAGATTGTTTGGTATTTGCCTTAACCTTTGGTTTTGCGTGGAAGGCAATACCCAAACCGGCTGTGTTCAGCATTGGAATATCGTTCGCACCATCTCCAACGGCAATGGTTTGAGCTATATTCACATTCTCAATTTGAGCCAACAAACGTAAAAGTTCTGCTTTACGTTTGCCATCTACAATATCTCCAACATACTTTCCGGTAAGTTTTCCGTCAACCACTTCAAGTTCGTTGGCATAAACGTAATCTATGCCGAATTTACGTTTAAGGTACTCTCCGAAATATGTAAAACCTCCCGAAAGAATGGCGATTTTAAATCCAACGGTTTTCAAAGTTTTCATTAAACGTTCAATACCCTCTGTCATAGGCAGATTTTCAGCAATATCTTTCATTACGCTTACATCTAATCCTTCCAATAGAGCAACACGGCGGGTAAAGCTCTCGTGGAAATCAATTTCGCCTCTCATTGCCGATTCGGTAATTTCTCTCACTTCTTTACCAACACCTGCACGGTCGGCAAGTTCATCGATAACCTCAGTTTCTATAAGAGTAGAGTCCATATCGAAGCAAATCAATCTTCGTGTGCGGCGGAAAATATTATCCTCTTGGAACGAAATATCAATACTTAGGCGAGATGAAAGTTCGATAAACATCGCCTGCATTTTGTTTTTATCTTTGGGAGTTCCTCTGACCGAAAGTTCAATACACGATACACCCTCTTCGGTTTCAACCTCTTCCAAAGGCATACGTCCCGTCAAGCGTCTTATTGCATCAATATTAAGTTCGTTTTCGGCAACAATCTTTGTAACCTCTCCAATCTGTTCGGCAGTAACCCTTCGTCCGAGAATAGTAATAATATATCTGCTTTTACCTTGGCGTCCAACCCAACTATTATACTCCTCTTCGCTTACGGGAGAGAAACGAATATTGATACCAATTTCCGTAGCTTTAAAAAGAAGTTCCTTAATAATATATCCCGAATTCTGGCTGTTGGTAGCAAACAAAATACCCAACGATAGCGAGTGGTGAATATCTGCCTGACCAATATCCAATATAATAGCATTATATTTAGCCAAAATGTTGGTTAACGCACTTGTAACACCGGGGCGGTCATCACCTGTAATCTGAACAAGAATAATCTCTTTCTTATTAAGCTCTTCCATAGCGTAAAGATAATTAATTACAACACACTTAATAGTTGGTGGCTAAGTTACAAATTTTTATTAATATGAGGAATACTTCTTTTCTTTCCTTTTAGACCTTTCAGCTTTTTTTAGGCTAAAAACTAACAATTTTTTTCCCTTTAACAATATAAACTCCTTTTACAAGTCCCTCTAAATTCTCTGCATTTTTTAATACCAATTTACCGGTAATGTCGTAAACATCAGCAGGGAATATAGATTCATTGTTCTCTGTAACTTCAATGGCTGTAGCCTCTCCGTTAAACGATATTATGTATCTGTCGTATTTTGTCTCTCCGTTAAATTTCAAAATGGTTTCAAAAGGCAACCATTCGTTTTGTAACTTTTCAAAACCGCCCTCAACATACTCAAAAGAGTTTCCTACATTCTCTGCGTTCTTATATGTTGCTACCAAAACAGCTTCTCCATTACCAACACTCATGCTCTCGGGCGTAGCCTTTATATTTACATTTTCGGCACCTATAACAATATTACCTGCTGTCTCGGAATATACCAAATATGGAGTATTTGCACTTATCACTCCGTTATACGAAGTAAAGTTTACCATGTTGCCATTAACCGAGTCAAACACGTAAACATCTCCATTAATGTTGGTTGTCGAGCAATCGAATGGTAATACAACAAACTTCATATCGTAGGCACCAATCTCTCTGTCAAAACTTAACTCTGCTGCAGTGAAGTTGCTGGGAGTGTAGAAATTGTCATTCTCGGTAAGAGCAATTGATGAGGCCATATTGTAGCCATTAACCACATTCACACCTCCTGTAAGCGATGCAGGTGCATTATATTTGTTGCTTCCCGATACAAATGCAATTGCATTATCTTTAAGTTCGGGAGCCTCACCATTAGTGAATACAATCTTTTTGTCATTTTTGCCATAGTAAACATCTAATGAGTATAGCGTTTTAGATGCATTGGCAATCTTTAGATCCTCACCATTGGCATCTGATGCAACAATATCAAAGTTTCCACCCAATGAGTTCAAAATTTCTGTGGGAATAGTAAATGATTTTGTATTGGCAATATAAACCAATTCACCCTCTTTGTCGTACACTTTAAAACCAACAGCACCATCACCTTCAATAGTAACATTGCCGTTGTTAATAGTGTATTTATAACCACTACATTTGTATTCATCAGAGTAGTCCCCTAATTGACCAACATCTCCAACTTGCCCAATTGGGTGTTCGTTATTAAAATCACCTTTAACAGCTCCCGCAGGCATACCTGCATAGTTTACAGGTGAAGGTTTAATACGGTCATCAATAAACACAATGTTATTGTTTTTAGGATAGTTTTTGCTCTTTATATAGTTTAAAGTCTCTTCAATATCTTGGTTAACAGTTGTTGGATTGGTATCAATGTAATAACTTCCGTAGTCATCTTTGTAGTATCCTAAACTATAGCCATTGTTTTGAGGAACCTCAAAAAATCCGAAAACCTTAAAGAACTCGGTTAAATCCTCGCCGGCAACATCGCATGCGTAGCGAACAAATTTCAGACTCTCGTCTTTTAGACGAATAGTAACACCCTGTCTTCTATCCAAGTGGTCGTTACGCAATGCTCTATAAAGGTTGGGGTAGAAATCGGGATTATTACCTAAAACATGATAGTAGTAATAAAGTTTAGTGTACATCAAGCATTGCTCCCAAATATCACGAGCAGTCCAATGTACTCCATTTGAAAAATTGTTGATAGTCGTTGAAAGTTCATCGGCACGCATAGTAAAACGACCTTGCTCATACACAGCTACATTCGAGAATAGGTTATTTGAAACCTCAGTACAACCTATCATATTAATAACATTTTGGTGAATATGACCGTTCTCGTGGGCAGGACCCCAAATAGCGCCTGTTGTATTCATCTCCTCATAACTCATTACACTCGAAAGCGTAGTCTCGTTATAGTATGTGCCATAAGAACTTGCATACATATAACTATTGTTTATCGATGAAGCAACCAAAAGGTTATTGAAATAGCCCTCATAATCCTCATATCCCATCAAATTATGTTGCGATTTTATAATATTATCCCAAATATTCAACAGCTCTACCATATAAAGAGGACAATATTGCTTTACCAAATCCCGGTTCATATTAAACATCAGGTAGTTGGTTTTTAAATTAACCACGCTGTTCTCTTTAAGCAGATAACTTTGAAGTTTACTCCAATCCATATTGGTGTCGCCTTTTGTTAAGTCAAAGTAACCATTAACCTTACCTCCCTCTATATGAATTTTAATATCCTCAATATCCGATAATTTAGGATATGAGTAGTTACCGTTATCATCTTTGGTAACTTCAGCATTGTAGTAAACAAATAGGTTGGCATCTTCGCTTAAAATGATAGAGTTCAAGCCTTTAGTTAAATTAGAACAAGCTCCTGAGCTATTAGTGCCACTAACAATCTCAATTTGCAACGTAGTGCCAGATGGAATATCGCTATCAACAAAAATCAGAATAACATCTCCACTTTTACCACAAATACCTGTTGGATTACTCAAACGGCTAAAACAATATCCATTACCCGTAATTTCAGTCCAACCATTCCAGTCCCAGTCGCTATAAACCTTGTAGTCGGCAATGCGGAAACTCTTCTCGGTCTTATCCCAGCTGCTTTCATATGTAGCCCACGACTCGTTTTTAACCTTAAATATCATCTCCCTCAAAATAGGGTTTGTAACACCTTTACTATCAAGATGGGCAGTTAAAACAACATCAGGTAGCGATTTATACTCCGATTTAAGTTGAGTACAAGCATAGTCATCGAAGAATTGCATAAGTTGTGATTGAATAATATTCTTATTCTCCTGCAACTCTTTAAAATTGTTGTATTCTGTTTTTGCCTCCTCAATCTCCTCTTCAGTTGCATTACACTCCTTTAAGCACCATACCGAAGCAGGAGTATCAGTGTACCAACCAACAACATAATTGCTTTGGCTTGCAGCACAGTGTAAACCAACGGTGCTGTAATCGCTTATGGTAAAAGTTGAAGTCCATTTGTCTGATCCATTCTCAATGGCAAAAGTATTTTGTGAAGTGCCGGTACTATAAGGAACCGAAAAAGCGCCCCTTTGAGCCTTAATATAGCGTCCGGTCAAAACATTTTGTAAAACATGGTTGTCGCCGTTAGCAATAACTTTCCAATATTGAGCGAAATTATTCTCATTAATAGGCATACATTTAACCGAGTTGTCGGTAATAACCTCTGTCATCGCCAAGCCGTAAGAGTGACTAACAAACATATAAACATTGCCAACTACCAACTCCGAAGCGTACCCGCTCAATTCATTCAGGTGATTTTTAATTTGCTCCTCGCTAACCTCAGTAACAGGTTCCAAAGTCCAATCCGAAGCAATAGAGTTGCCACCACTACCGGCGTCCCAAACCACTAGGTTTTGTCCACCTCCGGCACACTCATAATCTTGGTGGTGTAAACTATTTCTACCCGAAAAATCAGAAGTAGCACTTATGGTAATATAGTTTGTGTTTGTATTTGAATTATTATCTCCGTACTTGATATAATATACCTTTGATTCCGAGCTTGAAGAACTTGTAGAACCTGTGTTTAAGCCATTAATATATCTGCCTGTTTTGGCATTACGCAAAGTGTAACCATTTCCACTTGGCTCAATAATCCAAATTTGAGAAAGGTCTGTATTAGAAATTTTATTTTTAATACTCAAATTGTTGTTATCATTCTCTGAAAGCATAGGATTTGCCCAACCCGTAGAGTAGGCATTACGGTTTTTAAGTCTGAAAAGAGAGTAGTTCTCCAATTGATACTCTAAAAGATCTTCGCCCGAAAGGTTGATATCATCTCCAATGGTCACAGCATAAAAAGCCCAGTCGTTATTGCCATTTAATGATGAAACCGAACCATCGTTCCAACCAGCCAACGAAGCATCTCCGGGACCATTGGCGTCCATAATCTTACCATTTGCATCGTTGAAATAGAAGTGCCCACCTGTACTATTAATAGTATTATAGGTATAATAAACACTCTTGTTGGTTGTAACATTGTTGCTACTACCTTGAGTCAAACTGCCAAAGTAGTGCCCGTAGCCCGTTTGCAAATAGTATTGCCCCGAACTATTACCATTTACAAGTCTAATAAGGAAAGCACACTTTTCATCAGCATTATCCTCCACAGAGGGTACACCATCAGCCTTAACATACATCATGTTGTATCCTGTGTTTTCGTATGCGTATGTCTGACGACCACGGTTATACATCAGATACCACTGATTAGCAGTAAGCGAAGAAACCTCGCTGCTTATACTTTTGATAACCTTACCTGACAACTCGCTCAATTGAGCCATAGCTGGAGTTGTCAAACAAACCATCACCGCCCACAAAACAAATGAAAATAGCTTTCTCATATCTCAAAAATAATAGTTCAAAGCAAATAAAATATCTCAATCTACAAATGTAAGAACAATAAGCGAAATAATGCTATTTTAATGTCAGTTTTTAGCTTTTAGTTAGCGAGTTATTAAAAAAATAGCAGACGAGTCTCCCCATCTGCTACAAACTAATTAATATTTAACTTAAAATTTGGAGGAATGATATTCCTAATTTCTAATAGGTATAAAGTGCCTTTATTCCACTTCCACTACCAAGTAGCGTGATGTACTCCAAAATTCTTGTGGGTTCGAAATATTAAGAGTTAAGAACCCATTTTCATCTTTATTTAATGAGTAGCTACTGTTGGGGTGCGATGTAAGAATCTCTGCATTTTTGCAACCCAATGGAAGCGATGTAGTTTCACGTAAATCACAGCTTGTAAAGTAATCGTGGTTGAAATCACCTTTTAGCAGATTGCGTCCTCGTTTTTCTATAATCTTTTGCTCTCGCAACTCTTTCGATGTGCCAAACGCATAATAAACTTTGTTAAGTTCTTCATTTTGAGAGTTTATAACCTCTGTTTGAGATTCATTTATTTGGGTAAGTGAGGTAATGACGTCATCAAGTTCTGCTATTTTTATGTCACGTTTTGCAAGCTCTTCTTGAAGTTTTGCTATCTCTTGAGTCTTCTCATTAAGTGTACTATTAAGAGAATTTATCATCTCTTTCAACTCTGCCGATTCGTTCTTGCTGTTTTTAAGTTGCTTTTGAAGTGAACTTATCTTTTTCTTATTCTCTTTTAAGATATTTGCAATGTTGGTTATATCATCAACAATCTGAGTCTTGGCACTCGAATCAATGTCATCGCCCATATTATTATTTACGATTAAAAATTTTTCAGCAGTTTTAATTTCTGCAAGACTGGTTTGAATTTCGTTTATAATACGTATAGTCTCTTCGTAGTCTGCTTTTGTATGGGCATTAACTAATATAAGAGAGTCTATAGTATTTTGAAGATTATCTGCTTTTGTATCTGCCTTTTTATTGCACGAAACCATTAATAATACTCCTGCAAACGCCAATATTGAAAAAACAAAATTTCTCATAATCATAAAATTTAGATATTAAACTTCACGAAAGTATATATTAAAAAAATAATATCAAAAGATATAAAACTTTTTTATCTCAAATTAATCTTTATTTAGGGTTGGGTTTTTAATAATTAGGAATTAGAAATTAGGAATGAGGAATTTTGCGATTAAGAGAGAGCAGAATCAAATTTATAATTATTCTTAATGACCTTAAAGACCCTAACGACCTTAAAGGTTTAACAACTACGCACCTGCCACCACCACCACAAATTCGCCTTTGGGCTCGTGGGATGAGAAGTGTAAAAGAACCTCTTCTACTGAGCCTCTTACAATCTCTTCGTGAAGTTTTGAAATCTCTCGGCAAACGGCACACTCTCTTTCGTTGCCAAAAATCTCTGCAATCTGGGTAAGAAGTTTTACAATGCGATAGGGCGATTCATAAAATATAATAGTGCGTTCTTCTGTTGAAAGTTCGGTTAACCTCGAAACACGACCTTTCTTTTGAGGTAAAAATCCCTCGAAGCAAAATCTGTCGCAGGGGAGTCCCGATGCTACAAGGGCAGGAACAAATGCGGTTGCTCCCGGCAAACATTCAACATCCACACCTTGTCTTGCACACTCCCTCGATAGAAGAAAACCGGGGTCTGAAATACCTGGAGTACCGGCATCTGAAATAAGGGCTATATTTTCACCCCCCCTTATTCGTTGGGCAATGCTCTCAATAGTTTTATGTTCGTTGAATTTATGGTGTGGTTGAAGTTTCGCTTTTATGTCAAAGTGTTTTAAAAGAATACCGCTTGTACGAGTATCTTCTGCCAATATGCAGTCAGCCTCTTTTAAAACTCTTAAAGCTCTTAGGGTAATATCTTCAAGATTTCCTACGGGAGTCGGAACAATATATAGTTTAGCCATACTTTATTCAAAGCACTGTTTAACCCTTTCAATAAATTCAATAACCATCTCCTCTTTGTTGATGTCGTCCCCAAAGTATTCGCTGATAAGTTCCATTGCATCGTCAAACGATTCTGCTTCGTCAATTCCGTCAAACATATCGGTCATATCAACATCGCTGTTGCCGAACAGCTCACGTTTGTATAAGAATATATCGTTAATACTTAAAAGTGTGCGTATCTTTTTATGGTTACACTTTTTGAACTCATCTTTGCTTGAGAATAAATCAACCTCAATGTTGATGTCTATCATTTTTTCATCTTCTGCCTCTTCTTCAAAAGATTCATCCTCGTACAATGACTCTTCTAATTCTATCTCGTTGGTATCACATACAGGTTTACACTCCTCCTCAAAAGCAGGAGTAATAATAATCTCCTCTTTTATAGGTTCGCCCTTAATGCTCTCTTCTATAAAAGAGTATCTGTCTTCTTCTGTTTTGGTCTCGGGGGTATAAATATCTTCCTGAGGCAATTCTTCACCGTTACCCTCTACATTGCTTATAAAAGTTTCGGTGTCGTTGCAAGGTTTTATTTCTTCATCCACCTTCTCTTCATCTTCAATAGCAATGTTTTCCTCTTCAACCTCCTCTTCCTTTGAAGTTTCCTCTATTTTATATTCAACAATGTTAGTTCCCTTCGAAAGGACAGAGTATATCTCAGAGCACTTCTCTACGGCAAGTTCTTTAAGTATTTGTGGTGTATTATTCCCACTCTCTTTTATGACAATCAATAAATCTGATAATTGTCTTAGTTTATCAAGAATCTCTTTTGAAACAGTGCTCATAGTATAATCTTTTATAGGTATTAATATTCAAAAGTTCCGAACTCCGACTTTATGATAAGTTCTTTTTTCTCTGATGCCTCAATGCGACCAACAATTTGAGCATCAATTCCAAAACTTTTGCTTATTGCAATAACCTCTTCGGCATATTCGGGGCTTAGGTAAATCTCCATACGGTGTCCCATATTGAACACTTTGTACATCTCTTTCCAATCGGTGCCCGATTGTTCTTGAATAGTTTTGAACAATGGAGGAACGGGGAACAGATTATCTTTAACCACTCTTACGTTATCAACAAAGTGTAAAACTTTTGTTTGAGCACCACCCGAGCAGTGAACCATTCCGTGTATATTAGGACGCATAGCATCTAAAATTTTCTTTATAACAGGTGCGTATGTACGGGTGGGAGAGAGTACCATTTTGCCTGCATCAATGTCCAACCCCTCAATAGCATCTGTAAGTTTCAATCCACCCGAGTATACCAACTCATCAGGTACTGCGGCATCGTAGCTTTCGGGATATTTCTCTGCAAGATATTTTGCAAATACATCGTGGCGAGCAGAAGTCAAACCATTGCTACCCATACCGCCGTTGTACTCTTTTTCGTATGTCGCTTTACCGTATGACGATAAACCAACAATAACGTCTCCCGGTTGAATGTTGTGGTTTGAGATAACGTCGCTTCTCTTCATACGACATGTTACAGTACTATCCACAATAATAGTTCTTACCAAGTCGCCAACGTCGGCAGTTTCGCCACCTGTTGCGTATGCGTTTACGCCAAGTTCTCGAAGCTCGGCAAGCAGTTCGTCGGTTCCGTTTATGATTGCCGAGATAACCTCTCCGGGAATAAGCAATTTGTTTCGACCAATAGTTGACGATACCAAAATGTTATCTGTTGCACCAACGCAAAGAAGGTCATCGATGTTCATAATCAAAGCATCTTGCGCAATACCTTTCCAAACCGAAATGTCTCCGGTCTCTTTCCAATAAAGGTATGCCAACGATGATTTTGTTCCTGCTCCGTCAGCGTGCATAATATTGCAATACTCAGGATCTCCGCCCAAAATGTCGGGAATTATTTTGCAGAATGCTTTTGGGAAAATACCCTTGTCAATATTTTTAATTGCGTTATGTACATCCTCTTTCGATGCTGAAACTCCACGAAGGTTATATCTTTGGTCGCTCATAATATTTAGAAACTTTTTAATCAATTAATATTGTGTCGTATATTTTTGAAGACGGCTTATATATTTACCAATAATGTCAAATTCAAGATTTACAACTGTTCCGACTTTAAATGTGTGAAAGTTTGTATTCTCAAAAGTGTAGGGGATAATTGCTACGCTGAAAGAGTTATCGCAACTATTGCAAACGGTAAGACTTACACCGTTAACAGTAACCGAACCCTTTTCGACAGTCATATACCCTTCTGCTGCCATTTTTTTATCAAACGCATACTCAAAAGTATAGTATGTACTGCCGTTACACTCTTTAACCTCTTTGCAAACAGCAGTAGTATCAACGTGTCCTTGAACAATATGTCCGTCCAAACGTCCGTTCATCATCATACTGCGTTCTACATTAACTTTGTCTCCAACGTTGAGCAGTCCCAAGTTGCTTCTCTCCAAAGTCTCCTTAATGGCAGTAACGGTATATTCTTCACCTTTAATCTCTACAACAGTCAAGCATACGCCGTTGTGAGCAACACTTTGATCTATTTTAAGTTCAGAAGTAAAACTACACTTCATTGTAATATTTAGGTTGGTGCCATCCGCTTTAAGAGCGGTAACCGTTGCAAATTCCTCTACAATACCTGAAAACATTATATTCAATTTATAAAATTCTTTGTTTTATTTAGCAAATATAGATAAAAAGTTATACCTAAACAACTTCTATTAATCTATCCGCAAAATATTAAAATCAACAATTGAGCAGTTAACACACGCATAAACATTGTTAGCGGATAAACAGTCGAGTATGCAACGGCAGGAGCATCGTTATTAGCTGTTTTGTTAGCGTATGCCAATGCTGGAGGGTCGGTCATACTTCCACTCATTAATCCCATTAATGAACAATAGTTTATTTTGAATTTTGCACGAGCAATGGTTCCGATGATAAGTAAAGGAAGGGTTGTTATAATAAATCCCCAAAGAACCCACCATAAACCATCGCCACTGATAATGGTATCAACAAAACTTCCACCTGCCGAGAAACCGACACTTGCAAGGAACAAGCAAATACCAATCTCACGAAGCATTAAGCTCGAACTTGTCGATGTATATGTGATAAGTTTAAGTTTGTAACCAAATCGTCCTATCAAAATAGCCGCAATTAACGGACCACCTGCCAAACCAAGCTTCATTGCGGTACTCATTCCGGGGAATTGAATAGGAATACTCCCCAATATAATACCTAATAAAATACCTACAAAAATAGTAATCATATTAGGCTCGTTCAAACGTTTCATTGAGTTACCCATTCTGTCGGCAAGACGATTTATATCCTCCACTTTACCAACAACGGTTATACGGTCTCCCATTTGAAGTTTAAGGTTAGGTGCTGCAACGAGGTCCATACCTGCACGGTTAACACGAGTGGCATTAAGTTGGAAACCTGCGTGAAGTTTGAGAGAACTTATCGAACGACCATTGTATTCGGGTTTAGTAACCAAAATTCTTCGTGATACAACCGGGGCATCAATTGCATCCCAGTCCATATCTACTTTTTGTCCGATGAAAGCCTCAACAGCCTCCTCGTCTTGTGGCGATAAAACCAAAATCATATAGTCTCCTTGGTTTATTACTGTTGTCGAGCGAGGAATAATAACCTCTCCATCCCCTTTTTTAATTCGAGAGATAACGAAGTCTCTGCCCAAGAAGTCAAGGATTTGGCGAAGAGTTTTTCCATCCAACATTTTGTTCTCAACCTTTAAACTAATTATAATAGGCTTTTGAACGGCTGCTTCGTTCTCCTCTTCAATAAGTTTACTCTCGGCAGTAGCACTTATTCTGAAAATCTTCTTAAGAACAATCATCGACAATATTATACCAACAACACCGAGAGGGTATGCCGCAGCATAACCTGCCGAAGTGTTTGCTATATCAGCCGATTTGCCCAATTGGTCAAGAGCTTGTTGTGCGGCACCAAGTCCGGGAGTGTTGGTAACAGCACCCGAAAGCACACCTACCAAATCTTGCATACGGGCATCGGTTGTGAAGAATATTGTAATAACGGTTGCAATATTTAGAAATATAATACCCAATGCCAAAAGGTTGAGAGTCATACCGCCTTTCTTAAAAGAAGAGAAAAATCCCGGTCCAACCTGCAAACCTATCGAGTAAACAAAGAGTATAAGACCTAACTCTTTGGCAAAATCCAACACCTGTTTGTTAATAGAGAATAAATCGGTAAAGTGCCCAACCAAAATACCCACAAATAAAACAAACGTAACACCAAGAGAAACACCAAAAATTTTTCTCTTACCTAACCACACTCCGGCGGCAATAATGAACGAATACAGAATTACCGTATTTGCCAATCCTTCTTTGAATAAAAGATTATTAAGCCATTCCATTTTATAATAGTTTTTATATCAAAAAATACTACAATCTATTTTGCATTAAGAATGCAATCTGATATACCCTGCAAAATTAATTATAATTAATGATATGATGACAATTTTAAACAAAATAATTTATGTAATTTTGATGCAATAAAAAACATTATTTATATGAGAGTTTCTTTAGTGTTATCGATAGCTCTTTTGGTAATTAATATAATATCCGATATATATATTGTTAAACAAATTCCGAAGCGATTTCGTAATATCGCTTTACGCTCTGTCCTTTGGAGCGTAAATACGATAATTTACATACTTTTTGTTGTGTTTGTTTGGCTTATATACATAAAAAATACGCAACTCATAAGCAAGAATATCGAGTTCGTAGTATTTTTGTTTTTCCTTATTTTAATACCTAAAATAGTTTTCTTGTTAATATCCTCTGCCGATTATTTGATAAAATTCTTTACAAAAAAACGTAGATATATTTTTACTGTAGCGGCAACGATAATATCTCTATTACTTATTGTTCTTCTGATTTATGGAATGGTGGTAGGACGAAAGCGTTTGGTGTGTAATAGAATAGAATTGGAATCTCCGCTTCTGCCAAAAGAGTTTGACGGGTTAAAAATAGTTCAACTCTCCGATTTGCACCTTAAAAGTCTTTATGGCGATACAACATTTATTGCCGAATTGGTTGGCGAGGTAAATTCTTTTAATCCCGATATCGTATGTATAACAGGCGATTTGGTTACATTCTCAGCCGACGAACTTTTGTTCTATAAACAACAACTCTCTCGATTAAAAGCAAAGGAGGGAATATATTCTGTATTGGGAAATCACGACTACGGAGATTATGTAAATTGGAGAACACCGGACGAAAAACAAAATAACATACAAAATCTCAAGACCTATCAGGCGGAGTTAGGGTGGACAATGTTAAACAATGATAGTAAGTCTATAATTAGAGGGAATGATACCATAATGGTAATAGGAGTAGAGAATTGGGGAAATCCGCCATTTCCAAGGTATGGAAATTTAAAAGAAGCATACAAAACTCTTACCGATAAAAAATACAAAATATTACTATCGCACAATCCTGAGCATTGGCAACAGGTAATAGACGATACCAATATCAATCTAACACTATCAGGGCATACTCACGCAATGCAACTAAAACTATCATTCGGAGAAAAACAATTCTCATTAGCTTCGTTAAGAGGAGAGTGGTGGAGCGGATTATATAGATGCGGTGAACAATCGCTGTATGTGAATGACGGAATAGGATGTACGCTTTTTTCGTTCCGATTTGGAGCATATCCCGAAATAACATTAATAACAATTAAGACTCAAGACAATGAATAAAGCAATAATAGGAATAGGTTCGAATTTAGAAGATGCTAAGCAAAGGGTAGAGGAGTGTTGTAAAGATGTATTGTCTATGGTTGATGAGGCAAAGTTTTCCTCAATTTACGAAACCGAAGCTGTCGGTTCTATACCACAACCTAACTATTATAACTGTGTCGGAGTGCTGGCAACATCGCAAACATTCGAAGAATTAAAACAAAAGCTCAAAGATTATGAGCGTCTTGCGGGTCGTTTGCCCGAACATAAGAGCGAGGGTAAGGTAATAATAGACATAGATATTGTGGTTTGGAACACCGATGTAATAAAATCTACCGACCTGTCTCGCTCCTATATGACAATAGGAATGGATGAGTTGAATATCTCAGCATCCGGGTTTTAGAATTTCTCTAAAAGTAGTAAATTTGCAACTTCTAAAAATCTCTTATGAATAAGTTAATATCACTCATACATCCTGTGCCACGTATGCCCGAGTTTCGATTTAAAACTCCAATAATGTGGAATATAAATTTTGGCGAGCAGTGGGCTGTGGTAGGAGCAAACGGTTCAGGAAAATCGCTATTGGCAAATATGATTCAGGGTCGCATTGCACTACGTGATTTAGATGGTAAGATAGAATATAATTTCAGCGAGCCTCTCTTCGAAGCAGTTCGAACAATCTCATTTAAAGATATATATACAATGGTAGATGGTACAACAGCCTACTACCAACAACGTTGGCACTCGCAAGATGCCGAAGGGGTTGTAACAGTAAAAGAGATACTGCAACCCATAGCCCCAATCGAAGAGATAGAACAACTCTTTGATATGCTTTCACTAACCGATATACTCGATAAGAGCGTAATATTTTTGTCGAGTGGTGAATTGCGTAAGTTTTTGCTAATAAAGGTAATACTAACACACCCGAAGCTGCTCATAGTCGATAATCCATACATTGGATTAGATGCAGCCTCTCGTGAAAGTTTAAATACAATGTTTTCGGCAATGGCGAAACTAAACGGAATGCAACTTCTCTTGTTGCTATCAAACCCTGCCGATCTGCCTGATATCATAACTCACGTAATGCCCATTAAAGATATGGAGTGTTTGGGCGGAGTAACACGAGAGGAGTTTATAGGCAACGTAGAGTTGCATAAACAATTGTTCAATTATGCCACTACTGAGATAGAACTTCCTCGAAAGCGAGTAGAGTCTTCTGTGCATCAAGTAACATTCAGAATGGAAGATGTAAATATAGTATGCGGAACACGCACAATACTTAAAAATATTGATTGGGAGGTAAAGAACGGAGAGAAGTGGGCATTGACAGGACCAAACGGCTCGGGCAAAAGTACCCTTTTGAGTTTAGTCTATGCCGATAATCCAAAATCATATTCAAATACCCTCTATCTATTTGACCGTAAACGAGGAACAGGCGAAAGCATTTGGGATATAAAATCTCGCATAGGATATGTATCGCCCGAAATGCACCTCTACTTTATGGAAGATATACCAATGCTTCGCATAGTAGCATCGGGATTTTTCGATTCCATTGGTGTATTCCGTAAATGTACTCCCGAGCAAGAGGCTGAGGCAATGGAGTGGATAAAATGTTTTGGAATAGAGAATATAGCACACCGTTCTTTCCTTTCGCTATCGTCGGGAGAACAACGCTTGGCACTACTTGCACGGGCATTCGTAAAAGATCCCGACCTGCTGATATTGGACGAACCTCTGCATGGGTTGGATGTAGCCAATAAAGAGCGAGCGTCAAAAATCATAGAGAGCTTTTGCGATAGACAAGGCAAAACCCTTGTGTATGTAACGCACTATAAAGGCGAAATACCTCAGGCTGTAACAAATGAGTTTAAACTGATAAAACACCAATAAGTAAGTGATAAGTTATCTTCAAATAGAAAATCTGACCAAGTCGTTTGGAGCAAAAGTGCTATTCGAGAACATATCGTTCGGAGTAGCCGAAAACCAACGCATAGCCATAGTGGCAAAAAACGGAACAGGAAAAACCACACTCCTTAATATAATAGCAGGAGAGGAGGATTACGATTCGGGACGAATAACCTTCCGTAACGATTTGCGAGTAGGATACCTATCTCAAACCCCCGATTTCCCTAAAGAGTTATCGGTATTGGATGCCTGTATGCGTTCCGATAACGAAATGGCACGCACCGTAGCAGAGTATGAAAAAGCAATGCTCAATCCCGAAAGTCAAAACCTCGAAGAGGTGTTGGCAAAAATGGATATGCTGAAGGCATGGGATTATGAGTCGAGAGTAAAACAGATTTTGGGAAAACTTAAAATTCACGATTTCGACCAAAAAATAGGAGAGTTGTCGGGCGGACAGCTAAAACGAGTTGCATTAGCAAATGTTTTGATTGGCGAGCCTGACCTATTGATATTAGATGAGCCCACCAATCACCTCGACCTCGAAATGGTAGAGTGGTTAGAAGAGTTCTTAAAACGTGCAGCAGGAGCATTACTGATGGTAACACACGACCGTTACTTCCTTGACCGTGTATGTACCGATATCATAGAAATCGATGCACTTGGGTTGTATCACTACGAAGGCAACTACCAATACTATCTAACAAAACGAGAAGAGCGATTGGCTGTATTTAATGCCGAAACAGCTCGAATGAACAATCTCTATCGCACCGAGTTGGATTGGATGCGACGTCAACCACAAGCACGAGCAACAAAAGCAAAATCGAGAATCGACCGCTTCTATGAAATAGAGCAGCGAGCAAAGATGCGACGCGAAGAGCGTAACGTAAAACTCCAAGTAAAAGCAACCTATTTAGGCTCAAAAATATTTGAAGCAAAATATATATCAAAATCGTTTGGCGACCTCAAAATCCTCGATCAATTCTACTACAACTTTGCCCGTTACGAGAAGATGGGTATAGTGGGTAAAAACGGAACAGGAAAATCGACCTTCCTGAAAATGCTTTTGGGAATGGTAAAACCCGACAGTGGTTCGTTTGATATAGGCGAAACCGTATCGTTCGGATATTACAGTCAAGATGGCTTACAATTCGACGAACAGAAAAAAGTAATAGATGTAGTTCGTGATATAGCCGAAGAGATAGATTTAGGCGGAGGCAAAAAAATGTCAGCCTCACAATTCCTTCAACACTTCCTCTTTACACCCGAAACACAATATAATTATGTATATAAGTTGAGTGGAGGAGAAAAACGCCGACTATACCTATGTACAGTATTAATGCAAAACCCCAACTTTCTTGTACTCGATGAACCGACAAACGACCTCGACATTGCCACAATGAATGTGTTGGAAGATTACCTATGCTCATTCAAGGGGTGCGTAATAGTAGTATCGCACGACCGCTACTTTATGGACAAAGTTGTAGATCACCTATTAGTATTTAATGGCGACGCCAAGATAAAAGACTTCCCTGGTAACTACACCGACTATCGAGAGTGGCGTGAGTTGGAAGAGGAGGAGCAACGCGAGCAAGCAAAACAGCAAGAAAAAAAGTCAGCACCCAAACCCGCAGTAGAGGAGAAGGAGAAACCACGTAAACTATCATATAAAGAGAAAAAAGAGTTAGAGGCACTCGAAGTTGAAATCCCACAATTAGAGGAGGAGAAAACAGACATAGAAACACAACTATCATCAGGCACCTTGTCGGGCGAAGAGATAACTAACCTCTCAAAACGATACGAAGAGCTAACAAACATCATCGACGAAAAAACAATGCGTTGGCTTGAGTTGGAGGAGATTTAAGCTCCTCACCCCCAGCCCCTCTCCTGTAGAGAGGGGAGCCGTAGGGACACACGATCGTGTGTCCGTAGTTATGAGGTACAAAGTATTATTTCTTAGAATGTCCACAAGGTTCTCACTAACCTTGTGGCTTTTTTATAACCTCAAATAACCCTAATGACTTTAATGACCCAATTGACCCTAATAAAAAAGAGGAGCCAATGACTCCTCTTTTCGTGTATATATTATTTCTAATTGCTGTTATCTAACAACTAAAAACTCAAAATACTATCCCTCTTGCTCCAATTTTAGAGTTTGAGTTGGTTGGTCGCAAACTGAAGAAGGACCAAAGTATTGGATAGGACCTGGGTAAACATAGCAAGTGTCTTTAGCCCATACATCACGTTTTGAAGCGAAGTATTTGAATGGTGCACCATCAAGTTTAACCAATGCTTTTTGGATAACAGGTTTCATCTCTCCGTGACGACGTTCCATGTTCATCATCATAGTTACAGGGATACCACCTGCAATCCACTCGTCAGCAGGTTTAGTTGTGTTACGAACTGATGACATATAACCTGTTTTACCTTGACCGATAAGCATTGAAGCATTGTAACCAAGTGAGTAGCAGTAGTCAGCATCGAAGTTAGAAGGAGCTGCACAACGTCCTTCGTAACCGAAGAAGTGGTGTTGAGCAGAGAATTTACCAACGAATTTGCCCTCTTTTTTCCACTCAGCCAAACGACGAGCA
>JAFYPQ010000047.1 GCA_017559955.1 Bacteroidales bacterium
ACTAATGGCCATTCTATTTACACAATCTACTACATCTACAACTGTTCCATAGGCACATATACCACCAATATATGAACCATTGGCGTCCGAAATACAACCTTCAGTTGAACAGTTCTTAATAGTAAATTTTGAACTTGACTCTTCACGACCTACAATACCTCCAACGTATGTACCATTTGAGCCATTTCCTTCAATAACTCCTTTAAAAGAGCAGTTTGCCACCAATTGTACACCATCGCTTTCAAAAGATGTTCCATGTACGTATGCAACTACGCCTCCTGTGCTTTTAGAACCCGTTACAATATAACTATCTTTTACATTTAGATTCTTAATACTACCATGTTTAAGGTCGCCAAATAGTCCGTTATATGAATACTCCGTATTTACATATACGCCACTGATGGTATATCCATTTCCATCGAATATACCTTCAAAACTATCATTAAACAATATACCGTATTCTCCTATTGGGACCCACTCCTGGGCAGATGTATTGATAGAGCCATTTTCATTAATAACCCAATCATTTAGTATAATATCGGCTGTAAGTTCTACATATTTGTTTTTGTAAGCAGCTCCCGTTGTGTGATTATTTACATAATATGCAAAGTTTGCCAACTCTTGTGCCGTACTGATAGTATATGGTTTTTCTTTACTACCATCACGAAGTTCGGTATCAGTTGTTCCTGTAGGATCCTCAACTGCGGACTTAGGATAGCTCCAACTTGCGGACTGAACATTAATTATCACACATAATAGTAAACAAACCAATAAAATCTTTTTCATATTTCGATAATTAACCTGTTTATTTTTACACAAAACATCAAGTGCATGCACTTGATGTTTTTATCATAGAAAATAAATTATTCTATCAATATAATTTATGACTATTGTCATTTGAATACCATATTAACGTCGTCCTTGTTGTTTTGCTCTTTCTCTCATCATAGCCTCTTGGCGTTTTTGAGCCTCCTCTAATCGTGCCATAAAGCCACTCTTCTTACGAGGTTTCTTTTGATTTTCTTTTAATTTTGCCAATACTTTTTCCTCGTTTATAAACTTACGGAATGCGTATGTTTGAAGAATTGTTATCAACAATGAGACAAAATAGTAATAGCTCAAACCTGATGCATAGTTATTGAAGAACACCAAGAACATTATAGGCATTAAATACATCAACCATTTCATCCCCGGCATTTGTGAACCGGAAGCTTGGTTCTCCATATTTATCTTGGTATAAATTATATTTGTTACTGTCATTAACAAACAGAACAGACTTAGATGGTTTCCGAATATCCAAGATATAATAGGTATATCGCCCTCCCATGTTAATATTGCATCGTATGCCGATAGGTCGTCAGCCCACAAGAAAGACTCTCCTCTTAACTCTATTGAAGATGGGAAGAATGCAAATACTGCAATCAATATAGGCATTTGCAACAACATTGGCAAACATCCGCTCATAGGACTTGCTCCTGCTTTACTATATAGTTCCATTGTTGCTCTCTGACGCTCCAATGCTTTCTCTTTACCCGGATATTTCTCATTTATAGCATCAATTTGCGGACGCAAGACTCTAATTTTCGCTGTTGACATATATGATTTATATGTTAACGGCAATATTATTATCTTTATAATAATCGTCAACAAGAATATGATTAATCCGTAATTGCCAATATATTTTCCTAAGAATGTAAATATCGGAATTATAAGGTATGTATTTATCCAACGGAATAACGTCCAACCCAATGACACAAGTTCATCGAGGTTTAGTTCATCTGCCTCTTCCACATCAGAATCGTATGACTTCAACAAAGGATATAGGTTCGGACCAAGGAACATTTTAAACGATGGACCTTCGTTTGCTGTTGAATTATACTCAAAAGATGTCTCAGCTTTGAATATCTTTAAATAGGTGCTATCTTTCTCGATTGCTCTTGAATACAATTGAGCTCCATTAAATCGACTATCTGCAATTAATACCGATGAAAAGAATTGATTTTTAAATCCAATCCATTTTATTCCCAACTGTTCATTTTGCAAATCTTCTCCTGTCTCTGCCAAGTTATCTACTTCTGCACCTGTACGTTTGTAATATAGAGCACTATTTCGCTCTTCAAACATACGTCCTTTCTCTTGGCTACGCAATTTTTGCTCCCATACAAAATCTAAATTTGTTAAATTTTGAGGCAATACTTTATCCATTCCCTCTTGCATTACCTGAACATTAACCATATAGCTGTTTGATGGCAATGTGTATTCTATATTGAATTTTGACCCCTCATCAGTAGTTAAGGTCATAATCAATGTTGAATCGCTTGTGGCTTGGGGTGTAAAGAATAAATCTTTTGAATATACTACTCTTCCTGCAGGCTTGAATATAAATCCAAAATTATTATCGGTTTCATCAAATAAGACAACAGGCAGAGAGTCATATCTTGAATACTCTTTTAGCGTTGCCTTACTCAATATTCCGCCTTTTGTATCAAATTCCAACTCTACTAAATTATTAGAGAGAGTAACTTTTTTTGATTCTCCTTGCGAAGCTGTTGAGAATGGTCCATATTTTGATTTTTGTTTTAAATCCAAAGCCACTGAATCAATTACCTCCTCAACCAAGTTCTCCTCTATTGTCGCTGACTGAGTCGCCTCTACGGTTTGTGTTGGGGTATTAGAGACATTTTCAACCTCCTCTTTGGGAGCTAACCACGAATACCCAAAGAGTAATGCTGCTATAAGAAGAAATCCTATTATCGTGTTTTTATCCATATTTCTTTTTCTCTCTTTTTATCGTTTACTATTTTCAATTGCAGCTTTTATAAAACTCATAAATAAAGGATTTGGATTTAATACGGTACTATTGTACTCGGGATGATATTGTGTTCCGACATACCATTTTAATGATGGCATCTCTATTACCTCTACCAATCCTGTCTCAGGATTTTCTCCTACACACATCATTCCTGCTTTTTCAAACTCATTACGATATGCACTATTAAACTCAAATCTGTGGCGATGACGCTCTTTAATATCCAAAGTTCCGTACGCTGCCGCAACTTTAGAACCCTCCTTCAACTTGCAATCATACTCTCCTAAACGCATTGTTCCTCCAATGTTCAAAGCATTTTTAGCCTCCTCCATCAAGTCAATAACATTATGTTTTGTATTTATCTCTATTTCTGTTGAATTGGCATCTTTGTATCCTAATACGTTACGTGCAAACTCTATTGCCATACATTGCATTCCTAAACATAATCCTAATGTCGGAACATCGTTTTCACGTGCATATTTTAAAGCAATGAATTTTCCATCTACTCCTCTTTGTCCAAAACCGGGAGCTACAATAATTCCATCTAAATCTTTCAATTCTTCCTCAACGTTAGCTTCAGTTATATTAGCCGACTGAATCATCTTCAATTGAACCTTTCTGTCGTTGTAAGCAGCCGATTGCGTAAGAGCCTCTGTGATTGACTTATAAGCATCTTGTAACTCTACATATTTTCCAACTATACCAATTTTTACAGTCTCTGTAGCATTTTTGAAACGACTTACAAAGTCATTCCATCCTGTCAAATCAGAAGGATTATTAGAGTAATCAACTCCTGTTTTTTGCAATATTGTTTCATCCAATTTTTGCTCTTGCATTTTCAATGGAACTTCATATATAGATGGAACATCTATTGATTGAACAACCGCATCAGGTGAAACATTACAGAACAATGCTACTTTACGTCTTATATCTTCATCCAAGTTGTGCTCGGTACGCAACACCAATATATCGGGTTGAATACCCAACTCTTGCAATTTTTGTACACTATGTTGTGTTGGCTTTGTTTTTAACTCTTTTGCAGCAGAGATAAAAGGAACGTATGTTAGATGTATACACAAGCAATTTTTACCCAACTCCCAACGCAATTGACGCACCGCCTCTAAATAAGGCAACGACTCCATATCTCCCACAGTACCGCCAATCTCACTTATCACAAAATCGTAACCCTCTTTTTTGCCAAAGTGTTTTACGTTTCGTTTAATCTCATCTGTTATATGAGGAATTACTTGTACGGTTTTACCCATATAGTCTCCTCTTCTCTCTTTATCCAATACAGTTTGATAGATTCGACCTGATGTTATTGTGTTTCCACGAGTTGTTTTTATGTTTGTGAAACGCTCATAATGACCCAAATCCAAGTCTGCCTCACGTCCGTCAATTGTTACATAACACTCTCCGTGCTCATAGGGATTTAATGTTCCCGGATCGATATTTATATAGGGATCAAATTTTTGAACGGTTACTTTATAGCCTCTTGATAATAACAACTTTGCCACTGAAGCAGAGATTATACCTTTACCTAATGAAGATACAACTCCTCCTGTTACGAAAATATACTTTGTTTCCATCGTAAAAATATATGTTATGTATGGTATATAAATTAAGTTGCAAATTTAAGAAAAAAAGTGATATTTATAGCACATAAATTACGGAAAGATATTGCTTTTTTTTCTTTTGCGCTTTTTTGAACAGATATTGCATATTATTTATAATAAATAACTAAATTTGTACTAATTTATGCATACTACCCACTAAACAAATAAAGGGATAAAATATATGTACAAAAAACTATGATGATTTTTTAATTAATAATTTTAAAGTTATTTCTCATACACAACATCTGATATTAATAATTTACGTTATACAATATGAAAAATTTATTTTTTACTTTAGTTTGCATATCTTGCTCGGTATTCTCAAGCAATGCACAAGAAGTTGCAGATAGCACATCTGCCGCAACCCCTATGCTTATCAACGACTCAATTGCCGTTACAGAGCCTTTGGCTATTGACTCTGTAACAACTGAAAATGAAATTATGGCAATATCTGAAGAGATTATCGCCCCGGCAGTTGACAGCTGTACTTTAGCAAAAGAGTCATTAAAAAACGACGTCATCTCGTACTTGGAGAAACTCGCTATTTTTAAAGGGGACTCTTCTGTTAACGACTCTATCAAAGCCATAATATATACTTCTATTACAGAGTATATTATGGATATTAAGGATAGTTCGGAAAATCCTGTAAACCCTGTAAACCCAAATTTCTTATCATTGGTATTTAATGAAAAGGATATTAATACAGACGTTAATGTTCCCGCTTATAATATATCGTCATCTTCTCCCTCTCTTTCATTAGATAACTCTTATGCCAAATCAGTAGAAGAGAGTGAGAGCGAAGCTATTATTGAGGAAGTTAAGGATAGTGTTATAAGCAATAACCCTCAAGATGTAGAATATACTGAAGAGACAATGCCTAAAGCTCCAAAAAATGAGAAAATGAGTAAAAAAGAGAAGAAAGAACTTCTTGCCATAGAGAAATTAGACGTACCTTCTACTTCGGTTACAGCCGATGCTCCTCCAACTCCAAAACTATGGAAACATAGCTTTACAAGTTCGATTCAGGTATCTGAAGCATATATTTCAAAAAACTGGTATCAAGGAGGCGAAAGCAACTTTAACTTGATAAGCGACCAACTTTACAGTGTTGAATACGACCATAACAATATCTTGTTTAACACATCTGCTCAATGGAAACTTGGAGTTAGTACAACTCCTTCAGACGAGTATCATAAAATAAGCATCAACGACGACCTTTTCCAAATAAATTCTAAATTGGGTATTAAAGCCGTTAAAGATTGGTATTACACCGTTGCCGTTTTGTTTAAAACTCAATTATTCAACAGCTATGGTTCAAACAGTATGGAAAAAACATCTTCATTCTTCTCTCCCGGTGAACTTAACATCGGAGTCGGTATGAGCTATAACAAAAAAATTGCAGAGAAGAAGTTTGAGACATCTCTAATGTTTGCACCTCTTTCATATAATTTGAAATTCTCTCTTGACAAAGACTTAGCCGTAAGAGCAGGTATTCCCGAAGGATTGTTCGATAATCAAGTCGGTTCTTCTTTTGAGGGTACTTTCAAATGGGAGTTCTATCCTAACTTAACATGGACATCAAGAGTTTTCTACTTTACTGATTACAGTTCTGTATTGACCGATATAGAGACCGGATTGAATTTTGTTTTCAACAGATTTTTCTCAACAAAATTGTATCTTCACGCAAGATATGACGATAGCATTATTGCAAATAAAGAGAAAAAATACTTGCAATTCAAAGAGATGCTAAGTTTCGGATTTAACTATAAATTCTAATTACCGATATGAGAGTTAAACGGGATTCATATTTAAGAGAAAGAGTCTATTGCTTGTTATGTCTCTTTTTTATGCTCCCGATAAAGAGTATTGCTCAAGATAGTAATTTATGGAATAGAGTTGACTCTGTTACGATTGATAGTACATACTCTCATTTACATAATAATTATAACAACTCCATTGTGGGAATATGGGAATCCCACAATGGAGTTGTTTTTATGATTAAAGATTGCATAGACAAAAACGATACTGCTAATTATCAAATAATTATGATAGAAGACAAAGTTTCATATGGTGATTGGCATATTAAAGTTAAATATGGAAATGTTATCGGATTGCTAAGTAATACTTCTGACAAGAATATTTTTAGTTGTAAATTAAAAAGAAGAAAGAATGATGTTATAAAACAATTTCATCTTTCATTAAAAGGAAGTAAATTAGTTTATACCGGAAGTTCTAATTTAAGACGAAAATTGTTTGCTGTTAAATTATATCCCGAATTAAACGATAAACCAATCAAAACAGACTCTCATTCACCTCTCTTAAAAAACAAAATTGAAAGAGAGTTCTCTAAATAAAGTTATCAATGAGTAAAAATAAATTCATCTCTTCCTTTATTGCTCTTTTATCAGACATTAGATTTGCTCTTATTGCTCTTTTTTTAACGGTTATTTCTATTGCCGGAGCAACTTTTATTGAAAAGTTTTATGGTTCGAATACAGCATTCTCACTTATTTACCACAATTCGGCTTTATATTTAATATTCACCATTATAATATTAAGTTTTGTTTTCTATTCCATAAAATTAAAACTTATAACGAGAAAAAGATACGGAGCTATATTTATTCATTCGGCTTTTGCAATTATTATTATTGGGGCAATAACTACCCATTATACAGGGAAAGAGGGTTCTATTCATTTAAGAGAGGGCGAAACGTCTTCTAAAATTATGTATAAAGATGGTAGTTTTGGTACCCTACCATACTCAATTACTTTAAATGAGTTCAGCATTGAATATTACGAAGGCAATGAATTTCCTTTGGCTTATAAAAGCTATGTTACTATTAATAATAGTGAAGAGAGTTATGATGATATTGTTGCAGTAAATAAGATTTTAAGAGTGAACAGAGATAGAATATATCAACTTTCGTATGATGATGATATGACCGGAACTACTCTTCTTGTCAATAATGATTTTTCAGGGACTCTTATAACCTACATAGGATACATATTGCTTCTTTATGGGTTTATTCTTTCAATGTTTGGCAAAAACGGCAAAATCAAAGATATCTTCAAATCGATATCATCAAGAGGCAATAAAACAACTATTATTATAATTTTTCTATTTTCATGCACTCTCTTAAAAGCTAACGACCTTGTAATTAACGAGAATAATTTAATTCCTCTTAACGATGCTAAAAAATGGGAAAATATTTTAGTATTAAGCAACAACGGAATTATTGAGCCTTTAGAGTGTCATGCACGAACAATTTTGAGAAAAATAACCCATTCAAACGGCAATAGCAATGATTTGTGGGGTGCCAGATTATATATGAGTCTTATTACCTTTCCTGAAATATGGAACAAAACTCCTATAATATACTGTAAAGACGAAACCATTATTAAGACACTAAACATTAAATCGGAGAAATATATCTCTTTCAACTCTCTTTTTAATGATGACGGATCATATAAATTAAACTCTATTGATATTAATAAGGTAAATCAAAAAGAACTTAAAAAATTAGATGAAAGAGCTCGCATATATTCTGCTCTCATAAATTGTTCTCTCTTAAAAATATTCCCGACAGAGGATGGCAAATGGGTTTCTCCCAACAATAATGTTTACAAGGGAAGAGATTCTTTATTTGTTGCTTCTTCTATTATCAATTACATTAAAGATAAAGATTCGAACTCAAATGAAATTATCGACCATATTGCAAGTTTTCAAGAGATGAAGTACAAAGGAGTTCTCCCCTCTTCCTCAAAAAGGGATTTATCTATTATATATAGTAAAACTCCTATTTTTAAATTAGTTGCTTTCTGTTATATTATTCTTGGAGGAATGTTATTTTTCTTTGCAATAAAATACTCTAACAGCACAACATTTATGCAATATATAAAGATAGGTGCTGTTATGGGTGGTATATTTGCCATATTTCTTCTTCAGTCGACAGGCATTATTCTAAGATGGTATATCTCAGAGCAACCGCCTTGGAGTAACACTTACGAAACAATGATATATGTTGCTTGGTGTATGACCCTCGGGGGATTGTTGTTTATGAAGAGAAATTACTTGGTATTTGCCTTGGCTTCAATTATGGCAGGAATAACCTTGTTTATTGCATCGCTTAGTTGGTTAGACCCTGTAATAACTCCACTTATGCCTGTTTTAAATTCGCCTTGGCTTATTTTACACGTATCCATAATTACAGCGAGCTATGGATTTTTTGGTATAAGTGCTATAATTGGACTATATACACTTATTATTTCTTTTAAGAAAAACTCTTTAAAATTAATAAAAGAGTTATCTAATATTAATGAACTTATAATGTATATCGGATTGATATTAGTTACTATTGGTACATTTTTAGGGGCTGTATGGGCAAATAACTCTTGGGGCAGATATTGGGGATGGGATGCAAAAGAGAGTTGGGCTTTAATCACTATTTTTGTTTATGCTATTGTAACTCATTCAAGATTAATTCCGAAATTAAAAAATGATATTATTTTCTCTTCTATTTCAATTCTTGCCACTCTTTCGGTTTTAATGACATACTTTGGAGTTAATTACTATTTATCAGGATTACACTCATACGGCAACAGTGATACACCTATTACGACAGAGTATATTTTAATTGGATACTCCCTTATAGTGATTATATCAATTGTATCTTACTTTAAACATAGACGAAACTCAAAATTAGGAGAATACTAAAAAATATGCATTTGCAGATTTTGAATATAATAGTTACTTTTGTAGACAATCGGATATGAACTTTAATTGATGAAAAGAGTACTCACAATTTTTTGCCTATCAATTGCAACCATTTTGTGGCTTGCAATAACTGTTGTACCTCATCATCACCACAAAGGAGTTTTTATTTTTGGTTCTAATATAAATCACTCAGATTGTCATAACGGGTCTTGTGAAAAGGATGATAACAAATGTTGCGATAATAACAAGTGTGAAGAGTGTCCTTTTTTTAAAGCGAACAACTCAATAATAAAAAACGAATACAACAATGATGAATTAAAAATAAATTTTTCCTCTTTTGAATCACTCTATATCGAAGATACCAAACATTGTATTGTATCTTATGATTATCTTGAAATAGAGACTCCTTACTATTTTTATAATAGTTGCAAACATTCCAAATGCTCTACCCTAAGAGCCCCTCCTATCGTTTAAGCTCACACATAAAGCTTATGCTGATAACTTTACATTTAAACAATTTTATTTTATCATATAACTATCTCTTTAAAAGGAATAGTTAAAGTTTCTTATAATAATATGAAGAATTTATATTTTATTTTTACCCTATTATGTTCTGTTATTTTTTGGGGATGTGAAAAAAGCGAACATAATCACGCACACGATGAAGAAGTAATACACTCTCATTCGCACGAAGACGAAGAGGAAATTCACAAAAACGAGCACGCTCACGAGCATAACCATTCTCACGAACACGCTCATAGCGAAATTCACAAAGATAAAGATGTTGTGGTATTCTCTCATAAACAATCTGAAAATGCCAATTTGAGAGTAAAAAAAATTGAGTATGCTCCATTTTCAAACATTATTAAATGTAGCGGAGACATTGTTTCTTCTCCAAGCGATGCTATATATATTGTTGCCCCCACAAGCGGTGTAATTCTATTCGGAAGCCCTTACCCTGTTGATGGCAAATATATCAACGGAGGAGATAAGCTATTTACAATATCATCTTCAAATCTACAAGATGGCGACGTTGCTTACAGAGCAAAAATTGCATACGAAAATGCTAAACGAGATTACGAACGTGCTCAGGAGTTGGTAAAAGATAAGATTATCAGCGAAAAGGATTTTGCAGATATTAAAGTTGAATATGAGACCGCAAAAGCCGCATACGAAGCCATTAATGGAGTTGATGGTAATGGCTCGGCAGTTATTGCTCCTGAAGGCGGATATATCTCTCAAATAAGTGTTAATAATGGTGATTTTGTTTCTATGGGACAAACTATAGCCATGATAAGCAAAAACAAAGAGTTACTTTTAAGAGCAGATATTGAGCATGAAGATTTTATTCATTTGCCACAAATCAAAAGTGCTAACTTTAAACTTCCCTTCGATGAGAGAGTATATAAACTATCGGATATGAGTGGCAGAGTTTTATCATACGGTAAATACATTACTCACGGAGAGAACTTCATTCCTATTACTTTTGAGTTTACAAACAAAGAGGGATTAATTCCAGGAAGTTATGCCGACATATACATTCTGACAGATATAAAGGAGGATGCATTGGCTGTTCCCGAAAGTGCAATTTGCGAGGAACAGGGATTGTATTATCTCTTTGTCGCTCTTGACTGCGAACATTTCCGCAAAACGGAAGTTACATTAGGCGAAAGCAATGGAGAGATGGTAAGAATTGTAAAAGGAATAAACAGTGGAGATTTAGTCGTTACAGAGGGAGTACATCAATTAAAAGCGGCTTCTCGAAAAAGTGTTATTCCCGAAGGTCATTCGCACAGCCATTAATAATAAAGATGAGAATGATGTTTAATATTATCTCACGACAAATTTAAATTGATTTTAAGATGCTTAACAAGATAATAAAATTTTCGTTAGATAACCGCCTGGTTATTCTCATGGCTGCGGTTCTTCTGTTTTTTGGAGGAATATATACGGCAAAAAATATGGAGGTGGACGTATTTCCAGATTTAAATGCCCCTACCGTAACCGTTATGACCGAAGCTCCGGGTCTCGCACCGGAAGAGGTTGAGAGATTAGTGTCGTTCCCTATTGAAACAGCGGTAAATGGTGCAACTGGTGTTCGCCGTGTACGCTCTTCTTCAACTACAGGTTTCTCAATTGTTTGGGTTGAATTTGATTGGGATACCGACATTTATTTGGCTCGACAAATTGTTTCGGAAAAGTTATCTACCCTATCGGGAAAACTTCCAAATAGTGCAGGTATGCCTCAGTTAGGTCCCCAAACCTCGATCTTAGGAGAGGTTATGATTATTGGTCTGTCGTCAGATTCTGTATCATTGCTTGACCTTAGAACAACTGCCGATTTTTTGATACGCCCTCGACTATTATCTGTAGGTGGCGTTGCTCAGGTACATGTTATAGGTGGTGATGTTAAAGAGTATCAGATTTTACTTAACCCCAATAAGATGAGACACTATGGCGTTACTCTTGATGAGGTTATGAAAAATGTAAAAGACCTAAATGAAAATGCTGCTGGTGGTATTATATATCAATATGGCAATGAATATATAATAAGAGGTGCTATTTCGTCGAAGAGTGCCGACGATATGGCTGAATGTTTAATTAAACGAAATGAAGGAGAACATATTCACCTTTACGATATTGCAGATGTTAGGATTGGTTCAAAAGCTCCCAAACTTGGTTTGGCTTCATTAAAAGGTAAACCTGCTGTTTTGATTACAGTAACCAAACAGCCCGAAGCAGGGACTATGGAGCTTACAAAGAACATTGACCGTGTAATAAAAGAGATTAAGAATCAGATGCCTGCAAATATAGAGGTAGATAGCAACATATTCCGACAATCTCGCTTTATTGACAGTTCAATCAATAATATTCAAAAATCTCTTTATGAAGGAGGTATTTTTGTCATTATTATTCTATTCCTCTTCTTGATGAATGTACGCACAACCATAATCTCGGTAGTTACAATTCCTCTGTCGTTAATTGTATCTATTCTAACTCTTAAACTTATGGGATTAACAATAAATACTATGAGTATTGGAGGTATGGCTATTGCCATAGGCTCATTGGTTGACGATGCTATCGTTGATGTTGAAAATGTATATAAACGTCTAAAAGATAACAACAAAAGAGAACAAAAAAATAGAATACCTAAGCTAAAAGTTATTTTTGAGGCTTCGAAAGAGGTACGTATGCCCATTCTAAACTCAACACTTATCATTATTGTAAGTTTCGTACCTCTATTCTTCCTTTCAGGGATGGAGGGAAAAATGTTGGCTCCTTTGGGTATATCTTTTATTGTGGCGTTAATTGCTTCAACAATTATTGCTCTTACTCTTACCCCTGTTATGTGTAGTTACCTTTTGGGAGGAAAAGAGAACAAAAAGGGAAATGACAAAGAGCCTATTGTTTCGAGATATTTAGGCAAATGGTACAAACAGAGCTTAGAGTGGGCTCTCTCTCACAAAAAAGTCATAATAATTCCCTCTATTGTTCTGTTGATATCCGCTATTGGCATATTCTTTACTTTAGGACGGAGTTTCTTACCTCAATTCAACGAAGGTTCGTTCACAATAAACATAAGTTCGGTACCGGGTATTTCATTAGAAGAGAGCGATAAAATAGGTCGCTTGGCTGAGGAGATATTACTTACTGTTCCGGAAATTAAAACCGTTGCAAGAAAAACCGGTCGTGCCGAACTTGCCGAACACTCTTTCGGCGTTAACGCTTCGGAGATAGAAGCTCCGTTTGAACTTGATGGCAGAAGCAAAAAAGAGATGATTGCCGAAGTTCGTGAAAAACTTTCGGTTTTACCCGGTGTAAATATTGAGATTGGGCAACCTATTTCTCACCGAATAGATGCAATGCTATCGGGTACAAGAGCAAATATTGCCATTAAGATTTTTGGCAAAGATCTAAATCAAATGTTTAACATCGGCAACAATATTCAAGAGTTAATAAAAGATGTTGATGGTATTGCTGATGTTAATGTCGAACAACAGATTGAACGACCTCAACTAAGAATTACCCCTAAGAGAGAGCAATTATCTGACTATGGTATTACCTTAGGTGAATTCGGAGAGACCATAAACATTATGTTGGCAGGTGAAGTTGTTTCTCAAGTATATGACGGGAATAGTACTTTTGATGTTACCGTTAAACTGAACGACAATAAACGCACCTCGCTTGACGATGTAAGAAATATGCTTATCGACTCGGAAGTAGGTAAAATACCTTTACATTATGTAGCCAAAGTAGAGTCGGCTATGGGACCCAATACCGTTAGCAGAGAGAATGCAGAACGAAAAATTGTAGTTTCGGCAAATATGGCAGGCGGAGACCTTATTGGTGGTGTAAACGAGATAAAAAAACGCATTAACGAAAACATCACTCTCCCCGAAGGTTACCACATTGAATATGGCGGTCAGTTCGAGAGCGAAGCCGAAGCTTCAAAACGTTTGAGTTTAATGTCAATATTCTCAATCATTATAATATTTTTATTACTTTACAATCAATTCAAAAGCTCGGTTCAAGCAAGTGTTATTATGCTAAACCTGCCTCTTGCTTTGATTGGTGGTGTATTTGTATTGTTCTTTACAGATGGTATTGTAAGTATTCCTGCAATTATAGGTTTTATTTCGTTATTTGGCATTGCCACTCGCAACGGAATGTTGCTTATCAGTCGTTATAACACATTAAGAGAAAAGGGTAAGAATTTAAAAGAGACTATTATTGATGGCTCCACAGATAGGTTAAATCCTATTTTAATGACAGCCCTTACATCTATGTTGGCTCTTATTCCTCTTGCCATTGGAGGAGAGTTGCCCGGAAATGAAATTCAAAGTCCAATGGCTAAGGTTATATTGGGAGGTCTTTTGACTTCTACATTATTAAATATGTTCGTTATTCCTATTATTTATATGATAATTGAAAGAAAGAAAGGAGGAGAAGCTGTATGATAAAACGTTATTTTATTCTCGCCATATTATTAACATCAATAACCGGTGTATGGTCTGAAACAAATAATATAGAGAGCGTTCTTTCCGAGATTGAAACAAACAATCTTACACTTAAAACTCTAAGAGAAGAACATAATGCTCAAAAACTCAGCAACAAAAGTGATATAGCCCTGTCAAATCCCGAAATTGAGTTCAATTATATTTGGGGAGCTGACAACCCAACCAGAGGTAAAGGCTTTGCCGTTAGTCAGGAATTTGATTTTCAAACAATACTTGGATATAAAAGCAGTGTTGCAAGAACCCAAAACACTCTTATTGACATTATATACAAACGAGAAAGAATAAATCTGCTTCTTGAAGCAAAGACTTTATGTTACGACCTTATTTATTACAATGCTCTTTTTAAAGAAGTTAATGAAAGATTGTCGTTGGCAGAAAAGAATGTTTCGTTGTTTAAAATGCGTTTTGATAACGGCGATGTCTCTATTTTGGAATACAATAAAGCAAAACTTGAATATGCTTTATCAAAAGGGGAATTGGCTAATATTGAAGCAGAAAGAGAAGAGATTTTATCTCAACTTACCATTCTTAACGGTGGTAAAGAGGTAATTTTAAATGTTGAACAATTCGACATTATTGCTCCCCTACCCCTTTTTGATGTATGGTACAGCGAAGCAGAAGCTTTAAATCCTGTTTTGGAATATGCTCGAAACGAAATGGAGTTAAGCGAAAAAGAGATTAAACTTAACCGTTCGGCATGGGCACCTAAACTTTCGGCTGAGTATTCGAGAGAATGGGGAGAAGACTCAAAAAACAACGGATTTAAAATTGGTATGAGTATTCCTCTTTGGGCAGACATCTATAAAGTAAAATCTGCCAAAGCCAATGCATCAGCCATTGAAAGCAGAAAAAATGAGTTGGAAATTAATTTCTACTACCAAATCAAGAATGACTACGAAAAGAGTATTATTTTGCAAAAAAGTGCAGCTGAGACAAAAGCAGCCGTGGAGCAGTTATCGAATTTAAAGTATTTAGATAAGGCCCTTGATAGCGGTGAAATTACAATGCTCGACTACATTATTGAGGTAGATATGTATTACGATGCACGAATTATGGCTCTCGATGCTGAAAAAGCATACTACATTTCTCTTGCAAAACTAAGTTCTTATACATTATAGTCTATAACATAACACGAAAAAAGGACAAGGATATTTAATATTCTTGTCCTTTTTTAAGTTTATATTTATATGTTATTACTCTATTACAAATATTTGAGGTGTAGCACAAAAATTATTATACTCTTTCACTGTTGAAAATATTTGTGTCGGAGTAAATTGTCTCTCTATATCTTCAAGTTCAAGAGAGGCTCTTTGATTTAGGCGAATAGGAATTGATGCTGTTTCAGGTAAAGGATTAAACGTTATAACCATTTTTACATTATCAAATCCTTTATCTGCATCAAATGATGCCTCAAAAGGAATTTTTGATATTGTTCCTCCCGAAACTAAATTTCCTTTTGCATTAACATACTCGATTGTTCCCGTAATATCTTCGTGAGTACCTTGCATTAATTGATACTCATACTCAACATCCACTTTTCTAAAATCATCTTCGCACGATGTAAAGAGCAACAACATTGAAAATATTGCTATACTGAAAATAAAATTTTTCTTTCTCATAGTTTCTAAGTTTTAATATTTTGAGTACAAATAAAAAGATAGATTTTATATTTTCCTAATCTGTTAATTTTAATTATAAATTATATATAATTTATATCTAATTCAGCGATATAGACTATATTTGTATAACATTCTATAACAATGATAAAAAGATTTTCTATGATACTTCCTGAGAATATTAAAGCCCTATTATTTGATATGGATGGTGTTATTTTTGACACAGAAGGACTATATACCGATTTTTGGAAGAGAGAGTTGTTTTGTTACTTACCAGACGACCCCGAAATTTTTGACAAGGTAAAAGGTTCTACTTTGAACGATATTCTTTCTCGTTATTTTAAAAATAAAGAGATTAGAGAGAAAGTGGTAAAAGCAATAGACCTTTTTGAGACAACTATGCCGTTTATATACATTGCCGGGTACAAAAACTACTTTAAACATATAAAAGAGAAAGGATATAAATGTGCCGTTGTAACAAGTTCGAACAACAAGAAGATGGCTAATGTTTTTAACAGATACCCAAACTTTAAAAATGAATATGACACGATTATTACTGCCGATGATATAACAATATCAAAACCCAATCCTCAATGTTTTCTTTTAGCAGCAAAGCGTTTAGGTGTAAAGCCCGAAGAGTGTGCCGTTTTTGAAGATTCTATTCACGGACTTAATGCCGCTCGTGCAGCAGGAATGTATGTTGTCGGTGTTGCGACATCAAACCCTTATGATATTGTAAAGAAGATGTCTGATACAATTATCCGTAATTTTAACGACATCTAAACTTATTTAAACTTGGATACATAAACGATAAGAGGCTTATGTCTGACCGACACAAGCCTCTCTTTTTGTATTTAGTTTTTATTCTAATACTCATCCCAAGATAAAATTCCCACCTCATCAATTGGTTTATTTATAAATGCATTGATATATGCAGTTGCAAGGCGAGCATTTGTCAATAGCGGAATATTGTGGTCGATTGCTGAACGACGAATACGATATCCATTTGTCAATTCACGTTTTGTATGATTCTTTGGTATATTAACAACCAAATCGATAGCGTGATTTGAAAGAAGGTCAAGGATATTCTCTCCCTCTTCATCGGGCCAACATACAGGATATGCTTTAACTCCATTTGAGTTAAGGAATACAGATGTTCCCTCTGTTGCATATATTTTGTATCCGTTCTCTGCCAAAACTTTGCATGAATCCAACAAATCAACCTTACCACGAGCATCTCCCGAAGAGACCAAAATAGCTTTTGATTTGTCTGGCACACGATGACCTACCGAAATCATTGCATTCAACAATGCTTCATCAAAATCAGCACCAATACATCCAACCTCTCCTGTCGATGACATATCAACACCTAAAACAGGGTCTGCTTTATGCAAACGAGCAAATGAGAATTGTGATGCTTTAATTCCTATGTAATCGATATCAAATGTTGATGTATCTGCTTTCTCAACAGGTTCTCCCAACATAATGCGGGTTGCTGTCTCGATGAAATTGCGTTTCAATATTTTTGATACGAATGGGAAACTGCGTGATGCACGAAGATTACACTCAATTACTTTAACATCGTTGTTCTTAGCCAAATATTGGATATTGAAAGGACCTGAAATATTTAACTCTTTTGCAATTTTCTTGCTTATACGTTTTATACGACGCACTGTTTCCATGTATATTTTTTGAGCAGGGAATACCAAAGTTGCGTCTCCTGAGTGAACTCCTGCAAACTCAATGTGTTCTGAGATTGCATACTCAATAACCTCGCCGTTACGAGCAACAGCATCAAACTCAATCTCTTTGGCATTTTGCAAGAACTCTGATACTACCACAGGGAACTCTTTTGAGACTTTAGCCGCAGCTCCAAGGAACTCATACATTGATTCATGGTCGTAGCAAACATTCATTGCCGCACCTGACAATACATAACTTGGACGAATCAATACAGGGAAACCTACCTCCTCTACGAATTTGTCGATATCTTCAAAGCTTGTAAGCTCTTTCCATCGTGGTTGATCGATACCTAAAGAGTCGAGCATAGCAGAGAATTTATGGCGGTTCTCAGCACGGTCGATTGATATTGGAGATGTTCCCAATACAGGTACTTGACGACGATACAATTTCATTGCCAGGTTGTTAGGTATTTGACCTCCTACCGATACAATAACTCCACGGGGAGACTCAAGGTCGATAACGTCCAATACTCGCTCGAAGCTCAACTCGTCGAAGTATAGTTTATCGCACATATCGTAGTCTGTTGATACTGTCTCTGGGTTATAGTTTATCATAATTGATTTGTAGCCCAAGTTACGACATGTATTTACCGCATTAACCGAACACCAGTCAAACTCTACCGAACTACCGATACGATAAGCTCCGGAACCTAATACCACGATATTTTTACCTGAATTATAATCGTAACGAACTTGGTGAGCATCTACGCCATATGTTACATATAGATAGTTTGTCAATTCGGGATACTCCGAAGCAACTGTGTTTATGCGACATACTTTAGGTGTAATGTTCAAACTCTTACGATACTCTCTCAAACGGATTATATCCGACTCAAATCCTGTTTCGGGATTCTCTACATAACGAACTATTTGGAAGTCGCTAAATCCTAAACGTTTTGCCTCTGCCAATACATCTGCAGGCAACTCCTCAATGCAGTTATATTTTGACAATACCAATGTATAGTCATAAATATTTTTCAAACGAGACAAGAACCAAGGATCTATTTTTGTCAACTCTTCGATACGTTCTACACTATAACCCTCTTCGAATGCTTTTGCTATTGCAAATATACGAAGGTCTGTTGGATGTGATAGAGAGTAATCAAGGTCGTCAAATGCAATATCTCTGTTTCCTACAAATCCGTGCATTCCTTGACCAATCATACGAAGACCTTTTTGGATAATCTCCTCGAAGCTCTTACCTATTGACATAATCTCACCAACTGATTTCATCGCAGAACCAATCTCTCGGTCAACACCTGCAAATTTTGTCAAGTCCCAACGAGGAATTTTAACAATCATATAGTCAACAGATGGTGCTACATATGCAGAGTTTGGAGTTCCCATTTCTCCGATTTGGTCGAGAGAATAACCCAATGCCAATTTAGCGGCAACAAATGCCAAAGGATATCCTGATGCTTTTGAAGCCAAAGCCGAGCTACGACTCAAACGAGCGTTAATCTCGATAATACGATAATCGTTTGTTACTGCATTAAATGCATATTGAATGTTACACTCACCAACGATACCTATGTGACGAACAACTTTTTTAGCAATGTCTTGCAACATTGTGATTTGCTCTTCAGAAAGAGATACGATAGGTGCTACTACGATACTCTCTCCTGTGTGAATTCCAAGTGGGTCGAAATTTTCCATTGGAACTACTGTAAAGCAGTGGTCGTTCTTATCACGAATAACCTCAAACTCTATCTCTTTCCAACCTTTCAACGACTCCTCAACAAGAATTTGTTTTGAGTGAGCAAGTGCACTTTCACAAAGAGTCCTGAACTCCTCTTCGTTGTTACAAATTCCTGAGCCCAATCCTCCAAGTGCGTATGCCGAACGTACCATAACGGGGAAACCAATACGGTGTGCAACCTCAATTGCATCTTCCATTGTTTCTACCGCTTGTGATACCGGTGTTTTTGCTTTGATTTCGTCAAGTTTTTTTACGAACAAATCACGGTCCTCGGTAATCATGATTGCCTCAACCGATGTTCCTAAAACTTTAACGCCATATTTTTCAAGAGTTCCGTTTAGGTATAACTCTGTTCCACAGTTCAATGCTGTTTGACCACCGAAAGCCAAAAGAATTCCATCGGGACGCTCTTTTTGAATTACCTTCTCTACAAAACTTGAAGTGATAGGAAGGAAATATACTTTATCGGCTACTCCCTCTGAAGTTTGTATAGTTGCAATATTGGGGTTAATCAAAACTGTTGAAATTCCCTCCTCTCGCAATGCTTTTAAAGCTTGTGATCCAGAGTAATCGAACTCGCCGGCTTGCCCAATTTTTAAGGCTCCTGAGCCAAGCAACAATACTTTTTTCATTTTCATCTCCATAGGTAATTATTTTTTCTAATGTTTATTTTCTTGTTTTTGGGCAAAAAAAAATACCGACACCTCGGTTAAAGAGGACTGCCGGTTCACTTCTATCTCGGTTTTCTGTTTATTCCCATGCTAACCGACGGTCTTTTTTCACCGAATGCAAAGATAACAATAATATATGAAAGAAGCTATATTATTTAGAATCATTTTTTAAAAAAATTACACTTTTTATTTTTCTCAAAAACTTTACGTTCTATTTATAAGTTTTATGGCTTTAAATAGTTGATATTAGAACACTTTTTTTTACCTTTGTCGCTTTCAAAAATAAGAGATTAGGATATGCCAACATCTTTAAGATTCAGAGTTATAGAAAATGCGTTTTTGAAACGCCCCGTCGAGGTGAAAGTTCCAAACGAACGCCCTTCGGAATATTTTGGTAAATACGTTTTCAATCGAGCAAAAATGCAACAGTTTTTGCCTCAAGACATATACGAGAAACTTACAAACTCAATAGATAATAATTTACCCATTAGTCGTGATATTGCCGATGCGGTAGCAGATGGTATGAAGAAATGGGCAATCAGTATGGGTGCCACCCACTACACTCACTGGTTTCACCCTCTTACCGAAGGTACTGCCGAAAAACATGATGCCTTTGTAGAATTAGACAAAGATGGCAATATGATTGAGCGTTTGAGTGGCAAGTTGCTTATACAACAGGAGCCTGATGCGTCAAGTTTTCCAAATGGAGGTATCAGAAATACTTTTGAAGCTCGAGGATACTCGGCTTGGGACCCATCTTCTCCTGCATTTATTGTTGACGATACATTATGTATTCCAACAGTTTTCATTGCATACACTGGAGAATCGTTAGACTATAAAGCCCCTTTGCTAAAAGCTCTTCACGCAGTTGACAAAGCTGCAGTTGAAGTTTGTAAATATTTCAATCCCGAAGTAAAAAAGGTTATTGCTTATTTGGGTTGGGAACAAGAGTTCTTCTTGGTTGATGAAGGGCTGTATGCTGCTCGTCCCGATTTGCTTTTAACAGGTCGTACTCTTATGGGACACGAGAGTTCTAAAAACCAACAATTGGACGACCACTATTTTGGTGCTATCCCCTCTCGTGTAATTGAGTTTATGAAAGAGGTTGAAATTGAGTGTTTAAAACTTGGTATTCCTTTGAAAACCCGCCACAACGAGGCAGCACCCAATCAATTTGAATTTGCACCTATTTTTGAAGAGTGCAATCTTGCAAACGACCACAACCTATTGATGATGGCTACTATGCGTAAGGTTGCACGTAATCATGGTTTTAGGGTATTACTTCACGAAAAACCTTTTAAAGGGGTCAATGGTTCGGGTAAACACAACAACTGGTCGCTTGGAACAGACAACGGCATTATGCTAATGTCTCCGGGTAAAACAAAAAATGAAAACCTTCGCTTTATTACTTTTATAGTTAATGTCATTAAAGCGGTTCATAAATATAACGGACTGCTTAAAGCAAGTATATCATCGGCAACTAATGCTCACCGTTTGGGTGCAGCAGAGGCTCCGCCTGCAATTATTTCAATTTTCCTTGGTTCTCACCTTACACAAGTGTTACAACACATAGGAAGTGAGGAGTTGGATAACTTGGAGGCTTCATCAAAACAAGGTATTAACTTGGATATTCCTCAAATACCCGAATTATTGATTGACAACACCGACCGCAACAGAACATCTCCTTTTGCTTTTACAGGAAACCGATTTGAATTCAGAGCTATCGGAGCAGAAGCCAATTGTGCTTCGGCTATGATTGCCCTTAACTCGGCTGTCGCAAAACAATTAAGCGATTTCAAACGTGATGTTGATGAGAAAACTGCAATGGGTATAGACCAACAAAAGGCTATCCTTTCGGTACTCGGAGAGTATGTTAAAGAGAGTATGGATATTTGCTTTGATGGTAATGGTTATAGCGATGAATGGAAAGAGGAGGCAGCTCGCAGAGGATTGGATTGCGAAACAAGCGTTCCTCTCATATTTGACAATTATTTAACCGACGAAACAATTAATATGTTCTCCGCTACAGGCGTTATGAGCAAAAAAGAGTTGGAGGCAAGAAACGAGGTTAAATGGGAAACCTACACTAAAAAGATTCAGATTGAAGCTCGTGTTCTTGGCGACTTAGCTAAAAATCACGTTATTCCAACTTCAACAAAATATCAGAGTGAGTTGATTGAGAATGCTTATAAACTTAAACTTCTCTTCTCTGCCGACAAGGCTGAAAAGCTTTGCGGCAAGGAGTTAGATACAATTGAGGACATAGGCACAAGAATTGAGGCTATAAAAACTTATGTTGACGATATGATTGCCGCTCGCAAAGAGGCAAACAAGATTGAAGATATGCGTGAACGCGCTATTGCCTATCACGACACTGTTGCTCCTTATTTCCAAAAAATCAGAGCAAACATTGACCGATTGGAGTTGGTAGTTGACGATAAGATGTGGACTTTGCCTAAATATAGGGAGTTGTTGTTTATTAGGTAGCAGTCAGCTATTAGAGATATTAGTCCAATTGGTCTAATTAGACTAATTGGTTTTATAAGAGAAGGGGCTGTGTCAAAATGTATTTTTTTTGACACAGCCTCCTACTTTATTTGTTATAAATTCTTATTCTAACAACTACCCCGAAGGGGCGGCACTTGTGCCGACAACTAACAACTAAAAACTGATTTTAAACTCGTTTAACCTTCCCGAATAGGTTTCAGAAAACTTTGAGAGAAATTTAATCTGTTTGGGATATTTATGTTTTGGCAAAGCCTCTTTGAGTTGCATCAAGAGGTTTTGTTGTTTTTCAGAGTTTCTCTATTCATTTTCAATTATAAAGGTATATATCTTACGCAAAAGGAATACTTCAATTTTTTAATACCTTATTGAGTCTAAATATAGAACTAATTCTTAACTACATAGATAGTGCAAGGCGGAATCCAACACTATTATTTCGATTAGTCGGGTTAGCACTACTACGAACAGATACTCGACAATCCCTTGCAGATAATCCCCAATATCCTCCACGGAATACGCGATAAGAACCAGATTCGCTACCTGTTGGGTTCGTCTCTTCAGAAGAGGTATAACCTGCATACCAATCGCTACACCACTCCCAAACATTTCCGCTCATATCATATATTCCCAATTCATTAGGCTGTTTCGTTCCTACTTGACGACTTTTTGAATTTGAATTTTCAGAAAACCAGGCAACATCTCCAACAGTATCACTTCCAGAGTATTTGTACGCTTGACTGCTAACTCCTCCTCGTGCTGCATATTCCCACTCGGCCTCAGTCGGCAATCGGTAATTTTTTCCGGTTATCTTATTCAAACGAGGGAGGAAGATATTTACTATATCATCATAACTTACATAGTATGTTGGAAAGTAATCTCCAACACCAAAAGTCGATGATGGTTTTTTATCCAACCAGGCATCTGTCGAATAAGGACTCATAGTTGTACCATCTGCAACATCTCCGCTGTATGACATTACATACTCCCACAATTGTTGAGTAACCTCATATTTTCCTATATAATAACTTGATAGATTTACTTTGCGTGTAGGTTTTTCATCAAAATTTGCATCCAAACCCTGTTCTTCTGTGGCACCCATTGTATAAGATCCTCCCTCTACATAAACCAACTCATCATTAGTTAAACTTTCAATAGGATCAATTATGTTTGGCATTGGAGTAGTACGCTCCTCAAACGTAGCCACAATGCTAAGGTCTGCACTTACTGGGTGTTTATAATTTCTTGATACACTCACAACCTCGCCAGCCACGCTCCAATTCTTAAATTGGTAAGCGCTACTCTCTATTGCTAAAAACGCTACTGTATCTCCTACTGTAACATATTGCGCCTCCTCTTTACCATTAATTGTAACCAATCCTGCATTTGAGGGAACTACTGTTGTGGAAACTAAATATTTATACTCTTTATTAAATATTACACTATCCACATCATTAATGTTGTATTTAAAGATAACCTCGCCATCTTTGTGTATCTCTAAAACTCTATCAAATTCTTGAGCGCATACACTGTTCAACACAGCCACTATTACAGCAAATATCGCAACTAACTTAGTCTTCATATTTATCTCCTCACCCCAACCCCTCTCCAGTAGAGAGGGGCGGTTTTAATATTTTAATTATTATAGATTTAATATTTAGCTACAAAGTAATATAAATTTTTCGGATGGCACAAATAGCACCTTCTACACTCAACCAACAACTCGTTTAACCTTTCCCGAATAGGTTTCATAAAACTTTGAGAGATATTTAATCTGTTTGGGGGATTTATGTTTTGGCAAGGCCTCTTTGAGTTGTATCAAGAGGTTTTGTTGTTTTTCAGAATTCCACTCCTCGCCTTCTATTACAAGGGTGCAAATTTCACCCCAAAGAGTATCAGGAATTCCTATTACATAGAAACGCTCTTTTATATATGGAGCTATTAGTTTCTCAATCTCCTCCGGGAATATTTTCACTCCTCCTGAGTTTATAACATTATCAAACCTCCCTCGCCAAATAAAGTGAGTTGATGAGAGCAAATCGACCATATCGTTTGTTACAACCTCTTTTATTGAAAGATGTGGAACATTTATTTTTAAACATCCTCTATCATCTGTCGAAAAAGTTACTCCGGGCAATGCAGAGTAACTATCCTCTGCCCCAATTTTACGGAGAGCTACGTGCGAAAGGGTTTCGGTCATACCATATGTTGCATAGGCATTGAGAGAAGTTTCTGCTATTCGTTTTTCGGTTACGCCATCAAGTGGTGCACCACCTATTATCATATTCTCTATTTTTGATAGTTGTGTAAGAGAAATTGTCTCTTTTAGAATATTTACCACTTGCGACGGCACCATTGCCGATAGTGTTATATTGCTTTTTAATGGTTGGCTTAACGGATTAGACGAAGGTAGTTGTTCAATCATCTCCGCTCCTGACTCCAACCAACGAACTATCATCATTTTGCCTGCTATATAGTTTGGAGATAGCGACAATAGAAATGTTGAAGTAGAATTGATATTAAAGAAACGGTTTGTCATCTGTGCCGATGCTTGCATATCTGCTTTAAGGAGTTGTATAGTTTTAGGCACACCTGTTGAACCTGATGTTTGTGCTGTCATATATTTACTACCATCAAACCAATCGGTTACAAACTTTGCAAACTCAGGGGTTACCACCTCTCTTAATTCTGCAAGCGATGTTACTCGTTTTCCGTTTATCTTAAACTCCATTTTACATCAAGGATAAATCCCATTTTTGAGATGGATTATGATATAGTCTCTCTCCGTCAATAAATAGTGGAGAAGAAATATTATTTGTATAGAGTTGCCCGGTTCCCAATCCTTGAGGCATAGTTATAGGTTTTGCCGACACCCATTGAGAAATAGCATTCAGCCCAATGTTTGACTCCAATGCTGATGTTGCCCACCAACCAATTCCTCGCTCTTCAGCAAGATAAATCCACTCATCAGAAGAGGCAAAACCTCCTGCTAATGATGGTTTTAAAATTATATATTGTGGTTTTATTACGTTCAGCATCTCCACTTTTGCTTCTCGTTCAACAACTCCGATTAACTCCTCGTCCAATGCAATAGGTATTGGCGATGAATTACAAATATCAGCCATCGCTTGATAATTCCCTTGCTTTATGGGTTGCTCTATAGAGTGTATTTCATAGGGTGAAAGTTGTTCCAATTTTTGCAAGGCATCAATAGGAGAAAATGCTCCGTTTGCATCTAATCGCAACTCCAATACATCTTTTGGGAAACGGTTACGAATTGATTTTATCAACTCCAACTCTGACAAAAACTCTATACCTCCTATTTTCAGTTTCAAGCATTTAAATCCTTGCGAAAGTTTTTCGGATATTCTTTCTGCCATTTCATCCTTGTTCCCCATCCATATAAGACCGTTTATGCGAATTCCCTCTTCGCCTCGAGTGAATGGGGTGTCACATAACATACGTCTGCCTCCTCCGTTTAAATCGGTTATTGCCGTTTCAAGTCCGAAGAGTATCGAACTCCACGATTTTAAAGAGTCGAAATCGATACTGTTTATATTGTGGCATACCTCTCGAAGTTTATTTTCATAACAGGGAAAATCCTCAGCACTCAAGCCACGAAATAGCGATGCTTCGCCCAATCCGCAAAGTGTGGGATTCTCCTCATCCCACACCTTTACGTAATAGGTATCTTTTGTAAGAAGCGTGTTTCGAGATGTTATGGCAGGCCTCTTAAAATTAAGTGTATATTTTATATATTCTGCCCTCATTATGGGAATTTGGGGAATTTTTTGAAATCGGGGTCTCGCTTCTCCAAAAAGGCATTTTTACCCTCTTGTGCCTCCTCCATAAGATAGAACATAAGTGTTGCATCCCCTGCAAACTCCATCAATCCGTGTTGTCCGTCAAGTTCGGCATTTAAGGCACGTTTTATCATACGTATTGCCATAGGAGAACGTTGCAGTATTGTTTCACACCACTCTACTGTTTCATCCTCCAATCGTTCGAATGGAACCACTTTATTTACCAAGCCCATCTCCTCTGCCTCTTTTGCTGTGTATTGACGGCATAAGAACCAAATTTCACGAGCCTTTTTTTGGCCTACACTTCGTGCCAGATATGAAGAGCCGAAACCTCCATCGAAACTTCCCACCTTAGGACCGGTTTGTCCAAATCTTGCATTCTCCGATGCTATTGTCAAATCGCAAACTACGTGTAGTACGTGTCCTCCGCCGATTGCATATCCGTTTACCATCGCTATTACAGGTTTAGGAAGTGAGCGTATTGCTTTGTGCAAATCTAATACATTTAAGCGAGGCACACCGTCTTCTCCTATATAACCACCCAAACCTTTTACGTTTTGGTCGCCTCCCGAACAGAAAGCTTTATCTCCTGCTCCTGTAAGTATAACCACACCGATATCGGCACGTTTACGACAGATTGAAATTGCATCTAACATTTCGTCGTTTGTTTGCGGACGAAATGCATTATATACTCTGGGGCGATTTATTGTTATTTTCGCTATTGAATTGTAGTACTCGAATTTTATATCCTCATACTCTTTAATTGTTATCCACTGGCGTATTTGCATATCTTTTTAAGATTTAAAATAGTTTCGTAAAATTATATCGTTTTGGGTTCGTGGTGTTACCACCTCCATTATTGCTCTATGCGAAGATAGAAAAAATTTTGGAAGTTGGGCAAGCAACTCCTCTTCGTTTTTTGCCGAATAGAACTCGAATGAGTATGTTTGTGCAAGTTCTTGCACCTTTACATCCGTTACACACTCAAAGTATTTTTCCAACTCGGGTAAAACCGATGTTCCTTGTAAAAACCTAAATATTCCTCCTCCTCCGTTTTTCATCACAATTATCTTCATATTCGAGGGGATATCGGCTATTGACAACGCATTTGAATCGTATTGAAATCCCATATCGCCCGTTATTAACAAGACACGTTTATCGGTTCCAAACGATGCTCCTATGGCTGTCGATGTTGCTCCGTCAATTCCACTTACACCCCTGTTTGATGATGATTTTAGACAATTGTAATTATCAAAGAGTTGTGCATAACGAATCGGCGTTCCGTTTGACAATTGAAGATATGTTTCAGTTGGGATTGAAGGCAATATCAACGAAAAGGCTTTCATATCGCTCCAACCTACTGATTCTACATATTCTCGTTTTTTATCTGCTGCTCGTTGAGCTAAATCGTGCCACATTTTGCTGTATGCAGAGTTATTAGGTTCAACCTTATCTGCTATTAACGAAATGAGTGATGATGGAGACATATCAATCTGCCAAGTGAGTGCAGAAAAAGTGTCTATTTTCCAATCGCACTCACTTATATGTATATGCTCTTTAGGCTTATATGTTCGCAATAGTGTTTTTACCATTTTTGAGACAAGTGATCCTCCGAATGTTATCAAAAGTTCGGGTGCTGCCTCTGAACGATTATCTTCGGTAAGTTGCGTAAGGGTTCTGTCAATTGTTGAGATTGCTCCACTTACATTTATATTTGATATTGTCTCGGTCAACAATACCACTTGTGGCAATTTTACCAACTGAGACAAAGCATTATCAAGAGAGCTATCAGGCTCGGCAAATGATGCTAAAAGCATTACCTTTTTATATTGCGAAACTTTATTGATTAGCTCTTGTTGCTCTTCGCTACTTATTGTTTTTAGCAGTGCAGGTGGCTCTGGTAAATTTATATTTAGCTCTTCAATTGGGGCTAATCCTGCTAAAGGTTCTCTTAGTGGTACGTTTATGTGAACAGGACCAAAGTCGGGTGTTAAAGCTTTTAAAACAGTTTCATCAATCAACTGAATGGTTGCACTCTCTTCGGTATCGGATTTTATCTCGGTTGGAAGAGTGCATGAATACTTTATATAGTTTGAATATACGTTGTTTTGTCTTATAGTTTGGCTGTCGTTTTGATCGATAACCTCTGGTTCTCTGTCGGCAGTTATCACTATTAGTGGTACATTTCTGTAGTATGCCTCAGAGATTGCAGGAGCATAATTGAGTACCGCACTACCCGATGTACAAACCAATGCAACAGGTTTTGAAATTTGGACAGAGAGACCCAATGCTACAAATGCAGCACTACGTTCATCAATTACCACATGAGATTTAAAGTAATCGTCTCGTGCCACTCCAACAATTATTGGTGTATTACGTGATCCGGGAGAGATTACGAAATTTTCAACACCTCTCTGTTTCAGTATCTCTAAAACTATTCTGACTTGTCTTTTATCGGTTGTCATTGTTATTTATAAATTGCTACTCTTTAATGGCATATAGCAAAGTTTGTGCTTTATGCTCGGTCTCATTCCACTCATCTTCAACTTTCGACTGAGAGGTTAGCCCCCCTCCAACATATAGTTGAACTCGATTAGGAAATATTTCCATACTTCGCAAATTTACAAATAAACTGAATGTGTTGTTCTCTTTTACTCCACCTAAATAACCTGAATAATATCTTCTCTGTCGTTTTTCTACTTCAATTATTGCCTCTAAGGCTTTATCAAGTGGGGTTCCTGCCACAGCCGGAGTAGGATGTAACAATGATAGAAGGTGGTCTGCTTTTTCTTTACAAACCCCATCTGCCGATATTATATTGCACAGATGTTCGACAGGACCTGCCGTTTTTACAAAACGAGGAGATATTTTTATATTTAGAGCTAAGCTATTAAACTTATCTGTTATATAATCTGTTACAATCTGTTGCTCTCGTTCCTCTTTTTGCGTAAAGTTTCTTTTGTCGTTCACTCTGCGTGTGGCAGCCAAAGCCATAGTAGATACTCTATTCCCATCGTACTCCAAAAGTTTTTCGGGTGTTGCTCCAATCCATGTCGCTATATGTGGTACTGAAAAAATATATACATAAGCATTCGGATAGGTGTTGCATAATGAGAGAAACCATTCAGATACCTTATTTCGAGTATCAACCTCGCAACCTATTGTTCGTGATAACACAGTTTTTTGATATCTCCCCGCCTGCATTTCTCCTATAAGTTTTGATGCAGACTCCTTATACTCGGTATATGTTATTTCCGTATTGCACTGTGGATATTCAACACTGCGTTTGGCTACCTGCAATGGAAAGTTATTTAGCGAATATTCTTGTTTAATAAAGAGTGCGGGCGTTTGTTCTGTCTCAACAAAGGGATATACGACAAAACCATTATCTCCTTCAAGTCGTTGAGCAAGAGAGGAGAGTTGCAGCCCAAATTCAATCTCCTCGTCAGGATTACGATAGGCATAGAATGGCAAATTATTCTCCAATGCCACCCTTATTGCCTCCCCTATTTCAACCTGCCTTGTCATGGCAACTTTATTCTACCGAACCAAATAGTTCGTAATTTGAAGATGAGTTGATTTTTACATTATAGAATTCTCCTGCTACAAGAGGTTTCTCTTTCGAAATTAACACCTCGGGGTCAACCTCGGGAGAGTCGAACTCGGTACGACCTATATAATAATCTGTCTCCTCTCGATCGATTATCACTTTCATCACCATTCCCTCTTTTTGGGTATTTACATCGGCCGACACCTCTGCTTGTAACGCCATTAATCTATCCAAACGGTTTTGTTTTACATTCTCAGGGATGTCATCAATATAGTTCTCGGCAGAGTATGTTCCCTCCTCTTCGGAATAGGTAAATGCTCCCATACGTTCAAATCGAGCAAATTTCACAAACTCCATCAGTTCGTTAAAATCCTCTTCTGTTTCTCCGGGAAAACCTACCATAAGTGTTGTTCTGAGATGTATATCCGGAACTTCTTTACGTATTTGTTCTATAAGAGAGTATGTTTGTTGTTTGGTTACATTACGATGCATACGACTTAACATATTGTCGCTTATATGTTGTAATGCTATATCAAGGTATTTACACACCTTTTTGTTGTGTGCCATAACAGGTAACAAATCGAATGGGAAGTGTGCAGGATATGCATAGTGCAAACGTATCCACTCTATACCATCTATTTTTGACAACTCCTCTACAAGGGTCGGGAGTTTGCACGTTTTATATAAATCGAGCCCATAATATGTAAGATCTTGTGCTATGAGCTGCAACTCCTTTACCCCCATTCGAGCAAGTTCTCGTACCTCAGCCACCAAATCTTCGATGGGTCGTGATTTATATTTTCCTGTAATAATTGGTATTGCACAATATGCACAACTACGGTTACAACCCTCTGATATCTTTAAATAGGCGTAGTGCGAAGGCGTTGTAAGTACTCTGCTGTTTGCAAGTGCTTGGTTATACTCACTCCCAACCTCTGCAACAATCTTCTCCCAATCGAACTTTCCGAAGAATCCATCCACTTCGGGAATCTCTTCGATAAGTTCTTTTGTGTAGCGTTGCGAAAGACATCCCATAACATAGAGACGTTTTATTTTTCGCTGCTTTTTAGCTTGGCAAAAGTTGAGAATCATATTTATCGATTCCTCTTTTGCATCACCTATAAAACCGCAAGTATTTATAATAACCACCTCTCCCGTTACATTATCGGAGTCGTGATACACATCATAACCTATCTCCTTAAACTGTCTTAAAAGTTTTTCGGAATCGACAAGGTTTTTTGAGCAACCAAGTGTTATTATATCAATGCGATTTTTTTGCATATATTGGAAGTCTAATTTTTCTCGCTAAAAAGCGATTCAACAAATTCTTTACGATTGAAAGGTTGTAAATCCTCTATTCCCTCTCCCAATCCGATATATTTTACAGGTATTTTGAACTGATCAGATATACCAATTACAACTCCACCTTTTGCAGTTCCGTCCAATTTTGTTACAGCAAGTGCATTAATTTCTGTTGCCGCCATAAATTGTTTAGCTTGCTCAAAAGCATTTTGTCCTGTTGAACCATCGAGTACAAGAAGAACTTCATCCGGTGCTCCGGGAACGACCTTATCCATGACACGACGAATTTTTGACAACTCATTCATCAATCCTATTTTGTTATGAAGACGTCCTGCTGTATCGATTATTACAACATCGGCATTGTTTGCCTTTGCAGAAGAGAGCGTATCGAATGCAACAGATGCAGGATCGCTTCCCATTTGTTGCTTTATTACAGGAACTCCTACTCGCTCGCCCCATATATCCAGCTGCTCAACTGCGGCTGCACGGAATGTGTCGGCTGCTCCAAGATATACCTTTTTCCCACTCTTTTTAAATTGGTATGCCAACTTACCGATAGTAGTTGTTTTTCCAACACCGTTTACTCCTACTACCATTATTACATAAGGATTGCGATCGGATGGCAAATCAAAGCCGTTACCATCGGTAGTTGAGTTTTCAGTTAATAGAGCAACTATCTCCTCTCGAAGAATACCTTGCAACTCAGAAGATGAAAGATATTTATCACGAGCAACACGTTGCTGAATACGCTCAATAATACGAAGTGTTGTTTCGATACCAACATCGGAGGTAATAAGTACCTCTTCCAAATCATCAAGCAAATCATCATCAACTTTACTACGACCTGCCACTATATGTGCAAGTTTTGAAAAGACTCCTGTTTTTGTCTTCTCCAAACCTTTGTCTAATGTCTCTTTCTCTTTTTTAGAAAAGAAATCAAAAAATCCCATACGTTTGTTGTATTTATGACAAAAGGCTGTCGGGGTGTTTACAGCACTCCAACAGCCTTTCTATTTTATTTTAGATAACTTATTTTGCAAGTTTCTCGTTTACTTTCTCGTTTGGCACCATCTCCTCTTCGAAGATATATGCACCTGTTTTAGGAGACTTTACCATTTTGATAACTTTTGAGTAGGTACGTCCCTCACCTTTTTGCAATGATGCGACTGTTTTCTTTGCCATATCTTAATTATTTTATCTCTTTATGAACTGTTACACGTTTTAAGATAGGATTGTATTTTTTAAGTTCCAACCTCTCGGTGGTATTCTTACGGTTCTTTGTAGTAATGTAACGTGAAGTACCGGGCATACCGCTTTCTTTATGCTCTGTACACTCAAGAATTACTTGAACTCTGTTACCTTTAGCTTTCTTTGCCATATCTGATTCTTACTTTTTAAAATTAAATAAAACCTTTTTGGGCAGCTTGTTTCAATGCTGCATCAAGACCAATTTTGTTGATTAGACGAAGGCCTGCAGCAGATACGTTTAGATCAATCCAACAATCTTGCTCAACCCAGTAAAACTTCTTTGTAAACAAGTTGACATTGAATCTTCTCTTTGTACGTCTTTTAGAGTGAGATACGTTATTGCCAACCAACGCTTGCTTTCCGGTAATTTGACAAATTTTTGACATCTTATTATACTGTTTTTATATTAATTTCAACACCTATTCAAAACAGAGTGCAAAATAAATAAATTTTATCCACTTCTCCAAATTTTAACATAACAAATTGCAAGACAGTACAAATTTTGCCTGTAATCGAATAAAAATCAGAGTATTTAGTAAGCATCATTCAAACACTCCGACGAATAAAATTTAAGATTTTATACCCCTGACTATATTCAGATATTGTTTTTCGGGTGCAAAGATACAACTTTTTGGCGTAATATTATAATTTTTAAGGAGATTTATTATGTTAAAATTAAGATGAGTTGTCGGCTAAAGCCGCCCTACGGGCAGTTGTTAGTTTTTAGTTGTTAGTTATCGAATATACACCCATTGCAACAACATACTAGCAAATAATGTTAATTGAGTCATTAGGGTCATTTGTGCAATAAAAGATCTCCTCTATTTTACTACTTTTACAACCTCGTTGTTTACCTTTAGAATAAGTACACCCTTAATTGTCGAAGGTAATGTAATTTGAGTAGAAGATGCTCCATTGGCATTTGCTGTGGTTATAACCCTACCCATTGAATCATAAATAGCAACGGAAGTTATATCTTCATCACTCTCAATATACAATACTCCATTTGAAACATAGCCCTTAACTTTTTCATCTTTAACAAAAGCATCCTCTACTCCTAACTGAGTATTTAAGTCGGCACCTTCTACAAAATCAAATGATTGAATTTGCAATCCCATAGAAGAAACATATTCCTTACCACCATATTCATACGTATATTTTTCAACCTCATACATTGTCGCTTTTAATGATGAAGTACCAGACCTTGATGGTAAAAAACCTTCAGAATCAACAAAAGCAGCATCTTCAAAATCCCAATAAGCAAACAATGAAGAATCATTTAACAATGGTTGTTGCATACTCTCATTAACTTCTTCTTCCGATAGCACTCTTTCATATATTTGAACTTTATCAATATATGCATTCAGTGGAGACCTATATTGAGCAAAACCTCCTATCATTAATATCATATCATCATAAAAACAATCAGTATAATACGCTAATGTATTATTTTCATATACAAGATCCGCATTTACATAAGCCTTTACATCTCGACCTTTCTCCTGACTATAATCTAACACAAAAGTAAAGTAATACCACTTTGATTCCTCAAAATCATATTCAACAAAAGGTAAAGCCCAATAGGGATTACTATAAACATTATCAACAGCGACAGTAAGTCCTTCATCGTTTTTATTAAAGCGACCAGGCCCTAAATTCGACCATAGCCAACCATACTCAAGGTCGGGGAAGCCTCCATTTAGAACATCTCTCACATTAAAGAGAGTTGTTCCTTCCTCTCCATGCTTAAACTCTTTAACCTTTACCCAAAATGAAAGAGTCAATATTGGGTGTTCGCCAAACCCGGCATTCTTCAAGGGTATTGCAAAAGCATATTCGTTAAGGTCAATTACTTGATTTTGTGGCAGAGGATCCATAGAATACGTTTGATTATTCGCACTTATAGTCATAATAGACATTGCCACAACAAATGATATAAGGAGTAGTCTTAATCTTTTCATAATCATTCTTTTTTAAATGTTTGTACTATTATTTCTTTTGCAACAAATTTAATATAAATGTTTGGTTTTACCCCCCCTAATGTTAATAATCGTTAATATTAGTATAATGTATAAAATCATCCATTTTTAGGCGATTCTTTACATTAATAATTCGACAATGCAATGTTTACATTCATCATATATTTTTCTATTGTCGATGATTTAAGTATTGCCTTTTTCTCCTTTTTAAGCATATCGGGTAGAAGGTATTCCCAATAGGGTTTCATTTTGCTTAGGAATTGGGTATTTCCGAGCAGACGGGGAGATAACTCTTCGTACATTTTATCGTGCATAGCACGAATGAGTGTTGCTTTCTCTTGGTTTGTAAACTCTCTTTCCTCTTTATACTCTACCGCTAATGCAGGGTTAGCAAGTAATCCCCTACCCAACATCACTCCCTCTAAATCAGGAAATCGCTCTTTTATTTGTTTAATATTTGAAAGTGTCAATATATCGCCATTATATATTACAGGATGCTTGCACTCGTTATAAAATTCAGCAAACGCATCTACATCAACACTCTTTTTATATTGTTCAACACCTAAACGTGGGTGCATTGTTACACTACACAACGGAGCATCATTCAGTATTGGCATAAGTTCTCTCCACTCATCTTTACTCTCCCACCCCAAACGCATTTTTACTGAAAACTTTATATCCTTATTCTTAGATACCTCTTGCATAAGGGCTGACACCATATCAGGATATGACAATATTCCTGCTCCACGTTTACGCTTTGCTTGAAGAATGAATGAACACCCCATATTTATATCTACTCTATTATACCCCTCTGCTCCTATTAACTGCAAGAGTGGTTGCATCTCTTCTGGAGAAGAGGCTATTATCTGCGGGACAAGCGATGATACAGTATTGTTTTTACGTTCTACGTCTCGAATATCTTTTGACCGTATTTCGTTACGTTCGTAACGCAAAAAGGGTGTGTAGTAGGTATCTACTCCACCAAATACCGAAGAGTGTAGATTTCGCCATACTGCCTCGGTATATCCTTGCAAGGGGGCTGAATATATTTTCATAACGACAAAGATAGGTTATTTTTGAATATTTAGTAACTTTGTAGAAACAACTTCTTAGCCAAAATGGAAATATTAAAAGAACTATATAAAGCCCAAAACGGGGCACACCCAAAATCCATTACCAAGTTATCGGGAGATGGATCGAACAGATGTTATTACAGATTATCATCTGAAAATACCTCGTATATTGGTGTAGCCGGTGTTTCAAAAGATGAGAACACTGCATTTATATCCATTGCAAACACTTTTAAGGAATGTGGCATTGATGCTCCTCGTGTTATTAAGGTTAGCCAAGACAGCATGCACTACCTTCTTGAAGATTTGGGAGATGACTCTCTATTCTCTATTCTAAAAGAGAGCCGAGAGTGTGGTGTTTTCAACGAAGAGGATAGCAAAAAGCTTTGCAGTGTTATGAGTTTGCTTGCCGATATTCAATTTAAAGTTGGCGAGAAGTTGGATTTTAATGTTTGCTACCCTATTGCTGAGTTTGATAAGGTTTCGGTGTTTTGGGATTTAAACTACTTTAAATATTGCTTTGTAAAGAATACCGGAATTGAGATTGATGAGCCTCGTTTAGAGAAAGAGTTTGAAACTCTTTGCTGTTTACTTTTAAAGGAAAACGATAACACCTTTTTATATAGAGACTTTCAGTCACGCAATATTATGTGGCATAACGACAAACCATATTTTATAGATTTTCAAGGAGGCAGACGAGGTCCTATATATTATGATGTTGCGTCGTTCGTTGGTCAAACTCGTGCCAAATATAGCGAAGATGTATGCGAAAAGATGATTGATGCCTACTTGAAATCTCTTTCGAAATATAAAAGCATTGATAAAGATAAATTTGTTGAGCGTTTAAATGTTTTCAGGATATTTAGATTGCTTCAAACTTTAGGTGCATACGGACACAGAGGTTTGTTTGAACACAAAAAGGCCTTTATCGACCCTATTCCTCTTACTCTTTCTCAACTATGCAATTTGTTGGAGAAGTGCGATATTGAACTTCGCTATCTGAAATCGATAATTGAGGAGATTAGAGAATTGCCTCGTTTCAAAAGCAATGATTATGAAGGTTTAACGGTTGATGTTATGAGTTTTTCATTCCACAGAGGTATTCCTGACGACTATTCGGGTAATGGCGGCGGTTTTGTTTTTGACTGCAGAGCTATTCACAACCCAGGCAGATATGCAGAATACAAAAAACTTAATGGCACAGATGCTCCTGTTATTGAGTTTTTGGAACAAGAGAGTAATATTACCGAGTTTTTGGATAGTGCATACTATATGGTTGATAATATGGTTGATACTTATTTAAAAAGAGGCTTCACTCATATTCAAATTTGTTGCGGATGCACAGGAGGACAACACCGTTCGGTTTATAGTGCCGAGCATATAGCAAAACACATCGCCGAGAAATTCGGTGTAAGGATTAACGTTAAACATATTATGTTAAATCGCTCATATACCATAAAGGAGAGATGAATGCAATTATCTTAGCGGCAGGGCTTGGTACCCGTTTACGACCTCTTACTGATAACACGCCTAAAGCATTAGTTAAGGTTGGTGGCAAAACTATGCTCGAACACCAAATTATGAAGCTTAAAAAAGCAGGATTCAACAACATTGTTATAAATATCCACTACTTCGGGGAACAGATTGTTGAGTTCTTAAAAGCAAACAATAACTTTGGATTGAACATTAAAATTTCGGACGAGAGAGATTTGCTTTTGGATACAGGTGGTGGCATAGCCAAAGCCGGAATGTTATTTGACAACGACAATCCAATTCTTGTTCATAACGTTGATATTTTTACAAATTTAGATTTGGTAAAAGTTTACAAAGAAGGAATAAGATATGATGTTATGCTTGTAACCGAAAAGCCTCGCTCGAACAGAGTCTTATATTTCAATAATAATATTTTGTGCGGATGGAGAAATAAGAGCTCGGGTGAAACAATTTTAACATCAGATAAATACATCGCAAACATTGACGATGAACGTGCATTTATGGGGATACACGTTTTAAATAGAAAAACTGTTGAAAAGATGAACAACTTCGATAATGCTTTCCCTCTTATACCATTCTACTTAAATAGTGCAAAGAAGCAAAATCTCAATATTGGAGAAATGTTTTGCAGTAGTGATATTGTTAGAATTGATACAGGAAAGCCAGAGGTTTTGGGGGAGTGCAAAGAGATTATTAAGAAGTTTTATTTATAAAAATGGTTTATAAACAAATTAGCGAGGTGCTGTTAAATAAAACTTTACCTCGCTAATTTTTGTGTTATCTCTTTTCGAGTTCTACCCCTTTATAAACTTTATCATATTGAATAGTGCCAAATCAACAAATCGCTCGACATTACGGTCTCTGCTTGTAGCAGGTATTGTTACCAAGCAAGAACGTGTTTCGCCACAACAATATAATCCGATAGCTATTGTTCCCACGGGTTTTTGTTTACTTCCTCCTGATGGTCCTGCTATTCCCGAGGTTGCTATTGCACAATCGGTTTTCATCTTTTCAGCAACTCCTTTTGCCATCTGCTCCACAACTTGAGTGCTGACAACGCCATACTCTTTTATTACCTCCTCAGAAACTCCAATAGTATTTATTTTGATGCTATTGTCGTACGCAACCACACTTCCCATAAAATTTGCCGATGCTCCCGATACGGATGTTAGCTTTGAGGCGACTCCTCCTCCGGTACAACTTTCGGCTGTTGAAATGGTAAGGTTTCTCTCTTGTAAGAGGCGTAAAAGTATCTCTTGCAATGTTAAATCTTCGTAACTTATTATGTTATCTTTAAGCAATTCATCCAACTTTAATGTAGCCTGATACATATCACAATAGAGTGCTTCACTATCATTACCTCTCGCTGTCAGCCGTAACCTTATGAGTCTTGGCTTAGGCAGGTATGCCAATTTTATGGTTGAAGGTAACGATGCTTCATAATCGGCTAAATATAGTGCCAGGTTAGATTCGGTAAAACCCTCCACTATTCGTGTTGAGTGAAATATTTTATCGGTGGTTGCACATCGTTCAAAAAGCGGCAATATGGAGTCTTCTATAAGTTTTTGCATTTCGTATGGTACTCCCGGTAGAGATATTAGCATCTTACCTTCTCGCTTAAATATCATTCCCGGAGCAGTTCCTACAACATTGGGCAATACTTTGCAACAATCGGGGACCATAGCTTGTGAACGAGTTAGAGAATTCATCTCCTTTCCCATTCGTGCAAATAGTGCATCGTTATTGTCTTGCGTTGATTGGGAGAATATCATCTTCCCTCCGAATATTTTACAAAGGGTAGTTTTGGTTATATCGTCGTTGGTAGGACCTAAGCCTCCTGTTACGATTACTGCATCTGCTCTGCTCATTGCCTCCTCTACCGCCGAAATAATCTCATCCTCAAGATCTCGTATTGCAGTAACACGCATAATATCAACTCCTACGGGATTTAGTCTACGGGCTATATATCCCGAATTGGTATCTGTTACCTGACCTATTAACAATTCATCTCCAATAACTATTATCTCGCACTTCATTGTAATATAGGTTTAATCTTTTTTAATTGCTAATATTCTTTGCAACAGCGTAGGATGCGAATAGTAAAACTTAACGTATAGTTTGTCAGGGGTCAGATTACTTAACGATTTTACCGATAATTTTTTTAGTGAGGTTATTAACTCCTCCCCCAATCCATATTTTGCTGCGAAATCGTCAGCCTGATATTCGGCTCTACGTGATACACTATTCATAAACAGACCTGTAAGTAAATCCACAGGTGTATATAAAATACCAAATGCTATAAGTGAGAGGGCAAATACTGGTTCACTCGCACCCATTGCCTCAGCCATTGTTACATTTGTAAGTGTAAGAGACAAAATATAAAGTTGTATAAGCATCGCTAATCCCGACATAAAGAAATTTTGCAATGTATGGCGTTTTTTATAGTGTCCTATTTCGTGAGCCAATACAGCCACAACCTCTTTAGTTGTCAACTCCTCTATTAGTGTATCGTACAGAACTATTCTTTTCTTTTTACCAAGTCCTGTAAAATATGCATTTGCTTTGGTTGTTCGTTTTGAACCATCTATTACATAAATATTTGTAATCTTAAATCCGGCTCGTTGGGCAAATTCATTAATCTCATCACGCAATTCTCCTTCGGGCAAGGGTGTTTGTTTATTAAACAACGGCACTATCAGTTGTGAATAAAACATACTCATTACCAATGAGAAGGATATTGCCACACAAAATGCAGCCCACCAAAAGTTGGTACCAAGCAATGTATATAACCACACAATAAGAGACAGTAAACCTCCTCCTAATATTATGGTTAAGAACAACGACTTTATTTTATCTCCAATAAATGTTTTTACGGTTGTTTTATTAAATCCAAAACGCTCCTCTATAACGAATGTCTCGTAAATTTGAAACGGTAATGTTGTTATATCAGAGGCTATTAAAATTATTCCGAAAAATATAATATTTACTGCAATGATATGAGTTGTTATCGATGAACAATATTCATATAATTCTCCAAAAAGTTGGGTTGAAAGCAATAACAACATTACTATCGTTGAAAATGTTGATGAGACAAATGAAAATCTACTATTGACTCTAAAATATCTCTGCTGCTTTTCATATTTTTCTGCATCGTATAATCCTTCCAATTGCTGAGGAACAGGCAATTTTGAAGACTTTGAATTTCGAAACGAGAGCCATTCCGATAGCAGATACTCTGCCAGCACAATTGCCATGATTATTATTAGAAGTGTTGTACTACTCATATTTTTTATATCTCTACACGTGAAAATGATGGTGCATTTATGTCGCAAAATTCGCCATCAATATATTTGTAATATCCTGTTATTGCAACCATTGCCGCATTATCGGTAGTATATGAAAATTTGGGCAGATGTATTTTCCATCCATATTTCTCAGAGTGTTTTATAAAAGCTTCTCTCACAGCCGAATTCGCCGACACTCCTCCTGCTACCGCAACCTCTTTTATTCCTGTCTGTTTTACAGCTTTACGGAGTTTATCCATTAATATATCTACTATGGTAGATTGCAACGATGCTGCTAAATCGAATTTGTTTTTCTCTATAAAATCGGCATCTTTTGCCAACTCATCACGCAACAGATATAAAAATGATGTTTTCAACCCACTGAAACTATAATTTAGTTCAGGGATATGGGGTTTGTTAAAAATAAACTTTTTAGAATCGCCCTCTTTTGCCATCTTGTCAATTATGGGTCCTCCGGGGTATCCTAATCCCATTACTTTTGCACATTTATCGAATGCCTCTCCTGCTGCATCATCAATGGTTTGACCTATCACTTGCATCTTGTTGTATGCCTCTACCTTTATTATTTGAGAATTTCCGCCAGAAACCAAAAGGCACAAAAAAGGATATTTGGGTGCTGTATCTTGATTTGGCTCGTCTTTTATAAAGTGAGCCAATACGTGTGCCTGCAAATGATTCACATCAATAAGAGGAATTGATTGTGAAAGTGCAAAACCTTTTGCAAACGAATTTCCGACCAAAAGAGAGCCCATCAATCCAGGTCCTCGGGTAAATGCAACTGCCGATATCTCCTCTTTTTTCAACCCGCTTCGCTTTATCGCCTCAGATACAACAGGTACTATATTTTGCTGATGTGCTCGTGATGCCAACTCCGGAACTACTCCGCCAAACGACTCGTGAACTGCCTGACTTGCTATTACATTCGACATCAAAACTCCATCACGAATTACAGCTGCTGATGTATCGTCGCAAGAGGATTCTATTCCTAATATCGTTATACTCATATCTGAAAATAACTTCTTAATTTAAAATATGGTACAAATTTACTCATTTAAGAGAAATTATTGCTCATATTTTAATTGAAAATCTTAAATTTGTGTTTTATTAGCTAATTCTGTATTTTAATGAAAATACTCTCATATATACGCAAATTTTTTGTTTGGACCCTACTTGTTTGTGTGGCTGTCTATTGTTTGGCGTATATTATTCTGAGTATAAATGCCATACAAAACAGTATTGCTAACGTTGTAGAAAAACATTTGTCATCTTTTTTAGATAGTAAAGTAGAAATTGAAAAGGTTAAAATTTCGCCTTTTAATAAAGCCTCTATCGTAAATATTGTTATTTATGACCAAAAAAACGACACGTTGTTTTATGCCGATAAAGTTAATGCTTCGATTAAATTGTTTGATTTAATTGACAATAAAGTTACCGTGAATTCTGCCACTGTTTATGATTTTTACATCAACACTTACAAAGAGGATAAGAACAGTCCTATTAACGCTAAATTCATAATTGAGAAATTTCGACCCCAAAGAGACAAAAACAGAAATATCCCTAAGGTATCTGTTAATACATTGCTTCTTCAAAATGGTGCTTTTAAATATAATATTTTAAATGCTCCAAATAAGGAGAATGATGTTTTTGATAAAAACCATATTTCAATAAACGACATTCTTATTAATGCTTCGATTAAAGGTTTTACGGCAGACTCGGTTAACATAAATTTAAGAGCTATGAGATTTGCTGAGAAATCGGGCTTTAAGGTAAAGGACATTACTTTCAAACTCATAGGAAACGACAACTCCATAAAACTTAAAAACTTCTCTTTCCTCACCAACAACAGCAATATATTCATTAAAGAGAATGAAATTATAATGCCTGAAGTTATGAAGATAGATGAGTTTATGGATATGGCTGAATTCGGGTTTGAAATAAAGGATGGGAACGTGGTATTATCGGATTTTGCCCCGTTTGTTCCAAAACTCAAGAATTTTAATACTCCTGCTATTATAAATTGCAAGATAAAAGGCTCTGCAAATCATCTTATTCTCGACTCCTTAGGTATTAATTATGACAATAATGGTTTAATAGCTTCGGGCTATGCCTCGATTGATAATATTTTCCCCAGCCCGAAAGATGCTTTTATATTCGGGAATATGAGTAATTTATCTGTTACCTCAAATTCGGTTATCAATATGCTGAATGATGCAGGGGTTTATCTTAAAAACTATTCCCTCATTCATAATGTAGGAGAAATATCTTTCAATGGAGAGATTTCGGGTTTTATCTCGAAACTTGTAACTTTCGGAAAAATAAGAAGTAATATCGGAAATATTAGTGCTGACGTTTCATTAGAAAGTGATAGCGGTCTTATTTTTAAAGGTAAGGTTAAAAGCGACAAATTAAATATCAATAAACTTATTCCCGATAAAGGTTTCGGAGATATTGCCTTTGATTTAAATCTAAACGGAAAACATTCAAAATCAATTAACAAAGGCAAAGTTGTGGGTAATATAGATGTTTTTGAATACAAGAATTACCAATACAACAATATTGCCGTAGATGCTTCGTACAAGAACAAAATGTATAACGGAGCTATACTATTAAATGATTCTAATATTGTTCTAAGTTTGAATGGTATGATGAATCTGTCGGAAAAAGAGAAAGAGTTTGCTCTTAAAATAGAAGGAGACAGTATTAGACTTAATGATATAAACCTTACAAAGAGATATGAGGGTTCGGTTTTATGTTTTGATGTTGATGCCAATTTTAAAGGCGATAGAATTGATAATGCCGATGGTATTATTGAAATCAATAACCTCTCTTTTGTAAACAATGGCGAAGAGTTCACTATGGAGGGTGCTTACATTGAAGCCAACAACTCAAATACCCCTCAATATATAGCTCTTAAATCGGAAATTGTTGAAGGAAATATTATTGGCGACTACAAATTTAGTTCACTAAAAAACAGCATACTCGGTATATTGTCGGAAGTTATGCCTTCGTTCATCGATAATGTATTGGCGTTTGAGAACAACAATAAGTTTGAATTTGAATTCTCTATTCCCGATACAAAAAAACTTACAAAATCGCTCGAACTTCCGTTTATGCTTAATGATATGAGCTACATTAACGGATATTACAACGATTCAATAGGCCGATTTAGTATTATAACTGAAGTTCCGGCTTTCTATATGGGGAAAATATTTTTAGAAAATAATAATATAAGTATTGAAAAGTTTGGCTCTGCCGTTCAGGCAGGAATAAGAACTACCCATATTACACCAAAAGGAATCGGCACAGAGTGGAACATTGATGCTATCGTCTCAAATGATAGTTGCAACTTCGATGTCGATTGGAGCAATATTAAAAGCAAAAAGATATTCAGCGGAAATTTCTCCACTACCTCACATTTTATAGCAAGTAAAGATGGAAATATTATAGATATGGTTATAAATCCATCTTATTTTGTTGTAAGTGATAGTATTTGGAATATTGCCCCATCGACAGTACATGCACACGGGAAAGAGATATCTATTCACGATTTTGAGATTGATCACAGTAAACAGTTCTTAAAAATTGACGGAGACATAAGTCCTGATAGTGATAAAAATTTAAATATAAGTCTTAACGAAATTGACCTGTCATTTATTTTTGATGTATTAAATCGTAAAAATGTTGTATTTGGCGGAGAAGCCTCAGGGGATATTAATATAAGCAGCATTTATAGTGGTGGTATGCCAATAATGAAGACTAAAGATTTATTTGTCAAAGATTTTTCATATAACCATTGTGTTTTCGGTGATTTAAACGTAGATAGCAAATGGGATGATATTGAAAAAGCTATTTGCTTTGACGGAGTTGTATCGCAACCGGGCATTAAAGAGTCGAAAGTATTCGGACAAGTTATGCCTACTCGAGATTCGTTATATTTTAATATCGATGCCAATAAATTAAGCGTTAAATTCTTACAACCATTTACCGAAAAAATTATGTCTGGTGTTAACGGCATCGTCAGCGGTAAGGTTGAATTTTTTGGGCGATTTAAAGCTCTTAATGTAGTAGCCGATGCTTATGCTGAAGATTTTAGTTTTGGCATAGATTATCTGAATACAAGATTTTTTATTACAGATAGTGTTAAGTTAGACAAGAAGGGGGTTTGGGCAAACAATGTTACCGTCAGAGACAGCGAAGGTCATACAGGCAAGGTTAATATGGCTTTAAGACATACCAATTTTAAAAATATGACATACGATATCGCATTATATGATATGTCGAACTTCTTGGTTTTTAATGTTACCGAGAAACTAAATCCTGTCTATTTCGGAAAAGTTTATGGTACAGGTGGAGGACGAATATGGGGTGGTTTGGAAAATACTACCATAGATATAAATATGAGGACCAATCCAAACTCTAACTTTACTTTTGTTTTAAGAGATGAGGAAGATGCAGGAGATTATAAATTTATAACCTTTGTAGATAAAGATGCTGTTGAAATTAAAGATGTCGAGGTTATTACAGAACGTCCTTGGGAGAGGTACAACAATAGCTTGAATGTTCCCGCAAAAAAACATAAACTTATTATAAATCTACAAATTGATGCCACCCGAGATGCTTTGATGAGAATGATTATAGACCCAAACACTAATGACCAAATTAAAGCTTGGGGTGAAGGCGGAGTAAGGGTTGCATTTGAGACAGATCAGCCTCTTAAAATATTTGGCAGTTATACTGCCGAAAAAGGTAGTTATAGCTTAAATCTTCAAGACCTTATATCAAAAGATTTTATTGTAGATAATGGAAGTACTATAACATTTACGGGCGACCCTATGAAAGCAGACCTTAATATTAATGCCCATTATAATGTTCAGGCTAATCTCCTTGATTTGGACGAAAGTTTTGTTCACGAAAAAGAACTTAACAGAACTACCGTTCCCGTTCATACAACACTTAATTTAACAGGAAATTTGCAAAATCCCGAGTTTACGTTTGACTTACGCTTTCCCACCCTGTCTCAAAACATTTACAGACGTGTTAAAACCATTATCAACTCTGACGATATGATGAACCGTCAAGTATTATATCTTTTAGCTTTGAATAAGTTTTACACTCCTGAATATATGAGCGTTAGCGAAAAGCACAACAACGAATTAGCAGCCGTTGCATCTTCGGCTTTGTCTTCTCAACTTAACAATATATTGGGACAGATTAGCGACAAATTTAATATAGGTACAAATTTCAGAAGCGAAAAGGGCGATTTTACAGATTTGGAATTTGATGTCGTTCTTACATCTCAGCTTCTTAATAACAGACTTATATTTAACGGGAACTTAGGCTACCGTGATAAATCGGTTAGTAACAACAGTTTTATTGGCGACTTTGATTTGGAATATCTTATTAATAAATCGGGAACATTCCGACTTAAAGCATATAACCATTATAACGATAAGAACTACTACATAAAATCAGCCTTGACCACACAAGGTGTTGGTATTATGTTTAAAAAAGATTTTAATAAAGTGTCGGAGGTATTTAAACGTAATCCTGACGACGTTGCTTACGAGAAAGAACAACGTGAAAAACGAAAAAAACGTAGAGAGGAACGTAAAAACAGAAACAACCATTCTCAAACAGATACAGATGATAAAGAGTAGAATTTTCTCGTAATACTATAAAAATGAGGTGCAATAATTAAAATCAATTTTGCACCTCATTTTTATTTGCAAATACTTGCCTTGAAATTTTTTATTTTAAAGCATCGATGTTTTGTTGATTCTCTAATGTTTTACCTTCGGCTGTGTACATATACGCTATACGCTCGGCATACGCTTTTTCAATTTTACCACGCACCATCTTCATTGTACTGTTTATCATTTGATTCTGCTCGGTAAATGGTTCTGCCAACACCGCAAAACAAGATGGCAACCAACGCTCGGGGAATTGACCTTCAAATTCGCCTCCTTTTTTAAATTTATTCACGGCTTTTTCTATACGACGAAGTGCTGCCTTGCGTCCATCTTCGGTATCAATTATTAAACCATCCTCAGCCAAACGTCGTTTTAATTGCTCCTTGTTAGGCACTATTAACGCTGTTGTATATGCACTTTGATTATTATAGAGCATTACTTGGTCGATATAAGGAGAGTGTTCTACCAATGACTCTTCTATTCCTTCGGGACTATACTTCTCACCATCGCTTGATATTAAAAGACTTTTGAAACGTCCTTTTACATATAGCAAGCCCTCTTTTGTCATATATCCGAGGTCGCCTGTGTAGAGGTATCCGTTACGAACTGTTTCAGCTGTTGATTCAGGGTTTTTCCAATATCCCGCCATTACATTTTCACCTTTAACCACTATCTCGCCCATCTCTCCAAGTGGCAACTCTTTTCCTTCTGCATCACAAATCTTTAACTCGATTGGTTGCACCAATTTCCCTGATGAGCCGAAACGATATAATTCTGGGCCATTAGATGATATTACAGGTGTTGCCTCAGACAATCCGTAGCCTTGGAACATTGGAATTCCTACCCCGACATAGAACTTTTGCAAATCCTTGTCAAGCAATGCTCCTCCTCCAATAAAGAAACGGAGGTTACCGCCAAAGTTTGCTCGTACTTTTGAAAATATTATCTTATCAAACAAAGCAACCAATGGTTTTAATAAATATCTTAATCCTTTATTATCAAGATTACTATCACCATAGTATATTTGTGTTATCTTCATTCCATATTTGAAGAGTTTCCAAGTAAAAGTTCCTTTTGCTCTTATTCCTTGCTCTATATTCTTTTTGAAGGTTTTTGCTAATGCAGGTACACTTAATATAAAATGAGGTTTTACCTCACGTATGTTTAGTGGAATGTTTTTCAATGTTTCCAAGGGATTGCGTCCCACTTGTACTGTGGCTACTGTTGCTCCTTTCGACATCATTATATAAAATCCCACAACATGAGCAAAACAGTGGTCGAGTGGCAATATTATAAGTGTACGCCATGTTTCATCGATACCTACCAATGTTAATGCTTGTTCTACATTTGCTGTGTAGTTGCGATGTGTTAACACAACTCCTTTGGGATCGGCTGTAGTTCCACTGGTATATGTTATTGTTGCATAATCATCGTTGGTTATCGAATCGGCTACGGCTTTAAACTCTTCTATTGTGTGGGACGAAAGATATTTCTCTCCCATCTCCAAGACATCTTGTAATGCTATCTCTTTCTCTTGATAAGTGTCTTGTGCATCAAATACTATTACTTTTTCAACTGATGGTAATTGTGATATGATTCGACGTATCTTTTTTAGCTGATTGCCCGATACCATTATATATTTTACATCACCATGTATTAAGCGGAATAAAAGATCGTTGCTCTCTTCCAACTTTATTGATAATGGGACGTTTACTGCACCAGCATAGAACATCGCCAACTCTCCGATTATCCACATATTACGACCTTCGCTCAACAGAGCCATTGTATCGCCCTTTTTAACGCCTAAGGCTTGCAAACCGGCTCCTAAACGATAAACTTGTTCTTTTACCTGTGTATAAGTTGTCGGGGTAAACTCTTTTGATGTCTTCTCTAATAAGAAGGTATTGTTCGGGTACAGATTTACAGACTCTTCGAACAAATCTACTAATGTTTTCTTTATCATATCTTTATAACATTAAAGGGAGGCAATACCTCCCTTCTTTATACTAAAATTCTTTTGTACTATATACAAATTTTATTCCTATATTCTCTGTATCTATCTGTGCAAATTTTGGTGCTTGCAAATATGGATACACTGTAGTTACCGTACCCTCGGTATCTTTTGATACTCCTACAGGGACTAGTATCATTTGAGAATCTACTTTATAATTGTCTTCTACTCCGTTATTTGGATCGTTCTTTATTATATTTGTTATATATGCTTGTATGTTTCCAAAATCGTATGATCGTGTTGCTGAACTGTATGTTGCCAAAAATATATTTGTTTTATCAGGTAACATTCTGTCATAAAAGAATATATCCGGTGTTACATACTTCAATTCATTGTCAACATATATATTTCCGTCTGCTCGCATAAGCAACAAATATGGTGGCGGAGATATTTCGTAGTCATTGTTTTCGGTAAAATAGACAGGAACCTTCAATGTTAGCGAATTTATAAGACCCATTACTTCGGGTTTCTCAGTGGCCTCATTAAACTTATTTATAATATCACTTACCGGCAATGTTATTCTTACATTGTACCCTAATGGTGTTGTAAGTATTGGTTTGCCTTGTTGTGCCATTGAGATTATCTCTTCGTTCCAATTTACAGTCATATGGTTAACAGACTCAACCTCATTTGTGGATACAAATATTGAAGTTCTTTTTTCTATCTCTTTTTTAATGCCATCAACCTCTGCCACTTCGCCATATACATTATAAACGTAACTTTTGTGATATATATCTACGGTTGTTGTATATACACGAATTATAGCTCCTCCTCCATAGTTATGTGTTATATATAATCCCGGAAGGTATTCTGACAGTTCCTCTTCTGTAGGATACTCTTTAAAACCTTTATATAGTTTAAAGAAATCTTCTGCCCATTGTTTTGATGTTAAACCATTTCTCGAAATTGGCAGAATTACCGTTACGGTATCTGCTGTTACATTGGTTGGGGTTGAAGTAAATACTTTTTCGCCAAGTTTTATATTAAAATCACAAAATTCTTCGGGTTTTACATTTGTATAAACAGTGTCGCCACTCAAAGAGTTTAATGTTTTGCTTAATTGATATGCGGCTACCTGCATTGGAGCTCTGTCATCACCTGTTGTTTGATTTACAAGAAATTTTATTGTAATGGCCATAGAGTCCAACATTCCCGATTTCACCAAATTTGTGTCAAATGCCGCAATATATCTCAACTCGGTAAGATAGTCGCTTTTTATCTCTCCAAATTTTGGAATTTTTATATCTCCCAACATATGGTATTGGGCTCTATTTACCGCATAGTTTACCAATGTGGAATACAAAGAATCCGATTGTGCCGTAAAGTGCAACGAAGAATCGGAATGTATATCAACGTCTGTATAATCTAATGACGAGCCAATCTCTTCGTTGTTATCATAACACGACACAACGAATACCGATAAAAGCAATGCTATTAGATATAATATTTTTCTCATAGATTTTTATTTAGAGAGAATTTGATCGTACAAATCTCTGTACGCATCAATCATACCCTCTTTTTGATATGGTAGATAAATTTTATTTTTACTCTTAGCATACTCCCCTATCGATGCATCAGAGTTTTCTGAGGCTGACGCCACTGCATCAGAAAAAGATGTTGCTAATTTTAATACTTCATTGTGTGTAAACTCAGTATTTGAATCGATACCTAATTCTGACACATCAATTCCGTCCATTGATAATTTCTCTACCAATCTGTTACTCCAAGATGTTGTAAATTCATTAGCATAATCGGAATATACTATCTTGGTATCACGATATATTGGATCATCGCTATAATTTTTCTTCAAATATAACGGTGTTAATGCTGTTAAACTTCCGTGGCAATGTATTACATCAGGAATCCAACCCATTTTTCGAACTGTCTCTATAACACCTCGAGCCATAAATATTGCTCGCTCGTCATTGTCGCCATATTCCACACCATTTTCGTCGGACATTACTCCTCGTTGCAAAAAGTAATCTTCATTTACCAAGAAAAATACCTGTATGCGTGTTGATGGCATTGACGCTACTTTTATTATTAAAGGATGATCTGTATCATCTATTATGATATTTACTCCTGAAAGACGTTGTACTTCATGTAGTTGATTTCTACGTTCGTTAACAACCCCATAACGAGGCATAAAAGTACGAGGTTCGCAACCCTTCTCTTGCAATTTTAACAATAAATCACGTGTCTGTTCCGACATCTCAGATGAGGGTAAATAGGGATATACTTCTTGTGCTACTATTAGTACTCTTTTTTTCTCCATTATGCTGTTTTCTTTTAGATTTAAGTCATTTAATTTTTCGCATTGCAAAGATAATACTTTTTTTTGGCGAAATCACCAAATTTAAAGACGTTTTATTTTAAAATTTGTTTAAAAAGATATTTATTTTTACGATTATTCTCTCTCGAAATTTATTTTTTGTACAATTTATAACAACTATGATAATATTTTGGCATATAAATTATTTTTAATGTTTTTATTTGCTTAATTTTGCATAGTTTTTTAAAGACGATTGCAATGAAAGTTATTGCCAAGATAGACGAACTTAAGAAAGCCATATCTGAATATAGAAATAATGGCAAAAGTATAGGTCTTGTACCAACTATGGGTGCTCTTCACGACGGGCATATTTCGTTAGTAAAAAGATGTTTAAACGAGAATGAATGTTGTGTTGTTTCAATTTTTGTAAACCCAACTCAATTTAACGATAAAAACGACTTAAAACATTATCCCAGAACACCCAAAGAGGATTGCAAACTATTGCAGAGCGTTGGATGTACTATAGTGTTCGCTCCTGATGTTGATGAGATGTATCCCGAAGAGGATACTCGTATTTTTGACTTAGGCAGTGTTGCAGAAGTAATGGAAGGGAAGTTCCGCCCCGGACACTTTAACGGTGTAGCTCAAATCGTTAGCAAACTATTTTATGCCGTCGAACCTAACAAAGCCTACTTCGGAGAAAAAGATTTTCAACAAATTGCCGTAATTCGTGCAATGGAACGAGAAATAAATACGGGTGTCGAAATTATAGATGTTCCCATCGTTAGAGAAAAAGATGGTTTGGCTATGAGTAGTCGCAATAGACGATTAACAGAGAACCAAAGAAAAAATGCTCCAAAAATATGGGAAACTCTTTCTAAAAGTTATACCTTTGCACAAAATCACAGCGTTAAGGAGACTATAAATTTTGTTATTGACACACTTAATGCCATACCTGAATTTAAAGTTGAATACTATGAGATTGTAGATGCCGACAGTTTACAACCTATCAGCGATTGGAATAGTTCTAAAAGAGCCGTTGGCTGTATTGCAACTTTTTGTGGAGAAATAAGACTTATTGATAATATTACTTATTGCGTAAAATAAATAGGAATGTTAATAGAAATTCTTAAATCTAAAATTCATAGAGCTACCGTTACAGAAGCAAATTTAAACTATATTGGTAGTATAACTATTGACGAAGCTTTAATGGAGGCTGCAGGAATTATGGAAAATGAACGTGTCCATATTGTTAACAACAATAATGGGGCAAGATTTTCAACATACGTTATTAAAGGAGAAAAAGGCTCAGGAGTTGTATGTTTAAATGGTGCAGCGGCTCGACTTGTTCAGCAGGGAGATGTTGTTATCATTATGGCTTACGCAATGATGCCACAAGAAGAGGCTGCATCTTTTAAACCCAAAGTTGTTTTTCCCGAAGCAAAAACCAACAAAATTTAGTACTATTTTGTACTAATTTTAATATATACAAAAAGGGCATAAACCCTTTTTGTTATTTTATAAATATTAAGTAATTACAATTTAACTAATTGATATATGTTTGAAAATTTAAGTGAACGCTTAGAAAGATCTTTTAAAATATTAAAAGGTGAAGGCAAAATTACCGAAATAAACGTAGCAGAAACTTTAAAGGATGTTCGTAAAGCTCTTTTAGACGCTGACGTTAACTTTAAAGTTGCAAAACAATTTACCGATAAGGTTAAAGAGAAAGCATTAGGAATGAACGTACTCACCGCCGTAAAACCCGGACAACTTATGGTTAAGTTGGTTCACGACGAGCTTGCAGAACTTATGGGTGGAACTGCCGCAGACTTTAATGTTTCTGGTAATCCGGCTATTATCCTTATGGCAGGTTTGCAAGGTTCGGGTAAAACAACATTCTCGGGCAAACTCGCCAATATGCTTAAAAACAAAAAAAGCAAAAGACCTTTGTTGGTAGCATGCGACGTATATCGCCCTGCCGCAATAGAACAACTAAAAGTTTTAGGAGAACAAATAGGGGTTCCTGTATATTGCGAAGAGGATAGCAAAAACCCCGTTGCTATTGCTCAAAATGCTATTGCTCAAGCCAAACGAAACAATAATGACCTTGTGATTGTGGATACAGCCGGTCGTTTGGCTGTTGACGAAGAGATGATGAACGAGATTGAAGCCATAAAGAGAGGTATCAATCCTAACGAAATCTTATTCGTTGTTGACTCAATGACAGGTCAGGATGCAGTAAATACTGCGAAAGAATTCAACGACAGACTCGATTTTTCAGGTGTAGTTCTGACAAAACTTGATGGCGACACTCGTGGTGGAGCAGCACTTTCTATCAGAACCGTAGTAAACAAACCCATTAAGTTTGTTGGTACCGGAGAGAAAATGGAAGCATTAGATGTTTTCCATCCTGAGCGTATGGCCGACCGTATTTTAGGAATGGGCGACATCGTTTCTTTTGTTGAGAAAGCTCAAGAACAATATAACGAAGAGGAGGCTCGAAGACTTCAAAAGAAAATCGCAAAAAACCAATTCGATTTCAACGACTTCCTTTCTCAAATACAACAAATCAAGAAAATGGGTAATCTCAAAGACCTCGCTTCTATGATTCCCGGCGTAGGCAAAGCTATTAAAGATATAGACATCAAGGATGACGCATTCAAAAGCATTGAAGCTATGATTGGTTCAATGACACCAAAAGAGAGAAGCAATCCTGATTTGATAAATAGCAGTCGTCGCCAAAGAATAGCCAAAGGTAGCGGAGTTCCCATTCAAGAGGTAAATAGAGTAATAAAACAGTTTGAGACTACTCGTAAAATGATGCATAAAATTAGTAAAAACCCTATGCAGGCAATGCGTAACCTTAAAAGAAAATAATTATGCAACTTATAGATGGTAAGGCTATTGCAGCCGAAATTAAAAAAGAGATAGCTAAAGAGATTGAAGAGATCGTTAACGCAGGAGGCAAAACACCTCACCTTGCAGCTATTCTTGTAGGACACGACGGAGGTAGCGAAACATATGTTGCTCACAAAGTTAAGGCATGCGGTGAGTGTGGTTTTAAATCAACACTAATACGCTTCGAGGATGATATTACTGAAGAAGAACTTCTTAATGAAGTTGAGCGATTAAATAACGACGATGACGTTGATGGTTTTATTGTTCAATTGCCTTTGCCAAAACATATTTCAGAGCAACGTGTTATTGAGGCTATCGATTACAAAAAAGACGTTGACGGATTTCACCCGATAAATGTAGGAAGAATGTCTATAGGACTACCCTGCTTTGTTTCAGCAACCCCAGCAGGTATCATAGAACTGCTTAAACGATACAACATAGATACTCAAGGCAAGAGTTGCGTAGTTTTAGGACGTAGCAATATTGTCGGCAAACCCGTTGCTACACTTATGATGCAAAAAGGAAATCCCGGAAATGCTACCGTTACCGTTTGTCATAGCCGCTCTGAAAACCTTAAAGAGATTTGCAAAGGAGCAGATATTATTATTGCAGCTCTTGGCTCTCCTGAATTTGTTACTGCCGATATGGTTAAAGATGGTGCCGTTATAGTTGACGTAGGTACAACACGTGTTCCTTCAGACAAAACTAAATCAGGCTTCAAACTTACAGGAGACGTAAAATTTGATGAGGTTGCCGATAAATGCTCATATATAACTCCGGTACCGGGAGGAGTTGGTCCAATGACTATTGTATCTTTAATGAAAAATACATTGCTCGCAGGGAAAAAATGTATATACTAATTTTTTAGAATTAAAATATATAAAAAAGAATGAACGTCGAATTAATTCGGCGTTCATTCTTTTTAAGAGTTTTTATTTTGCAAATAACTCTCTATAAATTACTTTTGCTTATATGAACAAAAGTCTAAAATTATTAATATGCTTTATAACCATAATACTAAGTACTAAGGTTGAAGCACAAACCATATCTCTTCTATTTGCCGGAGATGCAATGCAACATCAAGCACAACTCGACGACGCAAAAACAGCTGATGGTTCATTTATTTATGATAATAATTTTTGCCTAATAAAAAGGGAGATATCGTTAGCAGACATAGCAGTAGTAAATTTTGAAACCACCCTCGGTGGCAGCCCATACAGAGGATATCCTGCATTCTGTTCTCCCGACGAATTCGCCATTTCTCTAAAAAAATGTGGATTTGACATATTTTTAACTGCAAACAATCACTGCCTCGACAAAGGAAGCTATGGAATTTTTAGGACTATAAACATTCTTGATTCATTAAATATAAAACACTTAGGGACATACAATAACCAATACGAACGCAATACCAAGCATCCTTTAATTTTAAGAAAAGGAAACATAAAAATAGGTATGCTAAATTACACATATGGAACTAATGGAATAGTTGCAAAGCAAGGAGCTATTGTTAACTACATTGATACAACTTTAATTAAACGAGACATTGCTTTTTGCAATATAAAAGGAGCGGATATTATCATTGCCAACATTCATTGGGGCGACGAATACCAACTCATACATAACCCTAATCAAAAGAAATTGGCAAAATGGCTAAACAGTAACGGAGTAAGAATTATTATAGGCTCGCATCCTCACGTAATACAACCAATAGAAGCTACAACAGACAGCTGTGGCAATATTGAATACATAACAGTTTATTCGTTGGGTAACTTCATATCTAATATGAAGACAAAAATGACTAAAGGAGCCATAATGTTTAAATTAAATTTAGTCAAAGATAGGGATTCTATTAAAATTATAAACCCTCGTTACACAAAGATATTTACGCAACGCCCGGATATTATTAAAGGAGAACCTTATAAGATATTACCATGCGATAGTTCTTACATTGAAAACAATATCAAAAACACAAAACTTAAAAATGACATGAGAATATTCAACACCGAAACAAACAAAATATTTAAAAAATACAACAAAGGAGAAATTAAAGAATATTTTTTATTCAAAAATGCACCAGACTCTTGCATAAACGAAAAATAAACATTACCTTTGCATCGCAAAACAAATGGTGAGTGTAGCTCAGTTGGTTAGAGCGTCGGATTGTGGTTCCGAAGGTCGTGGGTTCGAGCCCCATTATTCACCCCAAAAGCTGTACTTCGGTACAGCTTTTTTTTATTTATCTGTGGCTCTTCACAGAAAAGTTATCTCATAAACAGATGAGGTCGGCACACGCTAATGCGTTATTGCCTCCGTTTATTTCGATCAATTTTTACTGCGTAAAAAAGTCGAGCCCCATTATTCACCCTAAAAGCTGTACTTTCGTACAGCTTTTTTTATTTGTATTTTCACCAAAAACTATTCTTCATCACCATAACAAAAAAAACACTATTTGTTAAATAGTTATTTTTTTACATTAATTTTTAACTTATTTGTAATAATTACAAATATTTATACTTCTATATATTAATATATTATAAAATAATATTCATTTTTTCAATATCACATTTTATAAAATCTGTTTGATTATTTTTGTTTTAGAATATATATTTGCAACAGAAAACAAAACAAACAGATTAATAACAAATAAAAAACAGAAATTATGGAAACTACAAATTTAGACAACAGAAATTTTATGCCACGTATAGGTGATATGGCACCCTCTTTTAGTGCAATGACTACTCAAGGCGAGATTAATTTCCCAAGCGATTTTAAAGGCAAATGGAAAATCCTTTTCAGCCACCCTGCAGATTTTACACCTGTTTGTACTTCGGAGTTTATGACATTTGCAAGTATGGCAGAAGAGTTTGAAGCACTTAACACTCAACTTGTAGGATTGTCTGTTGACGGTATCCATAGCCACATAGCTTGGTTGAGAACAATTAAAGAGCAAATAAACTGGAAAGGTATGGAGGGCGTAGAGGTTACATTCCCATTGATAGTTGATATATCAATGAAAGTTGCTTCACTTTACGGAATGATACAACCGGGCGAGAGTGAAACTTCAGCTGTAAGAGCCGTATTCTTTATCGACCCACAAGATAAAATTCGTACCATAATGTACT
>JAFYPQ010000048.1 GCA_017559955.1 Bacteroidales bacterium
ATACGTTTATTGCCGCTGCCTCAGCACTCTCGACACCATTTCCTACACCATCGAATGTTGCAACGATATGTATTGGTTCGCTTGGATCCTCAATATAGATATCTCCATACTCAGCCAAATCAGCATCTAAATCTTGTTCTTCATCATTGATTGTCAAGCTAATCAATGAAGCCCCATTCATTGGGAAGACAAATATACATACTCCTGTTTCACCTACCTCATCCCACATATTGTATTGGTATCCTGCGGGCGTTACAGGTGTTGTCTCTTCGTCTCCCTCGTTGTATGAGTCGCTACTCCATACCTCGATATATCCGCTTCCTGTGTATTCGTATGTCAAGATCACTTGTGGTGCTCCATAAACAGCTGTTATTGTAGTTGATGATGTTACTTTCACTGTAACTGTATATGTTTTTGCCTGAGAAGTTGTCATTACATTAACTCCGTCAACCAAAATTGATTTTACCCAGTTTGAACCAGAGCCCTTAGCTGTAATTGTAAGAGTTGTTCCTGCTCCCACTCTGTCTCCTGAGTTTAGAGTTGTTGCTCCTTTTTTAACAGTTAAAGAGCCTCCTGATGTTTCGTTGATTGTTATCAAATATTGAGTTGAGAAGTTTGCTTGAAGTGTTACAGCAGCTGCTCCTGAGTATGTAAATGTCTCATCTGTTGAAACCTCTTCTCCGTTTATTGTCCAATTTACAAATATGTTATCGTTTCCGTTAACCACAGCTTTTACTGTTACCATTTCGCCTGTAACAACAGATGTTCCTTCAGTTGCAGGAGAGATAATCATTGCTGTACCTTTTGTTGCATCATTGCTTGCAACTTTTACTTCACGAGGATCAACAGGCTTAAATTTGAAGTTTGCTACATAGCTACGGCTTTCTGTTACCGCTGTTGTTGTATAAACAGCATCTGTTGATACTTCTGTTCCGTTCAAAGTCCAATTCACAAACTCATATCCCGCAACAGGCACAGCTGTTAGAGTTGCAGTTTCTGTTCCATCTGATGAACATGAAATTGATGTTGTTCCCTCTGTTCCAATGTATGCACTACCCATTGTTGGATCTGCCGCTGATACTGAAACAGTAAATGAAGATGAGTATAGATAGAACTCAGAGCAAGAAGCATTTTTTCTACCGTTTGCTGATTGTCCTGTTGTATATAACATTACATAACGTCCTTTCACTGATTTACCTAAATTTACTTTGTGGTTTCTTGAACCATCGTAAGAGAATGAGCCTGTTGCTACAGCTGTTGGCAAATTGTTAGGATCGATTTCTGTATCACTTACATAGATTTGATAGTTAAGAATGTTTCCATTGTTTTCTCCTGCATCACTTGTTCCTGTTCCACGAGATACATACTCAAATGCATCGAATGATTTTGATGATTTCATATCAATCATAAACCAGTGAGGATAACCTGGTTCTGTTCCTTGCCATTGTGAGTGCCAGAATGTACCGAGATTGTCATCAACGATGCAACTTGCAACTCCATTGCCTGCTCCCTCGCCTGATGCCTCTTGTGAAGATGCTGTTACTGTCCAACCTGTACGATCAAGTTTTGGATCTCTTTGGAAGTTTGCTACGTATGTTTTGTCTCCATCTGAGTTGTCGCTTATTGTTGGCAATGTAGATACCTCAACGCCATTTAATGTCCAATTTACAAAAGCATATCCATCAGATGGTGTAGCAGTACAAGTGATTGCTTCACTTGATGTCTCTTGTGTGTTAGACAATGTTCCTGCATTAGAAGGTGATGCTTGGAATTTGATAGTACGCTCTGATATTGAAACAGCTGGTACTGCTTTAAATGTTGAAATTAATCCACGGCTCAAAGCTTGACATGGTGTTGCATTGCCATAGCTATTGTATTGTGGAGCCTCTCCTGAGTTCATTCTAATTTTCAACTCTGATGCTGTCCATGTAAAGTTAGAGGGCACTGTTACTGTAAACTCTTTATCTATTTGAGCTGTTCCCGGATTGTCGTACAACACGTACTCCTCTCCTGAATCTGTCCAATCTTGGTTTTGATTCCAGTCAAAATAGAATACTGTTGTTCCCCATGATGAGTGCACTCCTCCCTCTCCTGTTATAGAACTTACAACAAGAGTTATCATATCTCCAGCTTTTATTGACATTGAGCAAGCCGATGATGCATCTTGAACATTTTGACCATTACTTTCCCATGTAAAAGCCTCTGCTCCATTAACTTTTGCTACCACCTTGTTTGTGGCATAATAGTTACCGCCACCACTATTAGGTGCAGAACCAGCACAATAATCTGCAAATGTATTTGCTGTTGCAAATATCATTGCTACTGCTAAAAGTAAAATCTTTTTCATACGCTATTTTTTTTTAGTTTATAATATTTTATTTCGAATATACTATTTATACTCTGCAAATATATATATATTTCTTTTATATTTTAAAAAAAATTTAAGAAAAAAACAGAATAACTAAAAGCTATTCTGTTTCTTATCGTTTAAAACGTTACTCTTTTATTAACAGCATCCCGGTTTCTCCAATAGACGGAACATATTTTTCTTATATGCTTCAACTCCTGGTTGGTTGAACGGATTTACTCCCAATGTGTATCCGCTTATTGCACATGCAGCTTCGAAGAAGTAAATTAATGCGCCTAAACAGTTTTCACGAACTGCAGGTATTACTATGCGAATATTGGGAACTCCACCATCGACGTGAGCCATTTGTGTTCCGAGTTCCGCCATTTTATTTACATAATCAACACGTTTTCCAGCCAAATAGTTCAATCCGTCCAAATTCTCTTTGTCGGTTGGTATTACCAATGTGTTGTTTACATTTTCTACAGAGATAACTGTTTCGAAGATTGTACGCTCACCCTCTTGTATCCATTGACCCATTGAGTGCAAATCGGTTGTAAAATCGACTGATGCAGGGAAAATCCCTTTACCCTCTTTTCCTTCGCTTTCTCCGTATAATTGTTTCCACCACTCTGCCAAATAGTGCAGTTTGGGGTTAAAGTTTGCAAGTATCTCTATTTTCTTACCATCACGATATAAGATATTACGTGCTGCTGCATATTGTGCCGCAACGTTTTTCTCGAATGGAGCTGTTTTGCATTGTTGCATCATATTTTGAGCTCCTGCCACAAGCACACGAATATCAAAGCCTGCCACAGCTATAGGCAACAATCCTACCGGTGTAAGAACTGAAAAGCGTCCTCCTACATTATCGGGGATTACAAATGTTTTATATCCTTCGTTATCTGCCAATGTACGCAATGCTCCTTTTGATGCATCTGTTATGGCTACTATGCGACGTTGTGCCTCACCTTTCCCTACTTGTGCCTCCAATTGTTGTTTTAACAAACGGAATGCTATTGCAGGCTCGGTTGTTGTTCCTGATTTTGAGATATTGATGATACCGAAATCTTTATCCTTCAAGAACTCTTGCATATCAGCCAAGTAATCCTCTCCGATGTTATGTCCTGCAAACAATACTTGTGTTTTTGCATTTTGGTCGTAACTTGCAAAGGTGCTTGACAACGCATCGATAACAGCTTTTGCCCCCAAGTAGCTTCCTCCAATTCCGATTACCACTACAAAGCGACAACGACGACGCAAATTATTTGCAGTTGTTTCAATGTCGGTTAAAAACTTGTGATCAATCTCAGCAGGTAGATTTAACCATCCCAAAAAATCGTTTCCTGCTCCGTTTCCTGCATAGAGTGTCTCGATTGCTTTCTCCACCTCAGGTGCTATTTTTTGAAGTTGCTCTTGTGCTTCTGCTCCAAGAGCCTTCTCTAACTCTAATTTTATAGTATTCATTGTTTTTGTTTTTAAATTATGTGCCAAAATTAATTAATTTGATTTAACAATCAAAGTTTTTTCAATATCTTCGTACAAAATTTTTATCATCTGACATAAATGAACGGTCTGATTATTTTATTTATCATTTTAGGATATTTTACCATACTGACTATTATCGCTCGTGTCTCAGCAAAAAAGGGTGGCAACGATGCCTTTTTCAGAGGCAACGGCAACTCTCCGTGGTGGCTTGTTGCTATCGGGATGATTGGGACCTCGATTTCGGGGGTTACGTTTGTTTCGGTTCCCGGAATGCCCAAAGATATTGGTATGAGCTATATGCAAATGGTTCTCGGTTTTACCGTGGGATATATTATTATTGCAAAAGTTCTTTTACCTCTTTATTATAAACTTAACCTTATTTCGATATACAAATATCTTGACGAAAGGTTTGGTTCAAAGAGTTATAAGATTGGTGCCGTATTCTTTATTATCTCTAAAATAACAGGTGCTGCCGCCCGTCTGTTTTTGGTGGTTCTAATTCTGCAAAGTTTAATATTCAATGCCTTAGGTGTTCCGTTTGAGGTTACAACCATTTCAATCATCTTTCTTATTTGGCTATACTCTAACAAAGGCGGTATTCGCTCTATCGTAAGAACAGATGCCGTACAGACTATCATTCTGCTTACTACTGCCGCATTGATTATTTATATTATTACTTCTAAAATGGGGCTTGGTTTTCGAGAAACTGTTTCTCTTATTAAAGAGAGCAACCACTCAAATATTTTCGTTTTTGATGATTGGGCTTCGAAACAAAACTTTTTTAAGCAGTTTTTAAGCGGTATTTTTATTACTATTGTAATGACAGGTCTCGACCAAGATATGATGCAAAAAAACCTAACCATCAAAAGTTTAAAGGAGGCACAACGCAACATGTATATATATGGTGTGGCATTTATCCCCATCAATCTGATTTTCTTATGTATCGGCATACTGTTGTTGGCTTATGCCAACCATAACGGCATTGTCATTCCTGAAAACGGAGATGAAATTTTACCTTTGTTGGCAACCTTCCATTTAGGGGGCTTGGTTATGATTCTGTTCTGCATAGGTATTGTTGCGGCAGCTTTCTCAAGTGCCGATTCGGCTTTAACATCGCTTACCACATCTTTTTGCTTGGATATTATGCGTATTGACAGGATGGAAGATAAGCGTGCCGAGAAGTTCAGAAAACTATCTCATATAGGTATGGCTGTTTTGTTTGCCCTTATTATTATGGCTATAAGATATATTAACAGCGACAGTGTTATTGATGCTATTTATACGATTGCAGGTTACACATACGGTCCTCTGCTCGGTTTGTTTGCATATGGGCTTATATGCAAAGGTATGCCTAACGACAAACTTATTCCTTGGTTTGCTATTGCATCACCTATTTTATGCTTTGCATTAAGCTATACACTGCAAAATACTATTGGCTACAAAACAGGCTACGAACTGCTTATGATTAATGCATCCATCACATTTTTGATGTTGTGGGTGTCGTCCGCTAAACATAAAAGATTAATAATAAAAGGTTAATGTTCATTACCACATAAAAAAACTCCCCTTGAAAAAATCAAAGGGAGTTTTCTGTTATAATCCTTTTCCGTGGCAGTTTTTATATTTCTTTCCGCTCCCACAAGGACAGGGTTCGTTACGTCCAACTTTTGGCTCTGCCTTTATGGGAGTGTGACCTGCCGAACTTGAAGCACCTCCGCCTGAGGCTGTTGCTCCCTCTTGCTGTTCAGAGAGAGAATCTTTTTGTGTGCGATAGCGACTATAATCTTGACGTCGTTCGGGTGCCGCCTCTCTTACTTGCTCGCTTTCACGAACAGGTACATTTCCTCTCAACAATATCGATACGCTTTTACGATTCGATGACTCCAACATTTCACGGAACAGACCAAATGACTCTATCTTATATATCAATAAGGGGTCTTTTTGTTCGTAGCTTGCTGCTTGTACCGATTGACGGAGTTGGTCCAAATCACGAAGGTGCTCTTTCCACGACTCATCGATTATGTATAGCAATATCGATTTTTGGAATTGTTTGTTGATTGAAGCTCCTTCCGTTTCGTATGCCTCTTTTAGATTACACTTAATGTTATATACTCGTTTTCCGTCGGTTACGGGTATCATTATATCCTCGAAACGATTTCCCTCTTTCTCGTATATCTGTTTGATTACGGGGTAGGTGGTTGATGCCATTACCGATTGTTTGCGATTGAATGCCTCTATTACAGCTTCGTATAGTTTATCGGCAAGCTGTTGCTTCTTCTCACGATTAAATGTTACTTCATCGAAAGGCAACTCTACGGCAAATGTCTTCAATGCATCTTCTTGCAACGACAAATAGTCGGAATTTGATGAATGAATATCAATCATTGTGGTTACACAATCCGATATCATATTCATAATATCCAATCCTATTCTCTCACCCATCAAGGCATGGCGACGTTTTGAGTAGATAAGCTCACGTTGTGAATTCATTACGTCGTCATATTCCAACAAGCGTTTACGAATACCAAAGTTATTCTCCTCTACTTTTCGTTGAGCCTTTTCTATTGAGCGTGATATCATACTGTGTTGTATCATTTCTCCCTCTTTAAAGCCCAAACGGTCCATTACCTTAACTATTCTCTCAGAAGAGAATAGACGCATCAAATTATCTTCCAATGAGACGAAGAATACAGATGAACCCGGGTCGCCCTGGCGTCCTGAACGTCCACGTAACTGACGGTCAACACGACGAGACTCATGACGTTCGGTTCCGATAATTGCCAAACCTCCTGCATTTTTCACTGCCTCCGATAGCTTGATATCGGTTCCACGACCTGCCATATTGGTTGCTATGGTTACAGTTCCTCGTTGTCCTGCTTGTGCAACAATATCGGCCTCTTTTTGGTGCAACTTCGCATTCAACACATTATGTTCGATGCGACGCATTTTCAACATCTTACTCAATAGCTCTGAAATTTCAACCGATGTTGTTCCGACCAATACCGGACGTCCTTCTGCTACAAGAGTCTCTATTTCGGCTATTACTGCATTATATTTCTCTCGTTTTGTTTTATAGACCTTATCATTTATGTCGTCACGTAATATGGGGCGATGTGTTGGTATTGTTATTACATCTAATTTATATATATCCCAAAACTCTCCTGCTTCGGTCTCGGCAGTTCCGGTCATTCCCGCCAATTTGTGATACATACGGAAATAGTTTTGCAGTGTTATTGTTGCAAAGGTTTGTGTTGCAGCTTCGACTGTTACTCGCTCTTTTGCCTCAATAGCCTGATGTAATCCGTCTGAATAACGACGACCTTCCATTATACGTCCGGTCTGCTCATCTACAATTTTTACTTTATTGTCTATTACAACATACTCTTCATCTTTATTGAACAATGCGTATGCTTTTAATAGTTGGTGTACAGTGTGTGTACGCTCTTGTTTTATTGAATAGTCTTGTAGAATAGCATCTTTTTTGTCTTGTTTCTCCTCGGGTGTAAGATTTTGGTTATCTAAGTCTGATATTAAAGAGCCGACGTCAGGCAATACAAAGAAATTGGGGTCATCCATATTCCTTGATATAATGTCTAATCCTTTATCTGTTAAATCAACACTATGATTTTTCTCGTCAATTACAAAGAAGAGTGGATCGGTTACTACATGCATTTGACGATTATTCTCTTGCATATAGAAGGCCTCGGTCTCCAACATAAGGGCTTTTACTCCCGGTTCACTCAAGAACTTAATCAATGGAGTGTTTTTTGGTAATGCCTTATAGCAACGGAATAGTAACAGGCCTCCCTCTTTGCGTTCGTCTTTATCGGCTGAGGCTATTTTTTTTCGTGCATCTGCTAATAGTTGTGTTGCCAATGTTCTTTGAGCACGGTACAACTCCTCTACTTTGGGACAAAATTGCTCGAAAAGCTGATCTTCGCCTTTTGGTACAGGTCCTGAAATAATCAATGGGGTACGGGCATCGTCAATCAATACCGAGTCAACCTCATCGACTATGGCGTAGTTGTGAGCACGTTGCACCAAGTCTTGTGGCGATATTGCCATATTATCACGCAAATAGTCAAAACCAAACTCGTTATTTGTTCCGAAAGTAATATCGGCATTATATGCTTTACGGCGTTCGTCCGAGTTTGGTTTGTATTTATCGATACAATCTACCGATAACCCGTGGAACATATAAAGAGGTCCCATCCACTCAGAGTCACGTTTTGCCAAATAATCGTTTACTGTTACCACGTGTACTCCGTTTCGTGTTAAGGCATTCAAGAATACGGGTAGGGTTGCTACCAAGGTTTTTCCCTCACCTGTAGCCATCTCGGCAATTTTTCCTTTATGCAATACCACGCCGCCAAACAACTGTACGTCGTAGTGAACCATATCCCACTTTATTTCGTTTCCTCCAGCCATCCAGTGGTTTGTATATATTGCCTTGTCGCCTTCGATGCGAACAAAATCTCTTCCTTCTGCTGCCAATGCTCGGTCAAACTCAGTTGCCGTTACCTCAACCTCTTCATTCTCGGCAAAACGTCGTGCTGTATCTTTAACCACAGAATAGACAACCGGCATTACCTCATTTAATTTTTCTTCATACTTATCGAGGACGACTTTCTCCAATTTGTCTATTTCGCTCCAATGCCCTTCACGTTTGTCGTATGGCAATGTCTCTACCTCTGCCTTTAACTCTGCTATACGTTTCTTCTCTGAAGCTACGGCGTCTTGAATTTCTTGTTTTACCTCATCTATTTTTGTACGTAATTGGTCGTTCGACAGAGATTTTATTGTTTCATATACAACTTTTATGGTCTCTACATAAGGCTGTATATCTTTCATATCACGTTGCGATTTGTTTCCAAATATCTTTTTTAATATATCGTTAAATCCCATTTTATTTTTATTTATTTATTGATTATTTTCTTTTTTACTTTTTAATATTATCGGATATGATTTTGATGCACTCGGAGCCCGTATTCGTATTGCTCTGCATACAGTTGGAGCTACTGCAGTTGCATCAATCGGTTCTGATATTCGAACCGGAGTTACATCTTTACCTATGAATATTAATGGCGATGGAACTGCATTGTATTGTATATATTCATTTTCTTTTCCCTCTTCTTCAAAATTTATCTCCCATCCGGGTTTTATTTCCAATGCTATATCTCCGGAATATTGTCGGCTGTATCGACGCCGTTGCGGTGCCACTGCAACTATATCGCCGTGTAATATTTGATATGAGGTAAGAGCATCCTGAACTCCTTCCATTTGCGATAAGAACTCGGCACTATTTACCACAAACTCTTCATAATCAAGTTCTTTCTTTTTTATCAGTTCTCGATTTAAGAATATCTCTCTGTCATGATAACCCAACACCCAATTCTCGTGGCCGTACATTGCCATCAAATAATAATTTAGCAGTGCTGTTGCTCGTCGAGGATAGAATTCGCCCGTAGGCACTCCGTATAATCCATAAGGGCGGGCTTCGGTTTTGCTATAACCTGTTGATACTATAAATATAAATGCGTTGTCTATTCCTACCGTGTTGTCAATAAACGATAATAATTGCTCAATCTCTTTGTCCAATCTTACATAAATATCCTGTATCTCAACCCCGTAATCTCTAACATTCAACTCTCTATAGTTTCCTGCATAGTATCCGATGGTAAGCATATCTGGAATTGAACCTTTTCCTAATCGAGCCTTCTCTATTACTGAACACGCTACGGTTGTTACCTCGGTATTTATTAATGCCGACTGTTTTAGATATTTGTATTTATTATCGTCCTCAAAGAAATATTTAAACGAGAATTCTGGGTGGTTGTATGGTATGCCGTCGTATTGAGAGAGTGGCAATAGTGGCGACCACACGGTTTTGTTTATACGACTGTCGATGCCATTTTTTATGTTATGCTCGGTAATAAACATCGGAACCTCTTTATAATATGTAGAGGTTGCCCATTTGCCATTCTCTTCACTTAACCAAAAGGCTGCGTTTGCTGCATGCCCGCCCGATATTATAGCCACCTCTGATGTGGGAGCAACCGAATATATTCTTGCTTCGCCTGATGTACCGGATTTTAATTCGTCGGTTATTGTTGATACAGCGATATTTCGAGGCGAGAGTGTTTCTGTTGTGAAGTTACCTAATTGATTTTTATCATACAATATAGATTGCTCATCTCTCTTCTCTTTGTTAAATCGTGTTGTTGATGTTATTGAATGAGTCGAGGGATATGCTCCTGTGTATATTGTTGCTACGGATGAGGCTCTTGTTATATTATCATATCCGTAATCTATATTTTCATATACCGCACCCTCTTTTATTAATCGTTTAAATCCGCCTTCACCAAACAGGTGTTGCATCATATCTATATAATCGGTACGAAGTTGATCAATTGTTATGCCTACTACCAATTTGGGTATGTCGGCACTCCTCTCTTGCGACTGCATAGAGGTTGAAAATATCAACAATATCAATGGTGCTAAAAACCTATTCATCTGTTTTACCGATTATCTTTTCTTATTTTTGCTTCGTTCTACCCTTATGTATGTTATTGTTCGCACTAACAATATTGCTATTAACAATATTGTTGCCGTGTTTATCTCTTGTGGTATAAATATTATAAACAACGAGTAAAGTAGCAAAACCGCAAAATTAATAAAATGATAGCAATATAGAAACTTTTGAGCTTTTCTAATCCAAATAAATGGCAACATTACCAACCATACCGGATGCAGCCACATTGCATTTATATTTGCCGATACTGCCGGATGCTCCGAAAAGAGCAATAAAAAATATATTACCAATCCTAACATTCCACATATAAAGAATATTATTGTATCAACCAATCTGAAATGTCGTACTATTATAATCTCCATTAGCGATAATATTACAATTATCACAAATAGTGATATTGAAAAATTATTAGGAGTTATGTAATTAAATATTGTTCCGTCGTTTTTAGACTCTCGGGCTTTTAAAACCTCCTTAGGTTCGCCCGCCAACTTCACCATTTCTCCATTACGTTCGATAGTTGACTCCTTAAATATCTTCTCTGTGATATGAGGCAAGAAGGGTTTATCGGGCAACGATATTTGCGCATCTGCCTCGCCATCAAGAATAAGGTCAAGCCCGAATGTCAACCACTTATCCCCTTTTATGCATTCGTGAATAAGGTCTCGATAAGTTGGCAACTCCGCTCCCTCAGATTCGAGAAGCATTTTCCCATTCAGATTTTTTTCTATTATGTTTAATGGTCGTGTTGCACAATTGTCATAGAGGAACGAATATCGATATGTCTGATTTTCGGGCAACATATTCTCCAACAATGCCTCATATAGTTTATGAGCCTCTTCTTGTGTAAGGTATAGCGGTAACTCTCTAACACTGCTTCCCCTTATGGCATACATTGTTAAAAAGTCGTGATAGTGCATACACCCTATCATATAATCGGTTTCGCCCTTTACAAAACGATACTCAAAGTGTGGCTCTTCAAACGAAAACAGTCCATAATGATATACTCCATCAAACTTCTTTGACGGAATATGTATCCTTATTCCTGTATGCCCAAATCGTTCGTATATCTGCTTTCCTTGTGATGCCGTCAGCAACGATACAGATATAGTGTCGTTTTGGGTTAAGCCGGTTTTTATTTGAGATGCTTTTACTTGTGTTATATTTAGTAGTAATATAGCTACAAGAAAAACATTTACTATTATGTTTCGCATAATTATTCTCTATTTTGAGTTGGCTCTCAAAGTTGTTTTTCTATTGTCAACTCCCGATGCTCTTTGATATGGTTTTAACTCAAAATCGGACATTACGGCTATTATATGATCCATTACATCTGATGCAAAGTTCTCGTAATAGACCCAATCCTTATTTGCACTAAAAAAGTATATTTCAAAGGGTAGTCCCTCTGATGATGGTTCTAAGTAACGAACCATTTTTGTTGCATCTTTTGCAGTATCAGAGTTGTTTCTTATATAGCTTTCGATATATACTCTGAAGAGTTTTATATTTGTTATATCTCCACGTTCTTTATCTTTCGACGAACGATTTGCTACATAATCGGCTATTGCTTTATATTTTTTAGACAATTGAGCTATCAGTTCTTCTCTTGCAAACTCTATGCAATACATATCTATCTCTATGGCTCGCTTTATTCTGCGACCATTTGATTCGCTCATCCCTCGCCAATTTTGGAAAGAATCGTTCATCAAAGCGATAGGTGGTATTGTTGTTATTGTATTGTCAAAATTACGAACTTTCACGGTATTGAGAGTTACCTCTAACACATCTCCGTCTATATTCTTACCCGGAACTGTTATCCAATCACCGGGGCGAAGCATATCGTTGTACGATAGTTGTATTCCTGCTATTAATCCAACAAATGAATCTTTAAATATCAATGTCAGGATTGCTGCCGAGGCTCCCAATCCCGCTATCAATGTTCCAATCGATTCGTCTATCATTACCGCTATCATAACCAATATGCCGATAAATACCATCAACATTTGAAATACTTGGAAAATTCCTTTCAATGAGCGGTCTTTAAATCTCTCACTGCTAACTGCCAAATCGTATGCAAATGTTATAAGTCCCGAAATTGTTCTCATAACCTCGGCAATTATATATAGCACACTTAATTTTGCACAAAATTGATAGGCAAACATATCTTGGGGCAAGACCGAGGGCAACATCAGATATACGATTATTGCAGGAACTATATTTGAAATTCTATTGGGTAATTTCCTTTCAAATAGTTTATCGTCCCACTTTACCTTTGATCTGCTCGCCAATTTTCGCAATGGAGAAGTTATTATCCAACGAGAAATATATGCACTTAATATTGAGACAGCTACTACTAAACCACCCAATATTATTCGAGCAAACAACTCTTCATTTCCATTGGCAATTTTATATTCTTGCAACCAGGTTTGTATATATTCTAATATTTCTACTCCCATATTTTGGTTTATCTATTTTCTAATTTCGGTCAATTTAAACATCTGCTCCATCATTTGCCACTTCTCGGTCGATGATGCTCCCTCAGGTGCTTTTTGAAATGCTCCGACAAATGCTTCCCACTCATCTTGCCCCGGCATCTGTGCTAATTTACCGAACGCCTCATCCCAATTGAAATCGATTGGAGTTTCTACTATCATAAACAAACGTGTTCCCAATATATATATCTCCATATCTATTATCCCTATGGAGCGTAAACCTGCAGGAACTATATCCCATATATGCTCTGATTGATGATATTTTCGATATTCTGCTATCTTTTCAGCATCATTCACCAAGTCTAATGTTTGACAAAATCTTTTGGTTAGTTTATGTTCATTAACCTCTTTATATCCTTGTTTTTCCATGGTTTTACAATAAATTTTAAATGGCTTTTATATATTCTACAAAATTACTACTTTATTTACAAACAGTATATTATTATCAGTTATTTTTATTTTATGCCATAGGCTGACTATACAGATAATAAGCCATACATAATATTAATACTCCGACTATTCCATAAAAGGCTCTCGCCCCTTTTTTACCCAAAAGCTTTACAAACAGTCGTCCGTTCTCACTTGTAAAGAACCATTTAAAGTTAAACGTCGCCGCCATAATTGACAATACTCCTAATATTGCAAATATGATTGCCGCTATTATATTCAACATCGTTCCTATATGGGTTTACAAACTACTTGGCGAAGTGAATTTTCCTTCTCTTCAACTGTTACTATAATGGTTTCGGGTGGTAATAATTCTTCTATCTTTTCACTCCACTCCATAAAGCACAATGCTCCGCTGTAAAAATAGTCTTCATAGCCAAGGTCATATACCTCTTCTAACTTATTTATCCTATAAAAATCGAAATGATATACCAACTCTCCTGTTGTATCTGAGCGATACTCATTTACTATTGCAAATGTCGGACTGTTTACTCCTTCACTTATTCCCAACTCTTCGCATATTGCTTTTATAAAAGTTGTTTTTCCTGCTCCCATCTTTCCGTAAAAGGCAAATACTGTGGCATCTCCCATATTACGAATAAACTCTCGAGCTGTTTCGTTTATCTTCTCTAATGAGGGTATCTCTAATGTTATATCCATAATTTCGCTATTTTTTTGTCAGGGTTACTAATGGTATTATCATCTCTTCCATCGATATTCCTCCATGCTGAAATGTATCTTTATAATAGCCAACATAATAGTTATAATTGTTGGGATAAGCAAAGAAATCGTTATCGGTGGCAAATATATATGTTGAACTTATATTCAATGATGGCAAACCAAATTTCTCGGGATTTTTTATCTCATAAACCTGCTTAGGATTGTAACCCAACATCTTTCCTACTTTGTAGCGTAGATTTGTATTTGTATTTTTATCGCCCACCACTTTAATAGGATTATCAACATATATTGTTCCGTGGTCGGTTGTTAAAACTATCTTGTAGCCCATATCAGCCATCTTTTTAAGAAGGTCCAACGCCGGTGAGTGTTTAAACCACGATTCGGTCAACGAGCGATATGCTGCTCCTGTTGATGCCAACTCCCGTATCATTTTCGATTCGGTTCGTGCATGCGACAGCATATCTATAAAGTTAATTACACATACATTCAATTGATTGCTATTCAAATTCGATATCCTCTGTAAAACTTTTTCGGCAAACGCAGAATCGTTTATCTTTGTATATGAGAAACTATATTTCTTCCTATATCTATCTATTTGTGTTTGGATTAAAGGTGATTCATTTAAGTTTTTACCCTCATCTTCGTCTTCATCAACCCACAAATCAGGAAACATTTTTGCAATTTTATCGGGCATTAATCCTGAAAATATTGCATTGCGTGAATATTGTGTTGCTGTTGGCAATATGCTATAATAGACCTCTTCGTCGGCATAAAAATAGTCATCCAATAAAGGCTTAATGGTTTTCCACTGATCGAGGCGGAAATTATCTATTAGTACAAAAAATATCTTCTCTCCTTTATCTAAGCCTGGGAATAGTTTTGTTTTAAAAATCTCATTACTCATTAATGGGTGTTCCTCAGTTGTTACCCAATCTTCATAATTTTTCTTTACAAACTTTACAAATGCTGCATTAGCTTCACGTTTCTGCATTTCAAGCATCGGTAACAATTCGCTTGACGTTTGTTGTAATTCCAACTCCCAATATACCAAACGTTTGTAAACCTCTTCCCAATCTTTGGCTGTTCTTGCATCCCCTATCTGCATTGATAGTTTTGCAAACTCTTGTTGGTAGGCATGTGTCGATTTTTCTTGTATTATTTCTCTACTGTTAAGATTCTTTTTTATTGTCAAGAGTATTTGATTTGGATTTACAGGTTTTATCAAATAGTCGGATATTTTTCGTCCTATTGCCTGTTCCATTATATTCTCCTCTTCACTTTTAGTTATCATAACCACTGGGATATGAGGATGTTGCTCTTTTATTATGGTCAGTGTCTCTATTCCGTTTAATCCCGGCATATTTTCGTCCAATATTACCAAATCGAACGACTCTCCGTTACACATATCTATCGCATCTTGTCCGTTTGTTACGGTTGTAACATCGTATCCTTTCTGTTCAAGAAAATAGATGTGCGGTTTTAAAATATCTATTTCATCATCAGCCCAAAGGATGGTCTCTTTTCTCATAATTCTGTATCATTATCAGAGGCAACCGCATCATCAGCCATTGCACTCTCCCAAAATTTAAAATAACTTTCAAAGGTATTTCCTTGCATAAGCACATTGTAATTATCGGTACTTATCATTACAATTTTTACCTCTTCCGGTAAATCTATTCCATTAACCGACTCTATTTTTCTACGATAAAGCGTCAACTCTCGTAAATTATCAAATCCACTAATTCGTAACATTCCCACACCGCCGGTTGAGGTTATAGACAGGTCGAAATCTTTTATGTAGAAGTTTGTAAAATTATATCGTGCAACCAAAAACAATATTTGGTTTGCATCAATGCTGTCTGATGGAAATACCAATAACATCTCGTGCGGTGCATCTTTATCCCAAACAAATGGGGGAATCTCTTGCTGAGAAGCTAATGTATCGCTAAGGCTTTCACCTGTTCCAATCTTTATTTTGAAGATATCGATATTTCCGGAGCCTGATACAACTTGGCGACCCTCAGCCACTCCTTTTAACATTGCTGTTGCCAATGGGGTTACATCCTCCTCAGGATAGTTTTGCAGTAACTCTTTAAGAACAACTTTAAAATTATCTATATCTCCATCATTGACATAAGCCAACGCATTTACCAACATAAACTTAGGCATTAATTTAGATAGTGGATATTTCTCAACAAAAGTTTCATATTGTGTATGAACATCACTATTTAAACCTGCCGTAAATATCTCATATACTTGTCGATATAACGAATCTTGCTCTATCTCCATAAGCTTTACATTCTCCAAATAGTTGGGATCTGCCATTGCTTGAGCATATTTACTTTCGGGGTATTCAACCAATATTTTTTGACGATACGACTCAGCTTCAATCTTATCATCATTAATCATATTCATCAAATAGATATTATAATATGTATCCAACATATAGCTATTTTCAGGGTATTGGGTCATTAATCTGTCAAATACACTCATTGCCGCTTCATAATCCTCCAAATCGTTTTTGAGGATTACTCCCATATTGTATAAACCATCCATAATAAGGTCGTCCGAGAGAGCTATCTCTTCGGGCGTACGAGGCAACTGTTGTAAATAATATTTAGGATCTTTAGTGTCCGTTACCGGAACATTTAATGAATCGGCAATAGCTTCAGCTTGTGCCAACGAATCGGCAATAGCTTCAGCATCCTCTTCTGCTCCATAATCATACTCTTCAAAATCAGACATAGAAAATGCGGCCTTGTTTATACGCCTCCAATTATCCTCTAATTTACGTTTTCCCCACTTACGCTGAAATTCGGTTTTTCCTGTGGCTATTGTGGCTTTATTATAAAAATACCAACTCGAACTTTTACCTCCTATCTGCATGGCCGGACCTGTAGGTGCCTGAGCACCGCCCATAGTCGATTGTCCAAATGCAGAGTTCATTGCCGACTGATTTGCCAAATGCTCTTGTCGAGCAGTCTCCTCTGCCAATAATCGTTCTTGTTCCTTTACCTCTTCAATTTTCTCATTGATAAGTTTCATTATCTCCTCCTCGGGCAACGAAGCTACATATCTGAGACTATCTTGCAACTCTATTGTTGATGAGTGAACCACCAAATCATCTAAAACCTCAGAGCGTTTTAATAAGATATCATAATTTGGATAATCCTCTCCTACTAATGGAACCCCTTCGGCATAACAGGGCTGGGCTTTTGTATATTTGCGTTGAGCGAAATAGATATTTCCTAATGTAATTTGATTTATCGCCTTTTCTATTCCGTTTCGTGTACTCTCAGCATTGGCTTTTATATAATAATCGACAGCTTTCAATGTATCTCCCGCAGACAAATGAATATTTCCGATTGCATAATATATTTGATCGAGATATTCATTGTTTCGAGAAGCTTTTGCCATTTTCTTTAACCCTTTTATAACTTTTGAGGTATCTCTATCGGTCATTACCTCTGTCTGCTTAATTCGTGCATTGAATTCGGTTCTATATACAGGGTTTAAAGATATTACTTTTGAGTAGGTATCATATGCCGATTGGTTCTGCTCCAATTTTTGATATAGCTGAGCCAATAGAAATGTTTGGCGTATCTCCTGAAATTTATCTTTTTGTGAATCGATAGAGACCTTCAAATAAGGTATTGCCTCTTCATACTCTCCCTTATTTATATGGTATTGTGCTGTTACCATAGATAGTTCTCCTTGCAATTTTTTAGGGATACTGTCGAGCGATATTTTATGTTTCACATCTTCCGCTTCATACATCCACCCCAACTCGGTATAACAACGCATAAGCCATATTTTTGCCTCTTTCACTAAATCGGGCAACCACGTAAAATGCTGTGTTATATAGTTAAATGTCGATGCCGCCTCTAAAAATTCGCCTGAATAGAATTGTGATTTTCCAACTAAAAACCAAGCATTATGAATATAAGGATTAAACTCCTCTCTATTTAAAAACGCCTTATATTTAGGATCTGACGTTTTTTTTGGATCACGTTTTGGCTTCTTTTTTATAGAGTGTAATTGTATGGCCTTTTTGCCTTTATCTATTGAACGTTTAAAATCGCCCGAAGGTTTTTGTTCTTTTTCGTTTGAATAGGCACTTACCGGGTGAATGTGAACAAGCGAAGTATAATCGTCTTGAAAATCTTTTTGCATATTCTTCAAAGACTCTTTATAGCTTTCGTTTCCATTGAAATAGACATTAAATCGTGTAGTTAAGCCATGATAAAAACGTGTCGCTTTTGTATTCTTTTTTGTAGAACACGCCGACACCAATATTACCATGGTCAAAATCAATACTATTTTCAGCCTACTAATGTTCAACTTCCTGTTTTTATATTAGTTACGGATTTTATCCGCTTTTATTGTATTATATATTCTTTTAAATGTTTCTCTATATTACGACTGATACTTTTTAGACAGCACCATTTTTACTCCTCTTGCCAATAGATATATCAAAGCCAATATAAATACTATTGTCGCCCCTGTCGGAAAGTTTATGTATGACGACAAGATTAAACCTGCCAATCCGCCAACCACCGATATAAACATTGAAAGGATAACTATTTTATTATAACTCTTATTGAATATCTCGACACTCATTTGTGGCAACGATAGAAACGACAACAAAAGCATTATTCCTATCAACTTTACCGTAAGTATTATTGCCAATGAAATTACTATAATTGCCAAATACTCAATAAACCCCACCTTCACTCCTCGCATCATTGCAAAATCTCTGTCAAATGCCGTATATAATATCTCTTTACGAAATATTACAGATATTACAACAAGAAAGGTGGCATATATTGCATATAGATATAAATCGTTTTTTGTTACGGTCAATATATCACCAAACAAAAAACCTGTAAGTCCGGTGTTATATCCCGGTGTTATGTAAACGAACATTATACCTATAGCCATCCCCAACGTCCAAAATACGGCAATGGCAGAATCTTCTCTCACCCTCCCTCCTCTCGATAAAATCTCTATTCCAAAAGCCGAAGCCAAGGCGAAAATCAAAGCTGTCAATGTAGGAGATACCCCCATGTACATTCCCAATCCTAATCCGCCAAACGAGGTATGAGTTATTCCTCCTGTTATAAACAACATTCTGCGAGAGACGATATAGGTCCCAACAATTCCTGCAACCACAGATATAAGAGTTATTGCTATTGCTGCATTTATAAAGAATGAATATTGAACTATCTCCATCTGCTATTTTTTAATGCGTCGTTCGGAGACAACCAATAATACTTCATCTCTAATCTGCTCGGGCAACTCAATATTTCGCAAACACAAACTCCGAACCCAACCGGCAACCTCCTCACTGCGAAGTGTATAAAACACCTCTTCAAATGCAACAACTGCCTCCTTATCATACTCTTCGCATGGCACGCCTATATATGCATCCAATTCGTAATCGTTGTAATACTCAACATCCTTGCTAACAGCTGTTAGCAGAGAGTCTTTTTCGCACGTTTCGTGCATTCCGCAACATTCTGCATCGGCTTTTGCAGCTTTAATCTCCTCCTCTTTGGTTTGACGACCGATATTAGTATAACGAGACAACAGAGCTGCTATGACTCCGACTAATACTGTTGCTATAACTATTATCCAAATCGCATTCATTCCTCTATAACAAATCCTGCTTTTAATAAATCATTCCAAAATGTTGGATATGATTTTGTTACCACTTCTGACGATTTAATCATTATTTGAGGATAGAAGAATGATGCTATGGCAAAAGACATCGCCATACGATGGTCGTCGTATGTATCTATCTCTACTTCATCGTCCCTATCACATCTCTCTCCATTCCAAACAATAGTACCAGGGATTGAATCATCTAAGAGAATGCCCAATTTTTTCATCTCTTTTACCAAAGCCGATATTCTGTCTGTCTCCTTTATCCTCAATGATTGCAATCCTGTCATCTTAAATGGCATCCCTTTTAACGCCGCAACAACAACCAACGTTTGTGCCAAATCGGGAGTATCGGTAAGATCGACCTCATACAACTTGTTCACAAAATTGCATTTTCTTAATCTCACACAGCCATCATTATACTCTGTCGCTACACCCAAGGGAGTAAAAAGAGATGCTACTTTTGAATCACCTTGAATAGAATTATTATCCAATCCTGCCAAAATAATATCGGCATCGTTTGCCAACGACACAAATCCATACCAATACGATGCGGCCGACCAATCCGGTTCGACCTTGTACGACAAAGGATTATAACGACCGACAGGTACCGTTATTTCGTTTCCATCCATTTGTGGCTCGGCTCCAAAAAGAGACATAAGCGACATCGTCATTTTTATATATGGCAACGATATTATATTACCTGTCAAGGTTAACTTTAGCCCATATCGAGTATATGGAGCTATCATTAAAAGGGCTGATATATATTGAGAACTGACACTTCCCGACAACTCTATCGCCCCCCCTTGTAACTCTTTTCCTCGTATCTTTAATGGCAAAAAGCCCTCTTTTTCTATATATTCAATATCTGCACCTATAGCACGCAACGCATCTACCAATATTTTTATGGGACGTTGTTTCATCCTCTCCGACCCCGTTAGCTGATACTCTCCTTGTTGCATTGAGAGGTATGCCAACGAAAAGCGTGTTGCTGTTCCTGCCGCTCCTGTATTAACCTTACCAGATGTTGAAGATAGGGCAGAACGCATCATCTCCGAGTCATCGCATACTGCTATATTTTCGGGCATTATTTTGCTTTTCGATAATTTATTTAACAACAACACCCTATTACTTATACTTTTAGAATATGGTAGTCGTATTTCTCCATGCACTTTTGGCGGTGCTGTAACTTTTATATTCATATTATGTTTTATTCCGACAATACTTTTTGTCCTATCTCTTTTATTGCTCCTGTAGTAGGATGCAATACCATATAGGTTTGCATTTTCTTATCAACAAACAACTTTGGTGCCAATCCAAATTTTACTCCAAATTGTGTCAATTCCACTTTTTTGTTAAATAAAAGCTCCCCTTGATATGTTAAAGACAATTGGGCCTCACCCGGGATATTGTATATTATTGAATTTTCGGGAAGAACAAACAAATTCCCTTTCGAATCTAATGGATATGATGCTCGTACAACATTATCCAATGATATATATATAGGCTCTCCACTTAGGTTATTGCTATCTACTATCCCATCTTTTTCTGAAACTCTCGCCACAACAACATCCTCACATTCTCCATCAGGTATCCATCTAAGTTTTACAATCTTACGCTGCGTTTGTTTTGTTCCGGAGAACATTACGGTCAATCTATTCTCTTGCTCTTCTAATTGTTGTAACATTATTTTTAGAGCCTCGCCATCAAATTGTTGATCCGAATCTCCCGTTATTATATCGGTTCGACTCTCTCTTATTCTATATATCTGCTTTGCTACCAACTCTGCCATTCTTATATTAGAGCCCGAAAGTAACATCTCCTCGGTTAAAGCATAAGAATAGCTGTTATCGTCAAGAGGAGAGGCCGTCATCTTAAACTCCGGCACCTCTTCAATCTCACTCTCCAATACCGGTTCGGCATTTACAGCCAACAAAACCCCCTCTTCATTTTTATATATGTAGGGTGTTGCTCCGCTCTTTAACTGAACATTATAATAAACATCATTATCGGGAATACTTGAAACTTTGGCCGACACAGAGACCAAACTCCAACTCTTTGAATCGTCCGTTACTTGAGCCGGTATTCCTAAATATTTTTGAGAATAATTTGCATACGGTCCAGCCTTCAATTGCGTAAGTTCAAGTTCAACTTCTATATCTATTACGGTTTTTGGCAATATATATGAAACTGAATAGTCGTTAAACTTCGCAGCTACCTGCTTCCCACTCTCTGCGGCATATGTAGCTACTGATAGCATAATTAAAACTACTGCTACTATTTTTTTCATAATCATTTCATATTATAGGTGTGTAATTTTTTAAATGCTCGCCCTAAGTTTTTTATTATATCGGTTGCCAATAAAGACTCCTGCGACTCCTCTTCCAATGCCATATCTGCTGCCAAACCATGTAGGTAAACCCCTATTACGGCAGCATCGGATGGTGCATAACTTTGAGCTATTAGAGAAGATATTATTCCGGTAAGTACATCTCCGCTGCCTGCAGTTGCCATTCCCGGATTTCCTGTACTATTAAAACATATATCTCCTGTCGGTTTAATTACTGCGGTGTTAGCTCCTTTTAAAACAATTGTTATCTCTTTTTCCACCGCAATCTGTTTAGCCTTTAAGAGACGTTGATACATTGTTTCGTTAGGTCCGAACAATCTGTCAAATTCATATTTATGGGGTGTTATCACCGAATACTTTGGAACTTTTGCAAAAAGACCTTTTGTCTCTGCTATTAAATTAAGAGCATCTGCATCTATAACCAATGGCACATTGGCTTTGTTTAATAGATATGTTAAAGCCTCTAACGTATCTCTATGTTTTCCCAATCCCGGACCTACTGCCACTACATTATGCCATTTTGATAGAGAGCAATTGGTTACCCTGTTCATATTCGAATCGCCTATAAACATGGCCTCCGGAACCGATGTCTGAATTATCTCTTCTCCGCATGCGGCAGAGTGGACGCTAACCAATCCCGCTCCTGTTCTTAATGCAGCTCTCGAAGCCATTACCGCAGCCCCCATCATTCCTGCACTTCCCGCCACCAATAAAAGATGTCCGTATTGACGTTTATCGGCATATTTATTTCTGCGTTTCAATAAAGGAGCAATATCGTCAGCCTCTACGTAATATAGAGGAGTCTCTTTTTCTGCAATTATTTCGGGAGATATTCCAATATCAGCAATTCGCCACTCTCCTACATACTCAACATTCTCCTCTAACATAAATGCAAGTTTGGGATATTGGAATGAAACTGTTATGTCTGCTTTTATAATACCACGTTTGTCATTCTTTGAGTTATCCTCAGCAAACAACCCCGAGGGCATATCGATAGACAACACCGAAGCATCCGACTCATTTATATATTGAGCCAAAGATACATATCCGCCTGTTAAAGGACGGTTCAATCCAACACCAAACAATCCATCGACAACCAATACCCCTTTTGTAAGTTCTGGGGGTATAAATGTAAGCACAACCTCCTCGGCTTTCACAGATGTTTCGCTTAATAACTCAAAGTTCTTTTGTGCAAGCGGAGAAGCACTGCGAGTCGGGTTAAAGAAATAGACCGATACGGCATATCCCTCGTCAGACAACATTCGAGCCACAGCCATAGCATCGCCACCGTTATTGCCCGGCCCGGCAAATACTACAACCGGGGTATTGCGTCTCCAACGAGAAATAATTTCGTACGTTACTGCCGAGGCAGCTCGTTCCATAAGTTCATAAAAGCTTACAGACTCCTTTATAACAGTATATTCGTCTAACTCTTTATTATCTTTTGCACTGAATATCTTCATGTTACATTTTTATAAAAACAACAATTCGGCAGGTGTAAAGATAATTTTTTTTTATCACTATTAAAAATAAATTGATGTTAAATAAATTTGGCTGTATCATATCATTAATGTATCTTCGCAAATAGATTGCGGTAGTTTGCGTTTAATACTTTAATACTACCTCTTTTTAAGTTTGATTTTACAATTCAAGAATGGTTTAAATTCAGAAAATCTTAAAAAAACTATAATAAAATGGACAAAATGCTTAACATCGTTATCTTTGGTGCTCCGGGTTCGGGCAAAGGTACACAAAGCGAGAATTTAATTGAAAAGTATGGTCTTGCTCATATCTCAACCGGTGAAGTTTTAAGAGCAGAAATTAAAGCCGGAACAGAACTTGGCAAGGTTGCAGATAGTTTTATTTCGAAGGGTCAATTACTGCCCGATGAGTTAATCATCGACATTTTGGCTGATACTCTCGACAAAAAAGAGAAAACAAAAGGTGTTATATTTGACGGCTTCCCACGCACCATACCTCAAGCTGAGGCATTAAAAAAGATGTTGGCTGAACGAGATATGGAGATTTCGATTGTTATAGGTTTGGAAGTTGCAGAAGAGGAACTTATCGACCGTCTTTTAAAACGAGGACAAGCAAGCGGCAGAAGCGACGACAATATTGATACAATCAAAAGCCGCTTAGAGGTTTACAACAACCAAACAAATCCTTTGAAAGAATTTTATATTAACGAAAAGCTATATGCAGGCATTAAAGGCGAAGGCTCAATAGAGGGCATCTTCGCTGATATCAAAAAAGCCATTGCATTACTTGACTAATTAGAGACATAGAGGAGATATGGCGGAATCGAATTTTGTAGATTACGTTAAAATATATTGCCGTTCGGGGCGTGGAGGAGCAGGCTCAACTCACCTTCGTAGAGAGAAGTTTGTAGCCAAAGGCGGACCCGACGGCGGAGACGGAGGTCGTGGCGGACACATAATTTTACGTGCTAACCGCAACTACTGGACTTTACTTCACCTGAAATACTCTCGACACGTTTTTGCCGGCAACGGTGAAAGCGGGAGCAAAGCTCGTAGCTTTGGAAAAGACGGAGAGGATAAAGTAATTGAGGTACCTTGCGGAACAGTTGTATTTGATGCAGATACAGGCAAATATATTTGCGAGGTTACAGACGACGGAGAAGAGAAGATATTACTTAAAGGAGGACGAGGAGGTTTAGGAAACTGGCATTTTAGAACCGCCACAAACCAAACTCCACGTTTTGCTCAACCCGGAGAGGATACCCAAGAGTGTACAATTATTCTTGAACTTAAACTTTTAGCTGACGTTGGTTTGGTAGGCTTTCCCAATGCAGGGAAATCAACACTATTGAGTGCAGTATCGGCTGCAAAGCCAAAAATAGCAGACTACCCATTTACTACTCTTGAACCAAACTTGGGAATTGTATCTTGCAGCGACAGCCGCTCGTTCATTATGGCAGACATCCCTGGTATTATCGAGGGAGCAGGAGAAGGCAAAGGATTGGGATTGAGATTCTTGCGACACATAGAACGCAACTCTCTTTTACTATTTATGATTCCTGCCGATGCCAAAGACATTGCCAAAGAGTACGAAATTTTGCTTAATGAGTTGGAGACATTCAATCCCGAACTTTTAGACAAGGGAAGAGTTATTGCTGTAACAAAATGCGATATGCTTGACGAAGAACTTATGGATGCAATCAAAGCAGAGTTACCTAAAGATGTTCCTTCTGTAATGATTTCGTCGGTTACAGGATTTGGTGTTACCGAACTTAAAAACCTTCTATGGGATATTTTAAATAGCGAAGAGAACAAGATTACAACCATAACCCACCGCAACCTTGATGTTAACCGCAAACGCAACGAAGAAGACGATTTTGATTTGGAACTCGACCAATTCGAGAGCGATGATGAAGAAGAGGTTGACGGGTTCTACTACGAAGAGGATTGGGATGAGTAGTTGATAGTTGTTAGTTATCAGTTGTTAGACATATTAGACTAATTGGACCAATTAGATATATAAGATAAACGGAGTTGCACACTTGAAGTGCAACTCCGTTTTTATAGCAAGTAGGATTAGCCTAGCGTTTATATCTCTACTCAATATTGATCCCAATAATTTTTCTCAAGATATGACTCTGCATGATAATCTATCAATTTATCGCACTCTCCTCTTACAAGCCTGCCTTTTTCTGTTTCAGGATACTTTTCCGCAACTGTTTTAAAATTGCACAACTGATAATTTAACTCCGAAGCAACATCGTAATCCGTAACCATTGCCATTGCCTCGGCAACAATCTCCTTTGCTTTTTCTTTAGCAAATGGAGCATACTTCTCTTTAGGCAAATAAGACCTCCACCCTTTGTAATATTGAGTAAGTCCCCAACAAAACCCAAACGAGTTGCGTATTCCTATTGCATACTTCACCATAAGTTTAGCCTTTTTGTTTGGGTTCTGCTCATATTTTATAGATTTTTCTAATCTACACATCTCTTTGGCAAACGAGAGTTTGAAATAGTTGTCTTTGCCATACTTTACCCTCTTTTCTGAGAATGGATCATAATCAATCCACACATTAAGATGGTCTTTATACGACTCATCTACATTCTTAAAATAGCTCAATGCCTTCGCATATTTCATCTCACGCAAATACTGGGTTCCAATTATATCGTTTAAATAATCACTATTAATATAGCCTCTCTTATTCAAAAATCTATCAAACTCAGTTTTTGGGTTTTGAGTTCTTATCAAATAATTATTTGCCACCTTAACCCCCAATGTGTCAATCATTTTAAAGAAGTCATTAGAATAGTCGCTTCTATTATAATAATCTGAATATCTGTATTCCTCCATTGTATAGCTTCTAACTACTTGTCGCTCATAATCTCCACTATAAGATTCAACCCACTTATAAGTATCCCGTTTGTTAACCAATAATAGCAATCTATTATCTGCCATATTTGCCAATTGCAAAGCTCTAATAGATTTTCCTGCCGCAATCATGCGGGGCGCAACTTCAGAAAGCAAAATACGTCTTAGCATATCGTTCCAATAATAGAAGCTAAGTCCATACTCCATTTCAGAGGCACCTTCTGCCACTTTTTGTTCTACCTCTTTATTGATATTTGTTGCTATTTTATTATCGAGCCACTTTAGTTGTTCAAACAATTTAGCTTCGTATGAGGCATCATACTTATATATTTTTGCATCGAGATAAATTCTCAATACCTTTATAGAATCCCTAAGATAGTCATCTTTTACACATCTCTCTGCCATAGCCAAATACGATGAAGCATTTAAATAATCACCTTTTAAATCGGTCAAAAAAGCCAATGTATAATACCACAAAGCCTTATTCTTTATCTTTTTATCCTTTAGCATTTCGAGCGATAGAGTACGCAATTTATCTATATCTCTATTCACTCTTTCTACTAATTTTGGATCGTAAGGTGAATCATAGGTAGTTTTAGCCCAACACAGATCTAACTCTACATCTCTCACATGTGCTTGTAACATAGAAGTTATTTTAGCATCATTGGAATGGTAACTACAAACTTCTGCGAAAGCCTCAATGTAAGACAACTCCTTCCCTCTTATTTTTGAACAATACATGATAGAAGATACATCTCCTAATTGAGCAAAATATTCAATCCATTTCTCCGATTTGCCTATTCTAAATTCTGCACCTGCAATATAGGGTAGCGCAAGGCGACGCATAATATTGCCTTCGGGAAGTTTTGAGATATCTTTCTCCCATAACTCTACACACTCTTCATATCTGCCCAACGTTGTTAATGCTCTGACAGCTTGGAGCAGATATCGATCTCTAAGACGTTTGTCCTTTGATGCCAACGACATCTCCAGCACCTCCTCTATTGATATTTTTGTTCCAAAAGTCATTGTTGGATAGTACCATGCCGAGTTTATTCTAGAGCGAATATACTCGTTTGTTTTTGCCAACATAAGAAATTCCAATATAGTTGTATCTTTGTTTGTAATCCACTTTGAAAACTTATTGGTATAGTTAAAAGGTCCGTCGTTATAAATCTTCTCAAACTCATCTAAAGGCATTTTATATACAACCTCATAAATATCCTTCAATGGTATCTCTTTAGATGTAAGTTCTTGCCATGCAATACAATTGGCTTTATACTCCGACTCATCAATATCTGCGCCTAAATCTTTATCATGACGAGGCGAATTCACTCTATACATAAAGAGCTCGCTAACAGGATATGCAGAGCCACTACACGCAAGAGTTTCATTAACACAAAAAGCTAATAGTAAACTAATAAGCGAGAATTTTATCAATTTCTTCATCACTATAATTCTTTAATTGTTCATCATCTAGATGGTATAATATATTACCGCATGTGGGTTGTCCTAAGCGAGACTCAACAAATGCTTTTACTTTGTAAATCTCTCGGCATGTAGGTCGCTCTCGTCTTATATATTCATTCTCAACTGATACGCTATCGTTTTCTGAAACAATTGAAACGAACTTATCATCTTTAAATTTAACACCCCAACCAAAAAGAGGATATGCATAAGAAAGTGGCAAGCTGTATGACTTTTTCTTTTTTATATATGGTTTTACATTTGTTATATCAAGAATAGAATTTCTTGTTTCAGGATCTTTCAAGGATCCTGTATTGTATAACATTAAGACTCCTTTATCAACAGGGGGTGGCATTTCTCGTAGCTGATGCAACCTAATGGTTGCACTCAACTTTATTCCTCTATCTGCCAATATAGCTTTTGCTTTTCTACATAAATCATCATAGATGTATTTTGTGGTTTTTGTCCAATCACAATCAAACTGAATCTCCTTAATTTCGCCACACTTATTGTAATTACACATAGCCAACAGGCGTTCTACTATAAGCGAAGCATAATCGACATCACAATTCTGCATGTTTTTGAGAGCACCAAGCGTTATATATGTAACAGGAACAATCTCGATATTTTCGGGCACTTCAGAGATGAATTTAGTAGTGGCTATTGGCTCTACACCCTCCTCTCCTGAAAGAAAATCCCGTAGCAATGCCACATCAAACATTCTCATATAAATTCGTTCAATGTTATGCTTCTCCATAAACGATACCTCAGATGAGTCAAGTTCAAATGTTGTCTTCCAATAATATATCGAATTATGACCCTTAACCTCACTTTTTTTCTCCCGAGAACAACCCAAAGTAATTACAACTATAAAAGTGAACAAACAGATATATTTCATTAATCTCATAACCACTCCTCCTCTTCAAAAGTTACGTTACTATATTCAACTATTTGCAAAGAGGCATACTCTGCTACCTCATAATTCTTTTCATGAAAATTGAGTTGGAGTTTCTGTTCTCTCAAAAAATATGCACTTATGGCAATATAAGTGCCACAAATCATTGCCCCTGTAATTAACATTTTACGTTTCATATATTTTGTTTTTTCTTATTAATGATGTTTTACAGTTCAAACTTAAGCAAAAAAAACTTCGTACTGCCGAGTTTAAGACTCAACTGTACGAAGTTATTACGGGAGTGTATGAAGTATTACTTTATATGCAATTTCATAGAGAATCACTCTTCATATTATTCAAATTTTCTAGTTTTTACGCCATATCAAATATGATATATTTCGAGGTATCTTCTTTTTATATTTATAATATAAATCTTCGCCAAACTCATGCATTTGACCATTTTCATCAACAGCCCAACCATACGATGATGATCCAATTAGATATATCGCCTGATCGACACCAAGGTCCACCAATACCTGAGAGAAGTCATGGAATGACTCTTTTGTAAGACTTTCAACCATAAATATCTCCCCGTTTCGGTCGCATATCGACCTTCTTACCGACTTTGTCTTAATCTCATTCTCTACAACAGCCCCATTTTTCACAAGAGGATATTGTCTAAAGAAATACCCCCCTGTCTCTGTTGCCTCCTCGAACAAAGGAGAATTGTCCTCCACTCCAATTGTTATATTACCATCTATCGAAGCACAAAATCCCCTCTTTGACAATCCCCACGCTTTAGGCTCCCCCTTTAAAACGAAAGCTCCTACAATTCCTCCATTATCGGCACGTACATCTGCTGCTTGCGCTGCGTATATAATCGTAGTGTCAGTTCTGTTCAATTTCCCTATATGCAATGACATAGTTGCATTATGAGGTATATATATTCTTATAGGCACATCATTTATTAATGTGTCTTTTATCTCAACAAAGCCTGTTTCTGACAGTCCAACCTCTCTACCTAACCTTTCAAGCTCCACAGTTTTCTCCTCGGGAAGAGCAACAACCTCAGGCTCAAAAAGCGAGGGTTCAACCATTTGTTGTTCGCTAATTTTCTTATTGTTTAATGTAAGTAGCATTACTACTCCAATAACAACTATTGCTATTAGCGAAACAATAATATACATATTGCGTGAGGATTTATTATCCTTACTCTCCTCACCTACCACTCGTATTTGGTCGTCTCTAATATCTTTTAAATCCTTCATAGCTATTTCACTTCGCTTTCAAACATCTCTTTTAATTGTTTTAATGCCTCTTTTGATGCCGTTACCGTATGACTAAACGACGAGACATTAGAAAGCACCAATTTTTGTTTGGCTATATTTATATAGTATATATATGAACTATTAACAATTAAACTCTTTCCTATTCGGATAAAGTTTTTACCATCATTACCAAGTTGCGAAGAGATCATCTTCTCAATCTGACCTAGCTGATATGAAACCATACGGGTTTCATTATCTGCCTGTACCAACGTTGAATAGTTGCCATCAGATGATATATATACGATTTGATTTGGGTCGATACGCACCAGATCAACCGATGTTGATATAATAAGTCGTCTCTTCATATATTTAATTTGCTATACAAATATATTGTTGTTATTTTATATTACAAAACCATAATTTAGAGAATGTATGAAATTACCTTTTAAACGTACAAAATAGATATCTCTTCGTTTCGTAGAATAAATTCTATAACGCAACAAGGGATTGCCCAAATTGGGCAATCCCTTGTCTATTATTTAGTGGTTGTGTTTGCAACTACTTATTTGTTCTCTTTGCGTGGAGCACGTGGAGCTCTTTGAGGACGATCTTCCCAACCTTCTGGTTTAGGCTGCAAAGCTTTCATTGACAAACGGAATTTACCTGTCTTCTTGTCTATCTCAACAAGTTTAACTGTAACTTCGTCGCCCTCTTTGATTCCAGACTCTTCCATTGTCTCCAAACGTTTGTAAGCAATTTCAGAGATGTGCAACAATCCATCTTTACCAGGCATAAACTCAACAAATGCACCAAATGCAAGGATTGATTTTACTTTTCCTGTGTAAGTCTCTCCCTCCTCGGGTATTGCTACAATTCCTTTAATGCGAGCAAGTGCTGCATCGATTGATTCTCGGTTAGATGCTGCAATTTCAACACGACCGCCCTCTTCTACCTCTTCAATTGTTACTACTGCTCCAGACTCCTCTTGAATTCCTTGGATAATTTTTCCACCGGGGCCGATAACGGCTCCAATCATATCTTTAGGAATCAAAATAGTTTCAATGCGAGGTGCGTGAGGTTTGAAGTCTTCACGTGGCTCTGGTATTGTATCAAGGATTTTACCAAGGATGTGCATACGTCCGTCGTGTGCTTGCATCAAGGCTTTTTCAAGAATTTCGTATGGTAGCCCGTCAACTTTTATATCCATTTGTGTTGCTGTGATACCATCTTTTGTTCCTGTTACCTTGAAGTCCATATCTCCTAAGTGGTCCTCATCACCAAGAATATCAGAAAGAACTGCATATTTTTGGTTGTCTGTAATCAATCCCATTGCAATACCTGAAACTGGTTTCTTAATCTTAACACCAGCGTCCATCAACGCAAGTGTTCCAGCACATACTGTAGCCATTGAAGAAGAACCGTTTGATTCTAAGATGTCTGATACTACACGAACTGTATATGGATAGTCGGCTGGAATCATTCCTTTAAGTGCACGACATGCCAAGTTTCCGTGTCCAACCTCACGACGTCCAACTCCACGAGATGCTTTAGCCTCGCCTGTTGAGAATGGAGGGAAGTTGTAGTGTAACAAGAAGCGTTGGTGCGATTGATCAAGAACATCATCAACAATCTTCTCATCAAGTTTTGTTCCAAGTGTAACTGTTGTCAATGATTGAGTTTCACCACGAGTGAAGACTGCAGATCCGTGAGGTCCGGGTAGATAATCTACCTCACACCATATAGGACGGATTTGTGTTGTTTCACGTCCGTCAAGACGTTTTCCTTCATCAAGAATGCAACGACGCATAGCCTCTTTCTCTACATCGTGATAGTAACGTTTAACCAGTGCTGTTTTAGCCTCACGATCCTCTTCTGTCATTGACTCCAAGTACTCATTCAACACAGCCTCGAATGCCTCACCACGTGCGTGTTTGTTTGCATTTCCTGATGCTGCAATTGCATAAGCTTTATCATAACATTTTTCACGAACATCTTTACGAAGATCCTCATCGTTTACTTCGTGGCAATATGTACGTTTTACTGTTGTTCCGCACATTTCAGACAACTCCAATTGTGCTTGACATTGTACTTTAATTGCATCGTGAGCAAATTTCAAAGCGTTCAAAAGATCCAACTCTGAAACCTCGTCCATCTCACCCTCAACCATCATGATGTTCTCCATAGTAGCACCTACCATCAAGTCCATGTCAGCTTTTGCCAACTCTTCATATGTTGGGTTGATTTTGAACTCGCCATCGATACGAGCCACACGAACCTCTGAGATTGGTCCGTTGAATGGGATATCCGACACTGCAAGTGCTGCTGATGCTGCCAATCCTGCAAGTGCATCGGGAATATCTTTTCCGTCAGCCGAGAACATTACGATGTTTACGTATACCTCTGCATGATAATCATCGGGGAATAGTGGACGTAATGCACGGTCAACAAGACGAGATGTCAATATCTCATAATCTGACGCTCTACCTTCACGTTTTGTAAAACCTCCTGGAAAACGTCCGATTGACGCAAATTTCTCTTTATACTCAACTTGCAAAGGCATAAAATCTACACCTTCATTTGCATCTTTTGCTGCACACACTGTTGCCAAAAGCATGGTATTTCCCATGCGAACCTCAACCGCTCCATCAGCTTGTTTTGCTAACTTCCCGGTCTCGATGGTGATTACTCGTCCATCACCTAAATCGATTGTCTTCTTAATCGGATTAATCATAATATTTTTATTTCATTCCAAAATTCGAACAAAGATAACCAAATTTATTTGTTAAAAGAACTTTAAAGGGATTTTTTTAAGACAATAGATGTTTTTTTGATTACAAACAACTTATAAAAGAGCTATTGTATTAACAGACTATTATATTTTCGGTTTTATATTTTTTACAAGCGTATAAATATCCAATAAAAAAAGGGTCCTCCCGGACCCTTTCCCATATTACTATATGAGTTATTATTTTATCTCACGAATTAACATTCCGGGCAAGAACTCTGCACGTCCCGACACTTTTTTAAATGATGTTGCCGAAAGATCAGAACCCATAGCATTCTCTTCGGTTGCCATATATCTGTTATCCCAAATTTTTCCGGGGATGGGTTTTATCACTCCTACTCGTTTGTATGCAGTCAATCCGTCTTCGGTCATATACTTCTCCAATACTTCATATTTTGAGGCATCTGTTATTCCCTCTTTCATTCCTATTTTTGCAGTAATTTCGGGATCGACCGAATATATCGGGGTTTTCACCTTGAATTGTTCATAGGTTCGTTGCAATTCCAATACCGATTTATCGATTGAGCGTGTGCACACCTTACGTATCATATCTATTGGTTCAAATACTCCCGCATAAGATGTTTCTCCACTATCAACTTTTTTCGAGCCTACAAATTTCAATTTAAAGGTTTGTGTATCTTCGTTAAATGCTTTTACCTTATCAGGATTTACCTCGCCATTTGACATATAGTAGTCGGTATAAAATTTATTTGCCACCTCATCGTTCCACTCCAATTGATATAAATATGAGGTTACTATTACACGAAATCCTCTGATATCCTCAATAGCATCTCCGATAGCATCTGTTAAATCTGATATTCCCGAGCCAAAGAACATTCCTAAGACAGATCCAACCCCTTTTAGTATTCCGGCTCCTATTTTTGCCGATTTCTCTTTATCTACATATCTTATATCATTTACCAACACAAAGGTATTTTTTATCAACTCCTCTCCTGCATCCTTCAACATTGCCTCTCCTCTGATTGTTTGCTTCGACATCTCAACATCGAAGTAATCGGCATCATACAATCCTCGCTCCGAAACTTTGTCTATGTTACACTCTCCTGTAAGGGGATCTCGATTAAACCATAAAGCCACCATTCTTCGTGCCACATTATTAGCTTCGAGGAATTTAGAGATATCCGCCTCCGACTCTTTTTTGTCCATAGACGATACCAACTTTATATTCAGGTCGTGATTGTTATACTTATCGGGAGTGGGCATCGATACAAACACATCGCTTATCTCTGATGTATATTTTGCCTGATCGTGGCTTATACATATTGAATATATCGAACTTCTGCGATACTCTCCCTCTTCTTGTGCCACGGCACATATAGGTATAAGAAGTGTTGCTATTATTATAAATATATTTCTCATTTTCCGTTATCTTATTAGTTAATATTCTTAATAAGCCCACGATTCGTTAGGCAACACATCTCCAATAGAGCATTTGGTAACATTCTTGTACATATTCATCAATAGCACATATCTTGCACCCAATGGCTTTTTGGACTTCTTGTAAACGTTCTCCAAAAGATATTTTGCATCTGCCTCGGTTGATAATCCTAAAGGAACTACAAATATCCCCGATTTGTCGATACATCCCCATACGTTGCTATCAGTTTTTACCATAGCATAGTCTCCCTCGAATGGAAATCCAAACATTGGTAATGCGGCATCAAAGCTTATTCGTGCAATTCCCGTTTTATCGATATAATATCCTTTCCCTTCTTTATAGGCATAGGCTAATCCCTCTTTAAAATCGCCTACTTTTGTATATCCGCTATCGAAACACTCCTTGCCCTCTGTATTAATCCAGCAATATGTCCCACTGTTTTTTTTCACTACTGCAAAATCATCGCTATATTGCGAAATATTTTCATATGGAATAGCATTGATTTTCTTTCCGTCCGAATCGAGAACATAATTATAAACTATTGGCGTATTGGCTGATAATTCTTTAGTTGATACCAATGCTCTGCCATCGTCTGATATTTCAGATACGACGGTAAATTCAAAATTAGATAGAATATTTCCTTTATCATCTACATACGCCCACTTCTTGTTTTGTTGAACAAATGCTCGACCTTTATTGGGCTTTATAATAACACTTTCGAAGCGGGGAGAAAACACCTCGTTTCCTGCTTCGTTAATATATCCCCACAATACAGGAGCCTTTTTACTCTCCTTCAAACCTACGGCTGCCATTCCGCCCGAAAATTGATATGCTCCATCATATTTAATTTCAGTTACAGCCTCGCCTTGTGCGTTTATATATCCGTATTTATCTCCTAACTTCACCCAAGACATGCCATTCTCAAATACTCCTGCAAAGTCGTCATAATACGTTTCGTTCAAAAATTCGCCATTATCGTTTATATATGCAAATTTTCGTTTTGAGTTTTGCACCCAAGATATTCCGCCTACAAAATCGGCTTTGACTGATAGATATTTTGGGGCTACCAACTCCTCTCCATTACTCTTTATATAACCCCATAGACCACCTACAATCTTCTTGTCTTGTTGCTCAACGCCTCCGACATTAACCCAACACACTCCGTTTGAATCGAATGCTCCATGACCCGCATATTTAACTTCTGAGATTAAGACTCCTTGCGAATTTATTAATCCGTACTTTTTACCGGCTCTAACCCATGCGGTAGAGGTATTATCAAAGAAACCTATTTCATCATACTTTGCAGGAAGAACTACTTCACCTTTGGTATTTATATATCCTAATTTACCTCCGCTTACGACACCCTCTTCTACTTTTCCTCCTGAATTTATTTGAGCCAATCCATATTTGTTATAGGGACCAATATTTGCATAATTAATTGGGACCAACACATTTCCTAATGTGTCGATTATTCCAAACTTCTGTTTCTTTGATACTTTTGCTTTTCCGTCGATAAACTCCTCTACGGTTTCATAGGTAGGAGATATCACCACATTACTATCAGAATCGATATACCCCCACTTGCCTTTTTCATTCTGAAACGCTCTTAAATCGGCAGCATTCACAGAGAAGGAGATTGTGGTGGCAAAAAGCAATGCTGTACATATATTCCTTTTCATAATTTTATTCATATAGGGTTTCTATGAAACAAGCATTAATATCCAAATATATTTGTAGTATTGGGTTGTTGTCCTGTTCCGTATGCAACACCGACATCACGAGCTGCCTGTATTTTTGCTTTCTCAATCTCTATGTCCGACAAGATTAAGTTTTGATCGAATACTTTATCCGATTTAATCTCTTTCTTTATCTCTTCGTATAGTGCTTGTGCTTCAGAATAACATCCATATTCAGGATAAATCAATGCCAAATATTGAGCTGCTTTTTTAGCTCCCGACTCATTTTGTTCGGCAACCCATGCAGAGCGTGCTGCTTGAAGATTTTCATTACAAATATCATTCATATATAGGTTGTAGATATTTATAGTCTCTTTATTTGCCTCTTCTGCATATTTCGAGCAATCGGGTATTGCAATGATAGTATATAGAGCCTCCTCGAATTGCTTCATTGCCGCCAACTTTTTAGCTTTTATTATAATATTGGCTCCATTGGCATCGTAATAAGCTATGGCTTTCTCTTTTCCTTTTTTAAACAGAGACAATAGTTGGGGAGAGTTGGGCTTCAATGATTTTATTGCTGATATTTGAGCCTTACTCTCCGAATTATCAACTGCCTTTAACGGCATTGTTTCAGAATAATATATAACACCTGTGTTTACGTCTATAAGGTACAAAGTCAATTCAAAGTCTAACGAGTATTTTGCAGGAGGTCCGGGCAATACATCTTTTGTCAAGCATATCAACTTCGGCACTATTGCCAACGATGACCCTTCGCCTAAAACAAAACTCTCATTGTTTGAAATCTGTCCTATTCTCTTTACCAAAAAATCCTCTGCCGATTTTGTTAATCCGCTCTCTTCAGGAGCAACTACTCTTACTGATATATCACAATCTTGTGCAGAGACATTTGCAAACATTACTGAAAACAGTAATGCACATATCGATAATTTTATTTTGCGTTTCATATTCTTAATGTTTTTATTTTTCTCCAATTATTAATACAGCCTCACCCAAACCTCTTGTCAATACTTTCGATTGAAGGTTATATGGTGCCTGACGCAAATATTTTGATAGAGAGCGAACAAAATATTCTGTATCCATTGCTCTTCCGTTCTCACGATAAAGAGGAATTCGTACTTGTGAAAAATCGATATAGTTCTCTGTTCCGTCAAGTTTGCTATAACGATGTTCTACTGTGTTTTCATACATCCAATCGTCGATTATCTCAGAAAGTTCACTTCCATCAAATTCACTTTCCAAATCGATACCAGAACCATTGTCAAATACCCTTATTCGAACAGAAACTTCACGACCATTTGTAAACAAATCGTCGAAGTAAACTTGAAGGCGTGAAGCAAATTCATCCATATTTGCGACAATCGCCTCTTCTAACAAAAGAACGGTTTCGGCTGTCATAGAAGGAGAACCTGTCCCTTGAACTGCCGCAATTTGCTTATTGGTATAAGCATCAAGTGCTTGCAGATTATATGTTATGCTTTTCTTGGGACCCAATTGATTTACAGTCCAATCAACAGATAATATAATATCCGCTTTGGCTACTCGTCTTATCTTATCCAAAAGACTCTCGGCAATTGTCGAACCCGATTTTGACATTACCAATCGTTCTTCTGCCTCACGTTGTTCTATTCCTGAAATAGTTGCAGAAAGGTCTTTCAAGGGGAAACCTCTATCTGCCATCAATGCTCCCAATTTTGAGATAACATTTGTAAGTTCCTTGTCTGTTTTTACCGCTTTCTTATAATCAGGGACTTGTTCTTTAACTCCTTGATTATCTGATGTTATCATATATCCTTTTTCGTTACACCATACATCGCTTGGCATAACCATTATTTCGGGTTTCTTTGCTTGTGAAAAGCACAATACAGAAACAAAAACTAATAGTGCTGATAAAAATAACTTTTTCATATTTGCCTATTTTATTATTCCATTTGATTTTAAATACTCTTTTAATTGCGGACGATATACCATCACAACAATACCGAATTTTTTCTCTCGTTTACTCAACTCTTTTGTTCTGTTTAAACGACGACCTCCTTCATCATCGGTTACGAATTTTTTGTAATCGCCATTCTCGCTAAAAAAGAAATTGAAGAAATCTTCATATTTCTCGCGTGCATTTGCCTCAAATATCAATGGTTTTGTATTACATAGTTCGTTCCCCGATCTTATACCTTTAAATATAACATCGTTCAAAGCATTCTTCATTGCTTGTTGTTTTGCATCGTCTCGAGTTCTTCCCGCACCCCAAGCAATTAATGTTTGCGAACCGTCTTGTGCCACTCCCAAACACTCTGTTTCATACTCATAGTATGTTGTTGATGTTTTTTTTGCATATCCTATTGTTGTTATTACAACTAATATTGCAATCAATAAAACTCTCTTATTCATATCTGTTTGCTTTTAAAATCCTGTTGACAATCCTCTTATAACTCCTGCCTTCTCCAAATCTTTTCTCAGTGCATCTTTCGAAATGATGGCGATAGTTCCGACTTTATATTTTTTACTTACTTTGATATATTCGTATGGTGTTGACGCCAATGTTACATAAGAAAGATATTGTTTATCTGCTCCAAAAAAGCTGTTGAAAAAATCTTTGTGTTGCGATTCTGCTATTGCCGAACCTGCCAATGGTTTAAAGCTACGACATTCTCCAGATGCTGAAACGCCTCTGAATAGAGCTCCGTGTACAGCTGCCTTTTTCAACTCATCCGGTGTTACCTTCTTGTTTGCCGAATAGACCCATACTTTTACCATATAATATCCCTCTTTAGAGATTGCTCCTCCACATTCTACATCATATTCAAACATATCTGATGCAAAAGATGAAAATGGAGCCAAAAAGATTACAAGTAATCCTAAAACGAACTTTTTCATATTTATTAATTATATTTATGCTTCCTACTCTTGGAGATTTTCGGAATCCTCTATGCTTAATAATGCAAATTTATAAATTTCATTTAAAATTTCATAAAAAAACAAACTAAAAATATGTATAAATTCAGTCAATATAAGAATTGCGCATGAAACCCAGAGTTATTAAGGCAACAACAAGAAAAATTTAATCACATCATCACCACCAACAATGTGGTTACAGAGATAATTACCCAAAGAATTACACCCAAAAGCAGAGGCTTTACTCCAACCTTTTTAAGTGCTGATACAGACAAGCCACAACCTATCAAAAAGAGGGTTACGGTTAAGAGTTTCTTTGAGATAAAAACTATATTTTCTGTCAATACCTGAGGTAATGGAAGGTATGTATTTATAAGCATTGCCACAACAAACAGAATTATAAACCAAGGGATTGTTGCTCTTTTGCCTTTTGTTCTGAATACAAATGCCGAAGCAAATGCCAATGGGATTATCCACAATGCTCGTGTAAGTTTTATTGTTGTTGCAACTTTAAGCGCCTCATCTCCGTATGCAGCACCTGCCCCTACAACCGAACTTGTATCGTGAATTGCTATTGCAGCCCATGTCCCGAATTGTTGTTGAGTAAGGTCAAGAGCATGTCCTATAACGGGAAATATAAATAGGGCTATTGCATTGAGCACGAATATGGTTATTAATGCCAAGGAGGTGTCGTTATCATCGGCATCGATAACAGGTGCAACTGCAGCAATGGCACTACCTCCGCATATTGCTGTTCCCGAAGATATAAGGTAACTGTTTTTACGATTTATATTTAGGAATTTCCCTAAAAACACTCCCAATATCATAACTCCCATCACCGAAATTATCGTAAATATCATTCCCTCTTTTCCTGCTTGCAACGATTCATGAAGATTCATGCCAAATCCCAATCCCACAACCGATATTTGCAACATATATTTAGATGCTTTCTTAGCCAACTTGGGATATGGTGTTCCGAGTATTAAAGAGAACAATATTCCAACAAACAGTGCTACTGCCGGTGTTAAAAAAAGCGACCCCACAAAGAGAATTGCAAATAATATTTTTACCACTAAATCTCGATTCATTATCTATATTTTTATTTTTGATTAATTACCTATCTTATTTTATAGGTGCAAAGTTAACAATAAATAGTTTATTGCGAATTTTTATTTACTTTTGTATCATAAAAACATTTCATATATGGCAACCGAGAAACCCTATTTTTACGAAATTGAGATTAAAGTTCGTGACTACGAATGTGATGCTCAAGGCATTGTTAATAATGCAAACTACCAACACTACTTTGAACATGCTCGTCATGAATTCTTAGAACATGCGGGGTGCTCGTTTGGCAAAATGCGAGAAAAGGGCATTGAACCTGTTGTTGCACGCATTGAGATTAACTACAAAAACTCGTTACGAGGTGGCGAACTATTTGTTTGTAAACTTTACATGCAACGAGAAGGTATAAGATTTGTTTTCTATCAGGATATTTTCAGAGTTTCTGACGGGGCCTTATGCGCCGAAGCAAAAGTTACGACTGTTTGTACAAAAGATGGCAAAATAGATAAAGGAGATGATTTCGCTACTCTTTTAGAGGAGTTTATATCTAAGTAATATATCCTATATGGATTTAAGGGAGAGAGAGTTTTTTATTGCACTTGCCAATATTAAAGGGATTAACTTTAATTTGGCAAAAGCTCTGATTGAGAGGTATGGCTCTGCCGAGGCTGTGTTCTCTGCAGATACTCTGTTTATACCTAACGAAGAGGGTGAGGAGCAGGGAATCAATCTCTTTAAAAAATCTTCTCGTGAAGAGGTGCTTATCCTCGCACAAAAGGAGATTACCTTTATTGAAAAACACGATATTACTCCTATCAGCTTTTGCTGCAACAACTACCCCAACCGATTATTAAACTGCATTGATGCTCCAATTCTGTTATACTCAAAAGGCAACATCGATTTCAATTCAACAAAATTTGTGAGTATTGTTGGCACCCGACACGCTACGGAATATGGCAGGGACTGGTGTGAAAAGTTTATCAGAGAGCTCCATGACATGTTCCCCGATGTGGTTATTGTAAGTGGTTTAGCATACGGAATTGATATTTGCGCACACCGGGCTGCGTTGGATTGTGGTGCTAAAACAGTTGCAGTTTTAGGAAATCCTCTTAATAGCATCTACCCTTCTACTCATCGACATACCGCCGAAAAAATTATTACCAATGGAGCTTTACTTAGTGAATACTCTTCTCAATCTCCTACATTAAAGGTTAATTTTGTTGCTCGCAACAGAATTGTCGCAGGTATGAGTGATGCCACGGTTATTGTCGAATCGAAAGAGAAAGGAGGCTCATTGATTACAGCAGCTCTTGCATCAGATTACTCTCGTGAGGTTTTTGCCCTCCCTGGCAATATCGACAGAGAGACATCAATGGGATGCAACAATCTTATACGTGATAACAAAGCTGCACTTATCACTTCGGCAAAAGATATGGCCAATGCTCTTGGCTGGGAGTGTATGCAATCGTCAAAGAGAGTACAAAATACTCTTTTCCCCGATTTCGACGAAACAGAGCAAAAAATTATTGATATTATAACCCAAAATAAAGAGGCTGATATTAATATTTTAAGCGAAGTTTCAGGTATCGCCACCTCAAAACTATTGTCATCTCTTATGGGTTTGGAATTTAAAGGAGCTATTAAATCATACCCCGGCAATAGGTATAAAATAATATAAGCAATAGTTGTTGGCTTCGCCATCCTTCGAGTAGTTGATTGCAACCTTCAATATGTAAAGAGCGGTTGATTAATTTACTCTTTTATCTTTACCCCTTTATCTTCAACCAATATTACTCTATTTGCCATATCTAAGGCCTTATAGGTATCGTGAAGAACAACTACTATTGTTGTTTTTGTTGAGAACTCCTCTAAAATAGAGTATAGATGCTCTGTAAACCCATTGTCTAAATATGAGGTCGGTTCATCTAAAACAAGCAGAGAAGGTTGCGATATTATTGCTCTTGCAAAAAGGGCTCGCTGAAATTGTCCTCCCGAGACCTCTCCTATTTGTCTGTTTTGCAATGTGTCAAGTTGCATCGATTGCAACAACTCCGCCACCTTACAGGCTCTCTCTTCTTTTGTAAGTGCATCTCTAACACCCATTAATCCGCTCTCAACCACCTCTTTTATCGACATCGGAAATCGCAAATCGAGAGTATTCTTTTGAGGCAAATAACCTATACTCTCTCGCATTCTTGTTGCCAAATTGGAATTTTCATCATAATAAACAACCTCCCCGCAAGTTGGTTTTTGCAAACCCAACATTACCCTTATAAGTGATGTTTTTCCTCCTCCGTTAGCTCCTGTTACAAGCATAAAATCACCTCTGTTTAAGGTAAGATTTACATCTCTTAATATTGTTCTGTTTTCGTATGAGAGTGTTATGTTTTTAAGTTCGATATGTCTATTTTGAGATTGCATCTGCTACTTTTATTATCTCCTCGGTAAAATTATATGCTAACGGATTTATAACAACTATCTTTGCATCTATTTCACGGGCAAATGTTTGTACAAGAGTCGGATTAAACTCATTTTGGATAAAGACCGTCTCGACACCGCCTTTTAGAGCTTCGCTTATTGCTTTTTGCATCGACTGAGGGGTCATCTCTTTTCCTCTCTCCTCTAATGACAACTGTTGCAATCCATAATCTCGAGCAAAATATGAGAGCGACGGATGAAATATTGCAAATTGTCGTTCTTGCGATTTAGATAAAATCTCCTCGACCTTTAAATCGACAGAGTCGAGTTCCGATATAAGCTTATTGTAGTTTACTTCATAATAAGAGATATTCTCTTTATCATACTCACTAATGGCTTTATACATATTTGTTGCCATAATTTTTGCAGCTTTGGGCGAACTCCAATAGTGAGGATCGTAATGCAGATGTTCCTCTCCTCCGTGAAGACATTGAGAGGCTATAAAATCGATATCCTCAGATAGGGTTATCTCTCGCACATCGGGCATATTACGAAGTATTGAAGGCAATGTTGTTTTTTCAAAGCCCAGCTCTCCTACTTTAAAATATATAACAGAAGATGTTATATCCATCATTTGGCGAGGTGTAGCAACGTATTCTTCAGGATTGCCTCCTTCAGGTATAGCACACACCACCTCCATTTTCTCTCCCACTATTTTATCGAGCAGATACTTCTGTGGCAATATTGTTACGGCAACTCGTATTTTTTTATCGTCATTATTGGCACTACAACCAATAACGACGATTATCAGCAACAAAAGAGACAACTCTTTTATCTTTAACATCCCTTCTTTTTATTTTTAATGGCATTTACTACTATTACTGCTCCTGCAAACAGGATAATTGCAATTGAGATAAATGCTATAATGGTATTAACCTTTAATGATGTAGGCTCGAAACGGAATTCTATTTCGTGCTCTCCTGCGGGAATATTCACTCCTCTAAGAACATAATTGACTCTTGCCATCTCAGCTGGTTCTCCATCAATGGTTATTTGCCAACCCCACGGAAAGTATATTTCAGAAAATACAGCCAAACCTCCGTTCTTTGAAACAGATTTATAATTAAGTTTGTTCGGCTGATAGCTTGTGAGATAAATCACATCCTCCTCCGACACTTCATATATTTGATCCGACACTATATCTGCAAAGTGCTTATCTACAACTGCTGTTTCCTTCTCATTAAAATCGTTCAAGGCCTCCATTTCGGCTTTCGCCCCATCGACCCACTTCACCTCACTAACAAACCACGCATTACCCGAAGCTTCGGGGTTATACATCGCCACAGGTACTCCATCTTCGCCCTGTGTTATAAAGTATTTTGTATTCAGCATATTTATAACCGACATATTGCCTTGACTCAACTGATATTTTATAAGGTCATCATATCGACGAAGTTTTGCAGCACTATATCCGCCCACCGATTTATGATAGTATGATGTTGTGGGATCATTATAAGTATCTACGGTTAAATTCAACACTCTGAAATTTGGATCGTCATCTTGAAGAATAGCCATATCCGCCTCTGTCTTTGGGAATGGATTTTTAACCCTTCGCTCAGAAACAAAGTTTTTACTACTTAAATAGCGTTTGTTTACAGGATACATATCAAATATTACCAACATTGATAATATTGCAACTGATATACCAAGAACAACTCTTTTATTGTTATTTTTTATCATTAATAGCAGTACCGGTACCGATAAAGCTATAAACAAGAAGCTTCTCCAAACATCTGATACAAATATTGATTTTCGAACATCTATCAACTCATCAATATATATTTTATACTCGGGATACTTACTAAATTCTTGCACTTCGGCTTTTGACAAGAAGTTGAAGAACACAGACGGCATTATCATAAATGCCAATAGTATTACCATTATTATTCCTAATGGTACGAAAAATTTTACAGAAAAGTTTTTTATATCTTTTCCCTTTTCAAGCAACTCTTTTAGTGCCAATATTGCCAAGAGCGGTATAGCAAACTCCGCAACAACCAATATACTTGATACGGTACGGAACTTATCATACATTGGCATATTGTTTACAAACCACTCGGTCAAAGGCATAAAGTTATGTCCCCACGACAGAAGTAGAGATGCTATTGTTGCAACAATACATACCCATTTAATGGGACCTTTAACTATTATGCATCCCAATAGGAATAGAAACATTACAATAGCTCCGACATATACAGGACCCGCAGTAAATGGTTGGTCGCCCCAATAGCGGTTCATCTGACCGACAAATTGTCTCATTTGAGGGTCTGCCTCTTTCATCGCCTCTTTATCTTGTGAAATATATCCGCTTGCTCCCCCCTTTGTATCGGGTACAAGAAGTGTCCAACTCTCACCTATTCCATAACTCCATTGAGTTATATAGTCGATACTCAAACCTCCACTGCCCTCTTGACCCTTCGATTCAGAAGCGAGTTCGGATTTACCTCGCATTGTCTCTTTTGAGTATTCATATGTATTATATATGCTTGGAAGGTTTGCCGCCACTGCAAGTATTGCAGCCGCCATAAGCGAAAGGGTTGCTTTCCCAAATACTTTCAACTCTTTTTTAGCTACAGAGTTAACAGCATAACCTATAACCAATGGAATTATAAACAAGAATGAGTAGTAACTCATCTGTATATGGTTGGCATGTATTTGCAACATTCCGAAGAATGCTGCGAGTAATGCTCCTTTTATATACTTTCCTTGATATGCCAATATAATTCCCGCTATTGTTGGAGGAATGTAAGCAAGGGTTATGAATTTCCATATATGACCTGCGGCTATTATTATAAAGAAGTATGACGAGAATGCATATGCCAATGAGCCTAACAGTGAGAAATACCACTTAACATTCAGTGTCATTAACAATATAAAGAAGCCTATTGCCATTATATATATGTACGATACAGGTATGGGCAGACCCAAAGAATAAATTTTCTCTATTGCTCGAATTACCTTATTGTTCTCGTACGAGGGCGATATTTGGAAATTGGGCATACCCCCAAAAAGAGAGTTGGTCCAACGAGTGGTTTCGCCGGTTTGCTCATTAAAAGCTTTTGCCTCCTGACCTATTGCTATTCCTTGTTGCGTATCGCCCTGAAAGAGCATTTTTCCCTCAAATATATCGGGAGAAAAATAGAATACCGATATTATGACTATTGCCGATATTGAAATAAGCCAAGGTAATAATTTCTTAAAATATTTCTCCATAAGTTATCTATTTGTCTGTTTTATTAATCTCGAATTTATATACTTTACAGGATACCAGGCTATCAACATACCTGTAATCAAAACAACGCCCATTATAAAAATAAGGTCGCTCCAAATTACCTTTACTGGATAGTATTCAACTATAAAGTTTGGACCCATTCTCAACAATCCTAAATGTTGTTGCAACAACGACAAGCCCAAGCCCAATACCAATCCTATAGTTGCTCCTATCAGTGTAATTAAGACTCCCTGATTATAAAATATCTTTATGATAAGCGAGTTGCTTGCTCCTATATTATAGAATGTTTTTATATTGGCACTTTTGTCAATTATCAGCATTGATACAGAAGCAATTATATTGAATGCCGATATTATTAAGACAAAAACCAACATAAAGAATGTTATCCATTTTTCGATAGCCATCATCGAGAATGCTTCACTCTTTTGTTCCTTGCGGTTTTTTAAAATATAATCTTCTCCTAAGACTCTTTGGGCGTCGGTTTTTATGGCATCAATCCTACTTTCGTCTTTAACCTTTATCTCTAACAGAGTTGCTTCCGTTGTATAATTGAATAAATTTTTTGCCACCGAAATTGGCACATAAATAAGCCTATCGTCATACTCCGGCTGACTGATTGAAAATACTCCTGAGCAATATACTTGGTCGGTATTAAACGATGTTGAAGGATTTACCATATTCACCTTTGCCATTCGCTTAGGGGCATATAGATATATGGGTGATATAAAACGAGGAGCAACCATTAAGTGATTTGATACTCCCACTCCTATTACTGCTCGTGGAATGGTGTCGCAAAACTCTGTCGTTCCGTCAATTAAAGCTCTATCGATACTATTTACTGACGAATAGTTTGACGGAACTCCCTTTACGACAACCGGTTGTTGCTTATCCCCAAATATTGCAAGAGCATTATCCTCTATTATGGGAGTTATGGCTTCAACCCCATCAATCGAATATAATTTTGCAACCTCGGGAGCTGAGGTTTGCAATGTTTTCCCGATTTTTGCACGTACCTCAATTTGAGGGTCAATCTCGGAATATAGCATAGATATTATCTCCTCAAATCCATTATATACCGACAATGTACATATCATTGCCATTGTTGCAACAGCTACTCCGCATACCGATACTGCAGATACTGCATTTATGGCAGAATGAGACTTTTTTGAGAAAAGATATCTTAATGCTATTTTTAAGGATAAGAACATTGTTCTATTTGTTTAACAGCGTATCAATATTGTCGATATAATCAAGAGAGTCGTCTATAAAAAATGACAACTCGGGTACTTTACGAAGTTGAAAACGAACTCGTCCCGCCAATTCATAGCGAATACTTTTTGCACTCTCTTTGATTGCACCTAATATAGTTTCGGCTTTATCAGAGGGGAATATGCTCAAATACACTTTTGCAACGCTTAAATCGGGGCTTACCCTCACTATACTTACCGAGACCAATGTCCCCGCCATTTTTTTTGTTTCTGCTAAAAATATTTCTCCTAACTCCTTTTGTAATAATCTATTTATCTTACTTTGTCTTGTAGTTTCCATAGTATCGTCTATTTTTTATAAATAATAGTTAATCCATCTCTCGATGGGACAAAAACTTTTTCTACTCGTTCGTCGGCGGCAACCATATCGTTAAACCGTCGTAAGCCTTCGGTTTGAGGGTCGTGTTCCGATTCGTCAAGAATCTTACCCGACCATAATGTATTGTCTGCCAACATAAATCCTCCTTTACGTACTTTCGGATATACCAATTCGTAATATTCACAATATTCTCGCTTGTCGGCATCTATAAAGACCATATCAAACTCCTCGTCAAGTGTTGGAATTATAGCCTTTGCATCTCCCATCAATAAATGTATCTTATCTTTGTTGGGTGATTGCACAAGATATTCGTTGATAAAATCTTCCAATTCATCGTTCTCCTCTATTGTGTATATTATTCCATCATCGGGGAGTGCCTCTGCAAAACATTGTGCCGAATATCCTGTAAAAGTTCCCAACTCCAAAACTTTTTTTGCATTTATCATTCGACAAAACATCTTTAACATTCGCCCTTGTACGTGTCCCGATAACATTCGTGAACGCACTAATTTTACATTCGTGTCCCGATTTAAACGACTGAGCAGCTCGCCCTCGGGGTCGATGTGTGCCTGTATATATAATTCCTCGTCGGTAAACATTTCTTTTTCTATTTTTTAACTGCCTCTATTGCCAATCGATACGAATCCAATCCAAAACCAGCTATTGTTCCTATGCATGATGCTGCAATATATGAGATACGTCGGTACTCCTCTCTTGCATTTACATTTGATATATGAACTTCAATTACAGGAACTTTTATAGCCCTTATTGCATCGGATATAGCAATTGAAGTATGAGTATAAGCTCCTGCATTTAAGACAATAGCATCTACTTTGCCAAATCCCTCTTCGTGCAACTTATCTATTATATCTCCTTCGTTATTTGACTGATAATATGTAAGTTCGTCATTACAATATTTTTCTTGTAACTCGGCAAAATAGTTTTCAAAACTTTTGCTTCCGTAAATACTCTCCTCTCTCCTACCCAATAAATTTAGATTGGGTCCATTTATTATAAGTATCTTCATAACAGATTTTTTGTTAATTTTGCATCACGATATTATGCTTTATAATTAAGCACAATACGCAAAGACAAAAGTAATAAATTTTATTTTATTGTAGAGCGTTTTGAATTTTTTATTCGGGCGACAACAGCAAAGAGGTAAAAAATCGCTACAATTCTATGGCTGAGAGCAACAAAAAGAGAGATATTATAAAAGATTATGTTGTTTATTTAAAGTTAGAAAAAGCCCTTTCTGAAAACAGCATTGAGGCCTATCTAAACGACTTAAATAAATTCATAAGCTTCCTTAACTGCGAGGTTTATAGTGTTGACACTTTTGAGAATGCCGATATAATTCAATTCCTATCCGCACTCCACGATATGGGTATATGTCCAAGATCTCAAGCTCGAATTTTATCAGGAATAAAATCGTTTTACAAATTTTTACTGATAGATGGATATATAAAAACCGACCCTCTCGCAAATATCGAATCTCCCAAATTGGGCAAACACCTGCCCGAAGTTTTAACTATCGAAGAGATAAACAAGCTAACGGACAGTTTTGATTTATCTCAACCAGAAGGGCATAGAAACAAAACAATAATAGAGGTTATGTATGGGTGCGGACTTCGTGTTTCGGAACTTGTCAATTTAAAAATCTCAAACATATTTCCGAACGATGGTTATATCTTAATAGAAGGCAAAGGCAAAAAGCAAAGAATTGTTCCAATTGCCGATAGTGCCATAAAAGAGATTAAACTATATTTGGAGAGTCGCAAACTATTGAACATCAAAAAAGGTTGTGAAGATTTTCTTTTCCTAAACCGACGAGGCGGACAACTATCAAGAGTAATGATTTTTTACATTATAAAAAACCAATGCGAAGTTTGCAACATTAACAAAAACATCAGTCCTCACACTTTGCGGCACACCTTTGCCACACACCTATTGGAGGGTGGAGCCAATTTAAGAGCCATCCAACAGATGTTGGGACACGAAAGTATTGCAACTACCGAAATTTATGTACACCTCGATAGAGAATTCTTACGACAAGAAATTCTAATTCATCACCCAAGGAACAATAGCAATTAAGCTTCTGTTTTAATATATAAGTGGCAAAAAGAGCCATTTTATCTCTAAATATTACTGGAATAATGTTATCAAATCAAAAAAATGATTACAATTTTATGTAAATTGACAAAAAGGCAGTATATTTGTAACATTATTCGGATACTATGTAAAAAGAGCTGATAAAGTTTGGCACATTTTTTTTATTCGTATTTTGAAATTAAGAGATCACAATAATAATTTTATCAACACAAAAGAAAAATTAACTATGAACAAAAAACTTTATTTACCTTTATTACTTGCCTTATTGGTAGTAATTACTGGATGTAAAATGGGTTCGATGACTTCTGAGGATTTCTCAGTAACACCAAGCCCACTTGAAGTTGTTGCTGGGAAAGTTGACGCTACCATCACAGGTGTTTTCCCCGAAAAATACTTCAAAAAAAGAGTTACTGTAACTGTTACTCCTTACTTAGTATATGCTGATGGAGAAACTGCAGGTACTCCATTTGTTTACCAAGGAGAGAAAATAGTTGGTAACGACGAAGAGATTCAATACAAAATGGGTGGTACTATCACTATGCCCGTCTCTTTCGACTACGTTCCTGCTATGAAAAAATCTGAGTTGTGGTTAGGTTTTGTAGTAACCAACAAAAGAGGAACTAAAACTTACGAACTTGAAAGAGTTAAAGTTGCTGATGGTATTATAGCTACTGCAGAACTTGCAGACGTTAACAAGGTAAAACCCGCTATCGGTGCTGACGCATTCCAACGCATCATCAACGAAACTTACAACGCAGACATTATGTTCCTTATCCAACAAGCTAACATCCGCTCAAAACAACTTAAGAGCGAAGAGATGAACGCTTTGAACGCTAAAGTGAACGAGACTAAATCTGACGACAGAAAAGAGTTGAAAGGTATTGAAATTTCTTCTTACGCTTCTCCTGACGGTGGTTACGATCTTAACTACAAACTTGCTGAGAAACGTGAAGACAACACAATGAAAGCTCTTAACAAACAACTTAAAAAAGATACTATCTCAACTGAGGTTACAGGTAAATTTACTGCTCAAGATTGGGATGGTTTCAAAACTTTAGTTGAGAAATCAAGCATCCAAGACAAAGAACTTATCCTTCGTGTTCTTTCAATGTACAACGATCCCGCTCAACGTGAGAAAGAGATCAAAAACATGTCAAGCACATTCAAAGTTCTTGCTGATGAAATTCTTCCCCAACTTCGTTATTCAAGAATTACTGCAAGTATCGACTTAATTGGTAAATCAGACGAAGAGATTATGGCTCTTGTAGCTACAGATCCTAAAGAACTTTCAGTTGAGGAACTTCTTTACGCAGGAACATTAACTACTGACAAAGAGCAACAACTTTATATCTACACTAAAGCCGCAGAGTACTTCCCCAACGACTACCGTGGATTTAACAACGCAGGTATGGTTTGCTTCGAAATGGGTAAATTCTCTGACGCTAACGCTTGGTTTGAGAAAGCAGCCAACGTATCAGCTGACGCTGCTCAAGTTCAAATGAACAAAGGTCTTATCGCTCTTAAAGAGGGAGACCAAGAGAAAGCTGCTCAGTACTTCGGAAACGCTGCTACTTTGGAGGAGACTAAAGAGGCTACAGGTGTTCTTTACTTAGAGCAAGGTGAATACCAAAAAGCTGTTAAAGCATTTGGCGACAACAAAACAAACAACGCTGCTTTAGCTCAAATCATGGTTAAAGATTACGCAAAAGCAAAAAGCACTCTTGATGCAGTTGCTAATCCAGACGCTATGACTTACTACCTAAAAGCTGTTATTGGTGCTCGCACTAACAACGAGACTGAGTTGGCAAGCAACCTTCGTCAAGCAGTTAACATCTGCGAGAAATTGAAAGTTGAGGCTGCTAACGATATCGAGTTCGCTAACTACGACATCACAGGTATCATCGCTGAATAATTTTAGAGATACATATTTCTCAATAAGGCTGTCATTTGGCAGCCTTATTTTATTTAAAAGATTTAAAACTTTTTCTTTGTACTTTCGGTTATAATAACTAACTTGCAAGAGTTTTAAAATTTTACGTAATGGAAAAACTTAACAGCATTATTGACAACTTTGCCTTAGAAGGAAAAGTTGCAGAGGTAAAACCTCTCGGAAACGGGCTTATTAATACCACATACGCCATTATTACAGAGGGCGATAATGATAATTATGTTTTGCAATGTATTAACCACAACATATTTAAAGATGTTGAACTATTACAAAACAATATCGAAGCCATAACCAATCAAATTGAAAAAAAACTTACAGAAAAGGGAGAGAGCGACATCAAACGCAAAACTCTTCGCACAGTAAAAACAAAAGACAATAAACTATACTATTTTGATGGAGAGAAATATTGGCGTGTTACAATTCTCATCCCCGATGCTGTTACATTTGAAAGCGTAACACCCGATTTGGCATACCAAACAGGGTTGGCTTTTGGAGATTTTCAATATATGCTATCTGAGCTTCCCGAACCCCTCGGAGAAACAATTCCGGATTTCCACAACATGGAGTTTAGATTAGAGCAATTAGACGAAGCAATTGAAAACGACAAAGCAGGCAGAGTTGATTCGATGATGGAGATTATTGAAGAGATCGACGACCGAAGAGATGAAATGTGCAAGGTTCAACAACTATTCCGTGAGGGCAAATTTCCCAAACGTATCACTCACTGTGATACAAAGGTAAACAATATCCTTTTTGATAAGAACGGTAAAATTTTGTGTGTTATCGATCTTGATACTACAATGCCAGGGTTTGTGCTTTCTGACTTTGGAGACTTTATGAGAACCGCAGGCAACAAAGGGAAAGAGGATGACACCGATTTAAGTGCAGTCGGAATTGATATGGAGATTTTTAAATCTTTTGCAAAAGGTTACATTGAGAGTGCAGGAAAATTCTTAACTCAAATTGAAAAGGAGATGCTTCCGTACGGAGCCAAATTGCTTACATATATGCAAACCGTACGTTTCTTAACAGACTACCTCAATGGAGATACATACTACAAAATTCAATATCCCGAACACAACAAGCAACGAACTCTTGCTCAATTCAAGCATTTAAGGAGTATTGAAGAGCACGAAGAGGAGATGAATAAATTTATTGCTTCATTGTAAAATATTAGCACATAAAAAATGAACGAGAAAATTCTCGTTCATTTTTTTTACATTATCTCCAAATCAAACTCTTTATATAAAGTTACTATATTAGGATTTTTGCCCACCATATAGTTTAATTTGTCGAGAGGTGAAAATATTGTTTTTCTCGCTACCGGAGCCAATTCTACGACTTCCATATCGATATAGCTATTATTCAACACCTTTCGCAAATAAGGTAATAATGAATCTCGTCTATCTTTTAATCGTTGGTGCTGATCGGCATTTGTTACCTGAACCCTGAATTTATAGTTATCTTTCAATTCAATAGAGCAACTCTTCATCGTACTTACCAATATCGTTTCTGTTGGGATGGTTGCTGCATACTCTAACCACGCTCTACGCAACTGTTCCAAAGTAAATCGATTTGAACACTCCTCGACAGATTGCTCTTTTGATAGCTCCTGTACCTCCGGCTTTTGCGATTGTAGTATCGATATTGTGGCCACCTGTTTAGCCGGTGCTTTAAAGTTATTTGTTATCGGACGTATCTTTACCTCCTCTGCTTTATTAACTTTAATTTGCGATGTTCTGTTTGGTAATACACTCGCCTCTGCTTTTATCTGAGGCTGTTTTGGAGTTTCCGATAGCGAAGTGTTAGGAAGAGCTATTGATTCAAGTTTATACTCTTCCCACCAATAAAGTTCTTCTACTTGGTCAGATTTTTTTTTTTGATTGAGCTGACTTATTTTTATAAGTGATAGCTCAACCAACAAACGCTTATTACTGCTTACCTTGTAATTAAAGTCGCACGTACTTGATATATCTATCGCCCTATATAAAAAGTCATTTGAGCATTTGGCTGCCTGTTCGGCATATTTCTTTGAGACACTTTCTCCCACCTCTAACAACGGAAGGGTTACAGGGTCTTTACATACCAACAAGTCTCGTAAGTGGTTGCTTAAACCCGATATGAAATATTGAGCTTCAAATCCATTTCTCAATATCTCGTCGAATATCATCAATGCTCCAGATACATTTCCCTCTATGAATGCATCAGTCAATCTGAAATAGTAGTCATAATCTAAAAGATTAAGATTTGCCACTACACTTTTATAGGTAATGTTACCTCCCGAGTATGCCGACATTTGATCGAATACCGAAAGAGCATCTCTCATTCCTCCATCACTCTTTTGTGCTATTACCGACAATGCCTCCTCTTCATATGCAATACCTTCGCTTTCGGCAACATATTTAAGGTGCTCTACGGTATCTGATATTGATATACGTTGAAAGTCATATATTTGGCAACGAGACAAAATAGTTGGAAGTATTTTATGCTTCTCGGTCGTTGCCAATATAAATAATGCATGTTGTGGAGGTTCTTCAAGGGTTTTCAAAAATGCATTAAACGCCGCAGGAGAGAGCATATGAACCTCATCAATTATAAATACTTTGTATTTGCCCAATTGGGGTGGTATGCGAACCTGATCTATTAATTGACGAATATCCTCTACAGAGTTGTTTGAAGCAGCATCTAATTCGTGAATATTGTACGAACGCCCTTCGTTAAACGATTGACAAGATTCGCAAGAGTTACATGCTTCGCCTTCGGGAGTTGGATTGCTACAATTTATTGATTTTGCAAAAATTCTGGCACAAGTAGTTTTTCCTACACCCCTTGGACCGCAAAACAGATAGGCATGAGCAAGTTTATTTGATTGAATGGCATTTTTAAGTGTTTGGGTAAGCGAACGTTGCCCCACAACAGAGATAAATGTCGAGGGACGATATTTGCGTGCCGATACTATATAATTTTCCATTCTGTATTTCTTTTTTTCTTGCTAAATGCGAAGTTACTATTTTTTTAGTTATTGCACAAGTCTATTTCATATTAAATGAAAATGGCAACAAACTTTTTGCCGATTCAATTATATAAGCCTCTTGTTTTGCATATATAATTATACGAATAGGAATATTTTGTCGATTCTCATACTCCAATAACACCTGACGGCAGGCTCCGCAAGGGAATGCCAAGATCTCCTCTTCCCTATTTTTATCGTAAGCTGTTACGGCTATCGCTTCGATTATAGCATTGGGGTTTTGTGCCGAAGCCGAATATAAGGCCACTCTTTCGGCACACATCCCCGATGGGTATGCTTCGTTCTCTTGATTACTACCCAAGACCACCATTCCCGCACACTCAACAGCAGACCCTACACAAAAATTTGAATACGGAGCATAAGACCCTTGTTGTGCCTCCTGCGATTTGGCAATTAGATTTTTATCCCTGTCTGATAACTCAGTGTAGGGGTAAATGCTTATCTTTGCAACAAAATCAATCTCTTTCATATAAAAACATTATATATTGCGAAGGTAATGAAAAATTTCTCATCTTTTATAATTAACAATAGTTATATAAAAATTTTTACCATTTTACTAATTGTTTTCGGTATCAATTCCGGGATGTTTGCTCAATCGCAAAACAAAACCTATCTCTCCTACATAGAGAAATATAAGGATGAGGCTATCCGCCAACAAAAGAGGTATAAAATACCTGCAAGCATTACCCTCGCCCAAGGACTTTTAGAATCGGGAGCGGGAAATGGCAAACTTGCAAGAGAGTCGAACAATCACTTCGGCATTAAATGCCACGGAGTATGGAATGGAGAAAAGGTCTATCACGACGACGACGAAAAAGGCGAATGTTTTAGAAAATATGACAATCCTTTACAATCGTACGAAGACCATTCTCTTTTTTTGACTTCTCGTCCAAGATATTCCGAACTTTTTGAATTGGAGATTACCGACTACAAAGGTTGGGCAAACGGATTGAAAAGATGCGGATATGCAACAGACAAAGCATACGCAAGTAAACTTATTGGAATTATAGAGCTATACAATCTAAACCACTACGATAAAGAGGCATTAAAAAAGAAAGAGAAAAAGAATTTTGTTGAGGCTCCTCATACCCCTTACACATCTTGGGAGTTGCTATACATTGAAGCCCGCCAAGGCGACACATTCAACAGCATTGGCAAAGAGTTTGGAATAAAGCCTCGAAAATTGGCAAAATATAACGACCTCCCCAAAGATGCTGTTTTAACAGATGGTATGGTTATATACCTGGAAGAGAAAAATAAATACTCTAAAAAAGGACATAAATACCATATCATAAGAGAGGGAGAGTCGCTTCACTCTATTGCCCAAAAATATGGAATAAAATTATCTTCTATATACTCTCTAAACGAAATAAGTTCGGATTACGTTCCTCAAATCGGAGAGAAGCTAAAACTTAACAGGAAGATAAAATAAAGAATTATCGTAGCAAAAAAATAGACAACATCTTGTGTTGCCTATTTTTTTTTGCATTATGACAATCTCTTAGAGCCCCCATTTATGGCGTTGTCCAAATGTAAAACTTAGTCCTAATGAGGTATTTATATGAAATTTATTAATTGGCAGATAATATTCAGGTGTAACTTTTATCCCGGGATAACAATCAACAGCCAAGAAGAGATTAAATCCTTTTGGACACAAATTTAATAAAGCCCCAAACGAACCTCCCATATTTGAAATTGTTCCATTCAAAGACATCATAAAGACTTTTTTAGCTCTAAAATTTGCAACAAACATTCCCTCTGTGTATGTTTCTCTTCCAAAACGAGTATGCGACAAAACTCCTAACGATATTGCATTATTCAAGAATGAATATTCGGCTCCAACATTTACCGAGGCATTCAAGAATGATGTCGTTTGTGGTTTATTAACCTCTTTAAACTCGAGTATATCAGAAAATTGCTCTTCTAAATCATCAGCACTCTCATCACTACCGGTGTTAACTCCATCATATAGCACTGTTGACACAGTCTCTGCCGAGACATTGTGTTTCCAAAGCATAAATCCCAAATCATTGATCGAAGCAGATATTTCAAGATTTTCTATAGGACGATATGTTACTCCCAAGTCAAATGCAAGACCACCTCCTGCTATTCCTAATTGAGAGTCATCAAACTCAATGCCATCGATAACCTGGCAAGGCTCGCCTTCTGAATTAATTTCGGTTGTATTATTCAATTTAACTCCCTTTGCCGACACGTTAGCAGTACCTCTGCTGTTTATTATCCATTGAGAGTTTATATTATCCATGGTAATATCCATTTGATCAATGTTCAAGTCTGCATTCACCAATCCAATCAAACCCTTAATCTTAGCTCCTATAGTCCATTTTTCGTTTATTTTATGAGAATGACCTAATGCTATATCGAAATAGGCAGATGTTCTAAGATTAATATCTCTAACTTTATAGTGAGTAGGGAGAGTTGTCGATTGACGGCCCACCTTCAAGAATTCAAAAATCTCCTTAGGCATTTGAGTTCCTGCAGAGGTATGTAAAGAGACATCAAAGGTGTTAAATCCATTCCATTTATAAAACCCGAAAGAGAGCAAGTCCATATCAAAATTAGTTACAATCCTATTTTGAGACTTCAAACTCCCCAGAAACTCTTTCGAACTAACCTCAGGGCTTAAAAAAGTCAATAGTTCTCCGCTCTCAGACGGATATAGGAATGTTCCTAATCCGACATTGCTACTTACTCCGAAATTAACATTTCCTAAAAGAGGAAAACTCACATAACCATATTCACTCGATAAAGCAGGATTTAATTTATGTCGGGTTGTCATTCCTTCGAGAAAGTACGCCGAGTGTGCCGTCTGTGCTGTTGCCGGAACAATTGCAAATATTCCCAATAGTGCAACAAATATATTTCTTATATATCTTTTCATCTCTATTTCTGTTTTTATAAGTTATCAATATCTACATCTAATCCCTCGGGTAATTCCAAATCAATCTTCATACTTAGCGATTGATATTTAGAGATAAGTCCACTATCTGGGAATAACACCTTAACCTGCCATTTTATTTGGTCTATTTTTTGCATCTCCCCTTCATGCAATTCGTGAATTTCAATTTTCAGGCTTGTTTCTGTCGGCACTACATTCTCTGTCAACTCGATTGTTTGTGAGGCCTTTATCTTTTCGGGAATTATCACCTCCACACCATCTATTTTATTGCCATAAACATCATATAGCTCTGCCGACAACTCCATATCTGCTGGGAATCCATTTAATACTTTAGCATTAGCATATATTGTCTTAGCAGATATAGTTTCGAATATATCGGCGTTCAAATCGTCGGTTACATCAGAATATACGATGCAAGAGTTTTCCTCTAACATAAACGGTACTCGAACCTCATATTTTATATCGACATGATATGGCTCGCCCATATAAAAATCGTATATATGATTGGGATCGGTATATCCTCTACCCGACACCTCTATATACGATGGTATTTTTTGTGTTATAGTTCCTAACTCCAAACACTCCACAAAATCATACCCTAAATTATCTAATTCAGGAATTCGTTGACACGCAACATATTCATAATTTATTGTTGCTCCGGGAGTATCATGGTCATCTCCCGGTACTGCAATGTGATTAACCTCTATTTCTATCTTCTCCCCATTTTCATTGTAAATATTATTTCCCTTCTCATCTTTTGGAACCAAAACAATATCAGCATATATTGTATCCATAGGCACTGTTGTCTCTATCACTATGGGAATGTATGGATTGGTTAGGATTAGCGATGTTTCGGGATTATTCAAGAAATCGGGCAATTCCCCTATATAAACCCTCTCTTTCTCCAACACATCACTCATTGTTGCATTACCGAAGGCTTCGTCAATATATACCTCAGGAATATTTAGAGAGGGAGCTATCTGCAAGGTTTGCTCCACTATCGCTCCCGAATTTGAAACCGACAAAGATATTGCTCCGCTCAATGAGACCTCCTCGTCAAGGATTATTTTGTTATTGACAAACATATCCTCCCCTATCGCAACTCCATTTATTTTTACCCCTATAACAACAGAATTCTCCATAGCCTCTCCATTCAAGACTATTACATTCGAATTATCATCTGTCGTTACCGTTATATTACCTGATGCAGTTATCTGCTCTTTATCCATAATCAAAGCAGAGGGCAACTCCAATTTATAATTGTCAAATTTAATTTTATCAACTTTTAATCCTGATTGAGAAGAGACTGCTTTTCCTGAGCCATCCAATATCTCGAATTTAATTGTTGACACCCAATTATCATGAGTATAAATTTTCTCGATATAGGTTACTTTTTCATCTATTTTTGCTGTTTCACAATGCAGATTAGCATTATAATCTGTCAAATCAGAAGGTAATTCAAATGTTACACTTCCTGTTGGGATTATGGCATTAAATGATTTTATTACTCCGAAATCGGGATTTTGTTCGGGTATTCTCACCTTATCTACAATTTGCATTTCGACACTGAGAACTTCGCTATTTGTCGAAATTTCATAAACTCCTTTCTCGTTTAGAACAATCTCATCTTCTGATGATATTAAATCGTCAAAATACAAATCACCTGTTTGAAGCAACGGGAAGTTTATTCCATTTTCGAACAGATGTATATCGTCTGAAATATTATCCATATCGTACCTTTCATCAACGCAAGACGTCGTTGATATAATTATAGGCATACAACCTATGGCTAAAAGCAAATTCTTCATATTCATTCTCATATCTGTTTATTTTTATTGTCCTTTACATTGTTTGTCGAATACAAACATCTATCTCTCAAATACAAAGATAAGTAAAATAAATAAATATATGCATATTTTAGCATTTTTTTACATAAAAATATTCATATTCATTAAACCTTCTCTTGATAGTTATGTCAAATAACTAAATTTCTCGTACCGATGAAGCAATTTATTAAATATATATCATACATAATCATACTATCGCTTACCATTTTCGACGTTTATGCACAAGGAAAATCTTCTGTTTCAGGCATAGTTATAGATGAAATCAAAGCTCCTATGCCTCAACTGAGTGTAAGAGTTTTAAATTCAAAAGACAGCAGTTTTGTAAAAGGAAGCACATCTTCAGACAAAGGCAAATTTAAAATCAGTGAACTATCCGAAGGCAGCTACATATTTCATTTTTCTTACTTAGGATATAATGATTTATATAAAAATGTTTCGGTAAAGAGCGGCAAAGAGAGTATAAATTTAGGAACAATAGAGATGAAGCCTGCCGACATTATGCTGTCGGAAGCTGTTATTGTAGGCAAAACTCCCGATATTATCGCAAAAGAAGACACCCTCGAATATAATGCCGATTCGTATAAAACGCAACCCAATGCCGTGGTTGAGGATATGATAAAAAAGATGCCGGGAATTGAGATTGACGAAAATGGGAAAATCACAGCCAATGGAAAAGAGGTAAAGAAAATATTAATTGACGGACAAGAGTTTTTCTCGGACGATCCAAAAGTCGCATCTAAAAACCTTCCTGCAAATATGGTAGATAAACTGCAAGTTATCGACAGGAAATCGGACGAAGCAAGATTCTCGGGAGTTGACGACGGAGAAGATGAAACCATAATTAATCTGACCGTAAAAAAAGGAATGAAAAATGGTTGGTTCGGAAATATTCAGGCAGGAGGAGCTACAGGAGCCAGATATGAAGGAATGCTTATGGCCAACTACTTTAAAGACACTAATCAATTGACCATATTGGCAGGAGCAAACAATACAAACAATATGGGTGCCGCCGATTTGGGAGGCACTATGTTTTCGGGCAGTTCAAGACGAGGAAGAGGAGACCGAGGTCCTATGCAAGGAGAAAACAGTTCGGCAGTGGCAGGTCTTAATTTTAATGTGGGCAAAACCGATAAGTTCAGAGCCGGAGGCGACGTAAAATATGCATATTCCGACCTGGATTTAAAAGAGCATAGCGAACGTCAAAACTTTTTATCGCCCGACAGTTCAACCTTCGACAATTCCCTTAAAGAGAATAGAAACAAAAGCCATAATATTGAGATGAATTATCGCCTTTTGTGGAATCCCGACGAATATACTCAAATTGAATTCAGACCAAACTTTAAATTCAACAGCTCAAAAATGAGCAACAACAGTGCTTCAAGCTCATTTGGAATTAATGATTTAGGACAAGAGGAACGAATAACAACAGGGTCGTTAAACTCTCATAGCAAAGCAAACGGCTATAACGTTTCGGGCAGACTCAGTGTGAGCCGCAAATTAAAAGGCAAAGAGGGGCGTCAAATAAGTTTAAGTTTAAACTATGGCTACAACAATAGCAAAGAAGACGGGTATAGCTACAACAATACAAGTTTTTATAAAAGTGGCGTAATAGAAAATACCGACTTAAAAGACAACAACCACAGTTGGGGTGGCAGCTATGACATAAGAGCCTCTTATGTTGAGCCTATAAACAAACATACCACTTGGTCGGTTTCATACAACTACAGATATAATTATACCTATGCCGACAAGTTATCGTATAACATAAATAGCGATGGTTCATTAGGGGATTTAAACACTGAGTATAGCAATAGTTTTAGAAATAATTTCCAACGACACAAAGCCAGTACCTCTTTTAATGGAACATACGATAAAATGAATTATAATGTGGGGCTTGATTTTGAGCCTTCAAAATCAGAGTCTCGCAACTTGATTGATAGCAGCAGGGATGTTGACGGCAAAATGCAATTCAACCTCTCTCCTTTTCTAAGGTATAATTACTCTATCAGCCAAAATGAATATCTTAGAATTAGTTACAGAGGAAGAACCCAACAGCCCTCTATTTCTCAACTTCAACCAAGTCAAACTATTTCGGACCCCCTTCGCAGAACAGAAGGTAATCCCGATCTTAAAGCGTCATACGACAACTCTCTAAATATAAGATATAATAGTTTTAATAGGGAGAGACAACGTTCGATGATGCTTATGCTTAACGCCAATTACGTTATGAACAGCATTGTTAATGCCACATTCTACGACAAGGAGGGGATACAGATTACCAAACCGGTGAATGAAAATGGCGTGTGGAATATATGGAGTATGTTTTTAACAAATATGCCTTTCAAAAATAAAAAATTCTCTTTCAATAATTTTACAAGTTTCGGATGTAACAGGCAAATAGGTTACTCTAACTCTTTGCGAAATGCCTCTATGAATTACAACATCAAAGAGAATTTGGAATTTGTATATAGCGACTCTTTCGGTGATATTAGAATTGGCGGTAACGGAGGTTATCAAAGGACTAAAAACTCTATTCAATCATCAAGAAACGAAAATACTTTTGATTATGGAGCTAAATTTGCCACAACTATATACATACCCAGCAATATTACTTTTACAACAGATGTGAACTTCAACGGCAAAGCCGGTTACTCTGATGGTTATGACAAAAAAGTATGGCTGTGGAACGCCCAACTCTCTTGGAACTTCTTAAAACAAAAACAGGCTTCACTTATTGTTAGAGCATACGACATATTAAATCAAAACAAGAATATCAGCCGTAGTGTTACCGGTAACTATATTCAAGATATTGAAACAAACAGTGTAGGCAGATACGTTATGTTCTCTTTTGCATACCGTTTTAACTCTTTCGCAAAGAAGGGTGAATCGACTCCCCAAATTGAGATGAACAACAGACGAGGCCCTCACGGAGGCGGAAGATGGTAATTTACAGATTTATATACCAATAGAGGGCGACTGATTAGCCGCCCTCTATTGGTATATATGGGTTATTAATTATAATGCAGATACAATCTCTTCTGTATCTTTTGCAATCATCAACTCTTCATCTGTTGGTATTACAACTACTTTTACGGCAGAATCGGCTGATGAAATCACAATCTCCTCACCACGAGAGTTGTTTTTCTCATCATCAATCTTAATTCCAAGATATGTCAATCTCTCGCAAATGTTTTTACGAGAATTTATCTGATTCTCTCCTACTCCGCCGGTAAATACTATAATATCGACACCGTTAAGAGCCGCTGTATATGCTCCGATGTATTTTGCTATACGATAGTGATACATATCCAATGCAAGTTTTGCCTGCTCGTTACCCTCTTTTATTGCAGCATCAATTTCACGCATATCTGAAGAGACCTCCGATACTCCCATCACACCACTCTTCTTGTTTATTAGGTTTGATAGTTGCTCGGGAGTTAAGTCCTCTTTCTCCATTATGTAAATTAATGCTCCAGCATCTATATCTCCTACACGAGTTCCCATAACCAATCCCTCGACAGGAGTCAGACCCATTGATGTATCGATAGATTTACCTCCTTTTACTGCTGTAATAGAACCTCCGTTTCCTATATGACAAGTAATAATTCTTTGCTCTTTTGCATCTACGCCAAGGAAATCGCATACTCGTTGCGATACATAACGGTGGCTTGTTCCGTGAAATCCATAACGACGTACTCCGTAGTTTTTGTACAAGTCGTAAGGAAGAGCATACATATATGCATACGAGGGTATTGTTTGATGAAAGGCTGTATCAAACACTCCCACTTGAGGTACGTTTGGCAAAATTGCATCTACTGCCTCTATTCCTTTCATATTTGCTGGGTTATGCAAAGGAGCTATATCATAACACTCTTTGATTTTCTCTTTTACCTCGTCGGTAATCAACACAGATGTATTGAATTTTTCGCCTCCGTGTACAATGCGGTGGCCGACAGCTCCTATCTCATCAAGAGATTTTATACATCCGTACTCCTCCCCAACCAAGGTATTTAGAATAAAATCGATACCTGCTGTATGCTCAGGAATATCTTTTTCAAGAACGACTTTCTCCCCCGAAGGAAGTGTTATTTTTAGAAATGAACCTTTTAGACCTATCTTCTCAATTCCTCCTTGTGCCTCCACCGAGTGATCGGTTGTATTAAAGAGTTTGTATTTAATTGATGAAGATCCGCAATTTAATACAAGTACTTTCATAATGTTATCCTTTTTACACGAACAAAACCCACTCTTTTTTTGAGTGAGTTTTATTCTGTTTATTTGTTTGTTATTATTGTTTTTTCGATTTCAACTGTATTGATTGTACTGCCGCCACAGCAACTGTCATGTATATTTCCTCTGCCGTGCATCCTCTTGAAAGGTCGTTTATGGGTGCCGCCAAACCTTGAAGAATAGGACCTATGGCTTTTGCTCCGGCAAAGCGTTGAACAAGTTTGTATCCGATATTGCCTGCTTCAAGCGATGGGAATACCAATACATTTGCCTTTCCTGCAACAGGGCTTCCGGGAGCTTTTGATGCTCCAACCTCAGGAACCATAGCGGCATCTAATTGCATCTCACCATCAAGCATAATCTCGGGGCAACGCTCTTTTGCAATACGAGTAGCCTCTATTACTTTATCTATTCTCTCATGTTTTGCACTTCCTTTTGTTGAGAAGCTCAACATCGCTACACGAGGTTCAAATCCCGCAAGTGCTTTTGTTGTCTCGGCTGTCGATATAGCAATTTGTGCCAACTCCTCGGCTGTGGGATCGGGACATACAGCACAATCTGCAAATGTCATTACACCATCCTCTCCCAAAGTATTGTCTTTAAGAACCATAATAAAGAGTCCTGAAACTACACTGATTCCGGGTGCGGTTTTTACTATTTGGAATGCAGGACGCAACACACTGCTTGTTGCATTACAAGCTCCTGCAATTTCGCCATCGGCATCGCCTTTTTTTATCATCAACGGTGCTAAATATAATGGATCTTCCGCCAATTTAATTGCTTGCTCCATTGTCATTCCTTTTGATTTACGCAACTCATACAAATATGTTGCATACTCCTCCTTCTTAGGATTAGTCAAGGGGTTGATTATTGTTGCTCCTGAAAGATTTTTCAAGCCCAATTCTACGGCTTTTGCCTCTATCTCAGACTCATCTCCCATAAGGATAATATCAGCAACCTTATCTGCCACTAATTTGTCGGCAGCGATAAGAGTACGATTATCTCCTCCTTCCGGCAAAATTATACGTTGAATGTTCGCTTGTGCTTGCGATACGATTTTAGCTATTACGTCCATACTTTTATAGTTTTTGTTGTTTGTTTTAGCTGTTAGTTTTTTCGATATTAATTCTTAATAGACAATACATTAACATACTACATCAAATATAAATGCAACGTATATGCTTACATTTTTTAAGAATTCACGTTACAAAATTACAAAAAATTGCAATATCAAGATAACAAAATGGCACTTTTTTATTCTTAATTGCATCTTTAAAAGCGGTTTTGAATTTTATCAATTAAGTTTGTTTGTTACTACATGAAAAACGTTTCAGATTTCTTTATTATCAAGGTATTCAAATTTACAATACACCCTACTCTACAAGAGTTACAAGTATGCTGTATTTTGCTTAATAATACTTGCAACAGCTTTGATGCGTAACGAGTTTGAGATATCCCGTAATTTTGTTATTTTTGCACTACCGATTTATTAAAGTTTATGAATAAAATAGAGGAACATTATAACAGTTTGACATGGCGTCAGAAGTTGGCATTTAACATTCTATGGGTTCTCTGTTGCATAGTTCGTTTTATGCCCCGTTGGTTTCGCTTTGGAGTTATAAGACCTTTCTTATCGTGGATATTCCGACTTATCGGTTATCGACGAGATGTTATTCTTCGCAACCTCGCAAATGCATTTCCCGAAAAATCGGAGTTGGAGAGACAAAACATAATGCGGAGATATTATATAACTCTTGCCGAGGTGTTTGTAAATACCATATCCCTTGTAAACGCAACTCCAAAACGAGATGGTAAAGCTTTAATTTGCAGTGGTGCAAAAGAACATATCGAAAAAAATAAGAACCGTGATTGGATAGCTATGGCTTCACATTTTGGATGTTGGGAGTTTTTCCCGATGTGGGGATGGATTGATACCGATTGTGAATTTTTAAGTGTGTATCACCCATTAAAAAATTCTGTTTTCGAACACTTCTATCTGCGTATTCGTAGTTTTGCTCCTAATATTGTTCCTGTAACCATGGCAGAGTCGCTACGTTACTATATAAAGAACAGAAACAGAGGACACAATATGGTATTGGGTCTTATCTCCGACCAAAGCCCGGTTTTGAGAGCTGATACCGAATGGATTGATTTTCTAAATCAGCCTACAGCATTTATAGACGGTAGCGAAAAATTAGCATTACGCTTTGGTATTCCTGTATATTTTATCGATATAGAACGTCGTGCAGCAGATAGTTATCATCTAAATTTTATTGAGATATATGACGGAGAAGAGTCTGTTGCTCCAAATGAGATTACACGTCGTTATGCCGAAAAACTTGAAAGTATGATACGCAAATCACCGGAATTGTGGTTATGGTCGCATAAAAGATGGAAACATACATCAGCAAAACAGGCTCGACTATTTAAAAACAAAAGCAACAATAAATAAGAGACTATACGATATTTTAACTATATTTGTTTTTTGTAAAGAACACAACACAGAATGGATATTGTAATAACCTATGTTAATGGTCTTGACCCCTTGTGGCAGCAGGAGTACTCGAAACAGACAAACACCCCTATTCTTGAAAAGCGTTTTAGAGATTGGGGGACATTAAAATATCTGTTTCGTGGTATAGCCGTTAATATGCCATATATCCAAAAAATTCACCTTGTTGTATCGGGCGAGAGTCAGGTTCCCGAATGGGTAAATCGTGATAAGGTAAATGTTGTACTGCACAAGGATATCATACCCGCAGATTTTTTACCAACATTCAACAGCAACACAATAGAGATGCACCTGCACAACATTGCAGGACTGAGTGAGGAGTTTATATATTTCAATGACGACATCTTTCCTATGCAACCCATCAAGCCAACCGATTTTTTTATTGACGGGCGTGGTATTATAAAGATGAGCAGACATATTCTCGCTTTGGATATGTTTAAAAAGATATGTAGAAACTCCGACCGTGTTGCTCGTAAAGCTCTTGGACTTAAACCATCACTTATGTTTTTACGTCCGCAACACACTTGTGCCCCAATGTTCCGCAGCGAAAACAAAGAGTTATACGATACGGTAAAAGAGGATATACTGGCTTCATTAACTCGTACTCGTTCCAACTCAAACATAGCTCAATACCTCTTTACTAATTATGTTTATTTAAAGGGACGAATAATAAATAAAAGACAATCGAAACATCAATTCTCGGTAGGTATTTCAAGTATTAGCTCTATTCATAAATTTATCATAAATCCAAAACGCAAGCTCGTGTGCATTAATGACGTAAAGTTACCCGATGAAAGATATAAACAAATGAGAGCAATGCTTATCTCTACTTTTAATGAGAAATTCCCTTGTAAATCACAATATGAAAAATAATCCTAAAATTGACGCCGTAATAACTTGGGTTGATGGCAACGACCCCAGACACAGAGCCAAACGTGATATGTTTGGAGACAACAAATCTCTCACCAAAGACGATATTGCAGGAGATACTCGCTACACCAGCGTTGGCGAGATAATGTATTGCGTAGCATCAATAAACCGTTTCGCCCCTTGGATTAATAAGATATATATCGTTACAGACGAACAAAATCCTAATGTGGAGCCATTTCTTGAAAAGTATTTTCCAGAGGGACATATTCCCGTTGAGATTGTCGATCACAAGGTTATTTTCGAAGGATACGAACAATATTTGCCTACATTCAACTCTATTTGTTTAGAGTCTATGACTTGGCGTATCCCGGGTTTAAGCGAAAGATTTATTGAGTTTAACGACGACCTTATTCTAAGTGCTCCTACTCAACCCGAAGATTTCTTCACTGAAGATGGTGTAGTATGTTATGGCAGAGAATACAGTTCTCTTATAATTCGTTTTAACGGTTTGTTTAAGTATCGCAAAGACGGCAGTAAACGTGTTACATTCAAGGGAACAATGCTTAATGCTGCCAAATTAATAGGCAAACGTGGAAAGATAATTAAAATATACCACACTCCTAAAGCATTATTAAAGAGCATATATAAGGATTTCTTTGAAGCACACCCCGAACATCTTGAAAACAACCTTCGCTATCGTTTCCGCCACGCCAAACAGTATAATCCTCAAGAGTTAATGTACCTGATACTATACAAACAGGGACGTTGCGAATTACGCCGTGCTTACAGCCAACTGCTTTATATAAAGCCCACAGAAGAGCCTGAGTTTGTACTTGGAAGATTGGCTGAATTTGACTCGAAAGCCAACCACAAATTCGGATGTTTTAATTCGTTAGACCAAACAACAGAAGAATTGCGTAATACGATTATCGACTGGATTGAACGCCGTATAGGCTTGAAATAATCAGCGTCTAATATATCTCCCTTAAATATGGTCTGCTTTTTCGAAGCTCTTTATCTTTCCATATAGTCTCATTTAAGTTAAATCGCACAGCCAGTTGCTGTTGAAAATTAAATGAGTTCGGTAATATATGGAATGATAATTTTGCCGAACAATTCACAAAGCTGTTTCTATAAAAATAGATATTTACATCGGTTTGATTATACCATTTATCTGAGCGATAAAAGGGATCGCCTTGATACATCTGTGCAGCGAATTGTCCATAGAAAGGAAACATATCGCCACCGTAATAGAATGTATTATCCAACCCCAAATATTTCCACGCCACATTAAACTCTACAAGAGGTCCGTTTGGAATATGTTTTTCTCCTGTTCCTCTGTGGCGTTCAATTCCCACATAGTAACCAACCCTTAAAGAGAGTGTATCTAATTTAGGGGCCAAAGATGTCAAATCAGCCCCCACATATGGCGAGATAGAGATATGATCCATTACCGCCTCTCCTACTACACGTTTTGAAGAGCGAGCTAAATGGTTCATATTAAAATAGCCTCCCAAGATAAATATTTTTGGAGTCCATCGTCCAGAAGCCAATACCATAAAAGCCTCACGACGCATCTTTGTTTGCATCTGTGTCCAATCGATATACACTTCGGCATAGCCTCTTTTTGCCTGATATTGAAACAGTGCTCCCGCTATATTCGGACGACATATTGCTATTGAATCATATTGCAAATATGAAGGAAGTTTCTCTATAAGTTGAGTTCGGGGAAACAGTCCAAAGGTCATAGAGAATCCTCTCTTAGCATATCTGTAATATAACGTAGGTGTTATCTTACTCTCTTTTACTTCTGCACCAAATGGTTGTACCCAACTTGCTCCCGCCATTAAACGATGCGAATCGGCAAACTCCACTCCTACTTCGGGAGAAATACGTACTCCGAACAAAGTTTTATCCGAAGTCAAGGCTGTATTATACTCCCTATTATCGAAGTAGCCTAAAAAATCAATATCCCACATCAGCTTTTGTGCTGATGCGGGGTATATTACAAAAAGTAATAGAGCTATATATGCAACTCTTTTTATCACCTTTATTATATTTATGCTATGGGTTGTATCTTCTCTAATGCAACTTTTAAACGAGCAATTGTTTCGTCTTTACCTATTATCTCGGTAATATCAAACATATGCGGACCTCGACACTCTCCTACAACTGCCAAACGGAAAGCATTCATTGTGTTTCCTAAATGATATTCGTTTTTGGCAATCCAACCCAAAACAACCTCTTCCAATGCAGAGGATGCATAGTTTTCTTCTCCCTCCAAAAGAGCGACCAATTCTGTTATTATTTGTGGCATTCCCTCTTTCCAACGTTTGCGAATATCTTTTTCAGCATAACTCTCGGGAGCCTCAAAGAAGAATGATGTTTGTTGCCATAAATCTTTTGCAAAATTTATTCGAGATTTTACCAACGACACAATCTTTTCAATATCATAAGCATCAACATCTATCCCTTTATCCGACAAAATAGGCTTAAACATCTCTGCAACTTCAGTATCGCTCTTCTCTTGTATATATTTGTGGTTAAACCACTTTCCTTTCTCGTAATCGAATTTCGCTCCTGCTTTACTGCATTTCTCTATATTGAATAGTTTTATCAACTCCTCCATCGAAAGCAGTTCCTGTTCTGTCCCCGGATTCCATCCTAATAGAGCCAAGAAGTTTACCACAGCCTCCGGCAGATAGCCACTCTCTCTGTATCCTGATGAAATTTCACCGCTTTTAGGATCTTTCCACTCTAACGGGAATACAGGGAAACCTAAACGGTCTCCGTCTCGCTTGCTTAATTTACCGTTACCCTCGGGCTTCAACAACAATGGCAAGTGTGCAAATCGAGGCATTGTCTCTTCCCAACCAAACGCTCTGTATAGCAAAACGTGCAAGGGAGCAGAAGGCAACCACTCTTCGCCTCTTATAACGTGAGTTACCTCCATTAAGTGGTCATCTACAATATTTGCCAAGTGATATGTTGGCAGGTCATCAGCCGATTTATAAAGGACTTTATCGTCAAGCACCGATGAGTTTATAGTTACCTTACCTCTAATCATATCATCTACAACCACATCCTCATTTGGCTCAATTTTTATACGAACAACATATTTCTCTCCATCAGCTATAAGTTTTTCAACTTCTGCTTTATCCATTACCAAAGAGTTACGCATTGTGCCTCGAGTTTTAGCATCGTATTGGAAATTTGAAATTTCGTTTCTTTTTGCTTCCAACTCCTCAGGTGTATCAAATGCAATATAGGCTTTACCTGCCTCTAATAGTTGGTTTACATATTTACGATATATATCACGACGTTCTGATTGGCGATATGGACCAAACTCTCCTCCATAATTAACACCTTCGTCAAACTTTACTCCTAACCACTCTAACGACGATATTATATAATCTTCAGCTCCGGGCACAAAACGTTGTGAGTCGGTATCTTCAATACGAAGAATCATATCTCCTCCATGTTGTTTTGCAAATAGATAGTTATATAATGCAGTTCTTACTCCGCCAATATGTAATGGTCCTGTAGGACTTGGTGCAAAACGCACTCTTACTTTACGTTGTTCCATATGTATATTATTATTTGTATTCCGTTATTTATATTATTTTGCAAAGGTATTCATTTTTTGCGAAAAAAGAATTCTATAAATTAATATTTTAGGCTATTGCCCGAATAAAATATTATTTGTACCTTTGCATCGCTTTTTAGTATTCCGTGCGATGGGAAATTAAGGAGTAAATAAACTTAATTTTTAGTAACACAAAATTTTTAAACAATGAAAACTTTTAAATTAGAAGGCTCTCCTCGTGTAAACTTAGGTAAAAAAGAGAGCAAATCTCTTCGTAAAGAGAACATGATTCCCGCAGTTCTTAATGGCGGAAAAATAGTTGAATTCCCTTACAATGGCGAGCTGAAAGAGGGTGAGAAATGCGTAGCATTGAAAGATGGAAAAGGTATGATCGTTACCGATTTCAAAGTTTCAACTGAGGCTGTTCGCAAACTTATCTACACTCCTGACATCTTTGCTGTTGAGCTTAAAATAGGAGAGAAAGAGGTTATGGCTGTGCTTAAAGATGCACAATTCCACCCTGTAACAGGAAACATCCTTCACTTGGATTTCCTTGAAATCTCTAAAGAGAAACCTATCGTTATGGCTGTTCCCGTTGTTCTTGAAGGACACGCTGAGGGTGTTAAAGCCGGAGGTAAATTGGTTCTTAAAATGCGTCGTCTTAAAGCAAAAGCTATCTACACTGAAATTCCAGAGAAATTGATCGTTAATGTAGAGTCTTTAGGTCTTGGAAAATCAACATACGTAGGTGATCTTAAATTTGACAACATTGAACTTATCAACCCCAAAGAGGCTGTTGTATGTTCAGTAATGATGACTCGTGCTGCTGC